>NZ_KB911526.1:0-102133 GCF_000383535.1 Nocardia sp. 348MFTsu5.1
TGCTCCTCGGGATCTGGGTCGCCGCAGCGGTCATCGCTGCAGTGAATTGTCCCTGATCCCGAGCTTTGATCCAACGTCTGACCGTGTTGTGCCCAAGGCTGTTCTCCCGCAGCAACCGCGTCTTGGCACCCCGCTCGACGGCCTGATCCCAGGCCTGCAAAAACTCGATCTTATAAGCGACGGTCATGGACCGCCTGCCCGTTGTGGTACGACCCACTGGCTCACTGAGCATCACATACTCCGATTCCCCACACCGGTCACCAGGTGTCTCACAAACATCCTGGCAACCGGCGAATATGTGGCTCGTCCTCGTACAACTGGCTCGTTTGCGAAATGGTGGGGGCTGTCAGTCGTCGAACGGCACGTTTTCCAGCGTCGCGGCCAGTGCGGCCACCAGGTTCGGTGCCAGGTCCGGATGCTGCAGCAGTTCGATCGGGCCGTCGAAGTCGTCGTCGTCCGGCGCCAGTTGCAACAGACTGAGCGTCCGGCCATCACGCAGGACCGCGGCCGCCAGTCGGGCGGTCCGGCTCTCCGGCAGTGCCTCGGCGGCACTGCGTGCCACGTGGTCGGCGGCGTCCGGGTCGGCCAGCAGCGGTCCGAGCGCGTCGTCGAGGTCGTTCTCGGCCTCGGGCGGCAACACGATGATCTCCTGGACCAGCGCACATCCCTCGACCTCGGACGGCCAGCTGGTGGTGGCGAGGACGTGTTCGAGCTCGGCCATCCCGCTTTCCGGCGAGACCGGCAGCGGTTCCTGCTCGATGAGTGTCAACTCAGAGGTGTCGTGCTCATCGACCCACTCGGGCTGGGTGTCGGCGAGCAGCGAGGTCGGTACAAGGGCGAACAACTGTGGAGGTTGTCCCCAGCCGGCGGCATCGACGAACTCGATCACCTCCCGGATCGCACTGCCCAGCGCGTCGGGGGAGAGGATGGGGGGCTGCGAGTCGGTCACCGCTCAATAGTCGCATTGACGACGCGCCTTTTATGTAATGCCTCGGGAACCGGTGTGGTGTACCGGGCGTTGGATGTGAGAAGCGCCACATGACCCGACGGGCGATCTCAGCGGGGATAGGTACTGTTCAAAGCGAATGCACAGGACTCGAAGGCTGCCGGCTCACGCCGTGGCCCTCACCGCCGGTCGACTGCAGCTTTCGCTAAGTAAAGTGTTCGTCAAGGACCGGTCGCGGTGCGTCCGGCAAGAAATTGGGAGTCGTTCACGTGGGAATCCGGGGTCCGGCAGCTATGCCAACGCTGTCGCGACGTAGCAAGGCGCTCATCGCAGTCGCTGTAGGCGTATTGCTGATCTTGTTGGTGGGTCCGAGGTTCATCTCGATCTACACCGACTGGCTGTGGTTCGAGGACATCGGTTACCAGTCGGTGTACTCCAAGATCATCTGGACCCGGATCGCGGTGTTCGCGATCAGTGCCCTCATCGCCGGGCTGATCCTCTTCAGTGCGCTCTGGCTCGCCTACCGCAGCCGTCCGGTTTTTGTGCCGACCAGCGGCCCGGGTGATCCGATCGCCCGCTACCGCACGGTGGTGATGAGCCGGATCCGCTGGTTCGCGATCGTGCCGTCCGTCCTGGTCGGTCTGCTCGCCGGGTTGGTGGCGCAGGGATCGTGGGCGACGATCCAGGTGTTCCTGCACGGTGAGTCGTTCGGGATCAAAGACCCGCAGTTCGGACTCGATGTCGGTTTCTACGCATTCGATCTCCCGTTCTACCGTTTCGTCCTGAACTTCCTGTTCGTGATCGTGGTGATCGCGTTCATCGTGAACCTGGTGACCCACTACATCTTTGGTGGAATCCGACTGGCCGGACGCGGGGGATCACTCACCAACGCGGCCCGCGTCCAGCTCGCGGTCCTCGCCGGAACCTTCTTGCTGCTCAAGGCGATTGCCTACTGGCTCGACCGGTACACTTTGCTCAGCAGCACCCGAAAGCAGGAGATCTTCACCGGCGCCAGTTACACCGACATCAATGCGGTGCTGCCGTCGAAACTGATCCTGATGGCCATCGCGATCATCTGTGCACTGGCATTCTTCGCCGGTGTGGTCCTCAAGGATCTGCGTATCCCGGCCCTCGCAACCGCGATGATGTTGCTCTCGGCACTGGTCATCGGTGTCGGCTGGCCCGCGGCGATGGAGCAGTTCTCCGTCAAGCCGAACGCGGCCGAGAAGGAAGCCGAGTTCATCAGCCGCAACATCGCCGCCACCGAGCAGGCGTACGGCATCGGTGCGGACAAGATTCGGTACCAACAGAATTGGACCGGCCAACCCGTCGACCAGGCACAGGTCGATCAGGACGAGCCGACCCTGTCGAACATCCGGATTCTCGATCCGAACGTCGTGTCCCCGGCATTCACCCAGCTCAAGCGGCAGCAGAACTTCTACGGGTTCCCCAGTCAATTGGCACTCGACCGCTACACGGTCGACGGACAGCTCCGCGATTTCGTCGTGGCCGCGCGCGAGCTCGATCCCAGCAAGTTCGAGGCCAACCAGCAGAACTGGCTCAACAAACACACCGTGTACACCCACGGCAACGGATTCATCGCGGCGCCGGCAAACACCGTCAACGAAGCTGTTTCGAACGAAAACGACGTCAGCAGTGGTGGCGGCGAACCGGTGTTCAACGTCAGCGATCTGAGCAACTATCAGACCGACGAGTACAAGGCGACCGCGCCGATCCAGGTCACTCAGCCACGGATCTACTTCGGCGAGCTCATCGCCAAGGTCAACCCCGATTACGCGATCGTCGGATCGGACAACGGGGAGGCCCGCGAGTTCGACACGGCCGATTCGAAATACACCTACCAGGGCGATGCCGGTGTGCCGCTGTCGAATTGGTTCAACCGGCTGGCGTATTCGATCAAGTACACCGAACGCAACCTGTTGCTGTCCGGTGCCATCAACAAAGATTCGAAGATCATCTACAACCGTGACCCCCGGGACCGCGTCAAGAAGGCAGCGCCGTGGCTCACCGTCGATTCCAAGACCTATCCCGCCGTGATGGCGGACGGATCGGTCAAGTGGATCGTGGACGGATACACCACCCTCGACGCCTACCCGTACGCACAGAACATGTCGCTCGACGATGCGACTTCCGATGCGCAGCAGCTGAATCAAGGGCAGACGGGTCGTTCGCAGGTCAACAAGCAGGTCTCGTACGTCCGCAACTCGGTGAAGGCGACGGTCGATGCCTACTCCGGCGAAGTCACGCTGTACCAGTTCGATGACCAGGATCCGGTCCTCAAGACCTGGATGAAAGTCTTCCCGGGTTCGGTCGAGTCACGGGCCGAGTTCGACAAGAACACAAGCCTGAGCGAGCACGTGCGGTACCCGGAGGATCTGTTCAAGATCCAGCGGTCCCTGCTGACCAAGTACCACGTGGACGACCCGCAGACGTTCTTCCAGGGTGACGCCTTCTGGTCGGTGCCGCTCGATCCCACCGACAGCGCAGCGGTGACGCAGGGCCTCGATCAGCCCCCGTACTACTTCGTTGCTGCCGATCCGGAGTCGAAGAAGGCGTCATTCCAGTTGACGTCCGTGTTCAACGTCCTGAAGCAGGAGTTCCTGTCGGCATATCTGACCGTGTCGTCCGATCCGGACACCTACGGGCAGATGACGATCAAGACGCTGCCGGCCAATACGCAACGTGAGGGCCCCAAACAGGTCTTCAGTGCGATGGAGACGGACGGCCGGGTCGCATCGGGCCGGAAGAATCTGGAGAACACCGCGAATGTCACGTTCGGCAACCTGCTGACGTTGCCGGTGGGCGACAACGGGATCTTGAGCGTGGTCCCGATGTACGCGCAGGCAAAGAGCACCGCGGGTACGTTCCCGCGTTTGTTCAGGGTGATCGTCCGGTACAACAACAAGATCGGCTATGCGCCCACGGTGGCCGGCGCACTGCGGGGTGTCGGGATCGATCCCTCGTCGGTGGCGGAGATATCCGAAGGCAACGTCGAACCCGTTGCGCCGCCACCCGAGGGGCAGACGACAACGCCCCCGCAGCAAGGGCAGGCACCGGCGCCGGATACCGGCGGAGCCGTTCCGGCATCGCCGGAGCGCGATGCGATCATCAATCGGATGAACACCGCGCTGGACGCGATGCAGACGGCGATGCAGGCGGGCGACTTCACCGCCTACGGCAAGGCGCAGTCTGATCTGCAGGCCGCGGTCGGGGATTATGAGGCACTGCCCACGAGCTAGCGTTTACGCAGCTCAGGGGAGGTGACGCGCGTTACAGGCAAGCGATTTGCGGTTCGGACGGACCCGCCTGTAACGTTGCGTTCACCACCGCGGGGTGGAGCAGCTCGGTAGCTCGCTGGGCTCATAACCCAGAGGTCGCAGGTTCAAATCCTGTCCCCGCTACGAAGGTCAAGAGGCCCTCGAGACATCGTCTCGGGGGCCTCTTGCGTTGTCCGGACTCCGAAGGCCAGGAGCACACTTGTCGAGCATCGCGCAGCGCCGATTGTGGGGTCTTTTGCGTTGGCGGATAAGGCGATTTGGATTCAGATGCCCTCGCCTGTAACGTTGTGTTCACACCGCGGGGTGGAGCAGCTCGGTAGCTCGCTGGGCTCATAACCCAGAGGTCGCAGGTTCAAATCCTGTCCCCGCTACGAAGGTCAAGAGGCCCTCGAGACATTGTCTCGGGGGCCTCTTGCGTTGTCCGGCGTTCGCTCACTGTCCTCACCCTCGCGCATCCTGCGCAGCGCGCATCGGTCAGAAGGGTGCGCGACGGCGACGCTGGTGGCATCGTGAAGTCATGACGAACCGCGATGGCACGCAGGAAGGCTCCACCGGGGAGTACAGCCTCGACGAGGGTAATCAACTGCAACCTGGCGATACCCTCGATGACCGCGGCGTCGAGGACGTCCTGGATGAGGGTTATTCGCCTCCGGAGCGGCCGTTGGCGTCGGAACGGTTCGGGATGACCGCCGCCGAACAGGCGACCGGGGAGAGTCTGGCGCAGCATTTGGCCGAAGAAGAGTTGGACCCGTCGGCGCTGGCCTACCAGCCGGATGCGGCAAAGGACGATTGGCGCAGTGACGAGTCCGACTACGACGCCGAATTCCCCACCGGCAACGAGGTGGGCAATCTCCGGGCCGGACGTCTGATCGCACCCGATGAGGGCGGTGTCATCCACGACGTCCAGGAACGCGTGGCAACCGACGCCGGCATCGACGGCGGCGGGGCATCAGCCGAGGAAGCCGCCATGCACGTGATCGACACCGACTACTGATCCACCGATGACACCCACCGCCCGGGCTGTGTGGGCGTGGTGACCGCTAGCCGTCGTGGAGTGCGTTCACGAGATCCCGTAGGTGTTGCGGGGGTAGGTCCTGTCCCGGGAAGTAGCAGCAGACACGGTCGGCGATGGTGCCGAAGCGGTTGATGATCTGCGACGCGCACTCTTCGGGTGTGCCGACCACCGACAGCTGCGTGAGCAGGTCGTCGTCGATGAGATCGAACATCCGCGGGTAGTCGCCGGTCTTGGCCAGTGTCTGGAGTGCGCCCTGGAGTTCGGGGCAACCGGCCACCTCGAGGACGGGCCGGTACGCCGGTGTCGAACCGTAGAACGCCAGCAGTGTGCGCACTCCTGCGACCGCGGTGGTCATCTCCGTCTCATTGCGTCCGACACCGCAGATCACCTGCGGGATGATCTGTAGATCGCCATGGTCACGACCGGCGCGATCCAGACCCGCCTCGACCGCGGGGAGGGTGCGCTCGGTGATGTGGTCGAGCGAGTTGAACGGCATCACCAGCAGTCCGTCGGCGACCTCGGCAGCGGTGCGGGTCATTATCGGACCGAGTGCTCCCAGGAAGATCGGGGGTGGACCGCATTCCAAGGGGCCGGGGTTGAACATCGGCGGCATGTAGGTGTGGCTGTAGAACTCGCCGGTGAAGTCGAGGCGGGTGCCGCTCTGCCAGGTGTCGAAGACAGCCCGGATCGCGTCGACCTGCTCGGCCATCCGGGCCGCCGGTCTCGACCAGGATGACCCATAGCGCCGCACGATATGGGTCTTGACCTGTGATCCCAGGCCCAGCCGGAACCGTCCGCCCGTCTGCGTCTGCAGATCCCATGCCATATGCGCAAGATGAACAGCGCTGCGCGGCAGGGAGATTGCGACATTGGTCATCATGTCGACCTGGACCCGGGTCGCCGCCTCGACCAGCGGGAAGAAGACATCGTGAGGGCCTTCGAACGTGAACAGCCCGTCGATGCCCGACGCGGTGAGTGTTTCGGCACGATCGGCACAGGCACCCGGCGGGGCATCGAGCTGGATCTCGATTTTCATGCTCCGACGTAAACATGAGCGGCGGGTCCGAGTGAGGAGAATTGGGAGGTTTGCCAGATGTTCACGAATTGATCGGCGATGTGCCGCACCTGACCGGGCGCCGTGTGCCAGTCTGTGGGAATGCGCGCTTTCGACTGTCCCGAGTGTGGGGGACCGGCCCCGTTCGAGGCACAGAGTTGCCCCTCCTGCCAAGTACCACTCGCGTTTCACGTGCCCTCGATGAAACTGGTCGCCATCCCCGGTGACTCGGTCACGATCGACGGCACCCGACTTCTGCGATGCTCGAACTGGGCGTGGGAATGCAACTGGCTGGTCGCCGACGATTCGGGGAGCGGACAGTGCTTTGCCGGTTCGTTCATCCGCGCCCGGCCGGCCGGCGACGACACGCTTGCTCTCGAGAGACTGGCGCAGACGGCGAAGTCGTTGCGCCGGTTGCTCTACCAGCTCATCGAACTGGAATTGCCCGTCGAACCTTATTATCGCCAGGGCCGTGGGTTGGCCTTCGACCTGATCTCGAGCCGGACGTCGGGGACTCCGGTGGTGATCGGGCACGCGAACGGTGTGATCACGATCGATCTCGCCGAATCGCTCGATGAGCATCGCGAATCGTTGCGGGTGCGCCTCGGAGAGCCCTATCGGACGATGCTCGGCCATTTCCGCCACGAGGTCGGCCACTACTACCAGAGCATCCTGGTCGAGAACGGCCGGATGATCGACGAATGCCGTGAACTGTTCGGGGACGAGCGCGCCAGCTATACCGATGCGCTCGATCGCCACTACAAGTTCGGGGCACCAGAGGGATGGGAGCAGTCGTACATCTCCGAGTACGCGACGATGCACCCGTGGGAGGACTTCGCAGAGTGCTTTGCCCACTACCTGCATATCTCGGACACATTGGATACAGCGGCCGAATCCGGGCTGGTGGTTCAGGCCGAGCGAGTTCGGTGGAACCTGACAGCGGACGTGGTACCCCGAAGCAACTATGCGGGTAGCACCATCGAGTCGGTGCTCGCGGACTGGCAGGTTCTGGCCGGCGCGTTCAACCGGATCAACCAGTCGATGGGCAAGCGCGACCTGTACCCGTTCACGATCTCGGAGCCGGTGGTCCGAAAACTGGAGTTTGTGCACCGGGTCGTGGTCACCGCCGGCGACCGGCGCACTGTCTCGGCCTGAACCAGGTGCTCAGATCAGGTGTAGAGGTTCTGGCCGCAGACCGGCCACGCCCCGATACCCTGTGTGGCGAGGACGTTCTCGGCCACCCGGATCTGTTCCTCACGGCTCGCATCGGACGGGCTGCCGACACCACCATTGGCTTCCCACGTTGACTGGGTGAACTGTAGGCCGCCGTAGTAGCCGTTGCCGGTGTTGATCGACCAGTCGCCGCTGCTCTCGCACTGTGCGACAGCATCCCAGTTGTGCGCGCCCTCCGCCGAGGCGTTGGCGGCGAATGCACCCAGAGGTGCCAGGGTGAGCGCGCCGGCCACAGCGGTCCGGACAGCAAGTTTACGAATATCGGTCATTGGTGTTCCTCCTCGCACCGCGGCGCCCGAATCTCGAACGCCATGGGGATCGGTGATTTCCGTTGACATGCCCAGGAAAGTGTTCCGAGCACGTTGGCGACGGTACGGGTGGATCTCGGAAAGGTCACGTCCGCGGTGTTTCACTGCTAAAAGACCAGTGCTGCTTGTGATTTGGGTCCGCGCTGGTCAGGTGGAGAAACAGTTGCCGGTTTCAAATGCGTGTTTGAACAAGGATTGTGGCGGGGAACACAATGATGGCGCCGGATATGCCGGATTGCCCGGGGCCGAAAGTGGTTGTGCCCCAGACAGCAGAAAGCCCCGCCGGCTACCCCTCGATGCCGCGGGACTTTCTGAGAGCGCGAGTGGTGAACTCGCTGCAGGTGTCTCTTATCGGTGCCTCGTCACTTGAGCTCGCTGCTGCTCTTGCCGAGAACCCGGCGAGCGATGATCAGGTTCTGGATCTGCTGGGTACCTTCGAAGATGTCGAGGATCTTCGAGTCGCGAGCCCACTTTTCGAGCAGGAGACGCTCGGAGTAACCCAAGGTGCCGGCGAGTTCCACGGTCTTGGTGGTGATGTCGGTGACGGTGCGGCCGGCCTTGGCCTTCGACATCGAGGCCTCTTTGGAGTTGGGCTCGGAGTTGTCGGCCATCCAGGCTGCCCGCAACGAATGCAGATATGCGGCTTCGTAATCCGATTCCATCCGGATGAACTCTGCGGCCGCGGCATGCTGATTGTTGACCGGCTTGTCGTAGTCGATCTCGACGCCGGCGTCTTCGAGCAGTTTGCGCAGCTCTTCGAGTGCCGCACGCGTGACACCGACAGCCATCGCGGCCACCATCGGACGGGTGTTGTCGAAGGTCTGCATGACCCCGCCGAAACCCTTCTTGACATCGACTTCTGGTGAGCCGAGCAGGTTTTCGGACGGCACGCGGACGTTGTCGAATCGCACCACGGCAGTATCGGAGACCCTGATGCCGAGCTTGTGCTCGAGGCGCACCACGGTGAGACCTTCACTATCGCGCGGGACCACGAAGCTCTTGATGGCCGCGCGACCCAGGCTCTTGTCGACGGTTGCCCAGACCACGATGTGGCTGGCCCGCGATCCGGCGGTCACGAAGATCTTCTCGCCGTTGATCAGGTAGTCGTCACCGTCACGGGTTGCCGTGGTCGACACGGCGGCCGAGTCGGATCCGAAACTCGGTTCGGTGATGGCCATTGCGGCCCACACCTTGCCGAACTCGGCGAGCTGCTCGTCGGTTGCGACGGCGGCGATGGCGGCATTGCCCAAGCCCTGGTACGGGATGGTCAACATCATTCCGGCGTCGCCCCAGCAGGTTTCGAGTGCGTTGAGCACCGACTGCATGTTTCCGCCGTTGACGACGGCACCCGCGGGAAGGTCTTTCTTGTCCTTCTTCTGGCTGCGGCCGCCGTCGACGCCGGCACCGGCAGCGCCGGCCTCGGAGAGGCCGTCGTACAGGCTCGCGAGAGTGTCGAGCTCGACCGGATAGTCGTGCTCACGCAGGTCGTACTTGCGGGAGATGGGCCGGAAGATCTGGGCCGCGGCCTGGTGGGCCTGATCGACCGTCGTTTTCAGCTTCCGGGGAAGCTCGAGATTGATAGCCATAGCTGTTGTCTTTCGGTGAAATGGACGTCAGGGACGTGGAATTGGATGCAGGGTGGGGGAGTCGGCCGCGTCCTCAGAGGACGACGATGCCTTCACCGATCGCGGCACCGCGCAAGTCGCGGAACCAGCGTTCCACCGGGTGCTCCTTCGTGAATCCGTGTCCACCGAGCAACTGGACGCCGTCGGATCCGATCTGCATGCCCTTGTCCGCGGTGAGCTTGCGGGCCAACGCCGCCTCGCGGGCAAACGAGAGACCCTGTTCGGCGCGGGAGGCGCCGCGGAGGGTGACCAGGCGGATCGAGTCGAGCTCGGTCGCCATGTTGGCGACCATGAAGGCCACGCCCTGGCGATTGGAGATCGGCTCGCCGAACGCCTCACGCTCGTTGACGTAAGGGACGACGTAATCGAGGACCGCGTGCGCGGTACCGACGGCCAGCGACGACCAGCCCAGGCGGGCGAGGCGGACGACGTCGCGGTAGGCGGCGTAGGCGCCCTCGCCCTCTTCCTCGCCCAGCAGCGCCCCGGTGGGCACGCTGACATCCGTCAGCAGCAGTCGGCCCATTCCGGCGGCGCGGACGCCCATTCCCGGATCCGCCTCGACCACAAGTCCTTTGGCGCCCGACTCGACGATGAACAGTGCGGGACGTCCGTCGAGCTGTGCGCCGATGATGAACAGTTCTGACGAGCCGGCTGCCGGAACAAACGATTTGACGCCGCTCAGCCGGTAGCCGCTCGGAACCCGAGTTGCTTTGGTCTGCAGCGACATGGCGTCGAACAACGGCCGCGGTTCGGCGATGACAACTGCCGACTGCGGCACACTCTCACCGGCAAAGGCGGGGAGGTAGGTCTTCTGCTGGGCATCGCTGCCGAACTGGGTGAGGGTGGTGGCGACGCCACTCGGAGCGAGCAGTGGCAGGGCCAGGCCCATGTCGCCGTAGGCCATCGCCTCAGCGACCAGTGAGTTGGTGACCACGCCGCGTTCGCTGGCGGCGCCGTCGAACTCTTCGGGCACATTCACCATGGTGATGCCCAATTCGGCGCTGCGGGTGAGGATTTCCGCCGGGGTGGCGGCTGCGGCGTCGGCGTCGAAGGCGGCCGGCCGCAGGATCTCGGTGGCGAACTCCTTGACGGTGTCCGCGATCATCTTCTGTTCGTCGTCGGGGTACAGGTTGAAGTAGTCCTTGGGGGTGGTGGTCAGGCGCTTGGCCTCGCCGCCACCCTGGGCCGCCGCAAATGCGCGATTGGCTGCGCCGATGGTCTTGAACCCGGTCTTGGTGCCCTCGTACGCAATTCGGTTGAGTGGCTCGCGAATCTTGTATTTGTCGGCGAACTCGGAGCCCGTCACCGTGGTCAGTACTCGCATGGCGGTACCTATTGCGCTACGGCGGTGGGGGTTCTTGCCAACAGCGGACGTGTCGCGGGGCTCGGTATGAGTGCTCATTCTCACCAGCTTGTCTCGTGCGTGTACGGGCGTGATGTATGTCCGGACGGTGCCCGGACATCGTTGATCTTACTCAACAGTAAGATCGATCTTACTTCGGAGTAAGGTGTTTGTCACGTGGCTGGGGCGGGCGCTCGAGCTCGGTGGTGCTTTGAACAACTAATGAGTTGGAATCAATCCCTATCACCCCTGGTCAGGCCGTTGATCGAACGGCGTCATTCAATCAATGACATTTTTCGTCAGCGACGCCTATCCGCCACATTTGTGCCATACGCTTCCCCCCATGACACAACCTCCTCCCGGCTTTCCGCCGCAGCCGCCGCAGCCCATGGGCGGCCCTCAGAACGACACCTTCTACGTCTCGCTGTTCGGTCAGGAACAGGGCCCGATGGGCTACCAGGATCTGGCCGGGTTGACCCGGTCCGGGCAGGTCAAACCCGAGACCCAGGTCCGGACACAGTCGAGCAGCTGGTTCCCGGTATCTCAGGTGCCGGGGCTCTTCTCGTCCAAGGAATGGCTGACCACCCTGCTGCTCTCGGTGATCGTCGGTGGCTTCGGCATCGACCGCTTCTACCTCGGATACACCGGCCTCGGTATTGCAAAGCTGCTCACCTGTGGTGGGCTGGGTGTATGGACGATCATCGACATCGTGCTCGTCGCGATGCGCAAGGTGACCGACTCCGACGGCCTGCCACTGAAGTGACTGCTTCGTCGACGGTGCCGCATCAGCGGCGACCCGAACGATCTGTTCGGGTCGCTGCCGGTGTCGGTGCCGCGGCGATCGTCACGGCATTTGCCGTCACCCCGGCGCTGAGTACGTCCGGTCCCACCCTGTGTCCGATGCGTCTGGTCACCGGCCTGCCCTGTCCCGGTTGTGGTTTGACCCGCAGCTGGACAGCGGCCGCGCACGGACACGTCGCCGATGCCTTTTCGTACAACCTCTTCGGTCCGATCAGCCTGATCGCCGTCGCCGCGTTTGTGATCGCGGTGGCCGTGCTGCAGGTGCGGCACCGTCCGATGACCGCTGTCGTCCGAGTTCTCCGGCACCCCGTTGTGATCGCCCTCGTGGCCATCTGGGTCCTCTACGGGATTGCCCGGGTGGTCGATCAACTCACCGGTACCGGGATCTTCCCCGACATCGCCTAACGTTCCCCGGTGCTCACTTCAAGCTGCCGGCCCACCCGAATTTGCACCATCCAGGTGCAATTGCGCCTGGATGGCGCGAATTCAGGTGGGCAGCGGTGAAAAGGGCCTGCAGCTTTAGGTGAGGGTCAGCGCGTCCTCGTCCGGCAAGACGATGAACTCGGTTGTCGGATCGCTCATTTCCGACAATCGCGCGTAGTGCATCTTCAGTCCGACATTCGACAGCAGGCCCTGATGAATCGGGAAACTCAGGCGCGGACTCATTGCGCGGAGAAAGTCGACGGCCTCACTGATCTTCATCCACGGAGCCATCGTCGGCATCGCGAGGACGTCGACCTTCTCTTCCGGGATGGACAGCGAATCGCCCGGATGCATGAGCTGGGCCGGATTGTTGTTGTCGCCGAGCAGGTATGCGACGTTGTCGATGGTGGGGATGTCCGGGTGGATCACCGCGTGGGTGCCGCCGCGGATGCGTGCGGTGAGTTCACCGATCGCGAACTCGTCGCCCGGGTGTGCTGCAGTCCAGACGCCGGCGACGTCGTCGCCGTTGAGCTGTGCGGTCGTTTGCGGATCGGCGTAGAGCACGGCATCGGGATTGCCTGCCACCAGATCCGGCAAGGCCGCGGTGTCGACATGATCGGGATGTTGATGCGTGATCAGGATTGCGTCGAGGCCGCTGACACCGGTGAATCCGTGCGAGAAGTTGCCCGGATCGAACAAGATTTTGGTGCCGCCGAGCTCGACGAGGATGCAGGAATGACCAAAGTGTGTGATCTGCATGGGAACAAGTATGCGCCCACGAGACGGTGTCAGGGGCGGGTCAGTGCCGCGAGAACTTCAGGCTGCAGAACGCCGTTGGAGGCGACCGCGCTGCCCTGATGTGGTCCGGCGATCCCGTCGAGGCCGGTGAAGGCTCCTCCGGCCTCACGGACCAGGATGTCGAGGGCGGCCAGGTCCCACAACGACACCTCAGGCTCCGCGGCGATGTCCACCGCACCTTCGGCCACGAGGCAGTAGTTGTAGAAGTCGCCGTACCCCCGGACCCGCCAGACGGTGTCGGTGAGATCGACGAACTGATCCCGGATACCCCGGTCTCGCCACCCCGACAGGCTCGAGAACGCCAGGCTCGCCGACGCGAGGTCGGGCACCTGCGAGACCCGGATGCGCCGGAACTCGCCGTCGGGCGCCTGGGCGAAGGCCCCGTCTCCGGTGCTGGCCCACCAACGCCGGCCGAGGGCTGGTGCGCTGACGACACCCACCTGCGGAACACCGTCGACAAGCAGTGAGATCAGAGTGGCCCACACCGGCACACCGCGGACGAAGTTCTTGGTGCCGTCGATCGGATCGATCACCCACTGACGTCCGGTCAGGGCCACATCGCCACCGAACTCCTCGCCGAGAACCGCGTCGTCGGGGCGGATCTGTCGGAGTTCGTCCCGCAGGCTCGTCTCGACGGCCAGATCGGCATCGGACACCGGGGTCAGGTCCGGTTTGGAATCAACCTGCAGGTCGATGGCGCCAAACCGGTCGATGGTGATGATGTCGGCGAGTTCGGCCAGCGACAGCGCGAGCTCCAGATCGCTCGACACGTTCTTCAGGCCACTTGAGTCCGTCACGGGCTCTCACGCTACTAGCCTGAAACCACCGACCCACTACGGAGGAGCCAGCCAGGCCATGTTCGAGATCATCATCATCCTCATGTTCGCGGCGATGCTCGGCGCTGTCCTCGTCCAGTGGCGCCGCTCGCGCCCGGGTCAACCTGCCGCCGGAGCTCTCGGGGACGCCCGCTTCGTCAACCGTGTACCCGGCACTCTGAAGGTGACGGGCGTGTCCGACAAGCCCCTCGAGGGGGACAAGAACAACCACGTCTTCTGCACGGTATCGGGCACCATCACCGGCCCGGACACACCTCCGACCGACGTCTACGGCCGTTTCGTGGTGACCATGGCGATGAGCTGGCCGTCGATCGGTGACGAGATCCCGGTGACCTACAAACCCGGGAAAGCCGAGTCGAGCTGGGAGATCGCCGGCCCGATCGGCGACGAACCCGGCGGCGCCGGACCCAACCTGCGCAAAGACTGAGAACTGCGCAGATAGGACTCTGTCCCCAAGACCGGTAACCTGAGTGATCGTGCATCCAGACGTTTCAGCAGACCTCGACGCCCTCGATTCGACCCTCACCACTGTGGAGAAGGTTCTCGATCTCGAGGAGCTCCGGCGACGGATCGGCGAGCTCGAGCATCAGGCCGCCGATCCCGAGCTGTGGAACAACCAGGATCACGCCCAAAAGGTGACCAGCGAGCTCTCGCATGCCCAGACAGAACTGCGCCGGGTCTCTGAACTCCGACAGCGTGTCGAGGACATGCCGCTGCTCTACGAGCTCGCCGAATCCGAAGAAGGTGACTCGCAGGTCGAGGCTCTCGCCGACGCCGATGCAGAGCGTGCCTCACTGCGCACCGACATCGAGGCCATGGAAGTCAAGACCATGCTCGCCGGTGAGTACGACCACCGCGATGCACTGGTCAACATCCGTTCCGGTGCCGGTGGCGTGGACGCCGCGGACTGGGCCGAGATGCTCATGCGCATGTACATCCGCTGGGCCGAGAAGCACGATCACAAGGTCGAGGTCTACGACACGTCCTACGCCGAAGAAGCCGGACTCAAATCCGCGACCTTCGCGGTGAAGGGACCGTATATGTACGGCACACTCTCCATCGAGATGGGCACCCACCGGCTGGTGCGGATCAGCCCATTCGACAACCAGGGCCGCCGTCAGACGTCGTTCGCCGAGGTCGAAGTGCTCCCTGTGGTCGAAACCACAGACCATATCGACATCCCGGAAACCGAACTGCGCGTTGATGTTTACCGATCATCGGGCCCCGGTGGGCAGTCGGTCAACACGACTGACTCCGCTGTCCGGCTCACCCACATTCCGACAGGTATCGTGGTGACCTGTCAGAACGAGAAGAGCCAATTGCAGAACAAAGCGGCCGCGATGCGCGTGCTGCAGGCAAAGCTTCTCGAACGTAAACGTAAAGAAGAGCGCGCTGAAATGGACGCTCTCAAAGGCGACGGCGGGTCCAGCTGGGGCAACCAGATGCGGTCGTACGTGCTGCATCCGTACCAGATGGTCAAAGACCTGCGGACCGAGTTCGAGGTCAACAATCCGACCGCGGTGCTCGATGGTGACATCGACGGATTCATCGAGTCGGGTATCCGGTGGAGGATGGCCCAGAACGCGTGATCTGACTCCGGCACTGACCTGGCTGACCCCGCAGCGGCCGCCGCCGTCACATGACCTGGAGGACCACACAAGTGATTCATGACCTGGCCGTGCTCGTCACGGCCGACCCGGAGAACCTGGCGGGATCGGATCGTTTGATCCGGTGGCTGTCTCTCCAGGGGCTCACCATCGTGCTCTGGATCCTCGGTGCCCTGCTGGCGACCCGATTCATCCAGTGGACGGTCGACAAGGTCACCACGAGGATCGACTCCGGCTTCACCGAATCCGACGCCCTGGTGCGGTCGGAGGCCATCAAACATCGGCATTCCGTCGCACAGGTGATCGCGTGGGGCTCCATCGCGGTCGTCTACATCATCGCCGGATTCAGCATCGTCCGAGAGCTCGGCGTGCCCATCACCGGGTTTGTGGCGCCGGCAACGGTGCTCGGCGCGGCGCTCGGTTTCGGCGCTCAACGCATCGTGCAGGACCTGCTCTCCGGTTTCTTCATCATCACGGAGAAGCAGTACGGATTCGGTGACGTCGTCAGCCTGGCGGTCCTGGGTTCGGTGGATCCGGCCGAGGGCACCGTCGAAGACGTCACGCTGCGGGTCACCAAGCTGCGTTCCGCGGACGGTGAGATGATCACCATCCCCAACGGGCAGATCGTGAAGGCCATCAACCTGTCCAAGGACTGGGCCCGGTCGGTTGTCGACATCCCGCTGCCGATCGGCGTCGACATGGGCAGGGTCAACGATCTCATCGCGCAGATCGGGCACCAGGCGTTCAACGACCCCCGAATGCACAAACTCCTGCTCGACGAGCCCACCGCGATGGGGGTCACCGACATCGAGGTCGACACGATGACCGTCCGGATCGTGGCGCGGACGCTGCCCGGCCGCCAATTCGAGGTCAGTCGTGACCTGCGCGTGCGGCTCGTCCGGGCATTCGGCCGGGCCGGCATCGCGCTGGCCCCGGGAACAGCGATCGAGACCAGTGCGGTCGATCCCACCCTTGAAGAGGAGGGCGCCCGATGAGCGACGAGACACCGACGAACCCGACGCCGGCCGCGCCGCCGGAACGTAAGAAGTCACTGTGGGAGCGCATTCCGCGGCGGTTGTTCCGTGGAAAGGTCCGGACCACGACCGCCGTGTTGGTGGTGCTCTTCATCGGGGCACTGTGGCTCTACGGCGCCCGGTCGGATCACTACGACACCATCGATGAGCAGGAGCGTCAGGCCAAGCTGTCCCAAGTGCAGCAACCCCGGGCCACCACACCGGAAACCGAGGCGCCCGCGCCGGAGCCCGAGTACACCGAGACGCCCGAGAGCACCGTGGAACCGTCGACGACCGAGACCACCGAGGAGTCCGCGCCGGCAGGTCAGAACTCGGCAACGATGCCGCCTCCGGAGTCGACATCGGAGTCGACACGCCCAGGGATCCTGCCGCAATGGGAACTCCCGACGATCAGCATCGCCCCATGACTCATGGGAAAACCGGGAACTGCGCCCACTCCGGCCGGGCAAGCCACAGCGGCTTGTTGCTGATCCGTGGCTACACTGGCAGACCGTGATCAGCGTCAAGAATGTGACGATGCAATACAAGGCATCGACCCGGCCCGCTCTGCGGGATCTGTCCCTCGACGTCGACAAAGGCGATTTCGCTTTCCTCATCGGGCCCTCCGGATCGGGCAAGTCGACCTTTTTTCGGCTGCTCCTGAAAGAAGACAAACCCACCACGGGTGACGTCTACGTCGGAGAGTTCCACGTCAACAAGCTGCCCAGCCGCAAGGTCCCGAAGCTGCGGCAGTCGGTGGGCTGTGTGTTCCAGGACTTCCGGTTGTTGCAGCAGAAGTCCGTGGCCGAGAACGTCGCATTTGCACTCGAGGTGATCGGCAAGCCGCGCAGCACCGTTGACAAAGTCGTGCCCGAGGTCCTCGAGTACGTCGGACTGTCCGGCAAGGCCGACCGCATGCCGTACGAACTCTCCGGTGGTGAGATGCAGCGCGTGGCGATCGCCCGCGCCATCGCGAACCGGCCGCTGCTCCTCCTCGCCGACGAGCCGACCGGAAACCTCGATCCCGACACCAGCCGCGAAATCGTGGAGGTACTCGATCGGGTGAACCGCCGCGGGACCACCGTGGTGATGGCCACCCACGACCGGGCGATCGTCGACTCGATGCGTCGGCGCGTCCTCGAGTTCAGCAACGGACGTCTCGCCCGCGACGACGAACACGGCGTCTACGGCCTCGGCGGCTGACCCAGCCGGCCTGCCTGCCCTCACGACTTTCACTTCTGCAGTCCCGACCGGGAGGACACCCCAACTCACATGCGTGCGAGTTTCATATTCAGCGAGGTCCTGAACGGCCTGCGCCGGAACATCACCATGACCATGGCCATGATCATCACCACGGCCATCACCCTCGGCATGTTCGGTGCGGGCCTGCTGGTGGTCCAGATGGCCGACAAGACCCAGGAGATCTTTCTCGATCGGGTGGAGATGCAGATCTTCCTCTCGGATCAGGTGACCGACGCCGACCCGAACTGTCAGAGCGCACCATGCCTGACGCTGCGTGAGCAGATCGAGGCGGCCGACGGCGTCGACTCGGTGCAGTACATCGACCGGGCCGAGGCTTTCCGTGATGCGACGACCAAGACCTTCGCCAACAATCCGGACATCGCCGCGCTGGTCCGCGAGGACACGTTGCCGGCATCGTTCAAGGTCCGGATGGCCGACCCGGACAAGTTCGGGGCCGTGCTCGACGAGTTCCGCGGAGCCGACGGTGTGGACAGCGTCCTCGACCAGCGCGAACTGGTGAGCCGGATCTTCAGTGTGCTCGACGGCGCCCGTAACGCCGCCTTCACCATTGCGCTGGTGCAGGCGATCGCCGCGATCCTGCTGATCGCCAACACGGTGCAGGTGGCCGCCTACACCCGACGCACCGAGGTGGGCATCATGCGGTTGGTCGGTGCCACCCGCTGGTACACCCAGTTGCCGTTCCTGCTCGAGGCGGTGATCGCGACACTGGTGGGTTCACTGCTCGCGATCGGTGGTCTGTTCGCGGCCAAGTCGTTGTTCTTCGACCGGGCGCTCCAGGACCTCTACGGAGTCAACATCCTCGCCAAGATCGGAATCTCGGATGTGGTGTTCGTGGCACCGTGGCTGATCATCATCGGCGTGGTGATGTCGAGCCTCACCGCCTACGCGACGCTGCGCTTCTACGTCCGCGAATAAGGATGCGACACCCCGGCCCCGCGATGTGTATTGTTGCGGGGCCATCGATGACGCCATCGATATCGATGTGACTTCAGACCCGATGATGCAAACCGAGAGTAGGTGACGAGGATGAAGGAAAAGGGCCGCAAGGCAATTGCGACGAACCGTAAGGCGCGGCACAACTACGCCATCCTCGACACATACGAAGCAGGCGTCGCCCTGGTGGGCACCGAGGTCAAGAGCCTGCGCGACGGGAAGGCATCCCTCGCGGACGCCTTCGCCACCGTCGACAACGGGGAAGTGTGGCTCCGCGGGTTGCACATCCCGGAGTACGGCAACGGATCGTGGACCAACCACGCGCCGCGGCGCAGTCGCAAACTGCTCTTGCACCGCAAAGAGATCGACGGCCTGGTCGGCAAGATCCGCGACGGCAATCTGACCCTGGTCCCGCTGTCGATGTATTTCAACGACGGCAAGGTGAAGGTCGAACTGGCCCTGGCCCGCGGCAAGCAGGCCCACGACAAACGTCATGATCTGGCCAAGCGGGACGCCGATCGCGAGATCACCCGGGAACTGGGTCGTCGCGCGAAGGGCATCCGCTAGGCGGAGCCTGCCGAAAGCCAAGCGCGACACAGACTCTCAGCCCGGCGCCGACTCGAATTCCGAACAGGTCTCGCGGTAGGGGATGTCGGGCATCAGGTCTTTCCACTTGTCCTCGGTCATCCCGCCGGCCGTGGCCTGGCAGAGCGCGGTGTCGGCCGTGACCCGGTGCGTCCACCAGCGCAGTGCGCCGTTCTCGCCGGCGCCGGCCAGGTGTTCGCCATCCGGGCTGAACGCGACCTTCCATCGGACGGTCCCCGGAGGTGTCACCGTCCGGCCGATCGCGGTGGGCTTGGTGATGTTGCGCAGGTCCCACATCCGTACGGTCTGGTCGTCGCTGCCCGAGGCGAGCATGGTGCCGGTCGGATCGAAGCTCACCGACCGTACGGTCGAGTCGTGACCGGTCAGCTCGACCGTCACCGACTCGGGGGCGTCCAACTTCCACAGCCGGATGGTCTGGTCGTCGCTACCGGTTGCCGCCCATTTGGAATCAGGGCTGATCGCAACAGAATTGATGGGTCCGCTGTGCCCTGGGTAGACCTGCGACAACGGCCCACCCCGATGCAGGTCCCACAGGTGCAGATTCTTGTCGCTACTCGCCGCGGCCAGGTACCGGCCATCGGGCGAGTACGCCACATCGTTGATCCAGCCCTGTGGTCCGGTGAGCGGCGCCCCGCTCGGGACGGCCTTCGCCGGATCGGCCAGGTTCCAGATCTGTACGCTCTGGTCGTCGAAAGCGGTTACCAGCGATCGGGAGTCGGGGGAGAAGGCAAGCTCGTGGGTGTACCGCGCACGCGTGTCCAATACGCTGCCGCGAGGTTGCGGGGCCGCCGGATCGGAGACGTCCCACAGACGCACCTGGCCGGTGCCGAGGCTTGCGTATGCCAATATGCGGCCATCTCCGGACAGCGCGATGTTCTCGATCTCCTGGGGTCCGGCCGGATCGGCCAAGAGCGCGATCGGGCGTGGACCGGTGCCGTCGGTGGTGTCCCACAGGCGCACGGTGCCGTCGCGTGACCCCGTCGCCATCCGTGATCCGG
Organism: Nocardia sp. 348MFTsu5.1; assembly: GCF_000383535.1. Taxonomy (NCBI): domain Bacteria; kingdom Bacillati; phylum Actinomycetota; class Actinomycetes; order Mycobacteriales; family Nocardiaceae; genus Nocardia; species Nocardia sp. 348MFTsu5.1. Next base: position 20,101 of record NZ_KB911526.1, read on the forward strand.
ATGCGTTGAAGGCCGGCTGCGCGACCCTCCCGGTGTGGCCGAGAACCGTTCCGGCGGGCAGGGTCCAGAACCGGATCGCCCCATCCTGGCCGCCGGTGATCAACCGGCCGCCCTCGCCTCCGAACGTGACGGTGGTCAGGCCTCCACTGCTGCCGGTCAGTGGTTGACCGAGGAGCACGGGTCGGGCCGGGTCTGTCAGGCTCCACACCTTGGCGGTTCCGTCCCAGCTGGCCGTCGCGAGCAGTGAGCCGTCGTAGTTGAACTCCATCGACCAGATCGCGGCGGTGTGGGCCTCGGTGGGAGGACCCACGGGTGTGGGGGCCGCACGATCGGCCATCGACCACATCCGAATGGTCTGGTCGTCACTGGCGGTGGCCAGCAGGGATCCGTCGGGGCTGAAACCGACGGCGTGCACGGTGGCGTCGTAGCCGGTCAGTGGTGCTCCGAGCTGCTCCGGCGCCGACGGGTTGGTGGTGTCCCAGACGATCGCGGTCCGGTCGTCGCTGCCGGTGACGAGGGTGTTCCCGTCGGGCGAGAAATCGAGGGTCCGAAGCGCGTCGGTGTGTCCGGCCAGAACCCTTGTCTCGCCGGTCTCCAGATTCCACAGACGGGCGGTGTGGTCGTCGCCGGCGGTGGCGATCCAGCGGGTCACACCGTCGGCCTCGGGGCGCACGGCAATCTGATAGACGGCACCGATATGGCCGGTGAGGGGCGTGTCCGAGCGCAGGTGGGAATTGACCGGGTCGCTGACGTCCCAGACCTGGACAGCGCCGCTGCCGTCGCCGGAGAACAGGGTGTTGCCGTCGGTGGAGTACTCGACGCTGGTGACCCACGACTGGTGGCCGGAGAGCGGTTGGCCCATCGCGGCGGGTAGCCCGGTGCCGTTTTCCTTCCACAGGCGGATGGTGCGGTCGTAGCTTGCGGTCGCGACCAGATTGCGATTGTTGATCGCGACGTCGTAGACGGCTCCCTCGTGGCCGTCGACGACGGTTGCCAGTGCGGACGTCTGCGTTCCCATCAGCAAGGCATTCGGGCGTGGATCGTCGGGGCGTTGTTCGGCTGCGGCCAGGGACAGACGAGCCGACGCGGTGGGGTCGACCGATTGCGACAGGGCGGCCTGCGCCAGCAATGCGTTGAACTGGGCGTCGGATCGATCCGCGTCGGCATCGCGTTGCTGCCGCACCGCGACAAGTGCCGCCGTCGCCGTTGTCAGCAGCAGTAGCACCAGGAGCAGGACCAGTCCACGCCGGATTCGCGCGCCCCGGCGGTGAAATGCGCGTGCCGTATTGAGGAACTCGGAAGTGGTCGGCGAGACGGGACTGCGAGAGTTCTTCTGCCAGTCTCTGGCTGCGGCCAGTCGGGCGCCGCTGTAGAGCAGTGATCGCTCGTGGTCGTGGGCTCGCCATTCGCGGGCGTCCGCATCCACACGTTGTCTGCGGAGGACGTCTTCGCGGTCGTCGTCGAGCCACTGCGACAAGCGCGGCCACGCCTCGATGACGGCTTCGTGGGCGAGCGTGGTCCCGTGTTCGTCGTGGCTGACGATGCGCGCCTGCCCGAGTGCGTCGAGAATCGCCGGAGCCTCGGGATGGCGGTTGCGCAGCTCGAGGGTCGGAACGTGGCGCCGGGTTCCGCGTCCGTCCTCCCCGATGTGGATCATGTGCAGCAGCAGGTCACGGGCGACGTCGCGTTGTGTGTCGGTGAACTGCGACCAGCGGTCTTCGGCACTGAGCATGATCGCGCCGTGGACCCCGCCGGTTTCCCGGTATCCGGCGATCGTGAGGGTATTGCCGGTCCGGGCTTCCCAGGTGCGGTTCAGCGCATGGGCCAGCAGGGGGAGCACACCCGGATCCGACGGGACCGCCGTCGGGCGCCGGGATGTCACACCGAGGTCGGACAAGATGACATCGACCAGACCGTCGGCGACCGACAGTCCAACCGCGGTGGCCGGACCGACGATGGCCGAGGTCAGCGCCGCTCGGGACATCCGGCTCAACACCATCTGGTTGTGCACCAGGGACTCGGTGAGAGTCGGCAGTTCGACGCACTGCTGGTAGAAGTCCGAACGCACCGCGACAACCACGCCCGCGAAGCCGTCCGGCGCGCCGAGTTCATCGCAGAGCTCGGTCAGCATGGAGATGAACATCGAGCGCTCGACGTCGTCGCAGGTGGTGAAGATCTCCTCGAACTGGTCGACGACGAGTACCCGTGGATTGCCGGCGCTCGTGGAACCGAGTGCTTCGGTGAGCGCCTGGGTGGGGCGCGAGCCCGGAGTCATGGATACGACGGTGTAGTCGGCGCCGATCGCGACGGCGAAGCCGGCCTGCAGGAGCGACGACTTGCCCGAACCCGAGGCCCCGACCACAAACGTCAGCCGCCGGGAACCGAGATTGCCGGTGAATCGCTCGACGAGTGTCGAGATCGCCTTGGCTCTGCCGAAGTAGAAGTCGGCATCCCCGTCAGACAGGGGAGTGAGTCCGGGGAACGGGCAGACGTTCAGGCGCTCGGAGTCGGGTTTGGCGGCCGGTTTCGGACGCGTCTGGCTGCTTTTTTCCGCGATGGCCGGCGAGGTCAACGCCTGATTCCACAGGTTCTGCCATTCGACCATGGAGTACAGGCCGCGGGCCGGCGGTTCCGGACGACGTCGACGGGCCGCGGCGATCAGGACGCGGAGTGTGGCCGCAAGCCCTTCGAACTTGGCGGGAACATTGCGTCCGGTTCGCCAATCAGACAGCCGTTGGGGTGATACGGAGCCGGCGCGCGGGGAGTCGCCGGTGAGCAGTGACATCGAGGCGCGGGACGCGAGTGATTTGAGCGCCGGCGATCCGGCGGTCTCGTGCAGCAATCGGAAGCGTGCAGCGAATTCCAGGCGAGCATCGCGGGTGGGCGTGCCCTGTGTTGCGTCGTCCAACCCGTTACTGCCGATCTATAGAAGCGCTAAACGACTGTTCAAGAAACCAACTACTTGCACAACCGAAAGAGATGTAGGTCACATGATTCCCTGGGGTCGTCCGGGAACGTGTCTTTTGCTCAGGATCCGGACCGGACAGGGATTCATGTGCCCTGAACTGTACATAACGGGTCCGGAGAGTTTCCACAGGAGTCCCACGGCGGTTTCACATAAAGGATTCAGTCTGCTAGCCAAGTCGGGATCTGGCCGTGGGTCCGGTCATCACCGAATTGGGGGCAACTCACAAGTCCCAAGCGCACTGTCCACATGGACGTGAGCCTCAACAGGAGCATTCGAACAATGACCCGAAAAAGTTCTAGGGCCGGGGGTGGTGCTGCGGTCCTGATGGATCGACGGCGCCGTCGATGGCGCCCCGCAGTGGCGATGGTGTTCGCTTCTGTTGCGGCGACCATGACATTGGGTGTGGTGCCGGCACTCGTTCAGTCGAACGTGTCGGCACAAACGATCAGCGATTGCCCGGACCTCCACGTGGTGGCGGTCCCGGGAACGCTGGATTCGAGCGTGAATCGGAATCCTCACGATCAGAGCGGCATTCTCGCGCCGGTGATCGCGGATGCCGAGCAGGGTGCGCCTGCCGGGTCGATGCAGACGACCTATGTGGCGTATCCCGCAGACTTCGGCTACACGTCGGCAGGCACGCCGTACGCGCAGTCGGTAGATGCGGGTGTGGCGGCGACGGAAGCTCAGATCGCCCAGATTCAGCAGGAATGTGGATCTGACACCGAAATTGCGATCGTCGGTTACAGCCAGGGTGCGGACATCGCCAATCGCGTGGCGGTGGACATCGGTTCGGGCCACGGGCCGGTGCCGGCATCTCGGGTGCGTGGCGTCTATTTGATCTCCGACCCCAACCGGACCGTGGGTGCGGACCTCGTACCCGGTGCGCCGGGGTTGGCGGCACCACTGAACGGTGCGCGGACCTTGGCGGCGAGCTCGGACGCGGCTCTCGGTGGCGGAATCGGATCGGGAGATGATGCCCAATTCGGTGCGTTGACCGGACGCGTTGTGTCGCTGTGCGCGACCGGTGACTTCGCCTGTGCGATTCCGGAGAATGCGCAGGTGGTTCGGATTGGTGCCAATGTGGCCGAACAGGTCCACATCGACACGACCGATCCGGAGCAGATCGCGACGGATGTCGGAACAGTTGCTCTGCGCTCGGCGTTGCTGACCGGACTTCACGTGGTGACGACGCCGCATTGGATGCTGTCCTCGGAGACGCTGGGCGATGTGGTCGCAACGACGACCGATCCGAACTACACGGTGCCGGACTACACGGATCCGCTGCTCTTGCTGCAGTCCGGATACGGTGTGGCGACATTTGCGCTGGAGTTCCCGAACGCCTGGGAAGCGAAAGTGCAGCAGGAGCTGGTTCTCGGTATCGGTAACAACGTCGGGGTGCTCACCATGGCGGCGTACCCGGAGTACTGGTACCCGTGGCAGTCGCATGGAAGCTACTTCACCAATCGTGACCAGACGGGACGCACCGGCACGAATTACGTGAGTTCGTGGCTCCGGGAGTCTGCCGAGAGCAGCACGCAGTCGGGAAGTGTCGAAGCGGTTGCGGAACCGGAAGTTGTGACATCGTCGGTTTCTGACCCGCTGGCGAACGATGTGACAACCGGGGTTGCGGTCGCCGATGCGGGCGCGACGGTTGTCCGGCAGTTGCCGACTGTTGTCGATGCACTCACCGACGTGGCCAACAACGCCGCTGCGGGTACGCAGGTCGAGACCCAGGTCGCTGATGTGACCGAGGTGATCGATCAAGGTGCGGCAGCGGTGGAGCAGGTGTTCGAGGCCGTCGATCAAACGGTTGCTCAGGTTGAGCAGGCTCTCGAGCCGATTCAGCCGGTCATCGACACTGTCGAACAGGTGGCTGACACCGTCGGGAATGTTGGCGACCTGGTCAACGCGACCCAGCAGGGAACCGCTGGGCTGGTACAGATCGGCGACGCGTTGTCGCAGTTCGGTACTGCTCCGGTCATCAACTGAAAGTAGAGATCCACCGAGGTTCTCGATGAACTCGGACAAGGGCCTCATCTTCGCCGCAGCCGGCGAGGGTGAGGCCCTTTTCGTTGTCCGTGACCCGGTGGCTCGCTGTGCCCCCGCCGGTAAAGGGAATGACAAGGGCGGCAACCTTGTTACAATGATTTGTCCGCCGCATCCAGTGGCGGGCACCTGCCACAGTGTCACCCAAACGGGGCTGAACGGTTTCGACTTGGTTTGTTGAGGTAGGGGAAGCGTGTCGGTGCAGGCTAGAGACCACCGTAAGCGTCGTAGCAACCAATTAAGCGCCGACAAAAATCAGCGCGACTACGCCCTCGCTGCCTAAGCGAAGGCTGGTCTGTCGGCCCGGGTGTGCTTCCGCCCCGGGTACCGGCATCATTCAGGAAGCTCACCACTGCGGTCGGTCGCGGACCGCGGTGGGACATCCAACAGCGACTGGGATCGTCATCTCGGCTTGTTTGCGTGACCGAGAGATCCGAGTAGAGACTTAGCGAACTGCACACGGAGAAGCCCTACTGACACGGCGAAGGACCCGGGTTCAATTCCCGGCAGCTCCACCGTCTATCGCAGAAACGGGGAGAGAACCCAAAAAGGTTCTCTCCCCGTTTTTGTGTTCGGGGCTCGAATCGAACAGTGGATTGGACAACGATGACTCAGGTTCCGAACATCACGCTCAACAACGGAAACACCATCCCGCAACTCGGGTTCGGTGTCTTCCAGATCAATCCCGCAGACACGGCGGCCGCTGTGCGGTCCGCCCTTGAGGTCGGTTACCGGCACTTCGACACCGCCGAGATGTACGGCAACGAAAAAGAGGTCGGCGAAGGTATCCGTGAGTCGGGTGTCCCGCGCGACGAGATATTCGTGACCAGCAAGCTGAACAACACGTTCCACGAGCCTGATGCGGCCCGTGAGGCGTTCGCAACGACGCTGTCGGATCTCGGGCTGGACCACATCGACCTGTTCCTCATCCACTGGCCGTTGCCGACCCGGTATGGCGGCGACTTCGTGTCGACATGGGAGACCCTGATCGACTTTGCGAAAGACGGTCGAGCGAGCGCGGTCGGCGTGTCCAACTTCACCGAGGATCATCTCGAACGGCTGGCCGCCGAGACGTCCCTGGTACCCGCTGTGAACCAGGTCGAGATCCACCCGTACTTCGCCAACAATTCGCTACGGAAGTACAACAGTGATCACGGCATCGTGACGCAGGCGTGGTCCCCGATTGCGCAAGGCGACGTTCTCGGTGAACCCGCGATCGCCGGGATCGCCGCGCGGGTCGGCAAATCGCCGGCGCAGGTGGTGTTGCGTTGGCACATCCAGCGCGGTGACGTCATCTTCCCGAAGTCGGTGACCCCGAAACGCGTGCAAGAGAACTTCGCGATCTTCGACTTCGAACTCGACAACGACGCGATGAGCGCGATCGACGCGCTCGACAAGGGTGAAGCCGGTCGCCGGAGCCCCCACCCGGACGTCTTCGACTGGGTGGGTTGAGTTCGGCCGCGAACTCAGCGAAAGCTGCGGACGAATCGAACGGCGGTTGATTGCCACGTCCACAGGTGGTCGAGCAGTGCGTGCCCACCACCCTCGATGGCGACGAACTCGGCGTCGACTCCGCGCTCACGGAGTTCTCTGATGCCCTTGGCGGTGCGCCTGGCGTAGGTGCGGGTGTCGGCGGTGCCGTGGAGGGCGAGGACCCTGGCGTCGTCGTTGATGTGGCGCCAGTCTGCGTGCTGCCACCAGGGGGCGAGGGCGAGTACCCCGGCGACCCGTTTGTCCGCAGCCAGCTGGGCGGCGACCCGTCCCCCCATGGAGTGTCCGATCACGATCACCGGGACGTCGGGGTGGGCCTCGAGGAGTTCGGTGAGAGCGGCCTGCGCGCAGGGCATCGGGCTGTTCTGCTCCCCGTTCCAGCCGTAGACCCGGTACTGGGCCTGGCGCACAACCACTCCGGGTAACGCCGCGAGTGACAACGTGAACGGGTACATACGCAGCGCTGCCGGTTGGGTCCGACTGAACGGCTTGTACGACTGGTCGGTTCCGCCGGGTAGCACGAGGACGGATGCGGTCGGTGCCGTGCGGCCGATCAGCACGTGCTCGGTGCGGGCGCACCCGAGAGTCGGTCGTTGATGTACGCCAACGCGAACGGCACGCCCGTTGCGATGGTGGAGCCGTGGTCGCCCGGCAGGATGATCGTCTGGACCCGGGTGCCCTGCCTGCACCAGTTGGCTGCAGTGGCGAGCACACGCGAGGTGGGTGTCAGCTGGTCGTCGGCACCTTGGTAGAGCAGCACCGGGATCTGCGGGGCGCCGGGGTACATCTGCACGCTGTTCCGGTTGAGGGCGGCGGTACTGGCCGGATCTTCCGACAGACGCCCGCCGGTGACGACGTCGGACGTCTTGAGGTTGGCCCCGGCGTCGATGATCTGTTGCGTGCAGTCGTTGCGGATCTGGTCGGCCAATGCGACACCCCGGGCGTTCAGTTGCTCGGACAGCACCAGTTCGGTCGGGTATTCGCGTTCCAGGCCGACCGATGCGGCGAAGCCCAGTCCGAACAGCGGGTTGCCGGTGTTGCCGAGGGTTCGGGCGATGGCCTCGAGGTTGACGGGGGTTCCTCCGGCTGAGAGCCCGACGAGGTTCAGCTCGGGGGCATAGCTCGGTTCGAGCACCGCAGCGTAGGCGCTGGCCATTGCGCCACCGGAGTATCCGGCCAGAACGGTGGGGGTGTTGCCGACCCGGAAGCCCGGGCTGGACTGCACCGCGCGGATGGAGTCGAGCGTGATGGTGCCTCCGAGCCTCGCGGCGCCGTACGCACTGGTGGGGCCGAGATGATCGGGCACGTTGACCGCTACACCGCGGGCGAGGGCCAGTCCGATCAGCTGTTGTTCTTGCAGGCCGCCGGAGAACAGCTGGTGCGACGGCGCGCACTGCAGACCGAGCGAGTTGGTGAACGGTTGGTAAGACAGCAGGTCGTGGCGGCCCCCACCGTCGGGGACGAGGACGGTGGTCACCGCGGCGATCGGGTCACCGGCAGAGTTGGTGCTGCGGAACTGGATCTTCTGGGCGGTGGATCCGGGAAACGGGCTGGCCAGGTTCTGCACCTTGAGGACCTGGCCATTGGCCGCCGAGCCCAGATCGCCGGGTGCGGCATAGAACGGATCGCTGTTGGGTGCGGGCATGAAGGGTGCGGCACCGGCCGGGACCGCAGTGAATCCGACGACCGTGGCGGTGGTGAGCGCAACGGCGGCAACACCTCCGAGGAATCGCCGGCCGAGCAGTTTTCGAACACGCATGATGTTCCCTCCGTCCCCCAACCGAGGTTTTGCCGTCCCTGGTTGTGGAGCGCGGCATTTCTACGGCCGAGTGTATCCCGCTCGCCCGACCACCAAAGGCGATCGGTGGCAGAATTCAGGGCGTCCAGTCGAAGTCGCCAGGACGCAGCCGCCGGTTCGCCGGACTGCTGCAGCACAACCGGAAGGAAGAACCAATGGCTCATCCGCGTGCGGGAACCGTGGCATTGCCGGAAGATCTGATCGATGTGTCGGCTGTGATCGATGCCTACTATTCCGGCAAACCTGATCCCGAAAATCCTTCGCAGCAAGTCGTTTTCGGTACTTCTGGTCATCGCGGTTCGAGCCTGGACAACGCATTCAACGAAGATCACATCGTGGCGACCACGCAGGCCATCGTCGAATACCGGGCCGGTGCGGGTATCACCGGACCGCTGTTCATCGCCCGCGACACGCACGCACTCTCGCTGCCCGCATGGCAGACCGCGATCGAGGTGCTCGTCGCGAACGACGTCCGTGTCCTGGTCGACAACAAGGACCGATTCACCCCGACTCCGGCCTTGAGTCACGCGATCTTGACCCACAACAAGGGCAGTGGCGCGAAGGCCGACGGTATCGTTGTCACCCCGTCGCACAATCCACCTCGCGACGGCGGCTTCAAATACAACCCACCCAACGGCGGTCCCGCTGATACCGACATCACGTCGCTGGTCGCCGCCCGTGCCAACGAACTCCTCCGCGGGGGGCTGTCGGGTGTGAAACGGATCGCCTTCGAGAGTGCGCAGAAGTCCGAGTTTTACGGGACCTACGACTACGGGGCCGGATACGTCGATGACCTGGCGTCGGTGGTCAACATGGAGGCGATCCGGTCGGCAGGTATCCGCATCGGCGCCGATCCCCTCGGGGGCGCCTCGGTCGGGTACTGGGGCGAGATCGGTGAGCGTTATACGCTGCGGAACCTGACCGTGGTCAATCCGACTGTGGATCCGGCATTTTCGTTCATGACCCTCGATACCGACGGCAAGATCCGGATGGACTGCAGTTCGCCGAATGCCATGGCGTCGCTGATCGGGGCCCGCGATGAGTACGACATCGCCACCGGCAACGACGCCGACGCCGACCGGCACGGCATCGTGACACCCGATGGTGGCCTGATGAATCCGAATCACTTTCTGGCCGTGGCCATCGACTACCTGTTCACACACCGGGACGGGTGGTCGCCGAGTGCGGCGGTGGGCAAGACCCTGGTGTCGTCGTCGATGATCGACCGGGTGGTTGCCGGCATCGGCCGGACGCTGATCGAGGTGCCGGTCGGATTCAAATGGTTCGTGCCTGGATTGCTCGACGGCTCGGTCGGTTTCGGCGGTGAGGAGAGCGCGGGCGCGTCCTTCTTGCGGACCGATGGAACCGTCTGGACCACCGACAAAGACGGCATCATCTTGGCTCTGCTGGCCTCGGAAATCCTGGCCGTGACCGGGAAGACGCCGTCACAACGCTACGCCGAACTTGCAGAGCGGCATGGTGGTTCGCCCTCCTATGCTCGTATTGATGCGCCGGCGGGACGCGAACAGAAGGCCGTGCTGGCAAAGTTGTCGGCGGATCAGGTCACCGCCACCGAACTCGTCGGTGAAAAGATCACCGCGATCCTGACCGAGGCGCCGGGCAACGGGGCGAAGATCGGTGGATTGAAGGTCACCACCGAGAACGCGTGGTTCGCCGCGAGGCCGTCGGGTACCGAGGACGTCTATAAGATCTACGCCGAATCATTCAACGGGCCAGAGCATTTGGCGCAGGTGCAGGCCCAGGCGCAAGAACTCGTCGACGGTGTTCTCGGCTGACCCGGTGACCGCACGTCATCCCGACGCCGGGACGCCGATCAGGTAGCCGACGAGATAGGTCGCGCCGGCGGCGATCACGCCGAAGGCGAGTTGCCGTAGCGCGCCTTTCCAGATCGGCTGGTCGGTGAACTGTGCGGCAGCGGCGCCGGCCAGGAGCAGTCCCAGCCCGCCGACCACGAGGGCGGCGGGCAGCGACTCGAATCCGAGTAGGTAGGTGATCAGTGGGATCACCGCGCCGACCGCGAACATCGCGAACGAGGAGAGGGCCGCGACCATCGGCGACGGCTGATCCTGGGGGTCGACCCCGAGTTCGTGGGTCAGGTGCAGATTCACGGCGCGGTCGGTGTCACGGTGGATTTCGGTGGCGGCGGCGGTCGCTGTTTCCTCGCACATCCCCATCTCGACAAAAGTCTCGATCAATTCGTGGAGTTCTGCGTCGGGGTGCCTGGTCAATTCGCGCCGTTCGACCACGACCTCGGCGTCGACCTGCTCGTTCTGTGTGGTCACGGACGTGTACTCGCCCAGTGCCATCGAGAATGCGCCGGCCACCAGGCCTGACATGCCGCTGAGGATGATCGTGTGGCCGGAGGCCCCTGCTGCGCCGACACCGGCGACCAGGCTGATGTTGGTGACCAGTCCGTCCATCGCGCCGAATGTCGCAGCACGCAGGCGTCCGCCGGAGACGTCGGCGTGGGTGTGACTGGCCTCGTTGCTGCCGGATCGGGGCGGATGTGGTGGTTCATCCGACGGTATGCGCTGAGACACCTCGCGATGGTATCCCGCAGCCCCGGGGCGCTTCTGCTCAGATTGTTCTCAGGCGTGGCTCGTTACCCTTATTACGACGCGTGTAGGTCGCACGAGGTCTCAATCGGTGTGAATTGGTTTCGGTGAGGACACAGTGAGCAACAAGAAGAAACAGCCGGTATCAAAGGCATCTGGCGGCAAGTATCAGCCCCGCGCACAGTCGAGCGTGACGACGTACGTCCTTGCCGGACTGGCCGTGGTTGTCCTCGCCGCTGTGGTGATCGGTGGAATCCTTTGGAACAGCAACAGTGACAAGGGAACTGCGGACACCAATGTTCTGGCCACCACCGCTGTTTTCACCGCAGGTAGCGCTTCGGCGCCCACCACCATCGACATGTTCGAGGACTTCCAGTGTCCGGCCTGCCGCAACCTCGAGGAGACCTCGGGAGCTGCGCTGACCGATGCGGCGAATAGCGGCCAGCTCCAGATCCGCTATCACATGCTGAATTTCCTGGACAAGCGCTCGGGTTCGGGTGATTACAGTTCACGGGCCGCCGGCGCGATGAAGTGTGTGGCCACCACCGAAGACCAGACCATCCAGATGGCGTACCACTCGCTCCTTTTCAAAGAACAGCCCGCGGAAGGTGACGTCGACCACGACAACCAGGCCTTGGCGGCCTTCGCCAAGGATGTCGGCGCCAGTGAGGCGACACAGCAGTGCATCGCTGATGGCGCTGAGGTGGCGGCTGCGCAGCAACTCGCGGAGCAGTCACAGGCAGAGCTGTCCACAGCTCTCGGTGGACAGGTAGGAACGCCCAGCGTGCTTGAAGACGGTAAGCAGGTCGAGGTGACCAGCGGACCCGAGTGGGTTGCCGCGCTCATCGCACCCGACCAGAGCTGACGGTCGGGTCCCAACCGGGTCCCACCAACGAGCGGATTTGGTCGCGCTGACGCTGATGGTGTAATTTCGGTCGAGCAAGCAGAGCGGAGAAATAAGCCGCGAAGCTTGTGAAAACCGAATACGGGGCTATGGCGCAGCTGGTAGCGCACCACACTGGCAGTGTGGGGGTCAGGGGTTCGAATCCCCTTAGCTCCACCGAAAAAGAGCAGGTCAGACCAATGTCTGACCTGCTCTTTTGTTATGTGGCCAGGGGTGGCCGAGTCAGTCCCGAGGGCAGTCAGGTGATGCGCTCGTCCAAATGGATCGTGACGTTGTCGCCGACGGCCTTGCCCAGGATCCGAAGCAGATCCTTTTTGATCGGGAGTTTGTGTGTCCCGTCGCCGAGTGCCATGAACGATGTTCGGAACGGGTGTCCTTCGACGGTTCCGCGTACCTTGACCAGGCCTCGGGTGCCGAAGTATTCGGCCGATCCGGGCATCACGACGTAGGTCCATCCACCCTTGTTCGGGCTTTTCTGAAGGCGAGCAGTGAACTGCTTGTCCAGGGGCGTGGCCGCCTCGCTTGCGCACATGATCTTCTCCCGTCCGGTCCGGTTTCGACACTATGACGTGTGACGCGTCGAGGTCGCCGGGGCCGCCGCCTCCCTGGTCGACCTACCGCCAACTCAGTCGCGCTCTCATCACGTGCGACGAATATCCGAACCTGACGTCGGAGGTGCGACAGACTTAGTTTTACCCATTCGTCACCGCGTCTGGTGGCGATCCGACCAAGGAGGCCCCTGGTGAGTGACCACGACGTGCGGATGATCGTCCTGTCGACCGACAACCTCGAGGAATCGATCAAGTTCTACAGCGAGACACTCGGGATGGCACTGAAGTTTCGCGACGGCGCCCACTTCGCAGCCCTCGATGGCGGCTCGATCACGCTGGCGCTGGCGACCGCTGTGGATCATCCGATCCACGGCCAGGTTGTCGTCGGTATCAAGACCGCCGATGTCGACGCCGCGGCACGAGCCGTTGAGGCCAGCGGTGGTGGCATCGTCAAGGGCCCATACGACGACGCCCACGAACGCCGCGCCGTTGTCTACGACAACAAGGGCAACGGCCTGGTCTTCTACAGTCCGCTCGCCCGGGACTAGCAGGTTCCGGAGGTTCTCGCGATCGCGATCTGCGTTTGCGCGTTCGCCCGATCGGACATCACCCGATTGCCATACTGGGTCGATGATTGATGTAGGACAATGACCGTTCTGGCCGACGCCCGGGCGGCAATGTCGCGCGACGATTGGACTGCCGCGCTGGCTCTGCTCGCGGACGACAACTCTGTTGAGGCCGCTGAGGTACGGGCGGTCGCCCACTACGGCAAGGGAGAGTTCGAAGTTGCTGTCGCGGAATGGGAATCGCTCTACGACCGGCACCGAGAAGCAAACGACCACCCGGCCGCGGCCTGGGCAGCGGCGAATGTCGCGCTCTATCTTCTGGTCGACACCGGTCTGATGGCACCGGTCCGCGGCTGGGTGGCGCGTGCCGACCGTGAACTTCAGGACGTCGGGGAGGTGCCGGCGCACGCGTTGCTCGCGATGGTCCGGACGTATGAGCGCTTCATGTCTGGTGACCCGGACGGGGCGCACCGACAGGCGCTTCGGTCGATGGAACTCGGTGCTCGGCTGAATGTTCCGCCGGCGGTCATGCTCGGGCAGGTCGCGACCGCACGATTGCTCATCGCCGACGGCGATGTGGAGCAAGGCCTCGCCGCGCTCGACGATGCTGCGCTTCGGCTGATGTCCGGCGCCGTCGACCACTTCACCACGGGCATGCTCTACTGCGAACTGGTCTGCGCCGCCCAGGGATTGCTCGCATACGATCGGGCCCGCGAATGGACCGATGTCATGGAGCATTGGCGTCACGGCCGCGCGTATGGAGGCATTCACGGGCGGTGCCGGGTGCATCGGGCCGAACTGCTGCGAGTCAGCGGGCCAGGTGTCGAAGCCGAACTCGAGGCGCTAAAGGCCTGCGATGAACTCAGGCCGTGGATGCGTCGTGAATTCGGTTGGCCCCTGGTGGAACTCGGCAACATCAGACTCCGGCTCGGTGATCTTCCGGGTGCGGAGGACGCTTACATGCAGGCATACCGTCGGGCCTGGCCGCCATTGCCAGGTATCGCGTTGCTGCGAAAGGATCAGGGCGACCTCGAGTCTGCAGCGGAACTCATCGCGGGTGCGGTGGACAATCCGCCGGATCTGCCGTGGAAGGAGCGGCCGCCGTTCGGCGACCTGCGTCTGGCGCCCTTGCTCGATGCCCAGTCGGAGATCGCGTTCGCGAATGGCGACGCGGCGACTGCCGTGCAATCTGCCTCCCGGTTGCGCGACATCGCAGCGCGATTTGCAAGTTCCGGCCTCGCCGCATGTGCTGCACTGGCCACCGCCAGGGCCCATCTGCTGGCCGGCGACGCCTCGTTCGCCATCGGCGACGCGTCCGCGGCGGTGGTTCATTGGTGTGAACTGGACGCTCCCTATGAGGCTGCCGTTGCCCGAGTGGTTCTGGGGTCGGCCTACGCCGCAACCGGCGACACCGCGAGAAGCCGTCTGGACTGGCAGGCCGCCCACGCAGAGTTCGTGTCGTTCGGTGCGGTGAAACGGGCCGCAGAGGTGATCGCTCTGCTCAACGGAGAATCCGCGCTCCCACGGCAGGCGTCGCTGGCCGCGACGATGGTGTGGACCGGTGGCCACTGGCATTTCGCATTCCGAGACGCCGAGATCGTGTTGGGCAATCTCAGAGGCCTGCAATATCTGGCCGCGTTGCTGTCGCGGCCAGGGCATGAGTTCAGGGCGATGGACCTGTGCGGTGGTCACGACGTCGGCGATCCGATACCGATCCTCGACCAGCGAGCACGGTACGCATATCGGCGTCGACTCGACGAGGTCGACCAGGACATCGCCGAGGCGAAGGCCAACAACGACCTCGCCCGCGCTGAACTGGCGCGGCGCGACCGTGAGTTTCTGCTCGAAGAGCTGAACGGTGCCGTCGGACTGGGTGGGCGGCTACGGGAAACAGGAGGCGCGGCCGAGCGGGCACGGACCAGCGTCACCAGATCGCTGCGGTACGCACTCGACCGCCTCACCGACCATGACGAGGTGTTGGGGACGCACCTGAAGAGGACCGTCCGGACGGGAAGCTGCTGTAGCTACATGCCCGATACGGTGGCCCCGATCAGCTGGACAGTGACTCGCTGAAGCCTGCGGTCGAATTACTGCGTTGCGTCCGCAAGTTTGGTGAGCATGTGGTCCATCACGGCACCGTGCTCGACCTGCGGACTGAACATGACCACTTCTGAATCCTGCGCCACCCGTACCGAGTGCCCGGGGGGCCAGTAGTACAGGTCGCCCTCAATACACGTCTCGGTGGTGCCGTCGCTGAAGCTGACAACCACTTCGCCCGAGATCATGTAGCCCCAGTGAGGCGCATGGCAGGCGTCGTTGTCCAGCCCCTGCAGCAGTGGTGCGATGTCGGTGCCGGCTCCAAGGCTGAAATACTCCGCACCGATTGCGCCGGCGGTCGTGACCCCGAAGTCGGGCAACTGACGAGCCTTTGCTCCCGGCACGTCGATTTTTACCGGGATCTCATTCTTGGTGATATGCATCGAATTACTCCTGACGATATGGTTGATGACCTTCATTGAAAGAGGCGTGACAACGCGTTGTCACAATGCGACAACGCTGTGTTCTCATTGGGTGCGGATGCCCAGGACTGCCAATGTTCCACAGACACCGCATATTTCGGAGGCACGCTAACGACTGGGATCTGTACTCCACCAGGTGCCGAACCGATTTCGAGCCATTGTTCCTGGCGTTGTAATCCGTATGATTAGGGCCGTGCCGGAAACCTCATACGCGCCCTGCGGCGATCTGAGTCTGGCGTACCAGGTGTTCGGCGCCGGGCCCGTCGACCTGGTCTTTGTCGGGCCTTTCGTCAGCCATATCGAGCTGTTCTGGACGATGCCCGAGTTCAAGGCTTTCTTCGACCAGCTCGGCACGTTCTGTCGGGTCCTTATGTTCGACAAGGCCGGAGTCGGGCTTTCGGATCCGGTGGCGAAGGTTCGCACGCTGGATGACCGGGTGGCCGAGATCGAGGCCGTCATGGACGCCGCCGGCTTCGGAAAGGCCTCCGTCTTCGGTATGAGCGAGGGTGGCACGGCCTCGATCGTGTTTGCGGCGAAACGACCGGAGCGAACACAAGCACTGATCGTCTATGGCGCCTACCCGTTCATGGCCATCGATTGGGAGGACTGTGATCGCGACCCGGTCGATCTGCGCAAACGTCTCGTAGCTGACGCCGGTGAGGATTTGTCCGGGACCGGTGCGGATTACGTGCCGTCGACCGAGCAGCTCGCCGGCCTCGTGGAAATGGGACGCGCTATCCGCTCGGCGTGGGGCACCGGTGCTGCAGCCAGGTGCATGTTCCCGTCAGTTCGGTCGATACGCCAGCTCGCAATGTTCGAGCGGATGAGCGCAAGCCCCGGAATGGTCCGGGCGACGGCCGAATCGGTGTTTCGTCTCGACATTCGGCCCATCCTGTCGACGATCACCGTGCCAACCCTGGTCAGTCATGCCCGCGACGACTGCATGCCGGTGCAATGCGGCCGCTACCTCGCCGACCATATTCCCGGTGCGCGGTGGCTAGAGGTCGAAGGCGTGGACCACGCGCCCTGGATCACAAGTCCCGACAGGATCCTGACCGCGATCGAGGAGTTCCTCACTGGTGGCCATGCCGCGCCGGCCCAGTCGCATCGCGCCCTGCGCACGGTGTTGTTCACCGACATGGTCGCCTCAACGCGACAGGCCGCGGCAGCGGGTGACGAGCGGTGGCGGGCGGTGCTGGCGCGCTTTGGTGAGATCGCCGCCGATGTCACGCAACGATTCGGCGGCACGCTGGTCAAGAGCACTGGAGACGGGCACCTTGCCACGTTCGACGGTCCGACGCAGGCCATCCGATGTGCCGAGGCATTGCGTTCTGACGCCGAGACGCTGGGCATCGAGATCCGCGCCGGCATCCACACCGGCGAGTGCGAACTGCTTGACAACGACATCGGCGGAATCGCCGTACACATCGCGGCGCGGATTCTCGGCCAAGCCGGGGCCGGGGACATCGTCGTCTCAGGAACGGTCCGTGATCTGGTCGTCGGCTCGGGCACGGGCTTCGAGGACCGCGGCAGCGTCGAGTTGCGCGGTGTGCCCGGCATGTGGCAACTCCTGGCGGTCGATCGGCACAGTGCGCGGGCGGGTTCGGCCGAGGCCGCACTGGTGTCCACGCCGACCCCGGGCCCGCGCGCCACGATGCGCCGAACAGACCGCGCAGTGGGGCTGGTGGCGAGGCGGACACCATGGATCCTTCGCGGGATGGCCCGCCTCGCCCCGAACGCCAGCAGAACCTGAACTCGCCGAAGTCAGGGCGATCGCCATGACGTCGCCTGGCGGCTGCGGAGATGATCCTCGTGGATCGGTAACGCTTTTCTTCCAAGGCTTTTCGCGGTTCAGGATGGCGATTCGCGCACCGCCGGGTGCGTATCGCCGGTAGGTTGACCTTCGGCGTCGAGCGACTGCCGTGGTCGACCCGGTGGAAAGGATTTTGGTGAGCACCGATTTCGAGTTGTCCTGTGGATTGCCCCCGGGACCAGATTTCGCCGATCTTGCGGTGCTGGCCGAGCAACTCGGTTATCGACGGGTCTGGATCTTCGGTTCCGCATCGCTGTGGGAGGACCCGTTCGTCCACCTCGCGTTGGCCGCCACCCGAACCACGCGGATCGGTCTCGGGACTGCCGTGCTGATACCGGGGGAACGTTCGGCCGTCGCGGAGGCTTCGGCGATCGCTACGATCGCACGACTCTCCGGTGGCCGCTTCCGCGCGGGTTTCGGGACCGGCTACACCGCGCGCTTGACGGTTGGTCGTCCTCCGGTGTCGCATGACGAGCTCTTCGAGCACGTCGCCGCGGTGCGCGGGCTGCTCGCCGGGGAAACGGTGCAGCTCCGGGGCAAGGCGGTCAAGATGCTGCATTGGCCCGGGTTGGCGGCGCCGCGACCGGTCGACGTACCCATCTGGCTCAGTGTCCTGGGTCCACGGGGAATGCGGCGGGCAGCCGAAGTCGCCGATGGAACCATCGGACCGGTTCACTCGACGCTACCCACAGCGACGATGGTGTCCGGGACAGTGCTCGAACCCGGAGGATCCACGATCACCTCGGGTGCTGGAGGCGGTCGGCCCATGGCGCGTCGTGCAGTGGCACGGCGCCTACGCCTACGGCGGAGCCGCCGCCGTCGACCGGCTGCCCGGTGGTAAGGCCTGGCGCCTGGACCTGGAATCACGGGCGCGCGAAGGCGAGCAGCATCTGTTGACCTTCGACGGTCACGCCACCCACCTCACCGAGCGCGACCGACCGCTGCTGCAATCTCCCGATTCGAGTGGCCCGCTCGGCAACGAGATCGTCGGGGACCACGCCGCGGTGCGGAGCAAGTTCGAGGAGCTCGCGGACGCCGGTTACCGCGAAGTGATGTACAACCCGAGTGGGCCGGACGTGGCCAGGGAACTCCGTGCGTTCGCCGCCGCAGCCCGCACGACTCCAGCCAGTTAGCGAGGAAACGTAGATGACCAAAGTTCGCGAAGAGATTGCGATAGCGGCCCGCCCGGCGTCGGTGTGGTCGGTCATAGGGTCTCCCGGGGCACTCTCGCAGTGGCATCCCGGTATCGACTCGTCGTCCGAATCGAACGGATCGCGACACTGCACGATGGTGGGCGGGGTGAGGTTACCGAGTTGATCGTCGAGCACTCCGACGAAGATCGGTATTACGTATACGCGGTCGAAGGGAACCAGTTCGGGATGGTGGACTACCGATCCCGGATTCAGGTGGAGGATGCCGGTGAGGGTTCTCGGGTCGTGTGGTCGGGCGAATTCGAAGCCGCCCGACCGAACACCGCCGGCCGCCTGGTTGAAGCAATCGCCTCGTCATATCGCGCCGGGCTCGAGTCGCTGCGGGATCGACTCGAGTCCGCGACTCGTTCGAATTGAAGTAGCCGCAGTCGGCGATCGAGTAGTCGACTACTCACGACGTGCTGCCGTCGCTCGACTAGCGTCGGAACCAGTCGACAGCATCGCACGTGCAGGCCGGAGCTGCGGCTACGGATCTCCGATTGCCGTCAGCAGGAGCTTGCACCGACGCGCAGAGGTCTGACGATGAGCCAGCAGGAGCAACAAGCACTCGATTCCGTGTACGCACTCGACAACGTGCTGACTATCAATATCTCGATGCCGCAATCCGACTGGGAAGCAGTGCGCACTGAACAGCCGAAAGGCGGGAGGTGCAACTTCGACTGGACCGACGGCGCCCGGTACACGTGGCGAAAGGCAACGTCGGTCGAAATAGTGGGCACCAAGTTTCCCGCGCGGACCACCTTCACCGAGGTCGGCATCAAGAAGAAGTCGTTCTGCGGCTCGATCAGCAGCGAAAAGCCATGCCTTCACATCGATTTCGGAAAATTTCGGAAGGCCAATACTGCAGTGGCCGCGCAGCTGATCGGGTCACGCTATCTGACGATGAACAATTCCATCCAGGATCCGTCCTACATTCGACAGCCACTGGGTTACAAACTGTTTGAGATGGCCGGCTTGCCGTACTCGCGCTGCAACTTCGCCAGGGTCTTCGTGAACGGCACCCCAATCGGTCAAGGTTTCGCCGGCGTCAACAGTCCGGGCGTTTTCGTCAACGCCGAACCGATCATGCCGCGCTACATCGAGCGCAACTTCAACGGCAACATGAAAGGGAACCTGTACGAACTCGAACACAACGACGATTTCGTCGGCGGACGGTTCAAGTTCATCGGGGTGGAGTCGCTTTCTGAGTTCGACGACAAGGCCGATCTGCGGTTCGCCATCGACCATATCGACGAACATGGATTGGCCGGGGCGAGCGAGGTATTCGACCTGGATCAGTTCATTCGACTCAACGCGATGGAATTCTTTCTGAAGCACTGGGACGGTTACTCCAGAAACACCAACAACACCTACGTCTACAACGACACGACCGCCGTGGCAGCACCAGGTGTGGGCAACGTCAATTTCAAGATGATTCCCTGGGGCCTCGACCAGACTCTCCAGGCCACCCGACATTTCAAGCTCGACACCACTGGACTGATCGCGAAGCTCGTGCGCAACGACTCAGCACGCCGGGCGCAATTGCTCGATCAAATCGTGACGTATCGGGAAACGGTGTTCGGTCGTGCTGCGCAGGAGACTGTGTTGACTCCGATGATTCTGAAGATGGAGGCGCTGCTGACCGGACTGGGTGTGCCCAACGTGCCAGCGGAGCTGGGGTCGGTGCGAAAGCAGCTGCGATTGGCCGGATCGGCCGGCTATCTGTGCGCCGGACTGCCCGACGCCGACGGGGCCTACATTCGCGACGACACCACCAACGACTGTCTGCATGCCGGCAACACCGAGGGGATTCCGAAAGATATACCGGATCCGGTCAATTTCGAGGTGGTCCATCGCCCCCGTCCGGCCGTGGTGGACGATTCGGATCTGTGGTGCTTCGACGATCTCGGATCCGGAAAGTCGGTGACCAGCAAGGCTTTCGGACGTTTTCTCCATGCGAGCTCGATTGTGTCCAGCCAAGGGAACAAACTGCTCTACACAGGTCCGGCGAACAACAGCGAGAGTGCTGAAGAGTTTTCGGTCGTTCCCCTCGATTCTCCGGACAAGTTCACCTTCAGCGGCTATTTCAACCTGGTCAGCAAACGGACCGGTCTGAGTACGAGGTTCGGGACCGACACCACGCCGTCAGGGAAACCGAGAGTTCATCAGGAGACCGGCGACTTCAAACTGTTCTTCACCTGATCGGGTCAACCGAGCACCGCATACCCACCGTCGTCGTCGACAATCAGGAGCTTGTTTTCGCCGCCACTCGAGAATGTCGTGATGCCCTCCGGCTTCATGGACCGGTGGAAGGCAACATCAAGCAATTGGACATCATCGTCACAGCCGTTCCAGGTGCACAGCTGAAACGGTTCGTCGTCTCGACTGATCGTGCGCCCCAACAGGATCAGGAATTCTCCGGTTCGCTCGTCGTAGGTAAGATCGCGAACCCCCTGTCGCGCGCCCGCGCGCGGGATGCGGGCGTGCAGGATTGAGGAAGCCTCGAGCGACGCCGTCGTCCACGGGGCTGTGCTGGCGCCGACGCGGATCGCCACGACCGCGATTCTTCCGGGATTTATCGGCCCCCGCAGGCCGAGCACGAGCGCACTCACCCGCGGATCCCAGGCCAGGCCTTCGATGTTCAGCCCGCCCGCGTCCGGTTCGCGGTCGCCGGCAACGGCGAGCGAGGGTTCGTGGGTAAGTAGCCACGCGCGGAATCCGTGCATGGCTTCCGCATGCAAGTCGCCGTCGGGGTTGTAGCGAACTCGTACCAGCCCGTCGTAGACCCTTTTTCGTCCGGACCCGTCGGCGCCGGCGACACCGAGCGACGATCCGATGACGAGGTAGGTGTCACCCTGGCTTTCTACGCTGGCGAGGCCTTCGGGGTCCTGCAACATCCCATCGGTCACACCGACCAGTGGGCGTCGCCGGATTCTGCCGACTTCTGCGCCGTCGTCGTCGAGAGCGAATTCGAAGAGCGCACCCGGGTCCCGATTGTCGATGAAGACGAACCGCCCCGGCCCCACCAGCGCGACCCCAGAGGCATTGAACGGAACCTTGCCGTTCTTCTCACGGAATGGCGTCGACCTGACCTTTTTCCGTTTGCCAACATGGCCCGCACCGGTCCACTGGTCCACGTCATCCTCCAACCACCGCTGGGGATCAGCTTGTACCCGAAATTGAAACATCTTTCCCGGTCGTCGTCACTGACACGACGTCAGCACACACGCCCCCGCCTCCGCCGACCGTGCCGATCCGACCGCCGAGCGTGCCTTCGTTGCCGCCGAGTGTGCCGAAAATGCCAATGCTGCAACAGCTTTGGCACGCTCGACGGTGATTTCGGCACGCTCGGCGGGGTCGGGGCGGGGGTCGGGGTGGGATGCAGCTCGATCTTTCGCCTGACTGGTACTTGACAAGCGGGTGTGACTGGCCGCACAGTGTGAGTACGCAATGCGAACGTTAAGTACGCAATGCGTACACCTAACTTAGCAACCAGGGAGACCCCAATGACAGCCACCGAGTTCAACAGCCCGTCCGCGGTCGGTTCCGGCACTGCTGCCACCGACAAGTTCAAGAACGAACGCGTCAGCGCAGACACCTCACCCGAGCGGGTTGCCGCCATCGCAAAAGATGCCCTGTCGGCGCTCCACAAGGTGATCCTCGACCACAACGTCACCTACCCCGAGTACCGCGTGCTCAAGCAGTGGCTGATCGACGTCGGCGAGGGTGGCGAGTGGCCCCTGTTCCTCGACGTGTTCATCGAGCACGCCGTCGAAGAGGTCCTCGCCCGCAGTCGCAAGGGCACCAAGGGCACCATCGAGGGTCCGTACTACGTGGCAAACGCACCTGAATTGCCGTCTGTCTGCACGCTGCCGATGCGCGATGTCGATCGCGAGCAGACCCAACTGGTGTTCGGCGGTCAGGTCACCGACCTCGACGGCAAGGGCATCGACGGCGCCATCATCGAACTCTGGCATGCGGACGCAGACGGCTACTACTCGCAGTTTGCCGATCATCTGCCGGAGTGGAATCTGCGCGGCAAGATCATCACCGACTCCGAGGGTCGCTACGAGATCACCACGATTCAGCCTGCGCCGTACCAGATTCCGACCGATGGTCCGACCGGTCAGTTCATCCTCGCCCAGAACGGGCATCCGTGGCGGCCGGCACATCTGCACCTGATCGTTTCGGCGCCGGGCAAGGAATCCGTCACCACCCAGCTCTACTTCGAGGGTGGGGAATGGCTCGACTCCGATGTCGCCTCGGCCACCAAGCCGGAGCTGATCCTGTCGCCGACAGCCGGGGACGACGGCAAGAACCACGTCGACTATAACTTTGCGCTTGACCCGGCAGGAGAGTAAAAACCGGTGCCTGACCTGAAAATCGTTGAGGTCCAGACCCGGATCATCGACGTACCCCTGGTTCGCAGCCACAAGTTCGCGACCACATCGATGGATGCCCAGCCGATCCTGCTGGTGTCGATCAAGACCGACGGTGGAGTGGTCGGTCACGGTGAAGGTGTTGTGCCCGGCGGTCCGTGGTGGGGCGGTGAATCGGTCGAGACCATGAAGGTCATCGTCGACCGATACATCACCCCGATTCTGTTGGGCCGCACCGTGGATGACCTCACCAAGATCATGCTCGACATCGAGCGGGTGGTGGCGAATGCGCGGTTTGCGAAGGCGTCGGTCGAGATCGCGCTGCACGATGCCTGGGCGAGGTGCCTGAATGTCCCGGTGCACACACTGCTGGGCGGGGCGTTCCGGAACAGCGTCGACGTGACCTGGGCGCTCGGCGCCGCACCGGTCGCCGAGATTCTCGACGAGGCCACGGAAAAGCTCGGCAGCCGTATGCATTTCAGTTTCAAACTGAAGATGGGTGCCCTCGAACCGGAGGTCGACACCCGGCGGATCCTCGCCATCGTCGACGGATTGGACGGACGTGCGGGCGTGCGCGTCGATGTCAACGCTCGCTGGGATCGGTTCACCGCGTTGAAGTATCTGCCGCGCTTGGCCGACGGCGGAGTCGAACTCATCGAACAGCCGACGCCGGGGGAGCAGATCGATGTGCTCGCCGAGCTGAATCATCTGTTGCCGGTGCCGATCATGGCTGACGAGAGTGTCAGCACACCCCACGACGCCCTCGAGGTGGTCCGGCAGGGTGCCGCCGACGTCATCGCAATCAAGACCACCAAATGTGGTGGTCTCTCGAAGAGCCGTGAAATCGCCGCCATCGCAAAAGCTGCCGGCATCGCCTGCCACGGAGCGACCTCGATCGAAGGCCCGATCGGCACCGCGGCATCGATCCACTTCGCGTGTAGCGAGCCGGGCATCAATTTCGGGACCGAACTGTTCGGGCCGCTGCTGTTTGCGGTGGATATCCTCTCCGAACCCCTGCGATACGGAGACGGCAAGGTCCAGTTGCCCGAAGGTCCGGGGCTCGGTGTCGAACTCGACATGGACATGGTCGACAAACTGACCCGGAACTGACCACCGCGATCTGAAAGGCAATACTGCTATGGCACTTTTCCATGTGCGGATGGACGTCGACATCCCCCTCGACCTCGATCCGGGGCTTCGCACACAGACGCTCGCCAAAGAGAAGGCATACTCGCAAGATCTGCAGCGGCAGGGCAAGTGGGTCCACATCTGGCGGATCGCCGGAAAATACAGCAACGTCAGCATCTTTGACGTCGAGTCACCCGACGAACTCCACGATCTGCTGTGGAACCTGCCACTGTTCCCCTACATGACCATCGACATCATGCCACTGGCGAAGCACCCGTCGTCGATCAAGTAGTCGCCGCCGTCCACAAACCCACCAGATCTGGTCAAACCCACGAGTCGCAAACCCTTGGTTTTGATCAGATCTGGTGGGTTTGTTGCTGTCCACAGTCCGATAGTGCATCAACAGGGTTCGGCGAACTGCACTTGCTGCAGACCTGAAACCAGGTTCGGCCACCGATGATCTGTGCATGGACCTCACACCTGACGAAGACGGCCTGATCCGCCGGGCAAGACATCTGCATGGTGGTGGTGACGATTCCCAACTCCGCGGTGCCAAAAGACACGGGACGGTGGTTCGCGTCACCCGCGGTGTCTATCGTCCGGTCGAGCCCGACGAGACCACGCGCGACCCCGATTTCGACGAGAAGTACCGCGAACTCGTTGTCGCTGTCGCCGGCCGGACCAAACATCGGGTGATCAGCCACTCCTCGGCCGCAGTGCTGCACGGTTTGAACCAACTCGCTCCTGACCAACGTCGAGTCCACTTCTATGTGACCGGCGGTGGCCGCCGCGGACGCGAGGTCCATTTGCACGAATACGCATTGAGCGCCGATGATGTCACCGTCATCGATGGGGTGTTGCTGACCAAACTGGCACTGACCGCGTGCGACATCGCGCGGCAGGGGTCCTTCGTCCAAGCGGTAGTGGTTCTCGATCACGCACTGCGTCTCGGTGTCACCCGCGAGGAACTCAGGTCAATCACGAAGCGATTCGCGACAACCAAGGGCATTGCGACACTGAGGCGAGCACTCGACGTCGCCGATACGAATTCTGAATCGGTCGGTGAATCCCTCAGCCGCGCCCTCATGATCGAGTGGTGCGATATACCGGTCCCAGACTTGCAGACGGAGTATCGCGACGAAAACGGCGAGCTGATTGCCCGCGTCGACTTCGACTGGGAAGGCAAAGTCGTCGGTGAGTTCGACGGGAAGGTCAAGTACCAGAAGCACAGACGCCCAGGTGAATCCGTCACCGACGTGGTGATCCGAGAAAAACTGAGGGAAGACCGACTTCGTGATGAGGGAGTGACCGTGGTGCGCTGGGTGTGGGACGACTTCAGGAAGCCGGCGGTCTTACGCGCCCGGATCCGCAAGGCGCTCGCGCGGGCCGAGGTCATCTAGCGACGCAAACCCACCAAATCTGGTCAAACCCACGGGTTTGAGGCTCATGGATTTGACCAGATTTGGTGGGTTTGTGGGCTAAAGGATCAGGCGGGGATCGGGGTGTCGATGAGGATGGTGGTGGCGGTTTTGGCCCGGACATCGTCGACGGTCACGTCGGGTGCGAGTTCGACCAGGCGGACACCCTCGGGTGTGATGTCGAGAACCGCGAGATCGGTGATGATCCTTTGGACGCAGGCTTTTCCGGTCAGGGGTAGCTCGCAGGTGTCGAGGATTTTCGGGGCGCCTTTGCGGGTGACGTGATCCATCATCACGATGACTTTGCGGGCGCCGTGGACCAGATCCATCGCGCCGCCCATACCTTTCACCATCTGGCCGGGGACCATCCAGTTCGCCAGATCGCCGCCGGCACTGACCTGCATCGCGCCCAGGACCGCGACATCGACGTGACCGCCGCGGATCATCCCGAACGATGCGGCCGAGTCGAAGTAGGACGCGCCCGGGTTGACGGTGATCGTCTCCTTGCCGGCGTTGATCAGCTCCGGGTCGACTTCGTCTTCCGTCGGGTACGGTCCGACGCCGAGAACACCGTTCTCCGAGTGCAATTCGACGGAGATGTCCGGCGGGAGGAAGCTCGGGACGAGCGTCGGCATGCCGATGCCGAGGTTGACGTACTGTCCGTCCTCGAGTTCGGCGGCCACCCGTGCGGCCATCTGTTCGCGTGTCCAGCTCATGCTCGTACCGTCCTGTTCTCGATGCCGACCTCGACCTTCCCGACGTGAACCACGCGTTGGACGTGGATGCCCGGGATGTGCACCTGGTCGGGATCGATGTCGCCGGGTTCGACGAGCTCTTCGACCTGGGCGATGGTGATACGCCCGGCGGTCGCGGCCGGCGGATTGAAATTGCGTGCGCTGCGGCGGAAGACGAGATTGCCGTGCCGGTCGCCCTTCCAGGCGTGCACCAGCGCGTAGTCGGTCACGATGCCACGCTCGAGGACATAGGTCTGGCCGTCGAACTCGCGCGTTTCCTTCGGGGGACTGGCCAGCAGGACACCGCCCGCACCGTCGTAGCGCAACGGCAGTCCACCTTCGGCGACCGGGGTGCCGACGCCGGCCGGGGTGAAGAACGCGGAGATGCCGGCACCTCCGGCGCGGAGACGTTCGGCGAGGGTGCCCTGTGGCGTTAGTTCGACCTCGAGTTCGCCGGATAGGTATTGCCGCGCGAACTCCTCGTTGGATCCCACATAGGACGAGATCGTCCGCCGGATGCGGTGTTCGTTGAGCAGGAGGCCCAGGCCGAAACCGTTGGTGCCGCAGTTGTTGCTCACCGTCTCGAGGTCGGTGGCGCCCTGTTCGAGCAGCGCTTTGATGAGAACTTCGGGGACGCCGACGAGTCCGAAGCCGCCGACGGCGAGCGATGCGCCGTCAGGGATGTCGCTGACGGCCTGGGATGCGGTGCTGATGACTTTGTCGAGCATGTGGACACCGTAGCGTCCGTACGCATATAGTACAAGTGTACGACCAGCGTACAGCGGCGAAAGGGTGACGATGTCCGTCCAGCTAGGCCATGTGGTGAGCGGTACCGACGACTCCGCGCAGACTGTTGTGCTCCTCGGATCTCTCGGTTCGACCAGCGCGATGTGGGATCCGCAGCGTCAGGCCTTGGCGGATGACGGATTCCGTGTCATTGCGATGGATCTGCGTGGACACGGAGACTCGCCGACGCCCCCAGGTCCGTACAGCGTCGCCGAATTGGCCGACGACGTGATCGCGACCCTGGACTCATTGGGTGTCAGCGCATTTCACGTTGTGGGTCTCTCACTCGGTGGTGCGGTCGCGCAACAACTCGCGATCTCGTATCCCGCTCGCGTCACCACTCTGGCGTTGCTGTGCACCGCCGCCAAGTTCGGTGAGCCCGACGGCTGGTTCGATCGGGCGGCAACGGTGCGGGCGCAGGGGACCGCGGCCATCGCCGATGCGGTTGTCGCACGCTGGTTCACCATGGATCTCGCCGGCAGCGACACCTTGCTGGTGCACGCAGCCCTCGACATGGTCACGGGCACGGACGACGAGGGTTACGCGGCGTGTTGTGATGCGCTGGCGCACTGGGATTCACGCGACGACCTCGCCGCGATCGGTGCCCCCACGCTGGCTATCGCCGGAGCCCAGGATCCGTCGACCCCGCCGGCGACACTGCAGGTACTGGTCGACGGGATCGCAGGCTCTCGTCTCGAAATCCTCGACCCGG
Organism: Nocardia sp. 348MFTsu5.1; assembly: GCF_000383535.1. NCBI lineage: Bacteria > Bacillati > Actinomycetota > Actinomycetes > Mycobacteriales > Nocardiaceae > Nocardia > Nocardia sp. 348MFTsu5.1. The sequence continues at coordinate 47,680 of NZ_KB911526.1, forward strand.
GAGCGCATCTGGTGAATCAAGAGCAACCCACCGCGGTGTCCGCGCTCCTCCGCGATCACATCCTGCGCTCATGACGGCCGGCTCCGGTGACCACGTCCAGTCCCTCGCCCGTGGGCTGGCGGTGATCCGTGCGTTCGACGCCGAACATCCACGGCAGAGTGCCAGCGAGATCGCGTCGTCCACCGGGTTGTCCCGGCCGGCGGCCCGGCGCTTCCTGCTCACCCTTGCCGACCTCGGATACGTCCGATCCGACGGGACGGTCTTCTGGCTCACCCCGCGTGTTCTGGACCTCGGCTACAGCTACCTGTCGAGCCTGTCGCTGCCGGAGATCGCGGGTCCGCATCTCGAAGCCCTCACCGCGAGGGTGCACGAATCGGCGTCGGTCTCGATCCTCGACGGCGACGACATCGTCTACGTCGCACGTGTTCCGGTGAGCCGGATCATGGCGGTGTCCATCACGATCGGCACCCGGTTCCCGGCATACGCAACGTCGATGGGACGGGTTCTGCTCGCCGATCTGTCGCCGGCGGACCTCGACGAGCACCTCGAGCGGGTGTCACCCGTGGCATTGACCGAACACACCAAGCTCACGACCGCCGAACTGCGTGACGCGATCGAGCGGGCCCGGCTCGACGGATTTTGCATCGTCGAGGAGGAACTCGAATTGGGTCTGCGTTCCCTGGCCGCTCCGGTGCACGGGCGGGACGGCTCGGTGATCGCTGCGGTCAACATATCCACCCAGTCGGCGCGCTACAGCCTTGATGCCGTGCGCGGCGATCTACTACCCGAATTGCTGAAAGCCGCGTCGGCGATGACCGCTGACCTGACCCGCGCCTCATCTGCGCTCTGATCGACCAACCAGGAGGACCATCATGCCCGACGCCGTCATCTGCGAACCCCTGCGTACCCCGGTGGGCCGCTTCGGTGGACAGTTCAAAGACATTGCACCACAGTCACTTGCGGCAACCGTCATCAGCGAGCTCATGAATCGGACGGGAATCTTCCCGGATCAGGTCGACGACGTGATCCTCGGTCAGGGCACACCAAATGGTGAAGCGCCCGCAATCGGCCGGGTTGCCGCGCTCGATGCCGGGCTGGGTATCGGGGCGCCTGGCATGCAGGTCGACCGTCGGTGCGGATCGGGCCTGCAGGCGGTGTTGCAGGCGTGCATGCAGGTCGCCACGGGTGCCAGTGATCTGGTGATCGCCGGTGGTGCCGAATCGATGAGTCAGGCCGAGTTCTATACGGATTCGATCCGTTGGGGTGTCAAGGGATCCGGTGTCGAGTTGTCCGACCGACTGGCCCGTGCGCGGGTCACCGCCGGCGGCATCAACTTCCCGGTGCCGGGCGGGATGATCGAGACCGCCGAGAATCTACGAGCGGAGTTCGGGATCAGCCGGGCCGACCAGGATGCACTCGCGGTCGAGTCGCATCGGAAAGCTGTTGCGGCACAAACCAGTGGACTGTTCGCAGAGGAGATCGTCCCGGTGAGCGTGCCGCAGCGTCGTGGTCCGGCCGTGGTGATCGACACCGACGAGCATCCACGCGCCGACACCACGATCGAATCGCTGGCCGCCCTGCGCCCGATCCGCGTGAAGGTCGACCCCGAATCGACCGTGACGGCAGGTAACGCCAGCGGTCAGAACGATGGCGCCGCGGCGTGCATCGTGACCACACCCGAGCGCGCGGCAGAACTGGGACTACGTCCGCTGGCCCGCCTGGCGGGTTGGGGTGTCAGCGGGCTGGAGCCCTCGCGGATGGGCTTTGGTCCGGTGGGCGCCGTCGCGAAGGTGCTCGGCCGACTCGGACTGACGATGGACGACATGAACCTGATCGAGCTGAATGAGGCGTTTGCCGCCCAGGTGCTGGCGGTATTGCAGGCCTGGCAACTCGATGCCGGCGACGAGCGGCTCAATCCACACGGATCGGGGATCTCGCTCGGACATCCGGTCGGGGCCACCGGTGCTCGGATCCTCGCGACCTTGTTGCATGAACTCGATCGTCGCGAGGGCCGCTACGGACTGGAGACGATGTGCATCGGTGGCGGTCAGGGGCTGGCGGCGGTGTTCGAACGCACCACCTGAGCGCCCCAGTGCTGTCCGTACTGCGTACGGTGGATCCCGCGACAACAGAAGGGGGCGGTGGTGTCCGAGGTCGGTGAAGACAGAGACCGCGACTACATCCAGAGCATCGAGCGCGGATTCGCGGTGCTCCTGGCTTTCGATGCCGATCGACCGAATCCGACGCTGGCCGAATTGGCCACTGCCACCGATCTTTCGCGTCCTGTGGTGCGCAGAATCCTGCTGACCCTGCAGCGGCTCGGTTATGTCACCGGCTCCGGCGGAAAGTGGTCGCTCACCCCGCGCGTGTTGAGCATCGGGCAGCATTACACCGCATCGCATTCGCTGGCCGACACCGCGATGCCGCACCTGCTGCGCATCGCGGAGACAACGCATGAGTCGGCGTCGTTGGGTGTACTCGACGGCCCGGACGTGGTCTATGCGGCGCGTGTCCCGGTGCGTCGGATCATGAGCATCAATGTGTCGGTGGGAACCCGGATCCCGGCGTATGCCACGTCGATGGGCCGGGTGTTGCTGGCCTGGGCATCGCCCACCGCGGTGCAATCGCTGATCGAGCAGACCGACTTCGGTCATCGCTTGACGGAGTCGACGGTGGCATCGGGTGCCGACCTCGAACGTGAACTCGAAACCGTCCGGACGCGTGGATACGCGTTGACCGAACAGGAACTCGAGGTCGGGTTGATCTCACTGGCGGCGCCGGTGCGTGATGCGGCCGGAACCGTGGTCGGCGCGCTGGCCTGCTCGACGTCGTCGGCGCGCTCAACCCCGGAATCCTTTGCGGCACAGACTGCCGACTTCCTGGTCGAGGTGGCGGCCGACCTCAGCGCGGATCTGGGTAACCGGCACCGCTGAAAGCTTCACCGTCACAGCACGACCGCCGAGCGTGCCGTCGTTGCCGCTGAGTGTGCCGAAAGTGATGGCGCACCAAGATTTTCGGCACTGTCGGCGGTGATTTCGGCACGGTCGGCGGTTGGATCGGCACGCTCGGCGGTTCGCGCGGGTGGTGCCGCTGCCAGCGGCTAGTGGTATCGATTTGCCAGGTCGACGCGGGACCGCACACCGAGTTTCGAGTAGATGCGGGTGAGGTGGTACTGCACTGTTTTGGGTGAGACGTAGAGTTCCGCGGCGACTTCTTTGTTCGAAAGTCCTTGGGCGACCAGTCGGGTGACGGCTTCTTCCTGTGGTGTCAGTTCGACGTCACTACGGGACAGCGTCGCGTTGACGCCGCCGGCCCGTAGCTCTCGGTCGCAGCGCTCGACGTACGTTGTCGCGCCAAGTGACGCGTAGATGTCGCGGGCCGCGGCCAGCACCGGGTCGGCTGACCGACGTTTGCCGGCCCGGCGCAAGGTCTGGCCGTACGCGAAGTTGATGCGGGCCAGGTCGTATCGCAGCGGCAGGCCGTCGAGCAAGGTCAATGAATTCTCGAAGGCGCGCCGGGCCCCATGGAGATCACCGGTCGCGCCGAGGAGTCGCCCGCGGGCATAGCCGAGGCGGGCCTGTGTCGACCGGTGACCGGCGTCGCGGGCGAGTTCTTCCTGTGAGTCCAAGAAGGATTCCGCGGTCGCGAGTTGTCCGTCGACCACCAGTGCATTGGCGAGCACGTCGGCCCAGGGCCAGAAACCCGGCTGTGCCAAAGCCGTTCCCGGAGACATCGCACGGACCGGGTCCAGTGCCCGGATCACGGCGCCGTAGTCGGCGTTCGCCTCGGCGATCTGTGCGCGTGCGATCAGTGCCGGGGCGCGCATGATCTCGTAGTCCTGTGTGACCGCCTCCGCGGCGCGCAGGGCGTCGCCGGCCAGATCCCAGGATCCACGTAGCACGTGGACTTGGGCGGCAGTCCATTCCAACAGTGGTGTGGCCAGCACGATTCCACTCGATTCGGCCAACTGACGCCCATCGGCGACCGTGTGCAGCGCCTGATCCCAGTCGCCGGTGAGAAACTGCAGCCTGGCCAGCCAGCCGTAGGCCCACATCGAGATTCGGGCCGAACCGCCCATATGTGCGGTCGCGACAGCAGTTTCGAGATTGGGGCGGGCGCCGTCCACGTCGTCGTTGGCGAGTTGCAGCCAGCCTCGACCGAGGCTGACGCGTTGTGCCTGGACGCCGGGGTGGACGCGTTGCCCCAGGTTGCGGTAGGCGTCATCGGCCAGATCGGGCCGGCCGGATGAGGCCAGGCCGAGGCCCCGGATGGCTTCGGCCTCGATGGCTGCGGGGGAGTCGGGTTGCGCCAAAGACAGTGCCCGGTCTGCCCATTCGACCACCTCGACGCCACCGCAACGGCTCAGCGAATGCAGGACGTGGCGCTGTGCGATGAGCGCTGCCGACGCCGGGTCAGTGGTGCTGTCGACGATGTCCCACGCCCGATTCATGCGGATCTCCGCTTCTGCGGCGCGGCCACGAACGATCGCGAGATAGGCGAGCACCGCGTCGCGCAGTGCCGTCTCGGTCAACGCCTCGAGGTCCGGGACCAGCGCGAGTGCAGCTGCGATATCGCCGGCTGCCACCAGGGAATCCGCTGTTCGGATCAATCTGTCCTCGCGCAGCGACCGGTCGGTCGAGAGGCGAAAGGCCTCTCTGAACAGTCCGGCTGCTTCGGCCCAGGCGCCGGCGTTACCACGTTCGCGCGCCAGGGCATCAGTGGCATCGGCCAGCGCTTGATCGGGCGTGGCGGTGGCGCTCACGCGGTGGATCAGGCTGCGTACCGGGTCGTCGACAACGTCGGCGGCCCGCAGATGGGCACGTCCCGCTGCGGCGGCACCCATGATGTCGAGGACCGCGACCCGGGTGATCCGATCGCGGATAGCGGCGGTGCGGGAACGCGACGGCTCGGGTGCATCGATCAGAAGTCCGGCAGCCTTGCCTTCGTCGATGGCGATCAGTGGTGTCGTCGAATCAGCAAGTGCCGCAGCTTCGGTGAAGAAACCGCGCTCACCCAGGATGGCCAATGCCTCGACCAGCGACCGTCCCTGTGGACCACAGTCGTCGAGTTGCTTCCGCACGCGCGACACCACCGATGACGGTGCTGGGAGCGCTGCGCCCGGGTGGGTCCATACCTGCGCGGGTAACTCGTCGAGCAGCGCCGTGACATAACGCGGGTTGCCACCGGTGTGGACGGCCAGCGCCGGCACCATCGCCGGATGGACCACCACCCCTCGGCCGCGGGCGAGTTCGCCGATCGCGGCGGAGTCGAGGCTGCAGAGCACGATGATGTCGGATGCGAGGTCGACCGCCGATGCGGCCGGGTCGGTGATCGTCAGCACCACCAGCATCGGAACGTCGCGATGATGCCGCACCGCGGTGGTCAGTGCCTGCAGAGACAGCTCGTCGGATTGTTCGGCGTCGTCGATGATGACAAGGCCTTGATTGGTGGAAGATGTTGCGGCAGTGACATGGTCGACAATCTGCGTGGCGACATCCAGCGGGTTGCCGGACAGGTCCTGCTGGAAGAGTTGGTGCAACACCGCACCAGGACTCGAGGTCTCCCATGGTGCGGTGGTCGCCGACCACACCGGGCCGCCGTGTCGGTCGGCAAGCGCCTGCACCAACGTCGACTTCCCGATGCCGTTGTCTCCGCGCACCGCGACGATCAACGCGCCGTCAGTTGCGGTCGCGGCGAGCTGCGCAGCCAGCACACCGAGTTCACGGTCGCGCCCGACACACACCGTCGCGGACCTCATCGGTCCATTCTATTGCCGGGTCGTCCGGCGTCCGGCGCGTTTGCCGGATGCGGACCCTCCCGAATCATCCGCAGTCGCCGCCGGCGACGGGGAGGACTGTTCCGGTGATGTACGAGGCTTCGTCCGATGCCAGGAAGCAGATGGCGGCGGCCTGTTCATCGAGCGTGCCGTACCGCTTCATCAGCGACGATGAGATCGTCTGGTCCACATGGGCCTGCAGCCATGCGCGTTGGGTCTCATCCACCGGCTCCGGTGTGCCGCGCGAAATGCGGCGCGGCGGGGCCTCCGTACCACCGGGTGCGGTGGCCACGACGCGGACACCGGCATCGGCGTATTCCATCGCGAGCGAGGCCGTGATCGCGTTGATCCCGCCCTTGGCTGCCGAGTATGGGATGCGATGGATGCCACGCGTGGCAGCGGACGACACGTTGACGATCACGCCGCGACCACGATTCACCATCGCCGGCAGCGCGGCGCGGCAGGCGTAGAGCGTGGTCAGCAATGAGCGATCGAGCTCGGAGCGGATTTCGGCATCGGTGAACTCGATAAACGGCTTGAAATTGATCGCGCCACCGACATTGTTGATCAGGACATCCACTTGCCCGAACGCCGACAGTGTCTGGTGGACAACGGACTCCGCGCCCTCCCAGTGCTCCAGATCCGCGGTCACGGCAATGGCATTGGCGCCGCCGGCGGTGAGCTCGTCAGCGAGTTCCTTGACGAGTTCGGACCGGTCGACCAGGACGAGCAGTCCACCCTCGGCGCTGATGCGGCGTGCGGTCTGTTCGCCGATGCCCTGCGCGGCACCGGTGACCACCACGACCTGTCCGGTGAACCGGCCAGGTGTGACAAAGCGCGGAGCGTGGGCGGCGAGGTTGTCGGCCATGGCCCGGCGCATCGTCTGCTTGGACCTGTCGGCATGCGCGATGATCAGCGATCGAGCGGTGTCGCGGTCACCGGCCTCGAAGGCGGCAACGATGTCGAGGTGGTCCTGCGCGCACAGCGAGTGGCACCACGTCGCGTTGCGCAGTACCTCGGTCATCCGGCCTTTGACGCCCAGGGCCTTGTAGGCCTGCAACAGATGCTCGTTGCCGGTGAGGGTGAACAGGTAGTCGTGGAATGCCGCGTTGGTCTCGGTGTACTCGGCCGCATCGACGAAATGCTCACCCGATACGTACGGAACCGTGGACTCGGCGAGCAGGCGGTAGCCGGCCAGCTGTTGAGTGTTCAAGCGCCCCAACGTCACTTCGAGTGCACCGAGTTCGAGTGCCGAGCGGGCCTCGAATATCGCATCGGATTCGTGGACGGCCGGATGATCCTCACCGATCTGGTAACCGCCGGTGCCGACGGTGATGGCGCTTGTCGCGGCAGGCGCCTCCTGTGCCGGGGGCGCCGGTGCCTCGATGTCCGGGGCGACCACCCGAAGGGGTGCGGTGGCCGGTTCGACGGTCTTGTCCACGGGGAACATGTCCTGACCGGCGATTCGCCGTGGCGTATCGCCCTCGTCGGTGACAGTGACCGACCTCGTCCACGGTTCGATCCGGGTCGCCGGCAACATCGTCTGCGCGGCAACGGAGCGCGCGTCCGGCGCCAGGATGATCTCCTCGTCGTCGGCTGACTTTCTTGCAGGAGAAGCTGTTTCGGGAGTTGTAGCCGTTCCGGCGGGTGCGGCGAGGGCAAACTTCTCGTAGTAGAAGCCGGTGGGTGCGATACCCGCGTCCCGGACGTGTGTGCGTGCCGCCTCCACCATCGGCGGCGGACCGCAGAGATACATCGCCACGTCGCCGTCGTTCAGATGCTGTGGCGTGATCAGGCTCATCACGTAGCCCTTGTTCTTCGCGGCACTCGACGGATCGGAGACACAGTGATCCCACGTGAATCCTTCGAGGGCGCCCGAGAGTTCATCGAGGACCGACGTCTCCACGAGGTCGTCGTCAGAGCTCACCCCGTAGATCAGGTGGGCTCGTCGGCTGCTGCCGTCGGTGGTGAGCTTGCGCAGCATCGACAGGATCGGCGCCAGCCCGGTCCCGCCGGCAAGCATCAGGATCGGCCGGTCGCTCTCACGGAGAAAGAACGAGCCATGCGGTCCGGTGAAGGTGAGTGTGTCGCCGACCCGGGCCCGGTCGGTGAGGTAGTCCGACATCGCGCCGCCGGGACTGAGCTTGACCAGGAAGCTGAGCCGCTCGTCGTCCGGATTGTTGCTGAACGAATAGCTGCGGGTGACGTCGGTGCCGGGAACCGAGATGTTGACATATTGCCCGGGCAGGAAGGCCAGCGATGAACGATTGGCCACCTCGACGCCGAATCGCACCGTGGTCGGCGAGATCCGGTCCAGCTCCACAAGTGTGGACTCGAACGTGGCCGCCTCGGTCTTCGCGATCGCGGACGTGGCAGCGATCTGGAGGACCAGATCCGATCGTGGCTTCATGCTGCACGGCAAGGTGTATCCGGCCGCCGCCTCGTCGTCGGACAGGGCATCGGAAATGTATGTGCCACCGTCGAACTCGCCGGATTCACAGAATGCCTTGCACGTACCGCAGGCGCCGTCGCGACAGTCCAGCGGAATGTTGATGCGCTGCCGGTACGACGCGTCAGCCACCGTCTGATCTTCCCGGCAGGTGATGAAGCGGGTGACGCCGTCTTCGAACGCCAGCGCGACCTGATGGCCGGTGGTACCGCTGGGCGCCTCCTGTGTGGTGGTCATGTCAGTTCCCTCAGAAGTGGTAGACGTCAACGACGTGGTGGATGTAGTCGTTCTTCAGCACCACGGTCTTTCGGCGGATCAGCGGTTGTTCCCCGGTGAAATCGATGGTGTAGAACGATGTTCCGTAGTACGGGTCGACGGTCTTGTACCGGAAGTACATCGTGTGCCAGTTGAAACGAACGTCGACGAGATCACCGCGTCGCTCGATCACCTCGACATTGCTGATGTTGTGGCTCGTGCGGGGTTCGGGAAGGGATGTGGCAGAAGATCGTTCGGTGCGGATCCGGAAAACCCGGTCTTCGAGTCCGCCCTTGTTGCCGTAGTAGATCAGGGAGATGTCGCGCTGGGGATCTTCGACCAGTTTGTCGTTGTCGTCCCAGGACGGCATCCAGTAGACAACGTCATCGGCATAGCATTCGAGCCACTTCTCGAACTCGCGATCGTCGAGGTACCGCGCTTCGCGATAGAGAAACTGCTCGATCATGTTCTGCGTGATCAACGTACTGCCGGTCTCGGTGGTGGTCATGAGCGTGCTCCCGTCTCGATCTCGTCGTCCGACGCCACTGCAGCCCGCATGGTGTCGAGCCAATAGCCGTGCTGGACCGGGTAGAGGCCCTCGTCCTCGTTCTTCACACCGGACGAGATGACGTTGTCCATCCCCAAAGACGTGGCCACCTCATCGGGACCGTCCTTCCAGTGCTCGGCGCCGCGACTCATGTCGTTCCATGGTGCGGCCTGGGCCCGGAATGTCAGCTGGCAGGACCGGAACTCTTCCAGGTCGTCGGGGGTCGCCATCCCGGACGCGTTGAAGAAGTCCTCGTATTGCCGGATCCGGTGTGCGCGAGCCTCATTGCTTTCACCCCTGGGTGCGATGCAGTAGATGGTCACTTCCGTCTTGTCCGGTGCGATCGGACGGAAGTGGCGGATCTGCGTGGAGAATTGGTCCATCAGGTACACGTTCGGGTAGAGGCAGAGGTTGCGTGAACCCTTGACCATGAACTCTCCCTTGGCATCTCCGAATTCTTCCTTGAGCGTGTCGAGTTTGTCCCAGAGCGGTCGGTCCTGCGGATTCCCGGCCCAGGTCCAGAGGCACAGGTGACCGTTCGGATATGACCAGTAGCCGCCACCGGTCTTGCCCCAACTGCCGGCGTCGAGTGCTTTGGTGTCGTTCTTCGACTCGCCGGTGCTGCGACGGGATGTGGTCGCCGCGTAATTCCAGTGGGTTGCGGTGACGTGATAGCCGTCGGCCCCGTTCTCGGCCTGCACCTTCCAATTGCCGTCGTAGGTGTACGTCGAGGAACCCCTCAGGACCTCCAGGCCCTCGGGGGACTGATCGACGAGCATGTCGATGACGGTGGTGGTGTCGCCCAGGTGCTCGCGTAGCGGCAGCACGTCGTCGTTCAGGCTGCCGAACAAGAACCCCCGGTAGCTGTCGAACCGGGCCACCTTGGTCATGTTGTGAGAACCATTGACGTTGAACGACTCCGGATAGCCGGCGCCGTCGGGATCCTTCACCTTGAGCAGGGTTCCGTCGTTGCGGAACGTCCACCCGTGGAACGGGCAGGTCAGCGTTGTCCGGTTGTCGGTCTTGCGCCGGCAGATCATGGCGCCGCGATGTGCGCAGGCATTCACCAGAAGGTGCAACTCACCCTGCTTGTCCCGCGTGATGACCACGGGCTGGCGGCCGATGTTGGTCGTGAAGTAGTCGCCGGGGTTCGGCAGCTGGCTCTCGTGGGCCAGATAGATCCAGTTGCCCTCGAAGATGTGTTTCATCTCGAGTTCGAAGATGTCCTCGTCGGTGAAGATCCGGCGATTGGTCCGGTAGATCCCGGCCTCACGGTCGTCGATGACCGCGTCGGCAAGGACCTCTGCCACGTGGTTGCGATCGCCGGTTGTCGGTGCGCTCATCAGTACCTCCAGATGTGAGTTGCTTGCACTACCGTCACATCCAGTGGCCTGAATCACACTAGGCAAATACCTAGTGCTGACCTAGGGGGCTGGGTCCAATGCAACCATTCTGTGAATCGACTGGCACCGCGCGATGGCGCTGAATCCCGACAACAGAAAGTCTGTCCACCAATGCAACTGAAAGACAACACATTCCTCGTCACCGGCGGAGCATCGGGACTCGGTGCCGCGACTGCTGCGGCCATCGTCGCCGGTGGCGGCCGGGTGGTGATCACCGACCTTCCGGCCTCGGATGGTGAGACGACCGCGAAGAACCTCGGTGATGCGGCACTGTTCGTTCCCAGCGACATCACCGACGAGGCGTCGCTCACCGAAGCGCTCGACGCTGCCGAGTCCCACGGACCCCTGCGTGGTGTCGTACATTGCGCAGGCCGGGGCGGCGACCGGATGCGGATTCTCGACCGCGACAAGAATCCTGCCCCGCTGCAGAGTTTTCGAGATGTCCTCGAGGTGAACCTCATCGGCACGTACAACGTTCTGCGACTGGCGGCATCTCGCATCGCGCGCAACGAACCGATCGACAGCGAGCGCGGCGCTATAGTGCTGACCGCCTCGGTCGCGGCCTTCGACGGTCAGATCGGGCAGACGTCGTACACCGCCTCCAAGGCGGCCGTTCACGGCATGACCCTCGTGGCCGCGCGGGACCTCGCGAGCGTGGGTATCCGGGTGAACACCATCGCGCCGGGCGTGTTCGACACGCCGATGCTGGCCCGTCTGCGCGACGACATCCGGGAGGGCCTCGCCGCCGATGTCCCGTTCCCCAAGCGGCTCGGCCGTCCCGACGATTACGCGGGGATGGCGCTCACGTTGCTACAGAACGGCTACGTCAACGGCGAGACCATTCGCGTCGACGGTTCGATCCGCATGGCCCCGCGCTGACCCACAACGAACGACCGGACGCGACGGTCCGGTCGTTCGGGGGTTGGGCTTGGCTGGTCAGTTGTTTTGTGACGAGCACTTGGGGTTCGTGCACGTCGGCTCGGACTTGGTCTTGTGGATATCGCCTCCAAATGTGCGGAACTCGTGGACCTCCACCTCCATGTGCTGACCGCAGACGGGGCAGTGGTGAACAACCTGCTTCAGATATGTCTTGGTAGCCATACCCCACGGTAGAACTGTGACGGCGGTCACGTCCAGTATTGCGCTGGCGTGGGGTTTTGAAACTTTCCGGAACATGATTCTCGATTTCGAGAAGGGGACTCTTTCGCGTGCTACGTTGAGTGATCCAACACACACCGAGGAGTCCGATGGCGACGTCGCATGCAGAACCCACCTACCGCGTGATCCAGTGGGCCACCGGAAAAGTCGGTCGTCAGGCGATTCGGTATTTCGTGGAAAATCCGGCTTTCGACCTGGTGGGCGTCCTGGTCACCAACCCTGCCAAGGTCGGGAAGGATGCCGGTGAGCTCGCGGACCTGCCGGACACCGGTGTGATCGCCACGGACGACATCGACGCCATCATCGCGCTGGACGCCGACTGCGTGCACTTCGCGCCCCGCGGAACGCTGCCGGACCTCGACACGGTCTGCCGGTTGCTGCGGTCGGGCAAGAACGTGGTCACCCCGATGGGCCCCTTCTTCCGGACAGAGCGCACGGGGGAGTACCTCGACACGATCGAGGCGGCGTGCCAGGCCGGCGGCACCTCATTTCATGGGTCCGGACTGCATCCGGGTTACGCCAGCGATCTCTTGCCGCTCACCCTGATTCGCCTGATGAGCCGGATCGAGCGGATCCACGTCTACGAGACCGTCAACTTCTTCGCCCATCCATCCAATTACATTCCCGCCCTGGGATTCGGGCGCGCACCCGACGATGTTCTCGCCAACCCGAGCCGATCGCCGGACACCCACCACATCTACGCGCAGTCGATGGAAATGATCGCGCAAACCCTTGGCGCCACGATCACCGACATCACCACCACGCTGGAATTGGCCACCGCCACCAAGGACATCCCTTATCCCGGTGGTGTCGTCGAGGCGGGAACCGTCGCCGGGCAGCACTACGAATGGACCGCGTGGGCTGACGGCGCGCCCTTGATCACCTTCCACGGCTTCTGGACGATGGGTGACGACATCGAGCCCCGATTCGATTGCGGCGACGACTCCAGCTACCGCGTGGTCATCGAGGGCGATCCGGGTCTGGACCTGAGCCTGTCTCGCGGTATCCGCAGCAACGACCAAGACGGCAACGGCGCATTGCCGTGGACGGGGTATATCGGCGCCAATGCCATCCCCGATGTCTGCGATGCGCCGCCGGGCGTGATCACACATCTCGAACTCGGCATCGTTCGTCCGCGCGGGCTGGTGCGGCCCGCTTCGGCACCGGCAGTCGTGCGCTGAGAGTTGTTTGTGACCGCGCCGACGCGGGTACCGAAAGACCATGGCACATGAACTCGACGGACTACGGATCGCGTTTCTGGTGGCACCCGAGGGCGCCGAACAGGTGGAGCTGACCGAACCCTGGGAAGCGGTCCACAATGCCGGTGGGACACCACGTCTGGTGTCGACGGACGCCGGTGAGATCCAGGCGTACAACCACCTCGACAAGGGCGACACCTTTCCGGTCGACGCCGTCGTTTCGGAGGTTCCGTCCGCCGAATTCGATGCATTGGTGCTGCCGGGCGGTGTCGCGAACCCTGACAACCTGCGGACCGACGGTGATGCGGTGAAGTTCATCGCGTCGTTCTTCACCGAGGGCAAGCCGGTGGCAGCGATCTGTCATGCGCCCTGGACGCTGGTGGAGGCCGGGGTTCTGAAAGGGCGCACCCTGACCTCGTATCCGAGCGTGCGTACCGACGTCAGCAATGCGGGTGGCCAATGGGTCGACCGTGAAGTGGTCGTCTGTACCTCCGGCCCCAACGTGCTGATCACCAGTCGCAATCCCCATGATCTCCCGGCCTTCAACGAGGCCATCGTGCGTGAGTTCGCCGCCGATAAATCCTGACCGGGGCCGAAGGTCTGCCCGATGCGCGACGGGTGTGTAAGGGTGGGCAGTCATGAAGACAGCCCGGCGCCTCGGTGCACTCCTGGCGCGATTCGGTCTCGCCCGTCCGTACTCGCTCGATGACACGTTCGCCGCGGGTACACCGGCCCGGATACGTGGTCGCAGGATCGTCATCACCGGCGCGTCATCGGGGGTCGGTGAGGCCGCGGCTCTGGCACTCGGCCGCGAGGGTGCCGAACTCATCCTCGTTGCGCGCGGTACCGAGGGGTTGACCGTCGTTCGCGATCGCATCGTCGCCGCGGGCGGTGTCGCGCACTGCCATCCCGCCGATCTCGCCGACGAAGACGATGTGCGGCGGCTCGTGGATGCGATCCTCGCCGACCACGGAACACCAGATGTGTTGATCAACAACGCCGGCCGGTCCATCCGGCGCACGGCGATGGACTCGGTGGACCGGCTGCACGATTACCGCCGCACCATGGCGGTGAACTACTTCGGTCCGGTGGGCCTGATGCTGGGATTCCTTCCCGGCATGAAATCTCGTGGCAGCGGGCACATCATCAACATCTCGACGTGGGGTGTGCCGGCCGGATCGATGCCGAAGTTCTCGGCGTACGCGGGATCAAAGGCCGCGCTGAGCATCGTCGGCCGCAGTATCGGAACAGAACTTTCCGGCGACGGGATCGCGGTCACCACGATCTACTTCCCGCTCATCCGCACACCGATGATCGCGCCGACCGCCGAGTACAACGGATTGCCCGCATTGACTGCGGACGACGCGGCATCGTGGATCACCCACACGGTCCGTCACCGGCCGGCGGAGGTGATGCCGCGGTATGCGCGGGTGCTGCAGCGGGTGTCGGCGATCCGCGCCGCGGGCACAGACCGGGTGCTGCGCCGGGGACTGACGTGACGGGCGCGATCTGATCGGCCGTTCCGACTGTCCCGAGCGGAGTTACCAAGGCATGCTTGACAGATGACCGCACACCCGATGTTCCCGTTGGGCATGACGTTGCTGCCCGGCGAGACGCTGAGTCTGCAGGTATTCGAACCCCGATACCGGCAGATGGTGGCCGACTGCACGGCCGTCGACGGAACGAACAGCTTTGGTGTGGTGTTGATCTCGCGTGGCAGTGAGGTCGGCGGTGGCGATGAACGCGTCGATGTCGGGACGCTGGCACACATCGAGACATCCACTGAGCGCCCCGATGGCCGCTACCACCTCTCGTGCGTGGGGACGGACCGCTTCAGGGTGCGGTCGTGGCTGCCCGACGACCCGTATCCGATGGCAGACATCACCCTGTGGCCGAGCACCGACCCCATTGCGTACCCCGCAGATCTGGCACCCATCCGGGAACGACTCACCGGCCTGTCGTCGGTGCTGTCCCGCGTGCGCGGAATTGTTGTCGAAGACCGGCTGATCGAGCCGTTGGAGAGCGACGGGCCCATCGATGCCAAGGTCTACGACACCGCGGTCCGGCTGGGTCTGGGGCCGGCGGACCGGTTGAAGATCCTGTCGGCGCCCGGCACCGTGGAGCGGATCATCGAGCTGTGTCAGGCCATCGACGACCTCATCGCGGTCATCGAATTCTCCGGTCTGCCAGCCGATTAGTCGGCGCAAAGCAGAACGAGGTCAAGGACGTGGCATTGGCAACGGCAGCGGTATTCGTGTGGATCGGCATGGTGCTGGCGATCTCGTTCATCGAGGCGCCCCTGAAGTTCCGGGCACCGGACGTCACGCTCCGCATCGGTCTGGGTATCGGGCGACTCGTGTTCCGGGCGTTGAACATTGCCGAAGTGGTGCTCGCCGTCGCGGTGATCGTGGGGCTCATCATCGGCTCGCCGACGTCGGCGATCGTGGCCACCGCTGCCGTTGCCATCGCCGCACTGGCCATCCAGATCGTCGGCGTCAGGCCCGCCCTGACCCGTCGCTCGGACCGCGTACTGGCCGGTGACGAGAGCGGGGCCGGTTCGCGGGTGCACCTGGTCTACATCGGCTTCGAGGTGGCCAAGTTCGCCGCACTGATCGCGTGCGGTGTGCTGCTGCTGAACTGAGTCAGGTCAGGTGGACGACGACGCGCCGGCCGCGATCAGGAGGATCACGAACAGGGCGATGCCGATGGCCCACAACACGACCCCCACCCATCCCAGGATGCGCCCGGCCTGAGCCATCCCGCGGCCGTCCTGGGTACCGCCCGACGCGTTGATCTCGTCGATGGCCTTGTTGCCGAAGATGATGGCCGGGATGACGGCGAGCCCGCAGATCACAAAAGTGGCGATGCCACAGACCAGCGCGATGATCGCGTTGGTGTTCGTCTGCTTGGCGGCGGGATAGCCATAGGCGCCGGCGGCCGGGTAACCGGGTTGCTGATATCCGTAGGCCGGGTCCTGGTAGCCCGGTTGCTGGTATCCGGACACCGGTTGCTGATAACCGGGCTGTGCGTACGGCTGCTGGTAGCCCGGTGCCTGATATCCGGGCTGTTGGTATTCGTCACCAGGTGTCGGGGTACTGCCTTGCGCGCCGGAGCTGTTGTCGCGCTTGCGCAGCGGATCGTTGTTCGGGTCGTACGGCGGGGGATAGGACATGACCACACCTTTCACGGACATCAAGCGGTTTCCGGCCGGGCCACCTGCGATGCGATGCAGTCTATCGCCGTTTCGGCGGTCAACCGGTTGTTGTCGTCTGTTCGCCCGGTGCCGGGATCTCGGTCAGTGCCGCAGGTACCGGGTCGGCGCCCGAGATCACCCGATAGGCACCGTCGCGCACGGCAAAGCCGTTGTCTGACCTGGTGTTCAGGCAATACACGCCGGTGGGGACGGCCAGGCACTGGAAATTTCCGATCGAGATCGCCGAGCCGGACAACAGCGGCTCGCTCCGGACCCAGACCCACGGCGTGTCGGTGCAGGTGCCCTGGGTGGATGTCTCGGTGAGGACCACGTAGCTGCCCTGCCACGTGCACCCCGCGGGCGTCGAGCCGGGTGCGGGCGCGGCGTCCTCGCCGGCCACATCACACGCGAGGGTGTCGGTGTCGCGATCCACGGTGGAACAGTGCACCTCGCCGTCGGCGGTGCTGAAGTGGAACTGGGATGTGTCCTCGACCGGCTTGCCCTCGGCGGGGGCCGCTTCGTGGTAGTCGGTGTTGTTGACCCGCGGTGCGATGCTGATCGCCTCTGCGATCGTCTGGGCGCCGGCCCGGGTCGCGGTGGTCGTGGTGCGGCTCGTGGTGGTTGTGGTCACCGACTGCTCGGTGGACAACTCGTCGGTCGGCGGAAGTTCCTTTGTGCTCGGCCCGTCCTCGGCAAAGCATCCCCCGAGCGCGACGATCGCCGCGGTGCACAGCAGCACCATCCCGACCACTGATTTCCCCATGTCAGTACCCTTACCTCTGTGTCGACACCCAAGATTGTGCTTTTTTACGTCTTCACGCCGATCGCCGACCCCGAGGCCATTCGGCTTTGGCAGCACACACTATGTGAAGCAGCCGGAGTGACGGGCCGGATCATCATCTCCGAGCATGGGATCAACAGCACGGTCGGCGGCGATATCCATGCCGTCAAGAAGTATGTACGGGGTACGCGGGCGTATGCGGCGTTCAAGAATGCCGATATCAAGTGGTCCGACGGGCTCGGCGACGACTTCCCTCGCCTGAGCGTGAAGGTCCGGCCCGAGATCGTTACTTTCGGCAGGCCCGGCGAACTGCAGGTCGACGAGTCCGGCGTTGTCGGCGGTGGCACTCACCTGAGCCCCGAGGCAGTGCACCAGCTCGTCGACGAGCGGGGCGACGACGTTGTCTTCTTCGACGGTCGCAACCACCTCGAAGCAGAGATCGGCCGGTTCCGCGATGCCGTGGTCCCGCCGACCGAGACCACGCGCGATTTCATCGACCTGATCGAACGCGGCGACTACGACCACCTCAAGGACAAGCCGGTTGTCACCTACTGCACCGGCGGCGTGCGCTGTGAAGTGCTGTCGGTCCTGATGCGCAACCGCGGCTTCAACGAGGTGTACCAACTCGACGGTGGCATCGTCCGATATGGCGAGAAGTACGGCGACGACGGTCTGTGGGACGGCTCGCTGTATGTGTTCGACAAGCGGATGAGCCTGGACTTCTCCGACCACACGAAGGTCATCGGGGCCTGCACCCGCTGTGGCGGCGAGACCAAGAACGTCGCGAACTATCCTGATCCCGGCGGCCGCGAATTGGTGGTGGTCTGCGAGCAGTGTCTGGCCCCCGCGGAGGTATGAGGAACGCGTGAGGCGGATACCGGTTCTGCTGGTCGCCGGATTTCTCGGTGCCGGCAAGACAACATTGCTCAACAACCTGCTGCGCACCCGGTCCGGATTGCGAATCGGCGTGGTGGTCAACGACTTCGGGTCGGTGAACATCGATGCGATGCTGGTGGCCGGACAGGTGGACGGCGCGGTCGCGTTGGGCAACGGCTGCATGTGCTGCACCGTCGACGACGACGGACTCGATGCCACATTCGAGGCGCTGGCGGCGCCGCGTGCGGGCCTCGACCTCATCGTCGTCGAGGCCAGTGGATTGGCGGAACCGCGCAATCTGATCCGAATGGTGGTGGGCAGCAACAATTCACGGGTCGAATACGGCGGATTGGTGTACCTGGTGGACGCCGCGCATCACGCCGATACCCGCGCGCAGCACTCTCGGCTCGATCAGCACCTGGCGCTCGCCGACCTGATCGTGCTGAACAAGGTCGATCTCGCTGACGCCGACGTGCTCGACGCCGCACGGAAGGTGGCTCGCGGCAACAATCCGACGGCCCCGATCATCGAAACCCGGGACTCTGTGGTCGATCTGGGGTTGCTGACCGACCTGACGCCTCGCACCGAACCCGACGACGGTCCGCGTCAGCTGGGTCTGGACGAACTGTTGCTCGAGTCACTTGCGGAAGACGGAGCCGACGACCACTGCGGGCACCTGCACCACGACTATCAGGCGGTCACCTTCACCGAGTCCGGTCCGATTGAGCCGCGGTCACTGGCGGCGTTCCTCGAGCAGCCACCGACGGGCGTCTTCCGCATCAAGGGTTTTGTGCATTTCGATGTCGCAGGTCATCGAAGCAAGTACCTCGTCCACACTGTCGGCAACTACGTCAGCGTGCACGCGCAGCGGTGGGAACCGGGGGAGCCGCGGCGCACCGAGCTCGTGACCATCGGCGCGGGAATCGATGAGGCGCAAGTGCTTTCGGTACTCGCCGGATGCCGGGCGGACAGTGACGCCGATGAGCAGTCGATGCTGAGCATCACCCGCTACCAGCGCTAGGGCCGCGGCTCAGGCACCAGCACGATCCGGCCGAACACCTCGCCGGAATCCATCCGCCGATGTGCATCGGCGGCGAAACCCAAGGGCAGGACGTCGTGGACCACGGCATGGAGATCGCCGCGAACGGCCGCGTCGAACATTTCCGCGCGAACCCGGGTGAGCTCGTCTCGTGGCACCGTGTCGAGACTCAGGGTGCCGAATGAGATCGACTTCCGGAACGCGCCGAGGATCGCAGTTCCGAAGTCCGCCGGCGGATAACCGCCGACAACACCCACGGCGATCATCCTGCCGTTCGGGGCGAGTCGTCCGATGAAAGACGGCAACGCCGGCCCGCCGACGATGTCGAGGATCACGTCGAATTCGGTGGGCGCGGCAGCATCGCCGTTGCCGGCTCGATCCAGCACATGGGTGGCCCCGAACAAGCGGAGCCGATCTCCGCGGTCGGTGGACGACGCGGTGACCGCCACCGCGGCAGCCCCGGCCCGGGCCGCGAGTTCCACGGCCGCGATGCCGATGCTGCCCGCCGCCCCGCGCACCAGCACGGTCTCGCCGGTGACGAGCTGTGCGCGCCGGAGACCGAAATGCGCAACGGGCCCGGCACTTCCGAGGGTGACGGCGTCCACCGAGGAGAGGTCGGACGGCAGCGGCACGATGTCGTCCACAGCGGCCACTGCCTGCTCGACGTATCCGCCGGTGGTGCCCGTGAACGCCCAGACACGCCGGCCGATCCACGACGAGTCGACACCGTCGCCGACTGCGGTCACGGTGCCCGCGATCTCACTGCCGGGGATCATGCCTGCGTCGAAGCCGGATCCACCGAGCATGCCTCGCCGGATCACGACGTCGACACCGCCTACCCCGATCGCGTCGGTGCGGATCACCACCTCACCGGGGGCCGGGGAGGGTTCAGGCAGATCGACGATCTCCATACCGTCCGGGTCGCCGAAAGTTCGAATGGTCACTGCGCGCATGGGGTGTGCTCCTAAACCGATACCGCGAAAGTTGTTGGGGGAGGCCCTCCCTGGATCGAAGTTAGTGGACGCCGGCGTCCACATCGCTAAAGTGAGAGAGATGGACGAGACATTGCCTCAGGTGCTTCGCGCAGATGCGCAAGAGAACCGGGACCGCGTGCTCGCCGCAGCGCGCGAGTTGTTCGCCCGTGATGGACTCGATGTCACGATGCGTCAGATCGCGCGGTACGCCGAGGTCGGTCCGGCGACGCTCTACCGGCGATTTTCGACCAAGCACGCGCTCGTGGTCGAGGCCTTCATGGACGAGCTCGGTGCTTGCCGCGGCATCGTTCGCGACGCTGTGGATGATCCCGATCCGTGGCGGGCATTTTGCACCGTGATCGAGCGCCTCGCTGTCCTCAACGCTCAGAACCAGGGGTTCACGGATGCGTTCATGTCGGCCCAGCCGGGGGCGATCGACTTCGCGGCGCATCGCAGCCAGATGTTGCAGGAACTGTCCGGTATCGCCCGTCGGGCCAAGGATGCCGGCGCGCTTCGCGCCGATTTTGTCGTCGACGATTTTGTCCTCGTCCTGCTCGCCGGTCGTGGACTGGCAACAGCAAAGATAAACGGCCGAACCGCGGCCGCCCGCCGGTTCGCAGCCCTCGCGATCGACGGATTCCGAGCCACGGACTCGAACAGCCCGCTGTCTGCGCCCGCGCAGGGTACCGGGCGATAACGGTGCCGTCATCGGCTGTGACCGAACGATTTAGCATCGCCTCGGTCACGACCTGACAACGGTTTTCGAGGTGCTGGATACCGATTTCCCAAAAGTCTCAAGGACTGCTTCACTGTTACGGAAGTGAATTTTGTGACTGATGGTGCGTCTGTGGCGTCTGAGTCGAGTCCTGGCCGGCCACAGCATCCACCGAACGGTCCCAAGGCCGCGCCGGCCGATTCCGGCGCACGCGAAAGGAACACCGTGACCAAGAAGAACATGCGCGTCGCCGGGCTCACCACCTTGGCGCTCGCCGCTTCACTGATCGCGATGCCCATGACGGCGTCAGCCGAACCCGCTCCGGCGCAGGGCAATGCGCTCGCCGGAAAAACGATCTTCATCGACCCCGGACATCAGGGTTCGTCAGCGGGGCACGACCTGAACAAGCCCGTGCCCGACGGCCGAGGCGGCACCAAGGCGTGCCAGACCACAGGCGCCACCAGCCCGAGCGGGGTGGCCGAACACAAGGTCAACTGGGACATCACCCAGCTGGTGAAGGCCGGTCTGGAAAGCCAGGGCGCCAAGGTGGTGCTCAGCCGCCAGGACGACTCCGGGTGGGGCGGATGCATCGACGAGCGGATCAACGCCGCCAACGCCTCGAACGCCGATATCGCGGTCAACGTCCACGCCGATTCGACCTCGCTGGGAACAGATGAGAGCAAGAGCGGTTTCCACATCATCGTTCCTCAGCTCCCGGTTCCCGATGCCACCGTGCAGCAGGTGCAGTCCGGACCCGGCCGCACCGCCGCCGGCCTGATGCGTGACGCATTCAAGGACGCGGGGCTGGTACCCGCGAACTACGCCGGAGCGCAGGACGGTCTGCAGACCAGGACGGATATCGCCGCGGCCAACCTCACCAAGGTGCCCAACGTGTTCGTCGAGTTGGGCAACTTGTCCAACCCCACCGACGCCGCGGCCCTCACCGGTGCCGATGGTCAGCTCAAGTACGCCGTCGGTCTGGTCGACGGCATGCTCCGGTTCCTCTTGACCGGGGCGCCGGCCCAACCGAAGGCCACACCGCAGGCGGCGGCACCGCAATCGACAACTGCAGCTCCGGCACCCACGACGCCGGCACCGGGCGCATCGACGGCCAAGACTTCGGCACCGAGCACACCGGCACCGGCCACCTCGACTGCCAAGACCACCACGCCCGCCAAACCGGTTGATCCGGGCCTGGGTCTGCCGAGCCTGCCACTCGGTAAGGAGAAGGGAACGCCGGCCCCGTCGACGGTGCCTGAATCCGGCACTGCGACTGAGGGAATCGATCTGTCCGGTCTGCAGTCGCTGCTGCCGCTCGTCAGCTCACTGATCGAGGCGGACGATTCGGACGCGATCACGGGACTGTTGGAAACGCAGGGCAACGACGCGGCGTCGCAGATCCTGGATTCGATGCTCTCGGTGCTCTACGAGATCTTTGGCGGCAAACTACCTGTCTGAGTACGAGTGTGACCCGTAGGGTCGAGTCATGAGTGTCAAAGACCTACTGGTGATGAAGCCTCCCGTGAAAAACCTCCAGGGGAAGCGGGTGCTGATCACCGGCGCCGGTAGCGGGATCGGAAAGGCCACCGCGCTGGCGTCGGCGCGGGCGGGTGCGGCCCTGGTGCTCACCGATATCAACGGGCAGAATCTCGACGAGACCGTCGCCGAGGTCCGCGGTGCCGACGGGACCGTGGTGTTCCACCGCGCCGGCGACGTGTCGGACTACGAGTGGGTCAAGAGATTCGCCCAGCAGGTCGACGCCGAGGTCGGCGTGATGGATGTCGTGATGAACATCGCGGGTGTATCCGTCTGGGGCACAGTGGAAAACCTCGAGCATCGGCAGTGGAAGCAGATGGTCGACGTCAATCTGATGGGGCCCATCCACATCATCGAATGTTTTGTGCCGCAGATCGTGCGGCGGGGCCGTGGTGGCCATCTGGTCAACGTGTCGTCGGCGGCGGGTTTGCTGGCCCTCCCGTGGCACGCTGCCTACAGCGCCAGCAAGTTCGGAATCCGTGGTGTATCCGAGGTGCTGCGGATGGACTTGCGGCGCCACAAGATCGGCGTTTCGCTGGTCTGTCCCGGTGGAGTGGACACCCCGCTGGTACACACCGTCGACATCGCCGGGATCGATCGGGACAACCCGGTCATCGCGCGTCAGGTCGGCCGGTTCCACAAGGTCGCGGTGACCCCCGAGAAGGCGGCAGACGCCATCCTCAAGGGTGTTCGCAAGAACAAGTTCATGGTCTACACATCATTCGACATCCGGTTCGGTTACTGGATGTCCCGAAAGTTCGCGCTGCCGTACGAGATCGTGATGCGGATCGCGAACAACCAGTTCGATCATCTGGCCCGGGTCAGCGCCCGGAGCCTCGAAGCGTCTGCCGCCGCGTCAGATTCGGATGCTAGCTCTTCCACCAGTCGTCAAAAGGGGTGACCGGGACGGTCCGCTTGTGCGCCGAGCGGAGGAACAGTGATTCGATGCGTTCGGCGGCCTCGGCATCTACCTCGAGGCCCTCGAGGTAGTCGTCGATCTGGCTGTACGTGACTCCGAGGACTTCCTCGTCGGGCAGCGCCGGGCGGTCGTCTTCGAGGTCGGCGGTCGGAACCTTCGAGGTGACCGAATCGGGAGCGCCGAGATGCCAGAGGATCTGGGCTCCTTGACGTTTGGTGAGTCCGGTCAAGGGCGTGACGTCGACGCCACCGTCGCCGTACTTGGTGAAGAATCCGCTGACCGCTTCGGCGGCGTGGTCGGTGCCGACCACCAGCAGGTTTTCCTGTCCGGCCACCGCGTACTGCAGGATCATGCGTTCGCGGGCCTTGATGTTGCCGCGCACGAGGTCCCGGAGAGGTTCACCGAGCGTCTGGACAACCACCTCGGCGGTGGCGTCCGAGCCCGGCTTGACGTTGTAGACCTCTGACCGGTCGGGGTCGATGAACTTGAGTGCGATCTGGGCGTCCTCTTCGTCGGCCTGTTCGCCGTAGGGCAGCCGCACGGCGACAAATGTTGCGCGGCCGCCGTCGGAGCGCACGGATTCCACGGCCAGCTGGCAGAGCCGACCGGTCAGGCAGGAGTCCTGTCCACCACTGACACCCAGCACAAAGCCGTTGGTACCGGTGCTCAGGAGGTACTGCTTGAGGAAGTCCACCCGCCGGTCCACCTCCTGCTGGGGGTCGATGGTCGCGGACACGTCGAGTTCGGCGATGATTCGCTCTTGCAGGCTGGCCATTCCCAAATGGTAGTGGGACAGGGACCGGTCCGGCACGCTGGAACGGTGAGCTCAGGTGAATTCCACAAAAGTCGAACCGGTGCCCATCGTGACTTTTTTGCTGCCGAGGCCGCGGGTCTGCGCTGGCTCGCCGAAGCCGGCGCACCGGTTGTCGAGGTGCTCGATGTCGGTGCCGACCACATCACGCTGCGCCGGCTGACAACCGTCGCACCAACGCGGCAGGATGCCCGGGAATTCGGCGCTGCACTGGCCCGGATGCACGGTTCGGGCGCCGACCGGTTCGGCGATGGTCCGGCGGGATTCACCGGTCAGATGTTCATCGGGAACCGCCCGATGCCATCGACTCCCACCGAGCGCTGGGGTGAGTTCTACGCCCGGCAACGCGTCCTGGCGTTTGTCGATGATGCGGTGGCCGCCGGAAACCTGACCGGTGCCGACGAGTCGGATACCCGCAAGGTGTGCGAACTGATCGCGTCCGGTGTGTTCGACGACGGACAGTCGCCGGCCCGTATTCACGGCGACCTCTGGAACGGCAACGTGGTGTGGACGCCCGACGGCGTGGTGATGATCGATCCGGCGGCACATGGCGGTCATCGTGAGACCGATCTGGCGATGCTCGCGCTGTTCGGGTGTCCTGCTCTCGACGTGGTCATCGAGGGGTATCAGGAGGTGTACCCGCTCGTCGACCGTTGGCCTGATCGGGTCGCTTTGCACCAATTGCATCCGCTGGCGGTACACGCTGCCGGACACGGGCCGGGGTATGGCGCCGAGTTGGGCCGCGCGGCGCGGAACACCCTGGAACTCATCGGGTGACCTGGCGGGATTCGGGCGTGGAGGCGACGAGTCAGTGCAGGTCGCGGTCGCGCATCCGGGGTGGTGGCGCGTAGATGAAATCATTCGGGGCGCGATATGCGCGGGCGCCGGGCGGCGGAGGCTGGTCGTCGTAGGTCGCTGCGCGACGCGGGCGGGCCTCGGGCGGTACATCCGGGGCCGCACGTCGGCGTCGGGGCGGAACCGCGAGATCATCGCCGCGCTCGGTTGCGCGGGGTTCGGCTGCCCGGGGGCGCGGGTCAGTGGTGCGGACCGGCGGCCGGGGAGTCTGCGCAATGCGGGGCATGGTCGCTGCAGTGGGTGCCGGAACATCGTTGTCGACCGCTGCGCGAGGCTGCGGTCGAGCCGGCTTGGCCGCTCCGGCGCGGGTCTTGTCGGTGCGGGCTTTGCTACCAGCCGGGCGTGCCTTGTCCGCTGTGCGTGACGCAGATTTGCCGGCTGCCTTCTTCGGCGACGCGGACGTCTTGCGGTCGCCGGTCTCGACAGCCTTGCCGGCGTTCATGGGATGCGTCAGCCAAATCCGTGCGGCAGCGATGGCCAGAACGATGAGGAATGTCCATCCCATCAACGGGAACAGTTTCGCCACCGGCAGGGCCACGTTGAAGATCAGTTTCTTCAGCCCCGAATCGGTGCCGGAAACCAAGAAGTAGAGCGTGATGACCGCCACACCGAAAAGGACCAGGGGTGGCTGCGCAACGGCGGTGAACAAAGCGCGACGCCGGACAGCCAGCACCGCGGCTATGCAGCCGACCACATAGAACGTTTTGAACGACGTACCGAGTGCGGTGGCGTCGCCCGCGACCACGATCACTGCTCCGACCGAGGTCAGGCCGACTGCCAACAGCACAGCACCCCACCAGGGCACACCTGGTGCGGTAGGAACTGCGGATTGCTCATCGAGGGGTACCCCCGAACGCGAGCGCGAGCCAGAAATCACATACTGACCGTACCGGTAAACCCTAAGAATTCATTGAACGCGCGTGCCGACGCGGTTCAGTTCGTCGCCGGCGCAGTCTGAGCGGGACGTGCGGCACCCGCAGACCGGACGGCGGCGGGAGAGGACCCCCCGGCGGTGTTCAGCTTCGCCGAGGCACCGACACGGCAGGCGGAAGCTGAGATCCGGGAGATGCTCGCGCCGCTGTGGGTGCGGGTCGATCGTGAGGTGAGTTCTCGTGTGCTGACCCGCTGCACGTTGCCGGTGGTGGAGGTCACCTGGGGAGTAGTGCAGGTACCACCGGGAGCCGCGGCCGTTTTCGTCCCGGGGGTCTGCGCAGTGGTGCTGTTTACGCCGGTCTTGACGACGTGCGTCGAAGTTGGGCGTGCCTCCGGCGCCGAACCGGTGGCCGACAGGCTCTGTTCATAGGAGGCAACCGCCTGGCTCACCAGGACCGCGTCGTCGTTGTCCCGCAAGGTGTCGCCCGTGGTGAATGCAAATGCCGCGACGGCGGCCATCGTGAGGAGCCATCCTCCGACAACAACGCTGCCCGGGCAGGCGGTGGCGGCGGTGACATCGGACCGACGATCGTGGCTGACATACATGTGAATGACTCCAGGGGTGAAGGGCGACTGGAATCAGGTTGTCCTGTGCCGCTTGGAGTGGGCTTGAAGTTCACTAGGAGTCTCGAGGTTCAGCATCCAAGTTGCTCAGTTTTGAGCCATCTACTCGACTGAATCCGCAATCGATCGGCTCAAGTGAGACCGATTCCGGTACGTCGGGGCTGGGCGTCGATGGGTACCGGCGGCTCGAGGTCGTCGAGGTCGGCGAAGGCGTCGAGATCGGACAGTTTGCGCGCGGTGACCGTCACTCGCGCATCGATGGTGCCGATGGCGCTGTTATAGGACTCGACTGCTTTGCCGAGCGATCCACCGAGCTTGTCCAAGTGCCTGGTCACCATGCCGATGCGCTGGTAAAGCTCCTTGCCGAGCTGATGAATCTGCTGTGCGTCGCGGGTCAGCGCCTCGTGGCGCCAGCCGAGCGCAATCGTGCGGAGCAGCGCCACGAGATTGGTCGGGGTGGCGATCACCACGTTGTTGCTGAACCCGTAATCGATCAGTTCGGGATCTGCGCGGCACGCCATTTCCAGGATCGCCTCGCCCGGGACAAAGAGGACCACGAACTCCGGTGAGCTGTTCAGCGCTTCCCAATACGACTTGGACGAGAGTTGCTGGACATGGGTGCGCAGCGCCTTTGCGTGTGCGCGGTAGGCCGTCGTGCGGACGGCGGGGTCGGTGCTGTCGGAGGCCTCGAGATAGGCGGACAACGGGACCTTCGCGTCGATCACCACATCTCGGCCGCCCGCGAGGTGGACCACCAGATCCGGCCGGACTCGCGTGGAGTCACCGGTCGTTCCGCTGACCTGGGTGGTGAAGTCGCAGTGCCGCTGCAGGCCCGCCGCCTCGATCACCCGCTCGAGATGGAGCTCGCCCCATCGCCCGCGAGCCTGCGGCGAACGCATGGCACCAGCCAACTGCTGCGCTTGATATCCCAGGTGTTCCGAGGTCTCGCGCATGCCACTGACCTGCTCGGACAGTCCTGCGTAGGCCGCAATCCGGTTGCGCTCAGTGCGCCGCAATTCGCCGGCCAGCGAATCGAGTGTTTCGCGCAGAGGGCCCACGATGTGCGAGACCTGTTGTCCGATGGCGCCCGATTGCCGGCGCGCAGCATCCTCACTGGCGGCCGACAACGACCGGACCAAGACGTCGTGGTTGGCATGCGCAGCGTCGGCTTCGGCGCGCGCAACAGCCACTTCGGTCCCGGACTTGTTCGCGTGCACCAGCCAACCCAGGGCGAACCCGACCGCCAGACCGACGATCAGCAGTACGACTGCGGTGATACTCATGGTGATGATGGTGCACCAGAGGTCTGACATCACCGATGATCGCCGTTGGAGTGTCTCGGAACCACGAACCCGGCCGGACCGTGCGTCCGCTGCACTGATGCGCAGCTTGACTCGGCCCGGGCCGGGTCATGGCCCGACCCGCGTTTCACTATGAAGTTCTCAAAGGTCGTGCAGTACACAGCCGTTGCTGTGTTGCTTGGGGTACTTGGAATATGTCGTCGTAGGTTGGTGGTCTTGCGGTTCCGGCTTCGCCTGGTTATGCGGCGGCGAGGTCGGACGTCATGGTCCTGCGGGCGTGGGATCGCAGAGGCGTTTTGGTGGCGTCGTCCGGGTTGATGAACCAGGGGTGCCCGTCGGTACCGATGAAGACTTCCCAACGAATGTGATGGATGTACCGGTGGTGGCGCCGGCACAGGAGAACGGTGTTGGTCAGGCTGGTGACCCCGCCTTGACTCCACTGCACGATGTGGTGGGCGTCCGCCCGGGCGGGCAACCGCACCCTGGGTACGCACATCCCCGGTCCCGGGCGATCAAGGCCTTCCGGATCGCGGGTGTGACGGTCCGATGGTCACGACCGACGTCGAGCGGGACCATGTTGTTGTCGACCAAGATTTTCGTGATGACCGAATCGCAGGCCACCATCTGGGCTGTCGATGCGGAGGCCGGGCCGGTCCATTCAAACGACGCCGCCAACTCGGGCGGCTTCACACCACCCAATCCACGCAGTTGAAGTGCCTGTAGATGTTCGGGTGACACCGTCAGGTTGACGTGGGGTTTCGCGCCGCCGCGGGTGGGTCGGTCTTCCTGATCGAGGTACGAATCAAGCAGTTGCTCAAGGGCGTCCGCGCGCACTTGAGCGCTCGTGCGACTGTCGGGTGAACCGTCCGGTTCAAGTACTGGCTGCGACAACGGATCGAGCGCCACCCGCAGTTTCTCGCCCAGCAGGTTGTCCAGGTCCAACGTGCCGTGACTGCGCCCGTCGTCACCGGTCCCGAACGAGAACTCATTGAGCTCGTGATTCTCGGCATCAGGTATCGGCTTATCCGGTGGCGACAACACGATCGCCATATGCCGTGCCCGAGCCGCTACCGCAGACGGACTGGTGGTCAACGCTTCGGCCAGCAGGCCACGCACACAATCAGTCCGATCTGAATCGGGCAGCTCTGGGTTGCGTCGCTCAATATGGCTGAGGCCCTTCACTATCGAGTCGATGTGCTCGCCCGAGAGAGTTCCGTCCACCCCGTACGACGCGACCGATGGAATGTCCTTGAGCGCCTTGCCTACCCGCACGTATCGATGCGCCACCGCCGGCGCCATCCCTGCCTGCTGCAACAACCTCGCGGTGGAACCTTCCCCTGACTTTTTGGCGACTCCACGTACCTCGAGTTCGCCGACCAGTCGGAAAAGTAGTTGTTCCACAACATGATTGATTCGAATAACCGCCACCGTACGCGAAGACACCTCAGTGTCATCACCGGCAACCAAAGCCGCATCCCCAGCCAGATCTGAAAGTCTGGCGAACATTCCCCCGAAGTCCATGACTCCAAGGTACCCGCGAATCGTCGTTCGCACAAGTGTTCTAGAGGACTATTTCTGTTGTGCTGCAATCATTTTCACCAGATTTGGAGAGTCGAACCCGCCAGCCTATCAACGCGGTCTGACATCCACTCATTGGTGCGTTGGTGCGTTGGTGCGCTGGGTTCCTCGTGTGCCAACAGCCATGCCTTGATGTCGAGCCCGTATCGGAAGCCCCCGAGTGACCGGTCGGAACGCAGGACTCGATGGCATGGAACAAACAGGGCTGCGGCGTTGCGGGCGCACGCGCTCGCGGCGCCTCGGATTGCAGCGGGACGTCCGCTGAGCTCGGCATATTCGGTGTAGCTGACCGGCGATCCGGCCGGCACCGTGCGTAGCACGTCCCAGGCGTGTTCGAGGAACTCGCCCGAACGTTGTCGGACGGCGATGTTGTCGATGGCCGTGAGGTCACCCTGGTGGTAGTTCTCGGCGGCGGCGGTCACCGAACCCAGGTCTGGTTTGTACACGAGCGTCAACGGTCGGATCGTCTTGTGTATCAGCGCATTGAGATAGTCGGGGTCGCCGGACCAGCCCGACGCGAGGACCTCTCCGTCATCGTTGATGATCATCGTGAACGGGCCGGTTGGTGTTGAGATGGTGGACCAGGCTGCGGTGCTCATGAGACCTGCTTTCGTGGTGAATCGGGTGTTGAGCCGGTGGACAGTAGCGGGGAGTCGCGGGCGATGATGTTGTGCCACAGATGCATTGACACGTAAGAGCGCCACGGTGACCAATGCTGCGTGTTGGTGATGTCGATGCCGAGTCCGGCTGCCGACCGGCGCACCACCAGGTCGGTATGCAGCAGGACGTCTGGATTGTTGAGCAGGCGCATCGACACATAGTCGGCGGTCCACGCGCCGACCCCGCGTTGAGCCAGCAATTCAGTGCGCAGATCGGCGGCTGGCATCCCGGCATGCATCACCAGGCGACCGTCGGCGATCTCACGGGCCACGTCGACGACGGATTGCGTACGTGCGGCCGGGCCGGTCAGTACTTCGGATCCGCGGGAGGCGATCGCCGCGGCGGTGGGGAACAGGTGGGTGATGTCGCCCAGTGGGTTCTCCAGCGGCTCCCCGAGTGCGGCGACGAGTTTGCCGGCGTGGGTGCGGGCAGCCGGCAGCGAGATCTGCTGGCCGATCATGGTGCGGATCAGCAACTCCGTCGGATCGATGCTGCCGGGGACGCGGATCCCGGGCATGCGGTTCAGCAGTGGTGCCAGTGCGTGATCGGTGCTGAGTGAAT
Organism: Nocardia sp. 348MFTsu5.1; assembly: GCF_000383535.1. NCBI lineage: Bacteria > Bacillati > Actinomycetota > Actinomycetes > Mycobacteriales > Nocardiaceae > Nocardia > Nocardia sp. 348MFTsu5.1. Next base: position 77,763 of record NZ_KB911526.1, read on the forward strand.
CGTTGGCCGCCGCGACATCGGCGTCGAGGTCGAGGAGTTGCCGGATCCGGTGAACCGCCACCCCCAGATCCCGCATGTCATGCAGATGGAGGTCCGCCCGGACGTGATCGGGTTTGATCTCCAGCGTCACGACTCCCGGTCCATGGGGTAGTGGCATCGACCGCCGGTAGAACTGACCGTCCCAGCTCTCGACGCCGGGTACCGCGTGTGCGGACAGGAACCAATGCAACCATGGCGCAGAGAAGGGTTGTCGAACAGCAAGCTTGAGGGTGACGGCAGCGCCGGTGGCGGCAGCTTGCCGGGGTGCGCCCTTTGCTCTGAGCTGGGTGGGCGTCTGGGCGAAGACCTCTCGGATGGTGTCGTTGAACTGGCGGATGCTGGCGAATCCGGCGGCGAACGCCACATCCGACATCGACATCGTTGTGCACTGGATCAACATCCGGGCGGTGGTGGCGCGATAGGCGCGGGCCAGGGCGAGTGGGCCGGCGCCGATCTGTTCGCCCAGCACCCGGCCCAACTGGCGGGGGGAGTAGCCCAGATGGTCGGCGAGACCGGTCACGCCGGTGCGGTCGACCAGGCCGTCCTCGATCAGGCGCATCGCGCGGGATGCCAGATCCGAATTGACATTCCATCGCGGTGACCCCGGTACCGCGTCGGGCAGGCAACGCCGGCAGGCGCGGTAGCCCTGTTGCTGGGCGGCGGCTGCGGTCAGGACAAACGAGACGTTCCGCGGCTTGGGTGTGATGGCCGGACACGACGGTCGGCAGTAGATGCCAGTGGTCCGGACGGCCACAAAGAATTGGCCGTCGAATCTCTCATCCCTGGCCTGCAGGGCCCGAAAGCAGGCATCGAAGTCGAGCTGACCCGGATTCGGCGCGGTGGCGGTGGACATGAGACCACTGTCCCAGTCTTCGTGGCCGGGGACTAGCGGAAATCGGACGCCACAATACGACTGTCTGGATACTGGACACAGACCCCAAAATATGCAGTGTCCGACGTCACACTAAGGTATTCGCGCGGATTGGGACTTACGTCCCGTATTTAGGCTCTTCCCGCAGGAAAACGGGGACAAAGCGCGGGTGGTCGTGCGAGGGTGGTCACATGTACGTAACACGATGGGGACGCAAAGAAGCGCCGTTGTCGCAATTCCCCGGCTGGGGTGTGGAGATCATGATGGGTCTCTATGGCGAGCAGTCGGTGCGGTCGGCGATCGAAGCAGAAAAGGGTCTGGCCCAGCAACCGGCTGCCGCCGACGAGGTGTCAGATCTGGCCGGGGAAGCACACTCGCGCGGCGATGATGCCGTCGGTGAAAGGCGTCGCTGGCTGCAACGCCGCCGCGCCTGAGGCCTCTACTCGGACCTGACCTCGCTGAGGGTCGCGCCGCGGAACTCCGCGAGCTGCTGCGCCTGCTCTTTGATCGCGCCGGAGACGGCGGCGGTCTGCCGGGTCCACAACTCAATGTTGATGTTGAGCTTCTTTCCCGCCTTGGCCGGGCGCCAGGTGCCGATCGGTTCGGCATTCGAGAATATGACTCCGGGCCGACCGAGTGCCGGCCAGATGGTTTTACGAATCCGGGCATCCGGAATCAGTAGGTCGCGGTCGCGGGTCTGCAGGAGCGGATCGTAGGGGCCGAGAAGAAATACACCCGTGGGTTTCGGGGGATCGGTGAGCACATCCACGTACTCGGTGAGCGCCGAGCGGGTCTCGCCTTCGACGGTCACCGGTGTGACGTCCGAGGGCCAATGCGCCTTCACATCCTGCACGGGGGCGTCGAGGAACGATGCGACCTGCTTGGGGGTCGCTGCTCCGTAGAAGCGGAGATGGTTGCGGATCACATCGAACCGTGCGGTCGCATCGGTGCCGAGGCGTCGGAAGTTGTTGGGCTGCAACCCTTTGATTCGTTGCACGATCGGCGGGCTGGTTCCTGCCCGAAGTTCGAGTCCGGCCTGCAGTGCGGCGATGCGAAACGAGATCTCGTAGGGATGAATGGCGTTGCAGGGCTTGCAGAACCGCAGAAAATGATCGGGCAGGACGTCGGTCAGTTGACGTGACATTTCACCTTTTGGGGTGGGACGGTCAACGATTGTGCGCATTGCGGTGGAGAGTTCGGACATCGCCACCAACGAATCCACACCGGACTCTTTGAACTGCTTGTTCGCGTCGAAGATTCGCTTGCCCGCATCCGCCGAGGACAACGGGCATACCGCGACAGCGATCTCAGTGAGGTCGGAGCGGCGGTAGTAATGAGGTGCGCCGCGAATGGTCCATGCCACGGCGAGGTTTTCGTCGGGCACAACGGCGCCCCGGATCCGCAGCGCCCACGGCGCACCATCGGGTCCCGAATCCTGCACCCCGTAGTCGAGGATGTCGCAGTCGGACGCCTTGCCGTCGCGGCCGGCTTGTTGGACGTGCCATCGCGCAGCCAATAGCTGTTGCCGTGTGACTGCCTGCATGTCTGCCTCCTTGTGCGGCCACCGTACAAAGTGTGGCGGACATCTTGTACTGGCGCGGCAGGTCGACGCGTCATCGGGACCGCGGGCATGTGACGATCGACGCATGGCGACATCATCGGCCGGGGAACCGGCCAAGAAGAGGACCGCGGACGGGAAGGACGTTGTGTCCGGTGTGCAGCCCCCGCCGAAGAAGACTCGCGGCAAGGTCATCGGGGAGGGTGGCGAGTGGCTGGCAAAACACAGCCTGCGTTTGATCCTGATCGCCGGCGGCGCGTGGGTGTTGTCCTGGATCGTCGGCAAGGCCTGGGTGGTCTTGCTGCCTGTGGTTCTCGCGGTCATCGTCTGCACGGTTCTATGGCCACCGGTTCGCTGGCTTCGGAAGAAGGGCATCGGTCCGGCGGCTGCATCGGCCCTGGTGTTGCTGCTCGCGATCGGGGTGGTCGTGGGCATCATGGCCGCCATCGCACCGTCGATCGTTGATCAGTCCGGCGACCTGGCGTCGCAGGCCATCGACGGCATCGAGGAGATCGAAGAGTGGTTGCAGGGGCCACCGTTCCGGGTCAGTGATGAACAGCTGAACACAGCGGTCGATGCGATCACCGGCCGGATTCAGGATTCCAGCACCACTATCGCCTCAGGCGTCTTCTCCGGTGTCACCAAAACGACGTCGGTACTGATCACGCTGTTCACGGTGTTGTTTCTGACCTTCTTCTTCCTCAAGGACGGACCGAGGTTCCTCCCGTGGCTACGCCGGACCAGCGGTGCACCTGCATCGGAGCACATCGCGGAGGTGCTCTCCCGCATCTGGGCGACGCTGAGCGGCTTCATCCGGACGCAAGCAGTCGTGAGTGCCATCGACGCGGTACTCATCGGCGCCGGCCTCGTCATCCTCGGTGTGCCACTGGCCTACGCGCTGGCGATCATCACGTTCTTCGGTGGCTTCATCCCGATCGTCGGCGCGTTTGTCGCCGGCGCCCTCGCGGTGCTGGTGGCATTGGTCGGCAACGGTCCGTGGACCGCCTTGATCGTGCTCGGCATCATTCTGTTGGTGCAGCAGCTCGAGGGCAACGTGCTGCAGCCGTGGTTGCAGTCGAAGTCGATGAATCTGCATGCCGCGATCGTGCTGTTGTCGGTGACCGCCGGCAGTACGCTCTTCGGCATCGTCGGTGCATTCCTTGCGGTCCCGGTGGCCGCGGTGGTGGCCGTGGTGCTGCGTTATCTGAACGAACAGATCGCACTCCGGGCGGGCGAGACCGACGTCGCAGACGATGAAGACGACAACGTGGTCGTCCCGGATGACGGTGGCACAGAGCCGCAAGCCACCTAGCGCAACTCTTTGCGCCACACCAGTTTGAGACCGGACCAATCGTTGTCGACAGCTGCGACCTTGACGTCGACGAGACCGCGTTCCAGTGCGGCGTCACGGATGAGGTTCTCGTTCATGTCGCTCACGTGGCCGGCTGATTTGCGTGGCCAGAGGATCCAGATCATCCCGGCGGGGAAGACGATGGTGCCGAGTTCGTCGATCTGTTCGAGGAACTCGGCTGGCGCGGAGTGAAAGGCCACCACGATGTCGGCGGTCTCGGCGCGGGAGACCAGGTGAATCGGGGGTGGATTGTCGAAGTCCCAGCCGCCGGGCCGACCCAGGACGAGCACCTGGAGACCGTCTTTGAGGCCGAGTTTGCGGGCCTGCGAAGAACCCGAATAGCCCGCGGTCATAGCCGCTGATCGTACGGCCCGCAGAGGTGTTGCGACGGCAAACTAGACTGACTGCTCGTGAGCCTTACCCTCGGAATCGTCGGATTGCCCAACGTCGGCAAATCCACCCTGTTCAACGCGCTGACCAACAACGATGTTCTGGCCGCGAACTACCCGTTCGCCACCATCGAACCCAACGTCGGTGTGGTTGAGCTGCCCGATGCGCGGTTGGGCCGGTTGGCCGAGATCTTCTCCAGTGAGAAGATCCTCCCTGCGACCGTGTCGTTTGTCGATATCGCCGGCATTGTCAAGGGCGCGTCCGAGGGCGAAGGGATGGGCAACCAGTTCCTGGCCAACATTCGTGAGGCCGACGCCATCTGTCAGGTGGTCCGGGTATTTTCCGACGACGACGTGGTGCACGTCGACGGTCGTGTCGACCCGGTGTCCGATATCGAGGTGATCGAGACCGAGCTCATCCTCGCCGACATGCAGACGCTGGAGAAGGCACTGCCGCGGCTCGAGAAGGAATCGCGCAAGAACAAGGAGCTCGTCGAGGTCCTCAACGCCGCCCTGGAAGCGCAGAAGGTTCTCAACGAGGGCAAGACTCTGTTCTCGCAGAAGGATTCGCTGGACTTCGCGAAGGTTCGTGAACTGCATCTGATGACCACGAAGCCGTTCCTCTACGTGTTCAACGCCGACGAGTCGGTGCTGACCGATCCGGACCGCATTGCGCAGCTCAAAGCGACTGTGGCACCGGCAGATGCGGTGTTCCTCGACGCCAAGGTGGAGAGCGAACTGCTCGAACTCGAGCCCGAGGACGCGCAGGAATTGCTCGACTCGATCGGCCAGGACGAGCCCGGACTCCATTCACTGGCACGTGCCGGATTCCACACACTGGGTCTGCAGACCTACCTGACCGCCGGACCAAAAGAGTCCCGCGCCTGGACAATTCACAAGGGAGACACCGCGCCTCAGGCTGCCGGCGTCATTCACACCGATTTCCAGAAGGGCTTCATCAAGGCAGAAATCGTGTCCTTCGCCGACCTCGACGCCGCCGGATCGATGGCTGCCGCCAAAGCCGCGGGCAAGGTGCGGATGGAAGGCAAGGACTACGTCATGGCCGACGGCGACGTGGTCGAGTTCCGCTTTGGATCAACGTCTACGAGCAAGGGCTGACGTTTGCCCTGAAAGTTGTCGGTTCCGCTTTGGACCAACGGCTTACGAGCAAAGCTGCTGCACGTTAAGCGTCGCAATAGACAGCGCGAGAGGATTGACGAATGGCGCAACGCTTCCCTGGCCTTGAGCCGACAAAGGTTGCCCTGGACTCGCCGGTCCACATTTCGCAGCGTTATTTGGCCAGCGCCTATGACTCGGTGGCGAGTTTGGTCGACGTTTCGTACCCTGCGCTGCGGGCTCAGCGGCCAGCCGGTCGGGGTCGCCTAACGCACGCTGAGCACGACCTCTTTCGCGCTGCTGTGGTGTTCGCCGGTGCCGGGGTTGACTCTGTGCTCAAACAGTCGCTTCGCTCGTGCATTCCAATCCAGGTCGACCGTTCCGAGGCTGCCAGGACGAAGTACATCGACTTCGTTGTCCGCCACATTCAGGACGGTGACGGGCTGAGCGCTCGTCAACTCGCGAAGCTATTGGTTACGGCAACTCCGGAGCAGACGCTTCGTGATGCCTACATCGAGAGCCTTACGGGGTCGAGTCTCCAATCTCAAACACAGGTGACAACGTCACTTGCCGCCCTTGGGCTGCAAGATAACCGGCAACTGTTCAAAGACTCGCAATCGCTGAACGCCCTGTTCAAAGCGCGGAATCAGATCGCCCATGAAATGGACATGACGTCCGCTGGTGCGACGGGCCGAGGGAAGCGGACACGTCATGAGCGAACAGTGGAGGCTTACACGACTATGTGTCACACGGGATTGAACTATTGCCAGCGCGTCCTGAACGCCCTGGCGGTCGAGCTAGCGGACATCGCATAGAGTTCTGCTGTTACTGCCCTGAAAGTTGTCGAATCGGCTGGTCAGCGAACCGTCAGCGGGTGTGCCGCACGTGCAGCAGCGGATCGTAACCACCACCGCCGAGCCTGCGGCGGTAGCCCTCGATCGACGTGGGCACGGCGGCTGCGCTGCCACCGCTGCCCGCACCGAGCAGACCTCGGGGCGCTGCGAACGTCATCCGAGCGCCTATCGCGTGGGTGAGGATGTCGTGAGCGACGACGAGCGCCGCGAGCTGATCCGGTTGGTGCTGCCCGGCCTGCCAGGTGACAGCGGCCTGTTCAAGGTCGGGCAGGTGCCCGGCGATGCGGACGGTGCCGACCTCCAGGCCCTGGATCAGCGCCGACGACCGGGCGACCGCGTCACCACCGCCCCGGCCTGATCCCTTCGGTGGCCACGTCGTCACCCTGACCGGACGGTCGAGCTTGGCCCGGCGCAGCGCGTCACGCACGACCCGCAGATACGTCTCCCGCGCCGCGAAGCCCTCCACGGCGATCTCGGACGCCCCCACCGCCACGGCCAGGTCCACCGCAGCCCGCGCCCACGCATCGGAGGTCATAGGGGCCGACACGTCGGCGATCACCGACACGACCCCGTCGGAGGTCATCGAGGCCGCGACCAGGCCGCAGGAATCGCCGCTGCCGCTGTCGCTGGGGTCCACACCGACGACGGTCAGGACCGGGCGCGGGGGTGCGACCGGGAGCCGCCAGGTGTCCAGCCACTCCCGTTTGATCAGCCCACCGTCCGGCGCGGTCGGCACGCCCTGGAACAGGCTGTGCCAAGTGCGCGAGCCGACGGCTGCGCGGATGTCGGCGAACTGCTCGGGAGTCCGTCCCAGCGCCGAGGTCATCGCGACGCCCGGCTCACGGCCGAGCGCGTCAGGCACGCCGGACTCGCTGATGGCCGGGATGTTGATGTGCTGCCACCGCTCCGGTTCCTCGGCGAGCAGCGTGCCGATGAGGTCCTGTTCGTGCCAGCGTGTGCCGATGATGACCACCGAGGCCCCGGGGTGCAGCCGCGTCATGAGAGTGGAGCGGAACTCGCGCAGCACGTTCCGGCGGTGGGACTTGCTGTCGGCGTCCTGGGCGTTCTTGACCGGGTCGTCCACCAGCAGCAGGTCGGCACCGAAACCGGTGATGCCCGACAGGATTCCGGCGGCGAGCAGGCCACCGCCCCGCCCATCCACCCGCCACCGGCCGACCGCTGTCTTGTCAGCGGAGATCCCGAACCCCAGCGCCGCCGCGTTCTCGGCGATCAGTGCGCGGGCGGCGTGGGAGTGCTCCTGGGCCAGTGAGTCGGCGTAGCTCGCGAGGATGACCCGGGCGTCGGGATTGCGCGCCAGGGCGAACGTCGTGCCCACCTGGGACACCAGCACCGACTTCCCGGTGCGGGGCGGCGTGGTGATGATCAGCCGTCTGTCAGGGTGACGAATCGCGTCGGCCAGCGCGTCGCCGATCAGGGCGATGGCCGGGGTGATCCGGTACTCCGGCACGAGCCGCGCCGCCAGCTCGGCCGGGGTCGCCGGGCGTCGGCGCTGCCGGGCGACGGCCAGTGCGCGTGCAGCGACCAGCGTCATCGCAGCCCGTGAGGTCGGGTCATCGGTCATCGTCGGCCTTTCCGTCGTCGGTAACACCCACGCGGCCGGGAGGCGGCCCGGGAGGAGGGGGACCGCTTCCAGGGGGCCCCTTGGGACCGGACCGCCACCGGACCGCGTGGGTGTTACCGCATCCGCACGGGTGGGAGCGGGGAGACCCGGCGCGGGAGGTGGCATTCCAGAGTGCCGACGCTGCCGCAGAGGCTCGCGACCACCACCGGCCGGTCACCCGCTGGGAACCCGAGGGCTGCGGCGACCTGATCGTGGTCGAGACGGCCGGACGTGTTGAGCGCCAGCGCCACCCGGGCGATGTGCGGCAAGAGGAACTCGACCGCGCCCTCAATCCCCCTCGGCCACGGGCTGCCGCTGGCGATCAGCGCGGCGCGGTCCAGGTCGCAGTTACGAAGGTCATCCTGTATCTGCCCGAGCGTCGGCAGCCGCCCCGCCCGGTGCCGGGCCTCGGCATACGGCCCGGCGTAGGCAACCTCGGGGACGGCACCGGTGCTGACGCCGGTGAACCCGGTGAGCCCGCCGCCGTCGGGGTCGAGCGTCACCTCGGTGATCGTTCCACCGAGGAGGACGGCGGCTACCGCGTGGCCTGCCTCGTGCATCGCGGCGGCGGCGCGGTCGGCGGGTGTGCAGGTGAAGTGGTTCACGATGCCTCGATTCCGTACTGGGCCAGTGTCTTTCGGGCGTGGGACATGCGTGCCTGCTCCGCGCTGTCCTCGCGTGCTGCCGCCGCGTTGTGTGCGTTCGCGGTGTGCCTGTCGATCCGGTCCAGTCTGGCGGTGAGATCGCGGACCGCGACGGCGAACACCTTGAGCGCGGCGTCGACTTTCACCCGGCTCGTCGTCTTCCCGGTCGCGGTGGTCGGCGGGAGGCCGGTCAGCACCGCCGCCGCCCGCTGCGCCAGCGACTCGGAGCGGGAGAGCAGCTCGGCGTCCCACGGCCCGGCGGCGAGCAGCTCGGCGACCGTCTCGGCGCGCAGGTCCGGCGGTTCGGGCAGCGGGTGCAGCGTTCGGAACGCCTGCGCAGCATGTTGCTTCTGCTGGTAGCTGGTGAGATGCGCTGTCAGCGCGGCGGTCTCCCGTGCGAGCACCACGGTCTCGATCCGGTCGAGCGCACGCCAGCCTTCGCGCAGCACCCCGGTGACCTCATCGACCAGCGCGGCCGGGTTGCGCAGTCGGGCCGTCCGTTCGGCGACCTCGCCCAGGGTCCCGGCGACGAGGGCCGGGAGGTCGAACGCGGCTTCCCGGTCGGGCCGGGTGCGGCGCAGCAGGCGGGTCATTCGGTCACCTCCGCGTCACTGGCAAGCCGGGAGGCCGCGTAGCCCAAGCCTTCGGTGAAGGTGTCGAGCGAACCCCGTTCGTCCACCAGATCCCGCGCCGACTCACGGATGCGCGCCGCGAGCAGCGCCAGGCGGGCCGCGAGTTCGTCAGGCGGTGCCGCCGTACCGGTCGCGTCAAGGTAGTCGGCCGTCTGGAGGAGCGAGGACGCGGCGGCGGCGAGGGTGGCGCGGGTCGCGCCCATCCGCCGCGCAGCGCGGGCGACGACCTCCCCCTCGATCAACGGGGGCGGGTTCGGTGTGGTGCAGCGGGTCGGGGCGGCGCGGGTCATGGGGTCACCTCCAGTTCCTCGACCCGGCGGCGCAGCGCGGCTGTCAGCGAGTCGACGGCCGCATCGCCGAGCGACCGGCGCGAGTCGTTGAGTGTGTCGATACAGCGGACGTAGTCCAGCGCACGCTCGCACTGCACGACATCGGGGTCGTCGTCGGCGCGCCCCTGACGACGGAGCTGGCCGAGCCGACCGGACCAGCGCGAGGCCGACCAGTGGTCTGGGTTTGTCGGTGGAGCTGTGGCAGTCCTGGGCATGGCTGCACGATCGCAGCCAGGGGTGCATGGGGCTGGCTTACCGTGGCCGACTATGAGCGACACCACGATCCACCCCAGCCCCGTGCCCGTCGAGTACGTCGCGCCCCTGGCCAGCCCCACCCCGAGCGGGTTGTGGCGGGTCGCCACCGGACCGCTGCGTCTGCCCGAGCACGCCTGGTCCGGCATCGCCGTCAAGCCGGTCAACGCGGGCGGCGGTTTCGGTACTTGGGAGATGGACCCGTGCTATGCGCCGCTCGACCCCGACGCCCGGAAGGACGGCGAGCGCCCCGCCCCGCTGGAACCGTTCTTCCCCCTGGTCACCTGGGGATTCGATGAGTGTGATCCCCAGGAGACCGACGAGCAGGTGCTGGTCCAGGCCCGGCAGAACCAGCGGCTCGGCGAGCCGACGGCGGTCGAGGCAGACTTCGCCGCCCGGCTGATGATCGACGCTGTGGACCTCGGATCGGTCGCCGACATCGTCGGCGCGGTGTCCGTGCTCGAAGCCGCGATGGCCGGGCACCGGCAGGTCGGGGTCCTCCACGCGGGCGCGCAGTGGGCAGGCGCGGCGCATCGCGACAAGGTCGCCACCGGGTCACCGATTGCGCGCAGCCCGCTCGGTCACTCCTGGGCGTTCGGTGGTGGTTACGTGGCGGGCCTGGGCGACACACTGGTGATCACCGGCCCGGTCACGATCTGGACCGGGCCGGTGTTCGAGCGGACGGCGGTGGACCCGTACAAGAACGTGCGGTCGGCCGTGGTCGAGCGGGCCGTGGCCGTCAGCTACGAGGCGCTCGCGTACCGGGTTGCGATCACCGCTGCTGTGTAGACCCTGCCTCGCGCACTGGAGCGCGAAGGTGGTGGCTGACCATTGGCGACGACCATCGACCGTCCTGGCGGGTGGTCATGCCTTCGCGGTTGAGCACGTCGGCGATGGCCCGGGTGGACGCCCCGGCGGCGTGCAGGTCGCGCATCCGTGAGAGCACAGCCTGTTCGGCGGGGTGGGGCACGAGTTCCTTGGACTTGTCGCGGCCCTTGTACCCGAACGGCGGCTGCCCGCCCGCGTAGCCGCCCGCCTGTTTCTTGAGGCGGCGACCGTCCTGCATCCGCCTCACGATCTGCGACCGGTCGTACTCATTGACCGCGCCGACGACCTGTCGAATGAGCTTGCGCTGCGGGTCGTTCGGGTCATCGAGCATCCGCTGCTCCTCCTCGGAGGTAGAGCACAGCCGGGTACCGCACCTGGCCATCTCGCGCAGCGCGGTCTCCTGCTCGATCAGGTCGCGTGACAGCCGGGACAGGTCGGCTACGACGACAGCGCCGCCGTTCTCGCACGCGGTCTCCACCGCGTAGGGCCAGAGGGTACGGGCGGGCGGCGGCACTGTGCCGGACGTGGCCTCGACCACCTCGGCCACGATCCGGTGCCGGTGCTGACGCGCCCACGAGCGGATCGCCTCACGCTGCCGGTCGGGGCCGTACATGGCGAGCTGATCCTTGGTCGACGTGCGGATGTAGGCGACTGCCTTCATGATGGAAAACTACCTTTGACCTGGGGTGCAATAATTACTTGTAAGTATACACGGCAGTACAGGTCCGACCCCGACGCGATCCGCGTCATTGGTCCGCCGGTTCAAACGACCCGATCCGGGTCGTTGATCCTGGGGCGGCGAACTTCGGGGCGATCCGCCCCGAGGTCAGTCCGTGCGCCGTGGCCTTCGCCGGGCACGATCCAGCGGGCGGATGCTGCGGCGGTGATGATCAACGCGGCGGACCGCCGCGTTGAAATCTTCCGAGCGGCGGATGCTGCGTCGGATCAGCGCCGCAGGGTGGGGCGATCCGCCCCACCCTCACCTCGCCGGCGAGCTGACCGTGCATTGTCAAAGTTCCAGTGGGCCAGGCGAATCCGGCACCGCCGGGATGGGCTCCGTTCAGAGACCGCCGCTCTCGGGGCTCAGCGCCACGGAGACGGGCTCACCCGGCTCTGGTGGGCCTGGTGTACCCCCGGCCCGCTGACGGGCGACGGCGAGCCACTCGGTCAGCTCGTCCGCCGGGATGCCACCGGCCGCGAGCACGCCGCGTGCCACGTCCAGGTGCAAGGGCCACAGCGGGTCGTCGGGACCGGCGACGGTGCCGAACAGGACGCGGCACTCGTCGGCGGCGGCACGGTCGAGATCGGCCGGGTGCAGCGTGCCGTCAGCGACTTGCTTGGCGACGCTCATCGCCGACTTGATCGCCGCCGCCTCGTTGGTGGTCACGATGTCACGACCTCGGCGTCGATGATCTGCGGCTGGTGCTGAGCCAGGGCCAAAAGGTCGGCCTCGGCGCGGTCGAGGATCGCCCCCGGCGACGCGGACACGTTCACGTCCACGCCGACGTTGACCTTGCCGAGTCCGTGGATGAACGCCCGGTGCTTGGCGATCCGGTCCCGGGCCTTGTCGACAGTGTCCCGGCCGGACACGTCCCGTTCGCTCACCTTCTCCGCCGCCGCCATGATGTACCGCTCGCGCTGCTGAAGCTTCAGCTCCTCCATCATCAGAAGCTGCCCGATGTCGGTGCCTTCGGCGGCGCGGCCGACATACTGGCGCACCGACGCCTCGGCGGCGTTCGCCGACCGGTAGCCGAGTTGGTCGGCGACAGAGGACCAGGTTGCCCCACCGCTGCGCATTTCGAGTGCGCGCCCCACCCGCTCCGCTGTCGCCGCCCGTGCCTTGTTCGCCATCGCTTCCTCCCAGGTCAGCCGTTGGATTCCGTTGCATTCTAGGCTGATCGGGTGAAGTCCGAAATGCACTGTAACCGTGCAGAGTTCACCGAGATTGTCCGAAACTCGGTGCGCGGCGGGTGGTGTCGCAGCCCGGTCACCACCGCTCCTGCCAGTCCACCGCCTGGCCCGTCCACTGCTCCTGAGTCGCGGGTAGTCGCGGGTAGTCGCGGGTGGTTCGCAGCCTGTTCACCACCGCTCTGGTTATCCCCATTTCAACCCATCAGCCCCCTATCGCCCCCCTTTATATAGGGGGGGGCCGATAGCTAATAGGTATCGGCCCCTATCGGCCCCTCGAAAAGGGGCCGATAGAAACCGCTGGTAGGGCAGTGTTTTCACCGACTTTTGGCCCCTATCGGCCCCTATCGGCCCCGGGGAAGGGGCCGATGTATCGGCCCCTCGAAAAGGGGCCGATAGAAACCGCAGGTCAAACATGGTTTTTGCCGCTTCCGCGCCACCTATCGGCCCCGCCCGAAATCGCCGGGCCGGACCCGTCAGAACGTGAACGGATCAAGGCCCTCGGGTGTGATGCGGTAGCGGACCGCCCGGCCGTCTGTGATCCGGGTGAGCAAGGGCGACGGCTTCCTGCCCACCGCCTGTGCCAGTGCCTGGGTTGTGAGTTCTTTCTTGCCGCCGACCGCCTGCCTGATCTCGGTGGTGTTCATGCTGTCCTTGACCTCCTCGCTGTCCTTGCTGTCCGCAAGCCGCTCGGCCAGCACGGTGAGCACCTCATGCATTTTCTTGTCGACGGCGTCGTTCTGGCGCGACTGGCTCCGGTCCACTCCGCCCATGTAGGTCAGCCGCCGCGTGAGCGGATCGAATCTCAGCTCGCCCTCGGGAACCGGCTCGCCGTCGCGGGCCATCGCGGTGAAGAACTTCGGCGCGTTCGGACCCTCATCGAGGCGCACGATCTTCCAGTTGCCGTCCGACCATCCGACGATCCGCGAGTCGCCACGGGCACGCTCGGACGAGTGGCCCATGTGGTGGGCGATCAGCGCATCCGGTATCCCGGCCTCGATCAGCAACTGGTCGAACGGTTCGAGGAACATGCCCGCCTCGGTGCTCTCTTTCAAACCGAGCGCGTCGAGGACCGGGCGCAGGCAGTCGAAGATCAGGAAGTTGCACCCCTGGTCGGACAGTTGCCGTGCCCACCGTCCCCGTATCCGGTCGTTGCCGAGGTCGAACAGCCCCGCACGGCCCCGCAGCGTCTGCACGTCGAGCAACGCGCCCGGGTTGCCGATGCCCTGCTCCCGCAGCCAGCGGCGGGTCATGTCCCGGCTCATCTCGTTGTCGATCAGCACCATCCGCGCCTGCTCCCCGGCCTCGACCGCGAACGCACCGAGGAACGGGTCACCGTCGGCCAGCGACCGGACCAGGTTGCCGAGCAGCGTGGTCTTACCGGCCTTCTCCGGGGCGGCGAGCATGATCCGCGCCCCGCCCGCAGGCCAGACCTGCGCAATGCGGTGGCGGACCGGTGGGTCGTCCTCGGCCAGCAGGGCCGTCAGCGACATCGGCGGCGGAATCTCGATCAGCGCCGCGTCATGGTGCGCGAGCCGTGCCTTGGCCTCCCGGTCGACCCACAGCCACTGTTGCCGTCCGGCGATCTGGGCCTCCAGCGGGTCGAGGCCCGCCGCGCCGGACGACGACGCCGCGCCATTCATGCTCGGGTCGCCGAAGGACATCTCCTCCCCACCGACCTCCTTCGCCGCCCGGGCGTCGGACATCGACGCGGCCTTCAGCACGCCCCACGCCAGCGTCCCGGCGACCTCACCGGGCGTGGGGGCACGCTTGTCGGGTCCGGTGCCGATCAGCTCCTCGAACCGTCCGGCGAGCGTCGTCACCGCACGTTCGTGGTCGGCCTCGGTGATCCGGCCGAGCCGGTGAGCACACGCCAGCCGGACCGCCTGGCCAACCAGCCAGGGGTGTCGCCCCTGCGGCGGCACGTCGGTGCTCCAGCGCGAGATCATCGCCTGCACGTAAGGCGTGGTGGCAGTACCGAACTCCCAGCCCTCCGGTGCCGACACGACCGCCCCCAGCAGCACGCGGTCCTCGGGCTCCTCCGGCACGTCGTAGGCGTCCAGGGCCTCGGCGACCTCGGCGAACGTCAGCGGCCCTCCGGGGCCGTACGGGTAGACCTCCAGCCTCACGGCCACCGGGTTCGCGGCATCCTTGCGGTTGAACGTGCCCGGCACCCGCAGAATCCGGCTGAGCTGGCCCACGTTGTCGACGCTGCCCCCGTGTGTGCCTGCGAGGTGGGCACAGAGCCGGTGAAACCGGCGGTAGAGCGCCGCCGCAGCGGCGCGCTTGTCCTCGGTGTCGAGCGTCCAGGCGTCGTCCTCGGGGTCGGTGACCCAGTACGGATGCCCGCCGTTGCCACTGAACACCACCGCCGCCGGGAACTGCCCGAGCGCGGCGCTGATCGCCTTGGTGACTGTGTTCGCGGTATCGGCGTCGGTCACCCCGCCCGCCTTGTGGTCCACGTCGGCGAACAGCGCGGCCACCCTCGTCACATGCTCGTCGGTTCCGCGCCCGAGATACCCGGGCGGCACGGCGACCGGGTTGACCGAGAACCACACGCACCGGTGGTCGACGTAGAGCGGCGAGGTCGCCACCCCCACCGCGTTGGCGCGGTCGAGGGGTGCCGTGTGCTCGAATGGCCCGTCGGGTTTCTGCGAGCAGATCGACAGCCGCTCGTCGTCCTCGAAGTTGAGCAGGTCGAGTAGGTCGGCGAACCCGGTGGGCCGCTCGTCGCGTGCCTCATCGGCCGGGCGGTCGTCGGGTATTGTCATGGTGTCCTTCGCTTTCGGTTGTGGGCCGGGCGGTGGTAGGTGGCCCCGGGTGAACTCCGGGGCCTTCGCCATGCCGGGGGAGCTTCGCCGTATCGGCGGCGTTCGTGCCTACCGGCGGCGTAGATTCAGAGCTGCACGTCAGTCCGCTCCTGTTCGGTTACGGCGACGCGCTGAGGGTGATGCCGCCCCCTGGGACACCCGGGGGCGGCATCGCTGTCTGTCGGTCACTGTCCTTGCGGCGCAGGCGCTTCCGGCGCGGCCCGTGGCCGGACGGTCCGGGCGGCGAGGTACTCGCGCACGTCGTCCGCGCTGTAGCGGACACGCCGGAGGCCCAGCCTGATGAACGGCAGCCCCACGCCACGCGCCCGATCCGCCCGCAACGACTCGGTGGACATGCCGAGCCATTGCGCGACTTCGGTTTCGGTGAGCAGCACGGGCAGCGCGGCGGTGTCGGTCACGGCGGCGTCCTCTCGTCGGTCTGGTGACGACACGCTACGGAAGGACCGTGCAGACGCCTGGGGCGTGACGAGAGGACGCCGGTCGTGCCGGAATCGAGCGGGGCATCACCGCGCCGTCGCCCAAGTCCATCAGGCTCTCGCGGGGTTTGCGCTTCTTGCTCGTTGTGCGCTTCTTGCTCATTTCACACCGCCGCTCAGCACGGTGCGGATCTGCGCGGCCTGGTCAGCGGTCAGCGTAGGTGCGGCGTCGACCAGCGCCCGGATCGACGCCCGGCGCTCGGCGTCGTCGTTGGGTTGCGCGTGGCGTTCCCGCAGCCACGTATCGACCGCATCGGGGTCGAAGTACAGGCGGCGCATGATGCGGTGGCACGGTAGACCTTCGACGGCGACCCAGCGCCGGATGGTCTGGATTGTCAGGCCACCGAGGCGTTCCCCGAGCTGGCCGGTGGTGAGTAGGCGAGTCGTATCGACGGTGGTGGGTGCTGTGGTGGGGGGTGCTGTGGACACGTGAAACTTCCCGAGGGTTCGGTGGGTTTCACGCGCTGAACCCGAGGCTCGACCCCCAGCAGGTCGTCGGGTAACACGTGTGGACACCTCGCGGTGCCCGGGCAGCGGCGTCGTCCTCGGTCACCGCATGGGCGGATCGGCGAGGGCGTGCCGCTGGCTGCTGGGCGGCGTTTCGATGCGGCACGCAACTCTAATGATAGCTGATAGCCGTCAGTACGGAAAATGCAAAGGTGTTGGCAGGCAAGAGAATACCCGCTTAGAGGGCATTATGAACGCCACACGATCTGCACCGTCGCGGGGTCGAACACCTTCGATCCACGGGTGCCCCGGCGCAGCCGCACGGTGCACAGTGTGTCGATCACGCTGCGCTGCGCCATCAGTCCCGCGTCGAGGAACGCGGCAGCGGGGTCGGGGGAGGCGATCAACTCGCCCAGTGCCGCACCGGTGCGAAGCGTGGACAGCTCGCGCTCGACCTCGGCCAGCTCGGTGTTCACACGACTGGTCGCTGCGCGGTACCGCAGCCCGTCGATTACCCCGGCGTCGTAATCGGCTGCGACAGTGGCCAACCGAGCCCGCAGCCGCTCCATCTGGTCGAGCAGCGGCGCGGCGTCGACTCCGGCCGGGGCGAGCAGCGCCGCGAGGTCGGGTCGTCGCAGCCGTTCGGCGACCACCTCCCGCACGTACGCATCCACGGCCCGCTGCGCTCGGTTCACGCAGGCCGACTTGCAGCGATAGCGTGCGCCGCTGAACGATGTCACCGCCGCCTCGCACGTCTCGCAGACGTAGAGCCCGGAGCCGAGATGGCGGCGGTCGGTGCCGACGCGGTTGGTGATGCGGCGGGGATCGGACAGCCGCGCCGCCACGAGGTCGAACACCTCACCGCTCACCAGCGGTTCCCACGTCGCGTTCACGCCCTCGATGACCTCGCCGTTGTAGATCGCCCGTCCGGCGTAGCGCGGGTTCGTGAGAATGCTGGTGATGCTCGACGGGTTCCACTCGGGTGACACCCGCCGCTTCTTCGCGGGCAGGTTCGCGTGCGGGTCCGGTCGCCCGGTCGAGAGGGCGTCGCGGGTTTGCTCGGCTCGCTTCGCCGTGCGTGCGATCTCCGCGTTCGTCGCGTGCGTCGTCACGCCCTCATCGGTGAGCGTCCGGGCAATCGAGCGCAGCGATTCACCGGCGTGGAACAGGGCGAAGATTCGGCGCACCAGCGCCGCTTCCTCGGGCACGATCTCGCCCTTCGGCGTGTAGCCGGTGAGCCGCGTCCCCAGCGGTGGACGACCCAGGGTGGCGCGTTGCAGCGCCGCACTCTGCTGGCGCTCGGACTTCATGTCGATCTCCATCTGCGCCGCCCCGCCGATCACGTCGATGATCATGCGACCGGCCGCAGTGGCGGGGTCCATGTCGCTGCCCTGGACCAGTGAAATCATCACGCCGTGTTCGCGACACGTCTCCACCAGCGTGAGTCGGTCACGGGCGCTGCGGACGAACCGGTCCAGCGCCCACGCCACCACGACATCCACCCCGCCCGCCGCGATGGCTTCGAGCATCGCCGCGAAATCCTTTCGGTAGACATCACCCTTCGCCGAGACGGAGTTGTCGGTGAACACCCGCGCCACGTCCCAGCCACGCTGCGCGCAGAGCGCACGGCAGTCCTTCTCGTGACGGCGGACGGTCAGCCGCTCGCCGGTCGGGTCGAGGCTGACGCGCAGATAGATGAACGCCCGGCGGCGGGCGGTGGAGGGCGTGGGGGAGGGCGCGGCGGTACGTCGGCGGCGCTGAGCAGGGGTTCGAGCGGTGGTCATCCGCCCAATACTAGCCGAAACGTTTATCGGTAGCGAAATGTCGTGGAATTCCGCTTCAATGTCTGACGTTGTACCTCCGTGTCCGGCGTGTGCGAGTGAGTTCGCATATGAGTCCGGCGCGTTACTGGTCTGCCCGATGTGTGGTCACGAGTGGGCGCCCGGTGCCGGCGACGATGCTGAGTCCGGGCAGGTCGTCACCGATTCAGTCGGGAACGTCCTCGCCGATGGCGACACCGTGACCATCGTCAAGAGCCTGAAGGTCAAAGGTGCCGGTGGTGGGGTCGTCAAGATCGGCACCAAGGTGCGCGGTATTCGGCTGATCACCGATGGTGTGGGCGATCACGACATCGATGCGAAGGTGCCGGGTTTCGGACAGATGCAGCTGAAGTCGAGCGTTGTGAAGAAGGTTCTCTGAGCCTCGGGCGCCCGTATCGCCTCCTACTGCGAAGCCGGGGCTATCGGCGTCACGATTGGTTCCGGAAGCCGTTGGCCCGCCTTGCTTTCGCGATTGACGGCCGCTGATTTGAGGCGGTCGAGGCAGATTCGGCCGGTCACCGTTGTCGGCGAGGCACTGAGGTCGATCGAGTCGCTGTCGGCTGCGTCGAGGCTCAGCCAGGATTCCTGAACGGCGTCGTCGGCATCGCTGATGCTGCCGGTGATCCGCTATGCCACTGACGCTAGGGCACGGTGCGACCCGCCATCCAGCCCTTATGGCGCGCACCACAACCTGCCTAAATAGTGATCTTGGTTGCATAAATGGCGAGTACGTGGCACTGTCTTCGACGAGAGTCATGTTCTACCAATGTATGGACTCTAATTCCGACCCTACGTGTCCGGAAAGAATCGGAAACGTTGGTGATGCGAGCCGGCCCCGTGTAGCGGCTGTCGGGGCGTCGAACCCCCGCCAACCCGCGCATGTTCTGGACGAGAAAGGGACTGTGAGACAGATGGTTTCGACGAATCGGACCAGCGCAGCGCGCCGGACGAAGGCTGGCTGTTGATGCTTCAGACAATCGCAACACGTCTGGGACGCAGCATTGCGGTGGTGCTGTTGGTGACCATGGCGGTCGTGGCCCTGCTGAGCTTGGCTCCCGGATCGGCGTCGGAGGTCATCCTTGGTGAGAACGCCACTCCGGAGGCCATCGCCGAGATGGACGCCGAGTTGGGCTTGGATCAACCTGTCTGGTCCCAGTATCTGGACTGGCTCAAGAACGCTGTCACCGGTGACCTCGGCACGTCACCGTTGACCAATCAGCCGGTGACCGAGGCGATTGCTGAGCGTTTGCCGGTCACGTTGGAACTCGCAGCGCTGGGACTGATCATTGCCCTCGTTGTTGCGATCGTGATGGGGGTACTTTCTGCGGTGCGGCCCGGTTCGGCTCTGGACCGCGGTATCAACGCCCTCTCGGCGGTGTTCTTGTCGGTGCCGGCCTTCATCGCCGGACCGATCCTCATCTACTTTTTCGCCATCCAGTTGCAGATCTTCCCGGTTCTGGGCTGGTCGGACCTCAGTGAGGGGCTTGGCCCCAATCTTCAGAGTGCGCTGCTGCCGGCGATAGCGATCGCGTTGACCGAGATCGCCTCGTTCCACCGGCTCCTGCGCACCGACCTGATCGGCACCCTGGGTGAGGACTACATCGCTGCCGCGCGCGCCAAGGGGATGTCGGGAACCTATGTCATGTTCCGGCACGCGTTCCGGCCGTCGTCGTTTTCATTGATCACCCTGGCCGGAATGAATCTCGGCCGGTTGATAGGCGGCACCGTGATCGTTGAAACCCTGTTCGGGCTACCAGGTTTGGGACAGTTGATCGCGGCTTCGATCACCACCCGCGACCTGATCATGGTCCAGGGCATCGTGGTCTTCATCGCTGTTGTCTACGTCGCCATCAACACCATTGTCGATCTGAGCTATGGACTGATCGACCCGCGCATCCGAAAGGTGACGGCAGCAGCATGACCGACCTGATTTCCAACGAAACGATCATCTCGTCCACGAGCGAGCGCGAGAGCACCCCGGCACTGCAGGTGCCGGCGGTCCGAAAGCCCCGCACCATCCTGGTGTATCTGTCGGTGGGTTGGCTGGTGACGCTGATCCTGGCGGCGTTGTTCGCCAATATGTTGCCGATCGCTCCCTACGACGTTCCCGTCGGCGCGCCCCGGCTCAAGCCCGCCTGGGGATCTCTCGATTTGTTGTTGGGGACAGACAATTTCGGCCGCTCGGAGCTGTCGCGAATCGTCTACGGTGCGCGGGTGTCACTGGTGGTGGGAACCGCTGCCGGCGTGGTCGGTTTCACCATCGGATCGCTGGTCGGTTTGGTCGGTGGGTATTTTGGCCGTCACCTCGACAACGGCATTTCACTGCTGACCGACGCCATGCTCGCCTTCCCGCCGCTGATCCTGCTGCTTGCCCTGGCCTCCATCTTCGAACCCAGTGTGACGACGATGCTCATCGGTCTCACGATGGTTGTCGTTCCGGCCTTCATTCGTCTGTCCCGCGCCAACACGATGGCCTGGTCCTCTCGCGAATTCGTTCGGGCCGCGCGGAATATGGGCGCCGGCCATCCGCGGATCCTGTTCAAGGAGATCTTGCCCAACGTCATCGCACCGCTGGCGTCGTACCTCCCGATCGTGATGGCCGCGCTGATCGTGGCCGAAGGTTCGCTGAGCTTCCTCGGTCTCGGTATCCCGCCACCCACACCGAGCTGGGGCGGCATGATCAGCGACGGTAAAGACGCCCTGGCCACCTCCCCACATCTGGTTTTCGTACCGGCGCTGGCCATCTTCTTCACCGTGTTCGCCCTCAACCAACTCGGCGACCACCTACGCACCAGGTTCGACAAATCTCTTCAGCACTGAACATGTTTCAGCACTGCGTAATTCGTCATTCACAGGATCTGAGATTCCACTGACTCGCGAGAGCGAAAGGGTAGAGGCGCCATGACTATCGGGTCGACGGACAACCATGACAATGGATCACCACTGTCGGCGGACACACCACTTCCGGGGGCCACACCGCTCCTGGAGGTGAACAATCTGCGGGCCTATATCGGCACCGCCCGCGGGACGGTCCGGGCGGTGGACGATGTGTCCCTGTCGCTGCAGACCGGCCAGGCGCTGGGGATCGTGGGGGAGTCCGGTTCGGGCAAATCGGTGATGGCCCGGGCGATCATGGGCCTGATGCCGCCGCGCTCGGCACGCTCGGGTGAAGTGACCTTCCAGGGGCGGGATCTGTTGGCCCTGAAGAAAAAAGAAAAGCTGGAGGTCTGGGGCAAACAGATCGCTATGGTCTTTCAGGATCCGGGACGTTCACTCAACCCGGTCGTCCGGGTCGAACGCCAACTCACCGAAGGCATGCGCAAACATCTCGGGATCGGTCGCTCCGAAGCCACGGGCCGGGCACTGCAACTCCTGCAAGAGGTCGGGGTCCCAGATCCACAGCGCAGACTGCGGAACTATCCCCACGAGATGTCAGGCGGCATGCGTCAGCGCGTGATGATCGCGATCGCGCTGGCCTGTGAGCCCGACCTGTTGATCGCCGATGAGCCGACCACAGCACTGGATGTGACGATCCAACGGCAAATCCTCGATCTGCTGCGCCGTGTCCAGAAGGAACGGGATATGGGGATGATGCTGATCAGTCACGACTTGGCCGTCGTGGCCGGCCGCACCGATCGCGTGTCGGTCATGTACGCCGGACGCCTGGCCGAAGTCGGTGCCACCCGGACGGTATTCGACTCCCCGATGCATCGCTACACCCACGCGCTCCTCGGCGCGACTCCGACCATCGACCACACCCGTCACGCACCGTTGCGGGTGATCTCAGGATCTCTACCCGACCCGACCAGGCAGCCGCAGGGATGCCGGTTCGCGTCTCGGTGCGAGCACGCACAGTCCGACTGCCTCACCCCGGGACCCGTCCTGGAGTCGGTGGGCGCCGACCACGAGGTGGCGTGCCTGCACCCGGTCGCTCCGCACCGGGTAAAAACTCTCACTCTGTCTGGAAGGTAGATCTCATGGCCGGCAGCGGAACCGCTCATCTACGCGGCGATCAGGCACTGCTCAGTGTCGAGGACCTCGTCGTCGAATACCCCACCAGCGCAGGCACAGTGCAGGCGGTCTCCAAGATCAGCTTCGATGTGCTGCCCGGGGAAACCCTGGGCATCGTCGGCGAATCGGGGTGCGGAAAATCGACCACCGGCCGCGCGGTCCTGCGCCTGGACCGGGTCACCGCCGGACGCATCCGGTTCGGGGACGACTGGATCGAAAAGGCCGACGAGAAAGCCATGCGGGTCTTGCGACGCGACATGCAGATGATCTTCCAGGATCCGGTCAGCTCACTCAATCCGCGCCGGTCCGTCAAGGACATCGTTGTGGAAGGGATGTCTGTGGCCGGCGCACCGAAAGCCGACCGCGCCGCCACATCAGCTCAGGTTCTGGACTCCGTTGGCCTTGCACCCGAACGCTATTCGGACGTTCTCCCGCGCGCCCTGTCCGGCGGTCAGGCCCAGCGGGTGGCGATCGCCCGCGCTCTGGCACTGAGTCCGCGTCTGCTGATCTGCGATGAGCCCGTCTCGGCGCTCGATGTATCCGTGCAAGCCCAGATCCTCAACCTCATCGAAGAACTCAAGGCCGAGTTCGATCTGACCGTGGTGTTCATCGCCCACGACCTCGGCGTCGTACGCACAGTCAGCGACAAGGTCATGGTCATGTACCTGGGTAAGGTCTGCGAGTTCGGCGACTCCGTGCAGGTTTACGACAACCCCTCACACCCCTACACCCGAGCCCTGCTGGACTCGGTACCCCTGACCGACCCGGACAAGGGTTTCGCCGGCCCCGCCCTCGAGGGCGACGTGCCCTCACCGCTCTCGCCGCCCAGCGGATGCCGATTCCGCACCCGCTGCCCAAACGCGCAAGACCGCTGTGCCACAACGGAACCAGAAGTTCGCGAAGTCCGTCCCGGACAGTACGCGGCCTGCCATTTCCCACTCTTGCCGGTCAGTGACGCCACAACCTCACTGACCAAACAACTCTGAACCGCACGCGCGGGTAAACGCTACACAGCCCGGCTCTCGGGTAGACCTCTGCTGCCAGCTCTCGGGTAGACCTGTGCTGCCCTCCAATACTTCTGCTCTCGTTTTCGTTGCAAACGGCAACGTCGTTCTATACTGTACGAGAGTGTGATTCTAGTTACAGGGAGATCGGCGGTCCATACCGGTTCCGTGTCCATCCCTTTGAACCGTGAATGGAGATGACAGTGACTGCGCAGCACAGTGCCCTTGATTTGAATTGGTTGATTTCTGTTGATGACCACATCTTGGAGCCGCCGCATATTTGGCAGGACCGGATTGCGGCGAAGGATCGTGATCGGGCGCCGAAGTTGGTGCGGACCGGTGACAAGGAGACCTGGGTGTATGAGGGTCGGGTGGTGCCGACCAGTGGGTTGTCGGCGGTGGTGGGTAAGTCGCGGGAGGAGTTCAGTCCTGAGGCGATCACGTATGCCGATATGCATCCGGGGTGTTATGACCCGAAGGCGCGTTTGGAGCATATGAACGAGGCCGGGATTTTGGCGTCGTTGGGTTTTCCGTCGTTCCCGCGGTTTTGTGGCCAGATCTTTTATGAGGCCCAGGACAAGGATCTGGCGTTGCGGTGTTTGCAGGTGTATAACGACTGGATTTTTGAGGAGTGGTGCGCCACCGATCCGGGCCGGTTCATTCCGTTGGTGATCATCCCGTTGTGGGATCCGCAGCTGGCGGTCAAGGAGATCGAACGTACTGCGGCCCTGGGTGCGCGCAGTGTGGCGTTTTCGGAGAATCCGGAGCCGTTGGGGTTGCCGACGATCAACGATCCGGGCCGGTATTGGGATCCGGTGATGGCTGCTGCGGCTGATCATGATCTGGTCATTTCGATGCATGTGGGGTCGTCGTCGCGGTTGCCGACGATCGCCTCTGATGCGCCGTTCATGGCGAACTTGACCTGGGGTGCCACCCGTACTGCCGGCACGATGTTGCAGTGGTTGTTCAGTGATTATTTCGAGAAGTTCCCGAATCTGAAGATCGCGTTGTCGGAGGGCAATATCGGGTGGATTCCGTATTTTCTGGAGCGGGCGGAGCAGGTGTATGACAAGCAGCGTTTTTGGGCTGCCAAGGGTGTGAAGTATGAGGGTCATGCTGCTACCGAGGTTCCGATGGATCTCGATATCCGGCAGCGTTTCAAAGATCATGTGTATGGCTGTTTCATTCAGGATGAGGCCGGTATCGCGAACATCGATTTGATCGGTGAGGACAACATCATGTTCGAAACCGATTATCCGCATTCGGATTCGACGTGGCCGGATTCGATCAATGTGGCGCGTAAGCAGATCCAGCATCTGCCTGAGGCCACCCAGTACAAGCTTCTTCGTGGTAACGCCGAGAAGTTGTACCGCTTCACCCCCACCGTCCC
>NZ_KB911527.1:0-95243 GCF_000383535.1 Nocardia sp. 348MFTsu5.1
GGCACAACATAGCCGACCAGCAGTTGACCACCGGCACCCGACTGCACCACCACCACCGCAGACGCCACCGAACCCACCGACTCCAACGCCGCCTCGATCTCCCCCAACTCAATCCGCAAACCCCGAATCTTCACCTGAAAATCACTACGACCCACATACAACAACTCACCATCAGCCCGCCACCGCACCACATCACCCGTGCGATACATCCGCCCACCAACAGACGAAAACGGATCAGCCACAAACCCCGCCGCCGTCAAATCCGCCCGACCCGCATACCCCCGCGCCACCTGCACACCCGACAAATACAACTCACCCGCAACCCCCACACCCACCGGACGCAACCGCGAATCCAACACCCGCACACCGGTATTCCACACCGGACGACCAATCGGAACCACACCACCACCAGAAACATCATCAAAATACCCAACCTGCACAGCCGCCTCCGTCGGACCATACAAATTGTGCAAAGCCACCCCCGGCAACAACTCACCCACCCGAGAAGCCACCGAACCCGCCAACGCCTCACCACCAGCAAAAACCATCCGCAACCCCGACAACCCCTCGGCGCCCACCCCAGAACGCCCCAACATCTCCACAAACACCGACAACATCGACGGCACAAAATGAACCACCGTCACACCACAATCAGCCATCACCGACACCAAATACTCCGGATCCCGATGCCCATCCGGCCGCGCCACCACCACAGAAGCACCCACCACAAACGGAAAGAACAACTCCAACAACGACACATCAAAAGTCACCGGAGTCTTCTGCAACACCACATCACCCACACCGATCCCATACCGATCCCCAACCCACGCAAACAAATTCACAATCGACCCATGCGAAACCGCCACACCCTTCGGCCGACCCGTCGACCCCGACGTGAAAATCACATACGCCGAATTCGACGCCCGCAACCGACCCAACCGCTCACCATCAGACACCGGCACACCCGACAACCCCGAAAGATCCAACCCACCAACATCAACCACCGGAACCGAACCAACATCACCCACATCAACACCACCAGCAACCAACACACACACCGGATCAACCACACCCACCACAAACCCATTACGCTCAACCGGCTGATCAGGATCAACCGGCACATACACACCACCCGCACGCACCACCGCATGCACCGCCACCAACAACTCCACCGACCGACGGATCCCCACCACCACCGCACACTCAGGACCCACACCCCGCCCGATCAACCACCGCGCCAACCGATTCACCCGCACATCAAAATCGGCAAAAGACAACTCCACACCACCAGAAACCACCCGGGCCACACCCGAAAAACGCTGCGCCCCACGATCCAACACATCCGGCAACGTCAACACACCATCAACCGGCCCACCCTCAAACGCCCACCGCGACCCCACCAACTCCCGCTCAACACCATCCAAAACATCAACATCACGAACCAACACCAACGAATCAGCAGCCACCGCCTCCAAGATCGTCACCAGCCGCGCACCGATCCTGGCCGCTTCGTCCGCAGAGAACGCATCGGTGAGGTAGCGCAGCTTTGTCCTGATCGTGGAGTCGGCGAAGGTGATGATCGAGATCGGATAGTGCGTGGCATCAAGCACATTCGCGCCGGTCACCGCCATCCCATCGATGGAGGCGGCCGACCTCAGGCCCTCTTCGTCGACCGGATATGTCTCCAGCACGGAGAGTGAATCGAATGCGGCACCGGGGCCGACGGCCGTGATGATCTCGGCAAGGCCGAGGTGGTGGTGATCGAGCAGGGCCCTCTGCTCGGTCTGCACGCGCACCAAGAGTTCTGAGATGGTCTCGGATTCATCGATCACGATCCGGACCGGGAGTGTGTTGATGAACAACCCGATCATCGTCTCCACGCCCGGAAGGTCGGCCGGCCGACCAGAAACCGTGGTGCCGAAAACGACATCATCACGGTTCAACGATCGAGCCAGCAACAGTCCCCAGGCCGTTTGGATGACGGTGTTCAGGGTGATACCCAAACGGGATGACAGTTCCGCCAACCGGGCGGTGGTGGCCTCCTCGATCGTGACGTCCATGGTGTCAGCATCCGAGGACAAGGCAGTCGGATCCGCTATACCCGACAGCAGCGTGGGATCCTCGCTACCGCTGAAAGCATCGGTCCAGGCGCCGATTGCCGCCTGCCGATCCTGACGTGCGAGCCAGGCGAGGTACCCGCGGTAGGACTCGGTATTGGGCAGCGCCGCCGCATCACCTCGGACGGCATACAGCGTCAGCAGATCCTTGATCAGCAGAGGCATCGACCATCCGTCGATGACGATGTGGTGCGCCATGATCGAGAGCACGTGCCGGTCTCCCGTGCGAAGCATCATGAAGCGGACCAGCGGTGCCGTGCCCAGATCGAAGGGACGTGCCCGTTCGGCGGCGAGTCGTCGCGCGATCTCCGACTCGGCCGTGGAGGCATCGAGATCGTGATCAAGCCAGGCGACGTCGCCGATGTCGGAGATCACCTGCACTGCAACGCCATCGGCGGTGGTGGCGAATGTGGCCCGCAACGAGTCGTACCGCGAGAGCAGCGCCCGAGCGGCGTCCCGCAGCCGCGGAACATCTACATCACCGCCCAGTTCGAGCACCATCTGGACCACATACACGTCCGGTGCGTCGCCCTGCATCGTCGAGTGGACGAACAGTCCCGCCTGCAGTGGGGACAGCGGCCACAGATCCGTGATCGCGGGAGTCTGCGATTCGAGCCGATCGATGTCGTTCTGCGACAACCGGACCAGCGCCGCATCGGACGGGGTGAGCCCCCCGGCCGTATCGGTGACCGAATGGTCGGCGATCGATTGCAGCGCCTCGACCCAATAGTCGGCGATCAGCGAGACCTCGCCTCGCGTGAGGATGTCGCTCGGGAATGCAAAGGTCGCGGTCAGCTCGTCTCCGACGGTGATGGCGTTGATGTCCAGCACCGCGTTGGCGGGCATGTCCGCGTCCATCCGAACGTCCCCGAGTGTGGTGATGTCAGTTGCCGGGGTCCAGCCGATGCCCGCGACTCCGGCCGGGAGTTCCGGGGTCGATACCCGCCCGAGATAGTTGAAACTGATCTGTCCGGCGGGCCCGGCCAGCAGCTCACCGGCGGTCACATCGAGGTACCGCAGGACGCCGTATCCCAAACCCTGCCCGGGAACGCCCTTCAGCTGCTCCTTGACCAGTTTGACCGCGCGTCCTGCCTCAGAGGTGGCCGCAAAGGCGTCATCGACATCGATCGATGAAAGATCCAGTGCGACCGGATGACTGGTGGTGAACCAGCCGACCGTGCGGGACAGGTCTGCGCCGGGCAGATGATCGGATTCGCGGCCGTGGCCCTCGAGCCGCAACAGCAGCGACTGCGACTCGGTGCCCGTCTCACGCCGGCGTCGGGCCACGGCCAGCGCGAGGGCTGCGAGCAGGCCGTCGTTCACGTTGCCGCGGAACTTCGCCGGCGTCGTTGTCAGCACCACATCGCTGACGTCGGCGGGCACGGTCACCGAGATCTTCTCGGTCCGCGCCGCGACGTCGATCTGCGGGTCGAGTGCGCGGGCACCGAGCAGTGGATCCGGTGTGGCGATCACACGCTGCCAGTAGTCGAGTTCATCTGCGTAGTCACCCCGAACCGCCTTGTCGGCGAAGAGGGTCGCCCATGTCCGCATCGAGGTACCTGTCGGCGGCAGGATGACCTCTGCGCCGGAATCGATCGCCATCGCAGCGGTGACGAGATCGGGAATGATGATCCGCCAGGACACTCCGTCGACGGCCAGGTGATGGGCTGCCACGATCATGCGCCCGGGCTCGGTCGAGCCGGTTGGTGCGAGCCAGACACATTGCAGCATGCGGCCATCGGCCGGCGACAGTCGATCGAGCGCGGCATCAAGGGCCTCGCGGGCGATCCGCTCGAGCTCACCGTGCGCGATCGCGGGGTCGTGGTCCACCCGGCTGATCAGCTCCGAGGCATTCACGCTGCCGGGTGGGGCCGTCTCGACGACATGGCCGTCCCCATCGTCGATAAGCCTGGCGCGCAACATGTCATGGCGATCGATGACCGCCTGAACAGTCGCTGCGACGGCGGCGTTCTGGGCTGCCGCCGGTATCTCCAGCACCACCACCTGCGAGAAGCGGCGGTATGCACCGCCCCGCCGGATCATGAAGTGCTCAATCGGTGTGAGCGGCCGGGTACCTGTCCCACCGCCTTCGATTTCACGCAGTGGCTCGACACCGGTGCCGGCCGGCCGGGCAACCGCGGCGAGCGCGG
The DNA here is from genome assembly GCF_000383535.1 of Nocardia sp. 348MFTsu5.1. NCBI lineage: Bacteria > Bacillati > Actinomycetota > Actinomycetes > Mycobacteriales > Nocardiaceae > Nocardia > Nocardia sp. 348MFTsu5.1. The sequence continues at coordinate 4,268 of NZ_KB911527.1, forward strand.
CAGCGGTTCGATGTTCGAAGACGTCACGCGGTTCGAGTACGAGACCTGCGGCGCGCGCCCGGGATACGAGTTGGATCGAGACGATGCTGTCGCCTCCGAGGGCGAAGAAGTCATCGTCGAGCCCGACCCGCTCCACACCCAGCACACCGGCCAGTACATCGGTGATGATTCGTTCGGCCTCGGTGCGAGGTTCGCGGTAGTCCACTGCGCTGGTACCCAGACCCGGCTGCGGCAGCGCAGCACGGTCGAGTTTTCCGACGGGCGTCAGCGGAACCGAATCGATCACCATGATCTCCGCCGGCACCATGTATTCGGCGAGTGTGCCGCGCAGGAATGCGGATAGCTCTGCCGCGGTCACACCGGTGCCGGTCAGCGGCACCACATAAGCGACAAGAGCACTCGTCCCGTCCGGCAGTTGGTGGCCCAATGTCACGGCGAAGGTCACATCCGGGTGCCGGGTCAGTGCCGAGTCGATTTCGCCGAGCTCGATGCGGAATCCGCGGACCTTCACCTGGAAGTCCGTGCGGCCGAGATATTCCAGCGATCCGTCCGCACCCATCCGGACGAGGTCGCCGGTTCGGTACATACGGGTGCCCGGGACCGCCGAAAGAGGGTCCGCCACAAAACGATCCGACGTCAGATCCGGGCGCTGATGGTATCCCCGCGCCAGCCCGACGCCACTGAGATACAACTCGCCCACCACGCCCCGGGGCACCGGCGCCAGGCGTTGATCGAGTACTCGGGTGGTGGCACCGCGAATCGGACCACCGATGGTCACGGCAGCATCCGGTACCAACTGCGCACAGTTCGACATGATGGTGGACTCGGTCGGACCGAAGCCGTTGAACATCCGCCGACCGCCGGAGACAAAGCGCCGCACGAGGTCCGGCGGGCAGGCCTCACCTGCGGTCACCACCACCCGCAGCTCCGGCAGCAGCCCCGGATCCACCGACTCGAGAACCGACGGGGTGATCACGGCGTGAGACACCCGCTCGCGCGCGAGCAGCAGACCGAGATCGTCACCACCGAACACCTCTGGCGGTGAGACCACCAGCGTTGCAGCCGAACCCACCGCCATCAACAGTTCGAACACCGATGCGTCAAAGCTCGGCGAGGCCACTGCCAGCACCCGCGCCGACCCGTCGATCCCGTACCGCTCACGTTGCTCGGCAACGAGCGCGGTCAGACCCGAGTGGGTCACCGCCACGCCTTTGGGACGGCCGGTCGAACCGGAGGTGTAGATCATGTACGCGGTGTTGTCCACCGACACCGCCCGCACGCGGTCGGCGTCGGTGATCGCGATCGACACCTGCCGACCGACCTCGTCCGCGAATTCGGGGTCATCGATCGACAGCCATTCCACGCGTCCGGAGGGAAGGTGTCCGTCTGCAGCACCCCGCAGGCCCACGCGGGCGCCGGCATCGCTGAGCATGAATTCGATACGGTCGGCCGGGTATTTCGGGTCCACCGGCACCCATGCCGCCCCGGACTTCGCGACGGCCCAGATCGCCTCGACAAGCGCTGCCGACCTCGGCAACGCCAACGCGACGATCGACTCCGCCCCTATACCGCGCTCGATGAGGACTCGTGCCAACTGCGTTGAGCGCGCGTCGAGTTCGCGATAGGTCAGCGCCTTCTCGCGGGCGACCACGGCGACACCGTCCGGATTCGCCCGGACTGCCGCAGCCAGGATTTCGGGCAATGTCGACGCATCCGGGACACCCGCGACAGACCCCTGCGACTCTCCGAGGATGGCGCGACGCTCGACATCTCCGAGTATGTCGATGTCACCGACAGCGATGTCCGGTTGTCCGACAACCGCGGCGAGGACCTCGACCAGACGTTCGCCGAAGCGCTGCACCGTGGCCGATTCGAACAGATCGGTTGCGTAGGTGATTTCGACCGAGAGATCCCCCAGGCGTCCGGATCCTTCACCGAGCGCGACGATCTCCAACGACAGGTCGAATTTCGCCGGGTGCACACCTGATTCGTAGCGTTCGACCACCAGATCCCCGAGTTCGAATCGGGTGCGTTCCAGATTCTGAAAGGCCAGACCGACCTGGAACAGCGCGTGATGTGCGGTGGACCGCGCCGGCGCCAGAACTTCCACCAAACGCTCGAACGGGATGTCGGCATGTGCGAAGGCGTCCAGATCGACGGCCTTCGCCTGCGCCACGAGATCGGAGAAGCGGTCGGCGGCATCGACATTCGTCCGCAGCACCAGCGTGTTCACAAACATGCCGACGAGTCCGTCGAGGGCTTCGGAACCACGCCCGGCGATCGGGGCACCGATGGCGATGTCCTCGGATCCACTCAACCTGGCGAGCAGTACGGCCAATGCGCTGTGCACCACCATGAACAGGGTCGCACCTTGACTGCGCGCGAGCTCATCGAGGCCGTCGTGGAGTTCACCGTCAATCACCAGCGCCGCCGCGCCACCGGCGCCCGACCAGATCGGTGGGCGGACATGGTCGAGAGGCAGGTCGATCCGCTCGGGTAGTCCGGCCAGCTGTGCGCGCCAATACTTTTCCTGTTCGGCCGCAACAGATGTCACGTCCGACTCGGAACCCAGCATCTGGCGCTGCCAGATCGAGAAGTCGGCGTACTGCACATACAACGGCGGCCACTGGTTGTCCGCACCGGAGGTCCGCGCAGCGTAGGCGGCCATCACATCGGCAGCCAGCGGCGACATCGAGTAGCCGTCGGCGCTGATGTGGTGGACCACAAAGACCAGCACCGACTCGTTCGGTGACATCCGCAACAGTGCTCCACGCACCGGAACCTCGGTTGTCACATCGAATCCCGCGGTGACCAGTGCGCTGACCCGCGTTGCCACCATCGTCTCGTCGAGGTCTTCGATTGTGAACCGGTCCGCGACCGACTGTGCCTCACCGATGAGTTGGTAGGGCGTGCCATCGGCGTGGGGGTATGTCGTCCGCAGCGTCTCGTGCCGGGCCAGTACGTCCGCCACCGCCAGCCGCAGCACGTCTGCATCAATGGTTCCGGTGAGGCGGATCACCAGAGGGATGTTGTAGGCCGCCGAGCCGGTGTCGAACTGGTTGACGAACCACATCCGCTGCTGGGCAGGAGACAACGGGATCCGCGCGGGGCGAACACACGGTTCCAACGGCGGACGGCGGCGAGCCGTCACCGATCGGGTGTCGATTGTGGCCGCCAGGCGCGCAACGGTGGGAGACTCGAACAGTTCACGGATGCCGATCGACGCCGACAGAGCGTCGTTGATCCGCGCCACCGCGCGCATGGCGAGAAGTGAGTGCCCGCCCAGTTCGAAGAATGAATCGTCCACACTGACGCGGTCAACATCCAGCAGTGCCGCGAAGACGTCCGCGATGAGCTTCTCGCTGATCGTGCCCGGTGCCCGATACTCTCGGTCTCCGGCGTCGAAGGCCGGCGCCGGCAGCGCTCGTCGGTCCAGTTTTCCGCTGGGCGACAACGGGATCTGGTCGAGGGGCAGGATCTGCGCAGGCACCATGTACGCCGGCAGTCTGCGACTGACGAACTCGAGAAGTTGGTGTGGCTCCGGCGTCGTGCCCGGTGCCGGGACGACATATCCGACGACCGCATCGCCGGTCGAGGGATGCGAGTACAGGATCGCCACCGCTCGCGCGACGTCTTCGTGCTCGCTGAGCGCCGACTCGATTTCGCCGAGCTCGATCCGCAATCCGCGCAGTTTGATCTGAAAGTCGGTGCGCCCGAGGAACCTGAGCCCGCCGTCTGCTCTGACCACCACGAGGTCCCCGGTGCGGTACATCCGCGTGCCCGGTGTCAGCGGATCGGCGACAAATCGTTCCGCGGTGAGATCCGCACGGCCGTGATACCCGCGGGCCAGCTGCACCCCGGTCAGATACAGTTCTCCGGGCACGCCGACCGGCACCTCGTGCAGCCGCGAATCGAGCACCCGTGCACCGGTATTGCGGATCGGACTACCGATGGGCACGACAGTGTCGGCGGCCGAGGTTCGATACACCGTCGATGTGACTGTCGCCTCGGTCGGGCCATAGGTGTTGTCCAGGACTGCCGAACTGTGGTCGGCCGCCCGCCGCACCAGATCGGCAGACAGTTCTTCGCCACCGATCGACAGATACCGCAACGAGGGCGGCAAGTCCGCCGTTGCCTCGGTGATGAACAGTTCGAGCATCGACGGAACGAACTCGAGGATCGCGAACTGGTGCCGAACTGTCAGGTCCAGAAGATATCCGACATCGAGATGACCTTCGGGCCGCGCGATCACCAGAGTCGCACCCAGTTGCAGCGGCAGGAACAGTTCCCACACCGAGGCGTCAAATGTCACCGGCGTCTTGTGCAGCATCACATCGTCGTGGTCGAGGTCGTACCTCTCCCGCATCCAGAGCAACTGGTTGAGAACCGAACGATGCTCGACTGCAACACCTTTAGGATTTCCGGTCGAGCCCGAGGTGTAGATCAGGTAGGCGGTGTTCCGCGCCCGCAGCGGCGTGGGCCGGTCGGTGTCGGCGATCGGTCCGGCCGGGTGCCCGGTCAGGTCGAGCTCATCGATGACAACGATCGATTCAGCGACGGGCAGGTCGGCACGATCGCGTGTGGTGGTCAGGACGACCGCAGGCCGCGCGCTGGCCAGCACGTACTCGTTGCGTTCGTCCGGATGATCCGGGTCGATCGGCACATACGCGCCACCGGCCTCGAGGACCGCATAGATGGCGACCAGCATGTCGATCGAACGGCGAGCCGCCACCGCGACCGTGACCTCCGGGCCTACTCCGATGCCCACGAGGTGGTGGGCCAGCCGGAACACCCGCTCACCGAAGTCGCGGTAACTGACCTGCTCATCCTCGAAGACAACAGCGGTCCGGGAACCGTTGGCGGCCACCGCCCGCCGGAACCCGTCCACCAAGGTCTCATCCGGCATCGGACGAAGGTCCGAGCCGATCAGATCGCGCTGCCCCGTCTCTTCGGGCAACAACAGCGGCAAATCGCCCACCGGCCGCGAGGGATCGGCGGCGACTGCCGCCAGCATCTCGACAAACCGACCGGCGAACGCCACCATTGTTCCACGGTCGAACAGGTCCGTGGCATAGAGCAGCGAGCCGCGGATCCGGCCCGCCGAACCGTCTGCGTTGAACTCCTCGACCAGGGTGATGGTCAGGTCGAGTTTGGCGATCGCCGCCTCCACGTCGTCGATCACCTCGATCGTCACCCCGGGCAACCGGATTTCGGTGCGCTCGAAGTTCTGCAACATCAGCAGCACTTGGAAGAGCGGGGTGTAGGCCAAAGATCGAGCCGGACGCAGGATCTCGATCAATCGGTCGAGCGGGACATCTGCTTCGCCGAGTGCTTGCAGATCAGTTGAGCGGACATCGGACAAGAATGCATCGAACGGCTGGTCCGGCGACACGAACGAACGCAGCACCAGGGTGTTGCCGAACATCCCGACCAGGTCATCGAGGGACTGTTCACCCCGACCCGCTATCTGGGTGCCGATCGACACGTCGTCTGTGGCCGCCAAACGCGACAACAGCACCGCCAGTGCTGCATGCACTGTCATGAAGAGCGTCGAATTCGCATGCTGGGCATAGGCATTCAACTGCTGCGCGACGTCTGGGCTGATCTCGAAATCGACCAGGTCACCGCGGCCGGAAGGCTTGTCGGGTCGCGGGCGGTCCGCGGGCAACTCCAGAACCTCGGGAGATCCCGCCAGTGCAGCCTTCCAGAAACTGATCTGGCGCGCGATCAGACTCTCGGGGTCCGATTCCTCTCCGAGCATCTCTCGATGCCACAAGGCGTAATCGGCGTACTCCACGGGCAGTTCGGCGAACTCCGGATCGACACCCTGCATCCGGGCCGAGTACGCCAGCATCAGATCACGAACCAGTGGTGTCAGCGATCCACCGTCACTGGCGATGTGGTGAGACACCACCACCAGCACCCAACTGTCCTCCGCGAGCTGGAACAGGCGGGCGCGCAATGGTGTCTGCGAGGACACATCGTAACCACGGGAGATGAAACCGGTGACGGTCGTCCAGAGCTCCGACTCCTCGACCTGTTCGCTCACGAGGGGCAATGTCACCTCGGAAGCGGGCCGGATATCCTGCACCGGACCGTCGTCGGTGTCGGGGTACACCGTGCGTAACGGCTCGTGACGCCTGATGAGGTCGCCGAACGCCTGCTCCAGCGCACCGATGTCGAGACTCCCGCTGATTCGCAAGGCAATCGGCTGGTTGTAAGCGATAGATGTTGTGTCGAACTGATTTGTCAGCCACATCCGCTGCTGCGCGAATGACAGCGGCAAGACGTCAGGCCGCGGTCGGCGTTCGAGCACCGGTCTGATGTTTCCGCCACGGTTTGCCTCCACGCGGGCAGCGAGTTCGGCGACGGTTCTCGATTCGAAGATCTCCCGGACCCCACTGGTCGATCCGACTGCGGCGTTGAGACGGGCAACCGCCTGCGTCGCGATCAGGGAGTTGCCACCGAGTTCGAAGAAGTTGTCGTCGAGGCCGACCCGTTCGATCCCCAGCAGATCTGCCAGCGCAGACGCGACCACCAGCTCGGTCTCGGACTGCGGTTCGCGGTACTCCTTGCGTGAGGTCCCGATGGTCGGAGCCGGTAGTGCGGCACGGTCGAGCTTCCCGACCGGGGTGAGCGGCACCTCGTCGATCCGAACGATCTCCGCCGGAACCATATAGGCCGCCAACGACTTCCCGACGAACGCTGTCAACTCGTCGGGGTCGATATCGGCACCCGGACGAGGCATCACATAGGACACCAGCGTCATGGAGCCGTCTGCCAGCTGATGGCCGATGGTGACCGAGAAACCGACCCCGGGATGGGCCGCCAGCGCCGAGTCGATCTCGCCGAGCTCGATGCGGAAACCACGGACCTTGACCTGGAAGTCGCTACGGCCGAGGTATTCGATCACCCCGTTCGCGCGACCGCGAACCACATCGCCGGTGCGGTACAACCGGCTTCCCGGTTCGCCGAACGGGCTGGCCACAAATCGTTCCGACGTGAGCGAAGGCCGGTTGTGATACCCACGTGCCAGCCCTACCCCCGCGATGTACAGCTCGCCGGCCACACCGGCCGGAACCGGCCGCAGCATGGTGTCGAGGATGTGCGCGGTGACCGCGGGCAGTAGGCCACCGATCGAGACCGGTTCCCCCGGAAGGAGTTCCACCAGGCTGGTCACAACCGTTGTCTCTGTGGGCCCGAACCCGTTCAACATGCGGCGGCCGTCTCTGGCGACCTGGGTCACCAATTCCGGACTGACCGCCTCACCGCCTCCCACCACCGTGCGTAGGTCAGTCAGTCCGTCCAGCACCAGGGTCTGCAGCACCGACGGCGTGATGAACGCGTGTGTCACTCCGGTTGTTCGCAGCCACTCCGTCAGCGGCTCTCCACCGAATGCGTCCGGCGGCGCGATGACCAGCGGTATCCCAGAGCTGAATGCTCCCAGCATCTCGAACACCGAGACATCGAAACTAGGGGTCGCCACAGCCAGCATTCGCGACGATCGGTCGATCTCACACCGGTCCCGGATCGTCTCGGCGAGACCGGACAAGCCGGAATGCGTGACCTCAACACCTTTCGGCCGCCCGGTCGATCCCGATGTGAAGATCATATAAGCGACATTGTTCGGCGCTATCGGACGCAGCCGGTCCGCATACCCGACCGGGTCTGCCGCCTCACCGGCGATCGCTTCCTCATCGGAACCGTTGCCGAGCACGATCCAATCAACCGAATCAGGCAGTACGGAACGAAACTCGGTCGTGGTGATCCCGCACGTCGCACCCGAATCGTCGAGCATGAACTCGATACGTTCTGCCGGATATCCGGGATCGACCGGGATATAGAAAGCTCCGGTCTTCGCCACCGCCCAGATCGACACGATCATGGACGCCGAGCGGGTGTTGGCAAGCGCGACACCGGATTCGGTACCCATGCCACGAGCGATCAAAATCCGGGCGAGTCGAGACGAGCGCTCGTCGAGCTCACGATAGGTCAGGGTGCCGTCGACCGCCACGACCGCAATCGAGTCCGGATTGAATTCGACTGCGGTGGATAGGATTTGCGCGAGTGTCGGAACCCTCTTCGCAGGCCGTGGTCGCCGTGTCCGTGCGGGCGGTCGACCGACCTTTCGGTTGCCCCGCTCCCCGCGAGCATTGCCTCCATGAGCTTCCTCGGTCATCCCCTGCTCCTCATTCGAGTGCCAGATTCACACGTACGCGCCGACGCATGCGCTGCGTCGGCGTTCAGATGCTGATTCCCGCCGCGATCAGAACCCACTGAACTCGAAACGGCGGCGCCGGCGGTCGGTCGAACATGTCGACGATCGGGCTCAACCCCATTCCGACGTCCTCAACTGCACCGAGTCGACGGTCATGAGTTCGACGGTCGCCTCGGCGTCCGCCGGCAATGCGGCCGGATTTCCCTCGCTGATCACGACTTGCAGATCTTCCAGCGATTCGCCCGTGACAGCAGGCAACTGGCCGGGCCGGATGAACACGTGGGTCACCCATTCCTCGGCGAGCAATCCCATCAGGTCGGTCTCTTCGTCGGACGTCGGCACGACGACCGTGGCCCCGGCAGCTCCGGCGAGGAGAGCCTCGAACACGGTGACCGCAGGCGAGACCTCTGCGGTGGCCAGCAGTCTGGACTCGTAGTTCATTCCCAGGCGGTCTGTTTCGGCCGCAACCCGTTGTCCGAGTCGTTCATGCGACAGTTCGGCCCAGGTACCGGACTCCGGCACCAACAGTGCCGGGCTCGAGGGAACCAGAGGGCGAACGCGGTCGGCATAGGTGAACGGTCGCGGGTTGAATCGGCTCACCTGTCCCGGCAATTCGAAGAGATGCTTCACGTCGGCATGCGCATTGCCTGCCTCCGACGACGGATCGACGCCGAACACGAGATCGGTTCTCGCGGGTAGTTCGGCATCGGTTGCCGGAAGCACCAAACCCGCTCCCGCCTTCAGGACCGCCCACCACAGCGGAAGCGCCTCGCGCAGACACTCGGTTTCGACATGGACGAGTTGCCCGGGCCCATAGCCGTACTCGGCCAGCATTCGCGCCAGCCGGTTCGCTCGGGCATCGAGTTCGGCAAACGTGGTCTCGCCCGCCCCACCCGCCATCGCGGGCGCACCCGGATCTGCTTCCACCGAAGCCTCGAACAGGGACAGCACCGTGCCTCCCCGAGATCCGCTGTCGACGCCGGCCGGTTCGGCCACGGGCGTATCGATCGCAGCGAGCGGCAGATCACCCACCCGGACATCCGGATCCTGCACGGCTGCAGTGAGAATCGAGGTGAAGTGTGCGCTGAACGTGTCCACCGTGTCGTGGTCGAAGAGGTCGACCGAATAGGTGAGTTTCATCGCCAGATCCTCGCCGTCGGCACGCGAGTCGTCGACGGTCAGCATCAAATCGAAATCTGCCGGATCGAACGGATTCTCCATCTCGGTGATCGTCAAACCCGAAAGTGCCAACTGAACCGAATCAAAGTTCTGAAACGACAGCATCGTCTGGAAGATCGGATGCATCGAAGCGTCACGATGCGGCGACACCGCATCGACCACGCTCTCGAAGGGGACATCGGTCATGCTGAACGCCTGCAGACTGACCTCCCTGGCGTGCTTGAGCAGATCGGTGAACGGTTCGGATTCCTTGAGCTGCAACCGCAAGGCCACCGTGTTCACCAACATACCGACCAGGGAGTCGAGCTCGGCAGCGCCGCGGCCGGCATGCGCGGTACCGATCACCACATCCGCGCATCCCGACAACCGCGACAGCACCACCGACAGGGCGGAGTGGATGATCATGAATCGTGTCACGCCCAAGCGCTGGGCAGTGTCGGCAAGACGGTCGGCGGCGTCCGAATCGAGCGAGAAGTGCACCGAGGCACCCACCCGGCTCGGTGTTGCGGGGCGCTCACGATCACGCGGAAGGTCGAGTTCAGCCGGAATGCCTTCGAGTTCGCGTTTCCAGAATGCGAGCTGAGCGCTTGCCACCGAACCCTCATCGGTGATCGATCCGGCGTAATCTCGTTGCCACAGTGCGTAATCGGCATACTGGACCGGCAGCGGATCCCACTGCGGCGAGGCGCCGTCGGTCCGGGCCGCATAGGCGGCCATCATGTCGCCGCCGAGTTGCCGGAGCGAGAACCCGTCGGCCGCGATGTGATGCACGACAACAGCGAGGACATGATCCCCGTCAGGCAATCGGAAAAGATTGAGCCGCAGGGGAACCGACGACGTGACATCAAATGGCCGGGTGACGAACTCGACCACGGAGTCCCATACCCGGTCCTCCTCGATGATCTCCATGCCGACCGATACACCGTGCTCGTGCTCCGCCATCACCTGCTGGCGGGGCACCCCTTCGACGTCTGGGTAGATGGTGCGCAGGACTTCGTGCCGCTCGATCACGTCGGCAACAGCCGCACGCAACGCCGCGAGGTCGAGTGGACCACGCAGCCGCAACGCCAGCGGCATGTTGTATTTGGCCGAATCAGGCTCAATGCGATTGCTCAACCACATCCGTTGCTGCGCCAGCGCGAGCGGGATCACCTCGGGACGCGGGCGCGCGATCAGCGCGGGCCGCAGTTGTCGACGCGCGTCCGCGATCCGGCTCGCGAACTCCCCGACGGTGGGCGCGTCGAAGAACGTTCGGATCGGTATCTCCACACCCAGGACCGCTCCGATGCGCGAGGCCGTCTGGGTGGCCACCAGTGAATTCCCGCCGAGGGCGAAGAAATCATCGTCGAGGCCGACCGGTGAACGATGAAGAATCTGAGAAAATGCCGAGGCCACGACCTTTTCCAACCCGCTGCGTGGCGGCCGGTAGGCCTGAACCTCGATGACCGGGTCGGGTAGAGCGCCCCGATCGAGCTTTCCGTTGGCGGTGAGCGGAAGCTGGTCGAGCACCACATAGTGAGCCGGGATCATGTATGCCGGCACAAGTTTGGCCATCGCGCGACGCAGCTCTGTCCGATCCACGTGAGCACCGGGGGTGGGTACCAGGTACCCGACGAGATTGTCGTCGCGCATCAGCACCGCGGCGTTTCGCACGACCGACTGTTCGAGCAATGCCGACTCGACTTCACCGAGTTCGATGCGCAACCCGCGGAGTTTGACCTGGAAGTCGGTTCGGCCCTCGTAGATGATTTCACCGTCGCCCCGCTGGCGGACCAGGTCTCCGGTGCGGTACATCTGGGCGCCGACGTGCTCTGCATACGGATCTGCCACGAATCGGTCGGCGGTGAGGTCGGCCCGGCCCGCATATCCGCGTGCCAGTTGGACACCCGTCAGATACAGCTCACCGGTGACCCCTCGCGGAGCCGGATGCAATCGGGTGTCGAGGATCCGGGCACCGGTGTTGCCGACCGGCCGCCCGATCGGAACGTCGATGGAGTGGTCGGTCACGTTGTCGTGGAACAATGCCTGGACCGCCGACTCTGTCGGACCATAGAGATTGTGAAGGGCGGTGTGCGGCAGTAGTTCGGCACATCGTCGCGCCGTGGCCGCGGGCAGCGCCTCGCCACCGGCGAACAGCATGCGAAGTGACGACAACTCCGGCACGTCGGTCGGGTATTCGTCGAGCTCGTTCAGGAAGACCGTGAGCATCGACGGTACGAACTGGGTCACCGTGACGCCGTGCTCGGCGATCAGCCGTCGCAGGTACGCCGGATCGCGATGACCCCCCGGTTCGGCAATGACAACCCTCGCGCCGGTCTGCAGCGGATAGAAGAGCTCCAGCAGCGAAACATCGAACGTCGCAGGTGTTTTGACCAGGACCATGTCCCTGTGATCTATCCCGTAGCGATCACTCGTCCAGGTCATCAGGTTCACGATCGCGCTGTGACTGACCACGACACCCTTGGGCAGACCGGTCGATCCCGAGGTGAAGATCATGTACGCGGCATTGGCCGGCCGCAACGGCGACGTGCGCTCGGAATCGCGCACCGGAGCCGGCGAGTAACCCGCCAGATCAAGCATTTCGACCTCGATCACCCGGACATCGATGGACGTCTCAAACGGCTCCCGCGAACTTGCCAGGACCATCATCGCGGCCGACGTCGAGATCGCCCGGTCGTTGCGGATCGCGGGTTGATCGGGATCGACCGGCGCGTATACGCCACCGGCCTTCAACACCGCATGAACGGCGACCAGATGATCGATCGAGCGCGGCAAGGCCACGACGACAACCTGCTCGGGTCCGACGCCGTTGTCGATCAGCCACCTCGCCAATCGATGTGACCGCGCGCCGAACTCCCGGTAGCTCAGCGTGCTGCCGTCTGCGACCACGGCGACCGCATCAGGCGTGCTCTCGATCTGTGCGTCGAGGAGTTCGACCAGGTTCCGGCGTTCATCGGCCAGGCCGGGGCGGTCGTCACCGGGAATGAACTGCGAATCCTCTGACCCCAGGACGTCGACATCGGCGATCGCAGCCGAGGGATCGGCGACGACGGCCTCGAGCATTCGCACGAACCTGCTCGCGATCGCCGCCACCGAATCGCGGTCGAAAAGATCGGTGGCGAAGGTCAGCCTGGCGTCGATGTCTGTGGGCGAACCGATCAGGGTTGCGGATTCGGTGAGCGTCAGCTGGAGATCGAACTTCGCGAGCTCCAGATCGAGTTCGACCGGCGTCAGCGCCAGTCCACTCATCTCCATTTCGGCGGCATCCACGTTCTGGAACGCCAGCATCACCTGAAACACCGGGTGGTAGGACTCCGAGCGTTCCGGATTGAGCGCCGTGACGATGCGCTCGAACGGGATGTTCGCATTGCTGAACGCGGCCAGATCGACGTCACGTACCCGTTCGACGAGTGAGCTGAACGACGAGGTCGGATCTACCTTCGTCCGCAGTGCGAGGGTGTTCACGAACATTCCGACCATCGCGTCGAGCGCGGCCTCACCTCGACCGGCGATCGGTGTACCGATGGTGATGTCGTCGCTGCCGGCCAACTTCGCCAGGGTGGCGGCCAGCGCGGCGTGCATCACCATGAACAACGTGGCGTTCTGGCTGCCTGCCAGATCCAGCACTGCGCGGTGCAGGTCGGCGCTGATCACGAAGTCGTGGTTGGCGCCGTGGTGGCTCGATCGGACCGGTCGCGGTCGATCGGTCGGCAGGTCGAGGGTTCCGGGTGCGTCGGACAGTGCGTCCACCCAGAAGTCGAGTTCCCGGGTGATCAACGCGTCGGGGTCCTCCGGTGTCCCGAGAACCTTTTGCTGCCACACCGTGTAATCGGAATATTGGACCGGCAGTGGGGTCCACGCAGGTGGGACACCCGAGCATCGTGCGCTGTAGGCCTCGATCACATCGCGAGCCAGCGGTGCCATCGAGGCGCCGTCCGCACAGATGTGGTGGACGACCATGGCCAGCACGTGGTGCTCGGCGTCGAGACTGAACAGTCGGACGCGTAGCGGGACCTCCGCGGACACATCGAACGTCGACCCGGCGAGCTCCAACAGACCCGCCTCGAACTCGGCGTCGTCCTCCACCCGGACCTCGACGAGTTCGTGAACGACCTCACCGGGTGGGTGCACATGCTGGACCGGTGCCGACCCGTTGTTCGGGAACGACGTCCGCAACGCCTCATGTCGCTCGATCAGGTCACCGACGGCTGCCCGGAGCGCATCTGTCTGCAGTCGACCGCGCAAGCGCACGGCGAACGGAATGTTGTAGGCCGCCGAGTCGGGTTCGAATTGGTTCAGGAACCACATCCGCTGTTGCGCGAATGACAGCGGCACATCGCCGGCGCCGTCACGCCGGACGAGTGGGAGACGCCCACCGCTGTCCGCCTGGGCGGCCAGCCGCGCGGCGAGGGCTCCGACGGTCGGCGCTTCGAACATGTGGCGCACCGATACATCTGCCTTCAGCTCTGCACCGAGCCGCGCGACCGCCCTGGTGGCGATCAGCGAGTTGCCGCCGAGCGCAAAGAAGTCATCGTCGAGGCCGACATTGTCGATACCCATCAGCTCACCGAACACCGTTGCCACGATCTGTTCGACAACCGTTGCCGGAGCCCTGAATTCGATCTTTTCCATGACCGGGTCGGGTAACGCCTTCCGGTCGATCTTGCCGTTCACGGTGACCGGCAGCGACTCGAGGACAACGATCGAGGTCGGTGTCATGTGCGGGGGTAGTTGTTGCGTCGCGAAATGCTGCAGCGCGCGACGATCAAAAGTCTGTCCGGGTTCCATCACGACATACGAGACGAGTACCTCGCGCACCGGCGGCGGCTCATCAGCGGTATCGAGCGTGATGCCGTCGATCTGCTGCAGAAGGCGCACCACACCGGCGAACGGCCCGTCGTCGTTACCGCGGCGATCACGTTCGGGCGGGGCCGGATGGTAGGTATGCACAACCGTGACCACCGAACGCACGGCCGGATGGCCGGCGATCACGGCGTCGATCTCACCGAGTTCGATACGGAAGCCTCGGAGTTTGATCTGGTTGTCGGCGCGCCCGACGTACTGCAACTCTCCGGATGACGTCCAGCGCACGAGATCGCCGGTGCGGTACATCCGCAAACCGGGCTTGCTGTACGGGCTGGCGACAAAGCGGGTCGAGGTGAGCCCGAATTTGTTCATGTATCCACGGGTCAGACCATCGCCGACGATATAAAGTTCGCCGACCACCGCGACCGGCACCGCCCGCAAGCGGTCGTCGAGGACAACCAGACTCAGACCACGCACCGGAGCACCGATGGTCGGTTTGAACGCACTGGTGATCGGCGGTGTCACCGACGCGATGATCGTTGTCTCGGTCGGACCGTAGGCATTGAACAACCGGGTGCGCTCGAACCAGCGGGCGGCAACTTGTGGCGGCAGTGCCTCACCGGCGCTGATCACACATTCCAGACTGTCGAGCCCATCGGGCTCGAGTGATCCGAGCGCTGCCGGAGTGATCACCATGTGCGTGATCGATTGCGCGCGAATGAAGTTCGACAACTCCTCGCCGCCGAAAACACCGACGGGCGCCAGCGCGAGGGTGCCGGCCGACGACAGGGCCAGCAGTTGCTCGAAGACCGACGCGTCAAAACTCGGTGATGCCACCGCCAGGGACCGTGATCCGGCCCGGACCTGATAGAGATCGCGCATATCGGCCGCGATGTTGGCCAAACCCACGTTGCTGACCACAACGCCCTTGGGAAGCCCGGTCGATCCCGAGGTGTAGATCGTGTACGCGATGTTGTCGGGTCGCACGATGCCGGTGCGGTCGGCGTCCGATACCTGGTGGGCGGGGCGGTCGGCGACCACCGACGCCACGATGTCGTCGTCGAGGACGATCCAGTCCACGGAGTCGGGTAGCTGTGAGTGCAGTTCCCGAACGGTCAGTCCCCAGCGAGCATGGGAGTCGCTCAGGATGTGGCTGATCCGATCGGCCGGATAGGCGGGGTCGACGGGAAGGAACGCACCGCCCGCCTTTGCGACTGCCCAGACCGACTTCACGTAGTCAACTGATCGCGGCAGCGCCACTGCGACCGGCATGTCCGGACCGATGCCTCGCTCGATCAGGAATCGCGCCAGCCGATTGGACATCGCGTCGAGGTCTCGGTAACTCACCTCGCCGTCAACGGTGCTCAACGCCGGGTGGTCCCCGGCCGTCGTCACCGCCTCGGCGATCAGATCGATGAGCCGCTGCGGTTTCTCGCCCACGACACCGCGAGCGGGCACAAAGCGAGCCCGTTCCGACTCGCTGACCAGATCGATCTCACCGACCGACGAATGCGATGGGCGCTCGATGAAAAGCTCGAGGAAGTGGACGAAACGATCACGGTGAATCCGCAAGCCGTCTGCTTCGTATCGCTGCGGGTTGGCCTCGAAGTCGATGTGCATCTCGGTGGTATCGGCACCGTGATAGATGTTCAGAGCCAGATCTTCCACCGGACCGGTGGCCAGCACGTTGAAGTGGCCGGACATCGGCCCGAGGTTCAGCTCGTTGTGGAAGAGCATGATGTTGACCGACGGGCCGAACAGACCGAGGCGGGTCCTGGTCTCGCCGGCATCGCGGCGAATGTCCTCGTACCGATACCGCTGGCGCCGCAGGGCTCCGGTCAGTTCCAGCTGGGCCTGCGATACGGCGTCGCGGATGGTGGCGTGGGACGGCAACTGCAATCGCAATGGCACCACGTTCGAGACCATGCCGCCCGAGCGACGCAGCGCAGCGGTGGTGCGGGCCGACACCGGCAGACTCATCACGATGTCGTCGAGTTCGGTCATCCGGGCCAGAAAAGTGGCGAAAGCCGCGACGACCAGCGGTGCGACGGCGCTCTCCAGGTCGACCGCACGTTCCTCGAGCTTCTTGATCAGCGAGGACGAAATCGCGCCACCTGCAACAAGTGCGGGCGAAGAGATCGGTGCGGCGGACTCGGACAGCGACGGTGGATCCGGCATCTCACGCGTCTTCTCGGCCCAGTACGCCCGATCGTTGACAAAGCGCTCCGAATCCCGGTACTTCGCATCCTCGAGATACACGCCGTAGAGATCACTTGCTTTCGACGCCGGAGGATCGTCGCCGGCGACCGCGGCCGAATAGAGCTCGGCCACCCGGCGCGTGATTGCCATCGCGCCGAAGCCGTCGAGCGCGACGTGATGAATTCTGTTGTACCAGTAGAAGTGTTCGGTATCGAGTTGCAAAACGTAGGCGACCACCAGGCGATCGGTCAGGATGTCGATCGGTGCGCTGTATTCCCCGGTCATGAACGACATGGCCGCCGCGACCGGATCATCCTCATCACGTAGATCGACGTACGTCAGCGCGTCATCGATCTCGCGGTCGACCAACTGGTACAGGTCACCGTCTTCCTCTGTCAGGCGCAAAAAGCCCGACCCGAACTCCTTTCCCGCACTCACCATGCAGTCATTGAGCAATCCCACATCGAGCGCACCGCGGAGCTCTACGTACTGTGCGATCGCAATCGGGACGTCACCGGCCAGTTCCTGGGCGAACCACATTCCGCGCTGTGCAGCGGAGAGCGGGAACCGCCCGACCTTACCTGCGTCATCAATGGCGTTGGCTTCGGTCTGCGTGAGCCTGCTCCCTCCTGCGGCATTCAAGATCTACTCCTGATCGCGACACGACCGGTGCTCAGCTAACGTACCGCCGAGTGACCAGTCAGCTGGACAAAACCGAAACGCTATTCCTGCTTCAATCTTTCCGGATCACGCACTCGACAACACCGCTTTAGGCTGAATTTTCAAGCGAATGAACGACATAACCCGCGATTGGAGCAAGACGTACATATGACCATATCGAGCGCTCCGATGCGGACGTTACATGCCGGTGGTGAGGCGGGGAATCGCACAATCGAGAGTGGCATGCGACGGCTTAAGTTTTGCTGACAAAACCATAGGTTTAGTTATGCAACTTAATGGGTACTAGGTAGGTTTGCTGACAAAAGAGAAATTGCCAGATCAGACGGCGAATGGAGCGCCGATATCGCCCTCATCCATCGGATCGGAATCTCGCTTTTCGCCTATAGCGCTCGAATCGGACATCCCGGTGACGTCGGCGAAATCGGCCCAGACACGGCCCAGGGCTCCGGATACGACGGATGCAACGATCTCGTGATCGGATTCGGTCGCCAGTTCCGGTAAGCGGGCGAAGATGGCGGCCACCACGGCGGCCCCGTCGTCCATCTGCTGACTTCGGGTCACAGTGATGAGCTGATTGACGACATCGGACAATTCGCGGTAGCACAGGGCACGCTGGCGGTAACGGGTGACAATCCGTTCCGGAGTGGTCGACGAGACACGTGCGAGAGCAGCCACGAGCTCGACCGGCCGCACTTTCGCCGAGTCAGCGCCGCCGTTGTCGCTGGTTGCCGTCGTCTTCGCTGGTTGCGCGTTCGAACCAGGAGGCGTCAAAGTCATACTCACATCGACCCTTCGATCCCCGAATTGGCCACAACTGCCACTTCTATACCAATCTTCACAGGCGGCACCGTACAGACCATGGGACCGTGTCCAATCGTTACCGGTTCGCCATTGGCTTCGTGACATAGTCGCGTGCAATCACCCGATCGGCAACCTATACAGCAAACGGCGCGTGTAGCCAGGCTACACGCGCCGCCTTCATACACTGTCAGCTGGACGAGGAATCCGACTCCATCGCATCGATCAGGCTCTGTGGCCGCAGGTCGGTCCAGTTCTCGTTCACGTAGTCGAGGCACTCTGCCCGCGACGCCTCCCCGAAAACCTTGCGCCAGCCGGCGGGTACATCGGCGAACGTCGGCCAGAGGGAGTGCTGGTTCTCATCGTTGACGAGCACCAGGAACCGACCGTCTTCGTCATCGAAGGGATTGCTCATACGTCTGCTGTCCTAACTCGAAGGGATGTCCGGCGGTGCCGCCTGCGCGGACCACCGTCAAGGGGTGACAATTCCAGAGTTTCGGCATTTCCTCCAGGCAGCTTGTGATCGGTCAAGGCCTTCGCAGCGTTTCGACGAACAGTCGACAGTGCGGCCGCGAAGCCGTCCGGCCCGGAATCCGCCAGACCCGGAACACTCGTCATCAAAGCCATCGCGATTGCCGAGTCCTCGAGCGCGGCCGGCGAACATGCCTTCAGGTTTCCGAGGAGCTTGCGGGCCGCCATCGCCCGGGACCGGAGCTCACTGAACAACAGGATCGCGTCACCTGAACCGACCGCCGTCGTTGTCGGCCAACGTTGACCTGCGATATCGACGAGTTCGGCAAGACGAAGCAAGTCAGGGTTGGACGGGACCAACCGAAGACCGGGCGTCTGGCTCGTATTTCCGGAAGCAAGTTGAACATGCACGCTGTTCTCCTCCCACTGCCCCGAAGGCGCATTAGGACATCGTATTCCAGACGTTGCCACAAGATCTCCGAACGACCTAGCGTTCGCCTGCGATGTCATTCGAACGAATTGACATTCAACTCGACCGATTTCAGCTTCTGTGCCTATATCGTGACCGGGTAGCCAATGCGTTACACGGGTATCGACATGAGTATCTGTCGGATAAGTTCGTGAACATCACAGGCCCGATTCACCGGATTCATCAAGCGACAACAGGGGACCCGATCATGCGATCCACGCGGGAGCGCCACAGCGCCGGCAATGCGGACGCACCGCCTCTCGGCGATGGGCCGGCATGGCCGCAGGACAAACCTCCGCCTCCACCGATTCAGGCGGTCGACTCCACCGAGGCCGCGGTCGTGGTGGAACGATTGGTCAAACGGTTCGGTGATTTCACCGCGGTGGACGGCGTCAGCTTCACGGTTCCCACCGGGTCCGTGCTGGGTCTCCTCGGGCCCAACGGTGCCGGTAAGACGACCGTGGTGAACATGCTGTCCACGTTGCTGGCACCCGACGGCGGAAGCGCCCGGATCGCGGGCTTCGATATCGTCAAAGATCCTGCAGCCGTCCGCAAATCGATCATGTTGACCGGCCAGTTCGCAGCCCTGGACGAATCCCTGACCGGCCGGGAGAACCTCATCCTGTTCAGTCGGCTCATGGGTCTGACGAAGGCCGCGGCCAAACAGCGCGCCGACGAACTCCTCGAAGCGTTCGCGCTCACCGATGCGGGCAATCGCCGGGTCGCGAAGTTCTCCGGCGGTATGCGGCGCCGGATCGACATCGCCTGCGGCCTGGTCGTCCGGCCGGAGGTGGTTTTCCTCGACGAGCCGACCACAGGACTCGATCCGCGGAGCCGGCAGGACGTATGGGACATGGTCACGGCTCTGAGCAATCAGGGCATCACGACATTGTTGACCACCCAGTACCTCGAAGAGGCGGATCTGCTCAGCGACCAGATCGTGGTCATCGACCGGGGCAGCGTCATCGCCGAGGGCACCGCGGACGAACTCAAGACCCAGGTGGCGGGTACCTACTGCGAAATAGTTCCGAGCTTCGCCGGCGACATCTCACGTATCGTCGAACTGCTGGCCACGGTTGTCCCCCACGAGCAGATCCGGGTCGATCAGACCAGGAATTCGGTGACCGTCCCAGCGGACGGGTCGAGCACACTCATCGAAATCGTGCGTCGAACAGACTCTGCGGGAATCGAATTGACCGATGTCGGCCTGCGGCGGCCATCGCTGGACGACGTCTTCCTCAAGCTCACCGCGGCACCGGCAGAAGGCGAGTGACCCGGTGAACCTTGCGCTCACGTCACCGATGATCGTCTCTGGTACCGCGCCGCGAACCCGGCCGTTCGATCAGTTCATGGCACTGACTTCGCGTGCGCTGCTGACGATGAACCGGCATTACGAGTTCTTCCTGTGCATGACCGCACCGGTCTTGCTCACCGCGTGCTTCTATGTGCCGCTGCGAACGATCATGGGCGATTACATCGGCGTGGATTACGCGCAGTACCTGATGCCGGTCATCTGCCTGCAGTCGGTCGGATTTGTCGCGACCTCGGCCGCCATGCGATCGGCGATGGATTTTGACAGCGGCGTCTCGGCCCGCCTTCGCAGTCTGCCCTTACCGACAGCCGTCCCGATCCTGTCGAGGCTCGCGGCCAACACGGTGCTGTTGGTGGTGTCGCTGGTGTGGGCGGGCCTGTCGGGACTCGTGATCGGCTGGCGCCCAACGGAAGGTGTGGCGAATACGATCGGATTCTTCGCAACCGCGTTGGTGATCGGCATTCTCCTGGCCTTCGGCGCCGACGTCATCGGAGTTCTGATGAAAGACCCGAAGGCCACCAGCCAGGCGCTCGCGCTACCGCAGTTGATCCTCGGCATGCTGTCCACCGGGTTCCTCGCCGAGAACCTGTTTCCCGAATGGATCCAGCCCTTCGCCCGCAACCAACCGGTCTCGCAGTTCGCCAACGTGTTGCGCTCGTTCGACGAGGGCAATCCCACGTGGGCAATCGCATTGCCCGCAACGCTATGGGCAGCCGGCATCCTGGTGTGCGCATACGCCGGCGCAGCGTTTGCCGCCGTGCGGAGCCACCATGGATGACGCGACGAGGACGACGGATCAGCCGGCCACCCAGGTGTCCAGGCCGCGCCACCGGGCGGCCGATTCCGCCGACCTGAATCACTGGTGGCGTCGCGACGGAGGACACGATCGGCATCAGTTCGCCGGCAGGAATGACGACGGCTCCACGGCCTATCCCGAGGTGCACTTTCCGGGGACCGGTGCGGTACGTGCTGTCGTCGATCCGTGGCAAGCCATCGAGGACGTCGATCCCGCCCGGCTCGCGGCAGAGCACGGCCCGCATCACCAGTTCGACAACATCGACGAGTTGGACGCCTCAAGTGCTGCACTCAAGACGATCTCCAACCCTCGATCAATCAGTCAGCCGGGCCGGCACCGAGCCCCTGCCGACGAAAGCGACTCCGGTGATCCCGACAGCGATACACGCCTCGGTGAGACCCCCGGCGGGCCCCCTCACCACCGGCCCCCAACCCGTACCGCACTTGCGGTCGCGACCACATTCCCACTCGACATCCATCCCGCGGAACAAGGGACGGCGGCGTATGCCCGCCAGACCAAGATTCTGTCCGGACGGCAGATGCTGGTGTGGTTGCGGGATCGCCCGACCCTGTTCCAGAGCCTGATGTTCCCAGCCCTCAGCATGATCATGTTCAAAGTCGTTCTGGGGGATGCCGTTTCCACCTTCACCGGACAAAACAGCGCATACGGCACAGTCCCCCTCGTGATCCTCGTCGCCGCCATGTTCGGTTCGCTTGCCGCAGGTGTTCAGCTCATGCAGGAACGAAGTGCCGGATTACTGACGAGACTCTATGTGATGCCGATCCATCGCGGCGCCGATCTCAGCGCGCGCCTCATCGCCGAGATGGCAAGGATTCTGCTCGCAGCCGTTGTACTCACCATCGCGGGGTTCGCGATCGGCTTCCGGTTCGATCAGGGATTTTTAGCAGGTGTCGGGATCTACGGTGTCGCTTTGCTGTTCGGGATCTCATTCTCGACACTTGTTCTTGCGCTTGCACTGACGAGTTCGAACATCCCGTTGGTTCCGCTGATGACGCTGGTGTGCAGCCTGCTGATGTTCTTCAACTCTGGATTCATACCGACGATCGCCTATCCCGCCTGGCTGCAGCCCATCGTTGAGAACCAACCGATGTCCTGCGCAATCGAAGTCATGCGTTCGCTGGCGGTCGGTGGTCCGATCGCCGAGAACCTCATCAAGACAATCGCCTGGAGCATCCTGCTTGTCGCCGTGTTCGCCTATCCCGCCATTCGCGGTTACCGACGCGCCGCGTCGTCGCCTAACGGCTGAGACGCCGTCGGCGTGTCCTCACTCCGTCATATTCAGGGACGCAATGACTTTCGTCGGTTCGATCCAGATCACCAGTTCGCCCGGCACACCGTTGCGGTCGCCGAATTCCCGGGCCCGATCGGCACCCATGTAACGGGCTCCGCAGGCGGTGGCGATCCGGTGCACCTCGGTCAGGTCGTCGCTGACGCGGGCGGTGCCCTGCACCTGGACGAAGCCGTAGGGCGGCTCGGGCAAGTCGACGCACAGCACAACGCGACCGTCCCGGATGACCGCCTTACCCTTTGCGGTGTCCGCTCCGGTGTTGAATGCCAATCGATCTCCGTCGACGACAAACCAGATCGGCACCACCAGCGGCCTGCCGTCCGATGCGGTGTATCCGAGGTGACCGGTCTTCGTTCCCTCTTCGAGAAACGTCCGGATCGCGGGATCAGAAAGTGAGGTCATCGTTTCACGGTACCGACGATTCGCCGGGCGATGTCGACGTTCGTCACGCTCACGCGATCTGATCGGCGATGTATGAGGCCACCATCATCACAGTTGCATGCGGTCCGCTCGACCCTGCAGTCGGCAGAATCGAGGCATCGAGAACCCGCAGACCCGACACCGCGGTGACGCGACCGAGCCAGTCCGTGTCGACCCCCATCGGGAGGGTTCCCCACGCATGTTGAGAGGTGCGGACCACCGAGTCGATCACCGCTCCGCCACCACTGCGGTCCACCAGCGCGGCAAAGCGCGGACCGTCGAGCATCTCCCGGACGCGCTCGGCCCATGCCGCGAGTTTCTCGCGATCGGATCGGCTCACCTCCCCCAGATCGACAACCAGACCGCTGGTCAGATCCCAGGCGATCGATCCCGGTTCCCTGGTATGCATGAGGGCCACCCCCATGGCCGGTCCCGTCGCCGGGACACCGGAGATGAAGTCCGCGAAATCTCCGTTATAGCAGCGTATTTCGATTCCATCGTCGGTGTGCAGCACCGACTGCAACAGCGCCCGGGCGGCAGGTGCAGGTGGTGTTGCCGGCGTGAACCGGACAAGCACCTCTCGATGCTCCCAGACCCCGATGCTCTGTGCACCGACGATGCCCGAGCGGGCCAGGAGCTGCGCGGTACCCAGCGTGCCGGCGCACAGGATCACCTCATCGGCGGCGATGACCTGCTCTCCGACCACCACAGCGGTGACCCGGTCTCCCGAACGGCGCAGTCCGATCACTTCGCTATCGGTCATCAACTGCAGATTCTTCCGGCCCTCGATGCGCTGCGCTATCGACTCCGCGGCGCTCCGGCGTAGCCAGCCATCACGGTTCGATCGAACGCGTACCACACCGACATCCGGCCAGGGCGCCGTTGAATCACCGAAACCCTGTTCGTGCCAATGATTTTCGAATGCCCGCGCATACTCGTGGAGTTCGTCGTCGGCAAACGCCGCCACGTGCATACTGCCGCCACCCGCCTCGCCGCCGTCGAGCCGGTCGTAGGCAGCCGCAATCTCCTGCTGCGGCCACGGCCAACCGGCAAAATCTGCCTTGTGCCAGCGCATGAAGTAACCGCCGTTGACGGCCGACGATCCACCGAGGCCCCGGCCGCGGGGCAGGTCGAAACCCTGGCGGCTCGGATAGTGGACCACACGCTGCGACCCCGCTGCGACAGGAAGTCGATCAAGCCTCAACTCGGTCGCTGCGGCCTTGTCACCACCCGCTTCCAGCCACAGCACCCGGCGAGCAGGATCACGCGAGAGACGTTCGGCCACCACGCATCCGCTGCTTCCGGCGCCGACAACGATCACGTCCGCGCCACCCGGCATCAATCGAGATCGCGCCGCGGAAACCGCACTCACCCGGCAGCGCTGGGCGCGGCCTGCGGACGTGGCGGAACAACGGCCGTATTGCCGATCTGTGGATACAACGCTTCCATGCTGCGCCCGGTCAACGCACCCTGCCAGAGCCCGGTTCCGTAGGCGAGGTCGTCGAGGCGCTTGAGAACCATGAACCGCCACCAGCCGACCCTGGCCCCCGGTTCGGGGTTCACCAGTTCGAGGCGCACCCATTCGTAGGCGGCCTCACCCACCGCGACCGCAAGAAGCAACGTCCGGAATCGCTTGGACACCAAGGCAAGTAGGAATGACAGCGGCCAATAGTGCCGGCACATCGCCGACGCCGACTGCAGGAGTCCGAACCCCACCGACTGTGCGGTGAGCTTGGCAGCCATCCGGGCCGCATCTGGCATCGACGCCACCCGGCGATGCAGGCGCCCGCCGACCACACCGAAGACTGCCAGGGCCACCAGCACGCCCCAACCGGTGCCGGTGACCAACGCCGCCATCGCCGCCGCCATCGGCATGGTCAATGCCAGCGGCGCGGCCATCCCGGGGTGGCGGCCGGACAGCAGTGCTGCCCCGGTGCCGTAATACCGCTTGCGATCCAGACTCGTCGCGAGCCGCTGCCGGTGGTCGTGGGCAACGGTGGCGACAGGGTCGTAGCGCAGCGTCCAGCCATGCTGGTGCAGGCGCCAGCAGAGGTCGACATCCTCGGCGACTTCCATCGACTCGTCGAATCCGTCGAAACAGTTGCGCCGCACAACCATCGCTGCACTCGGTACATAAGGAATACGCGACCGCGGCGCAATCGGGCCCTCACGCCAGCCCATGTCGAGCGACGAGCACAACGCCTCGTACCGCGACATCGCGCCACCGCCGGGGTCGAGTGCGACGATCCGCGGCGCCACCAGCGCCACCTTGGGGTCGGAGAAGTGGCCGAGGAGCTTGGTCAGCCAGTCGTGTTCGGGAACCACATCCGAGTCGAGAAACGCCACCAACTCGGTGGTGGACTCGGCGGCGCCACGATTGCGCGCCGCAGCCGGACCGCAGCTCGTCTCATTCCGCAGCACCGTTGCACCGGCCGCCGTGATCGGGATCGCGGAGCCGTCGTCCACCACGACCACCTTGTGGCCGTCGAGCACGGACAGCAGCCGATCGATGCCGGACTGGTTGTCGCGCACGGGAATCACCACGGTCACATCGGAATCCGTGGGACCGAACATCGGCCGGGGATGCCCCACTCCGGCATCGAGAAGTTTGCGGGCCAGCCGCGACGTGAGCTGATCGCGGACGGTCAGGCGGCCGTCGGCGTCGAGGAGATTGCCGGCGACCTCGGACAGGTTCAGCAACCGTAACGGCGAGCCACCGACGATATGGCGGCGGTCGGACGACACCGTGCAATGGGAGTCGATCTGTACCTGGAATCCCACGGGCGGGAACTGAGCAGCCGGGTCCACCGGCGCAGCGATCACTCGCTCGTCGGGACGGTTGTCTTGCTCCGAGATCACCGCAGCATTCCGTTCGCATCGGCCTGCCACAGCTCGAGAGCTTCGGAAAGTTTCGCGGCCATCTCGTTCAACATACGCCCTCCATCGGCCGCCGAGGCCGCCATCGGGTCGCCGAGTACCCCATTGTCACTCACTGCAACCACCCCACCCGCCCGCATCGGTGCCATCAGCTCCGCGACCGGAGTCACATTGCCGGCAACCATCTCGTCCGCCCGTACGGAATGTGGTGAAATGTGAAGCAGGAGCGATGTTTCGGTGTAACCCGCGTGTGCATCGCCACCCGCCGTGGCACAGGGAAACCAAGCGACGTCACGTCCTTCCGAACGTAGCTGCCTTACCGCGGACACCAGGGTCCGGCCGTTGCCCCCGTGGCCGTTGACGAACAACACCCGGGGAGCCCACCGGCAAGCACTTCGACCGTACTCGACCAGCACCGAATGCAGAACCTCCTGACCGATCGAAATCGTGCCGGGGAAGCCCTCGTGTTCACCCGCGGCGCCGTAGTTGAGCGCAGGGGCGAGCAGGAAGTTGCGACCTTCGGCGTCCGAACCCCCGGCGCCGCCGGATCCAACCGCGGCCTGCGCGACGGCCACCGCTATCCGGACGTCGGTGTCGAGTGGCAGGTGTGGTCCATGTTGTTCGATGGATCCCAAGGGGACGATAACCGTTGCTGATCGCTCGTCCAGCTCGGTCCAGCTCCGGAATCCGAGCTCGCCCGCCGGTGTCATTCCGATCATGTTAGTCCGTATCGGGCAACGCTTGAAGGGTTTACCGCCCGAGCAATCGCTCGGTACCTGGTTTACTGGGACACCGACCGTACCTGGTTACGAAACGCGCCCGCGACACGCGGGACAAGAGCATTCAACGATGAGGGGCAGCGAATGACTAAGAACGGGCCGCTGAGCGGGACACGGGTGATCGAGTTCGCGGGGATCGGGCCGGGACCGCACGCCGCGATGATGCTCGGCGACCTCGGAGCCGACATCGTGCGCATCGAACGTGCCGGAAAGCTTCCCGCCGAAGGTGAGGTCGCCGACCAGCTCCTGCGCAACCGGACCATCGTCGAGGCGAACCTCAAGGATCCCGTCGACAAAGAGGCGATCATGAACCTGATCGCCAAGGCCGATGTGGTCATCGAGGGCTTTCGGCCCGGTGTCACCGAGCGCCTGGGTTTCGGGCCCGAGGACGTCGCGAAGGTCAACCCGCGCATCGTCTACGGCCGGATGACCGGTTGGGGGCAGGACGGGCCCCTGTCGCTCGTTGCAGGCCACGACATCAACTACATCTCGCTGACCGGCCTGCTGCACGCTGTGGGCCGGGAGAACGAGGTTCCCACCCCTCCGCTCAACCTCTTCGGTGATTTCGGTGGCGGATCGATGTTCCTGGTGCAGGGCATCCTGGCGGCACTGCTCGAACGCGAGAAGTCCGGCAAGGGCCAGACCATCGATGCCGCAATGGTTGACGGCGTCTCGGTGCTCGGCCAGATGATGTGGGCTTGGCGCGGCACGGGCTTCTGGCAGGACAAGCGCGCGGCAAACCTGCTCGACACCGCCGCACCCTTCTATGACGTCTACGAGACGTCCGACGGCAAATACTTCGCTGTCGGGGCCATCGAACCGCAGTTCTATGCGCTCCTCATCGACGGCATGGGTCTGGCCGACGACGCGACGTTGCCCCACCAGCTCGACAGTTCGCAGTGGCCCGCGATGAAGGTCAAGTTCGCGGAGGTGTTCAAGTCCAAGACCCGCGACGAGTGGACCGCGATCTTCGACGGCACCGACGCCTGCGCGTCCCCCGTGCTCGACTGGAACGAGGCCACCGAGAACAAGCACCTCGTTGCCCGCCAGACACTCATCGAACTCGACGGTGTCACGCAACCTGCTGTGGCCCCGCGCTTTTCGCGGACAGTCCCGGACACCCCGGCCGCGCCGGCCCGCACCGCGACCGACCCGGCGACCCTCTGGCTCGACTGACCGACCACAAACGAGCCGGTTGTACAAAGACGAGCCGCGTATATGCGGCTCGTCTTTGTACAACCGGCTCGTTTGTGTTTTCTAGACCTTGGTGGCACCCATGTCGACCTCGATCGATGACGCGGTAATGAACCGGGCTTTCTTCGAGCACAGGTACATCACCGCATCGGTGATGTCATCGGACTTGGCCATCCCGGAGAGGATCGGCTCGAAATGTGCCCGGTATTGCGGCATCTCGAAGACCGCCAGCGCGTCGGTGTCCTCGATGCACATCGGGGTGTCGACACCGTAGGGGTGAACGGTGTTGACGCGAATCCGGTGCTGTCCCAGTTCTTTTGCCGTGGTGTGTGCCAACCCCACCAGCGCATGCTTGGACGCCGAGTACGAGGCCTGCATCGGCATCGCCTTGATCCCGGCCACCGAGGAGATGATCACGATCGAGCCGCCGTTGCCGGCCTCGATCATGGCCGGGATGGTTGCCTTGAGTGTCTTCCAAGTGCCGTTCACGTTGATGTCGATGACGTCGGTGAACTGACTCTCACTCAGGTCGGCTACGCCGCCCCAGGTGAGCACACCGGCGTTCGCGATCACGAGGTCGAGGCGTCCGAACTGGGCCACCCCATCGGCGACGAGCTGTTGCTGGGCAACAAGATCGCGCGTGTCGGCCTGCCGGGCCAGGATGCTCCCGCCGGCCGCTTTCACCAGGCGGACAGTCTCTTCGAGATCCTCCGCGGTGGCTGCCGGATATCCGGTGGCGGTGACCGATCGGCAGACATCGAGGCCGATGACGGCAGCACCCTCCTCTGCGAAACGAATCGCGTGACTGCGGCCCTGCCCGCGGGCGATACCCGTGATGTAGACGACCTTGCCGTCAAAATCTCCCATAGACGAACTGTAACGTGTTCTAGTCTCGTTTGCCCAGAGTCTCCGAATACAAAACCACCCGTTCCGGTCGGGCCCACATGTTGTGCAACAGGTGGCTGTGACCGGAACGGGTGGTCGTGGCGGCGTGGCTAGACCTTGGGTGTACCGAAGCTCTGTTCGAAGCCCTCGGGGATGATGATGTCTTCGCGGCTGAGCTCGTGAATGCTCTTGCGTCCCAGGCCCATCAGCGCCGAGTCGATACCGCCGCGCATGATGTCGAGGACATTCTCGACACCGGTTTGACCGTTGGCGGCGAGGCCCCACAGGTAGGCGCGGCCGATCATGACGGCGTCGGCGCCGAGTGCGAGTGCCTTGACAACGTCGCTGCCGCGGCGGATGCCACCGTCGAGGAGCACCTCGATGTCGTCACCGACGGCGTCGGCGATCGGGCCGAGCAGACGGATCGTGGCCGGGGTTCCGTCGAGGTTGTTGCCACCGTGGTTCGACACCGAGATCGCGGTGGCACCGATGTCGACCGCCCGCTTGGCGTCGTCGACCCGGGTGATGCCCTTGACCATGAAGGGGCCACCCCACTCCTTGCGGAGCCATTCCAGATCTTCCCAGCGCGGAGGCGGGGTCTGCATCCACTGCCCGTACGCGCCGAAGAACGTCGGACCCGGCTCACCCTTGTCGGCGACGTTGGGTGCGGTCAGGTCGGGGATGTTGATCTTGCCCTTGTTGAACCAGTCCCAGGCGTACTTGGGCCGGAGAGCGATTTCCGGTGCCAGCTTCAGCAGTGCCTTGAAGTCGACCTTCTCCGGGATCTCCGGGCTGCCCCAGTCACGTCCCATCGAGAACGACCAGTCGGTGGTCACGATCAGACCCTTGGCACCGGCTTCGCGGGCCCGGTCCGCACGCTTGAGGATCTCTTCGCGGGAGTTGAGCCAGTACGCCTGGAAGAAGACCTTGTCGTTGACCGCGGCGACCTCTTCGATGGGCTTGCTGGCGAAACTCGACAGTCCCATCGCGGTGCCACGCGCGGCGGCCGCACGCGCAACGGCGACCTCGCCTTCGGGGTCCACCGCCTGCACGCCGGTCGGCGAGATGATGACGGGCAACGAAATGTCTTGCCCCATGATCGATGTCGAGAGGTCGCGGTCGGCCTGCGCACCGACCACATATGGCGCGAAGCCCAGTTCGGAGAACGCATCGACGTTGTCTGCGAGTGTGATGCCCTTTTCACTGCCCGAGATCAGCGAGGAGTAGACGGACTTGGGGAGCCGCTTCTTCGCCCGACGCTGGGCTTCGAGGACCGTCTCGAACCAGGGGTTCATTACTTCATCCTTTTCTCACCCGGCTGCACTGCCGGGGGTTCTTCTTTTGGGGTTGTCGAGTAGGCCAGCCGGAGTGTGAATCACTCCGGCTCGCCTACCTGGCTGCCGGATGGGGTCGCCGGCGGCCTTGTCAGGTGCTGGGTGCGAACCCGGCCAATGGATTCTCATCGCAGTCACGCGATGGCGGCCTGGTCATCAAGGTCAGCGGCACGCCGCGGGAATGGTCCTTGTTGGCCGAGGGCACCGTGCGGTCGTCGGCGAGCAGGGATTCGCCGAAACCCTGCACACATTCGGGGTCGGGGCCGGCCAGCGGCAGTCCGGTGAAGAACTTGGCTGCCATGCAGCCACCGCGGCAGGCGTCGAAGTGCTGGCACTTGGTGCAGGCTCCGGCGTTCTGCGGTTCACGGAGTTCGAGGAACAGGTCGGACTGCTGCCAGATCGTCTTGAATCCGCCGTCCGACAGGATGTTTCCGGCCAGGAAGTTCTCGTGGATCGCGAACGGGCAGGCGTAGACGTCACCGACCGGATCGATCAGGCAGACAACACGGCCCGCCCCGCAGAGGTTCAGCCCCGGCAGCGCACCCTGTCCCGGTTCGGCAAACGCCGACAGGTGGAAGAACGAGTCACCGGTCAGGACACGGTCACCGTGTTCGACCAACCAGTTGTAGAGATCGCGCTGCTGTTCCGGCAACGGGTGCAGGTCATCCCACACGTCCGCGCCGCGGCCCGACGGGCGCAGGCGGGTGATGCGCAGTGTGGCACCGTACTTGTCGGCCAGCGCTTTGAACTCGTCGAGCTGGGTCACGTTCTGACGGGTGACGACCACGCTGATCTTGGCATCTGCGAAGCCGGCCTCATGCAGGTTCTCGAGCGCCTTGATGGCCATCGCATAGGAACCCGGCCCACGCACCGCGTCGTTGACCTCCGCGGTCGCACCGTCGAGCGAGATCTGCACATCGACGTAATCACTGGCGGCGAGTCGCTCGGCCACCTTCTTGTCGATCTTCAGGCCGTTGGTCGAAAACTTCACGCCCACTTGGTGATCCGTCGCGTAGTCGACGAGTTCCCAGAAATCCGGGCGGACCGTCGGCTCACCGCCACCGATGTTCACATAGAAGACCTGCATCCGCTGCAGCTCGTCGATGATCGCCTTGCACTGCTCGGTGTCGAGTTCGCGCGGATCACGCTTGCCCGACGAGGACAGGCAATGCACACACGACAGGTTGCAGGCGTAGGTCAATTCCCACGTCAGGCAGATCGGGGCGTCGAGGCCTTTCTCGAATTGATCGACCAGACGGCCGACCGGCTGACGAGGCGCTGCGGGGCGCTCCAAAGTGGAAGTCATGGGGGTTCCTCACGGGGATACAGGGCGTGGGCTGACGCCGGGTGTCTCGCCGGCGCCGAGGGCTGCGGCGCCGGACATCACACCGAACTCAGGTTCTGGGGACGATCATTCCCGAAGTCGCCAGTGCCGCTAGCGCATTGACGTACAACGAGCGGTCATTGTCGGTGATACCGGCAGCGGCCAGTGCATCACCCGCGTTGTCGTGGTCACCGAGCGACTGCACCACTTCGACCACTGTCAGATTCTTCAGAAACGACAGCTTACGAGTGCCGAAGTGGTACAGCAGCGCGCCGAACGGTTCGGGTCGCAGAGCGACCGAAGAGTTCAGAACCCACGCTTGGTCTACGTCAAACGTCACAGGCGAAGCCGGCGCTCGACCAGTTGTGGGAGCGGACATGTCAGTAGACGCCGCACATGCCGTCGATCGACACCTCTTCGACCAACGATTCCGAGACGAGATCGGTCTCGGTGCTGGTGCTGTCGGCCGACACGGAAGGATTCTGGGCTGCCATCTGTACTACCTCCTGTTGATTGGTGTGAGCCTCACCATAATGGCACTCAGTGCATTAATGCCAGCGATCGGTTACATTTTTTTGTAAATTCTGTCGAATCTGGCCAAACGGCCAGGTACCAGCGGCACACTAGACGCCGAGATCCCGACCGATGAGATCCTTCATGATCTCGGTGGTGCCACCGAAGATCGTCTGGATCCGGGCATCGACGTAGGCCTTGGCGACCGGATACTCGTTCATGTACCCGTACCCACCGTGCAACTGCACGCACGCATCGATCACCCGTTTCGCAAGCTCGGTCGTCCACCACTTCGCCTTTGCCGCATCGACGGCCGTCAGCTCACCATCGACCACTGCCCGCAGGCAGCGGTCCACGTACTGCTCGGCGATGTCGAGCTCGGTTGCCATCTCCGCGAGCTGGAACCGGTTGTGCTGAAACGACCCGATGGACTGCCCAAAAGCCTTGCGGTCCTTGGCGTATTGCAGGGTCTCGGTGAACGTCTTGCGGGCTCCGGCGACGGCCGCGATCGCGATGGACAACCGCTCCGAGGGCAGGTTGTGCATCAGGTGATAGAAACCCTTGTCCACCTCCCCCAATACGTTGGCCACCGGCACCCGCACATCGGTGAAACTCAGTTCGGCGGTGTCCTGGGCGTGCTGGCCCATCTTGTCGAGCTTGCGACCGCGTTCGAATCCGGACATACCCCGCTCGACGACCAGCAGCGTGAATCCCTTGTGGCCGGCTTCCGGGTTGGTCCGCGCGACCACGATGACCAGATCCGAATTGATGCCGGCCGAGATGAACGTCTTGGCACCGTTGAGAACCCAATGGTCGCCGTCCAGTACCGCCGAGGTCTTGATACCGGCGAGGTCACTGCCGGCCCCGGGTTCGCTCATCGCGATGGCACCGATCAGCTCACCCGACGCGAATCCCGGCAGCCAGCGCTCCTTCTGCTCGGTCGTCGTCAGATTGGCCATATACGGGCCGACGATGTCGTTCTGCAGGCTCAGCGCCGGGGACGCCGAACCGAACTTCGCCAGTTCTTCGACGATCACGGCGTTGAACCGGAAATCGTCGATCCCACCGCCGCCGTACTCCTCCGGGAGGTTGAAGCCGATGAGTCCGTATTTGCCCGCGGCGACATAGACCGATCGATCAACCAATCGATCGGATTCCCATTGCGCCGCATGGGGTGCGATTTCACGCTCGATGAATTGCTTTGCGGTCTCCCGCAATTGCTCGTGTTCGGTCTCAAAGACGATCCTGCGCATTGCCTTCCGCCCCTTGCCACTTGCCGGTATGTTCGGATGTGCGATGCGGCATCCGCTGCCATGATAGGTGCCGAAGATGCTGGTCACGGCCGTTTCCAAGGAATTGAGGGGCCCCGACTGCGGCAACGCCGCAGTGCTCGCGGCACCGCGGATCCGATATCAGCCACCCTGGCGAGCTGTGGAGGACCTGGGGTGACACAGTCGAAGCGACCCCCGAGAGGAGTTCCATCCGTGCAGACGACGACACCCCCTGCGCCCAAGCAGGTCGAGTTCACCGGGTCGGGCGGCATCAGACTGGTCGCCGACCACTGGTCCCCCGCAT
Source organism: Nocardia sp. 348MFTsu5.1 (assembly GCF_000383535.1). Taxonomy (NCBI): domain Bacteria; kingdom Bacillati; phylum Actinomycetota; class Actinomycetes; order Mycobacteriales; family Nocardiaceae; genus Nocardia; species Nocardia sp. 348MFTsu5.1. The sequence goes on from NZ_KB911527.1 coordinate 37,407, forward strand.
CAACGGACCGGGCAGCCGACGGTGCGGTGGGCACACCGTCGCCACGGATCGTGCTCCTCATGCACGGCGGCGGCCAGACGCGATTCTCCTGGAAGAACACCGGAGCGCTGCTCGCGGCTCACGGCCACGAGGTGATCTCTCTCGACACCCGTGGGCACGGTGAGAGCGACTGGGCACCCGACGGGGACTACAGCGCCACAGCCCTGCAGGCCGATGGACTCGGCGTGCTCGCACAGTTACCCGATGTGACCGGACGACAACTGCCGGTCACGATCGTCGGCGCCAGCCTCGGGGGGCTGACAGGCATCGGAGTGGCCGCCATGGCGCCACCGAACACCGTCGACCGTCTCATCCTCGTCGACGTGGTACCCCGGCCGGAAGAACGTGGAACTTCTCGGATCCGGGATTTCATGGCGTCCGGTGGTGGCGGCTTCGACGATCTAGAACAAGCCGCCGCAGCGATTTCCGAGTACCTGCCGCACCGCCCGACCACGGGGGCAACAGAGGGTCTCAAACGGAACCTTCGCCGCCGGGAGGACGGCCGGTGGTACTGGCATTGGGATCCGGCATTCCTGAACCCGGCCGACGGCTCCGTCGTGCTGCCCAGCGACATGTTCGAGAAGCAAGCGGTGGGACTGACCATCCCGATCCAGTTGATCCGCGGCCGGCTCTCAGACGTCGTGAGCAAGGAATCGGTGGACGCATTCCGCGAGCTCATCCCCGACCTCGAGGTGACGGAGCTCTCGAGCGCCGGACACACCGCCGCGGGCGACAGCAACGACGCCTTCACGTCTGCGGTGATCGACTTCATCGACCGATGACGAACTACCATGGATCTCCCATGCAAGATGCTGGTCAGGCGAACGGAGATGATGCGTTGATCAACACATCACGGTTGCCGTGACCGCCCCCATCGGCCGCCGTCCGACGACCACCAAGTCGAAGATCACCGATGCGGCGATCGACCTGTTCACCGAAGCCGGGTTCGACGAGACCAGCGTGGATGACGTCGCCGCGGCAGCAGGCATCGCCAGGCGCACCCTCTTCCGGTACTACCCGTCGAAGAACGCCATCGCCTGGGGTGACTTCGACGAGCACCTCCACGACATGCGCCGCCTACTGGCCGAGGTCCCCGCCGACATGCCCGTGTCCGAAGCGCTGCGCAAAGCCCTGCTGGCCTTCAATCAGGTACCGGCCGATTACCGCGATCACCACCGTAAACGGATGCGCCTGCTCTTGGGTGTCCCTGCGCTGCAAGCACATTCGATGCTGATGTACACCGGCTGGCGAGAGGTCGTCGCCGAGTTCGTGGCCTCGCGCACCGGTACGCGGCCTGGCGATCATGTACCGCAGACCGTCGCGTGGACGCTCCTGGCCACCGCGCTCGCTGCCTACGAGCAATGGCTGGCCGACCCTGATTCCGATCTCGACGAATTGCTCACACGCGGTACCCGGGTGTTGAGTGATGGATTGAACAGTGCGCTGGCATCGATCTCAGCTGCTGCTAATCTGAACTAGAACGTGTTCCTGTTTTGTGGCATCCAGAGTTTGTGGTTCGAGGAGGTACGCCGGTGACAGTCACCCCACACAGCACCCGCAGTGTTGTGCTGACCGTGGCCGAGGTGGTCGACGAGACCAGTGACGCGAAGTCTCTGGTCTTCGACGTCCCCGACGATGCCGCCGACCGGTTCGACTACCGACCAGGGCAGTTCCTGACGCTTCGGATCCCGAGCGAGATGACCGGATCAGTGGCCCGTTGCTATTCCCTGTCATCGTCTCCGTTCGGCGATGAGAAGCCCAAGGTCACTGTCAAGCGGACGGCCGATGGCTACGGATCGAACTGGATCTGCGACCACGTCGCTGCCGGTGACCAGATCGAGGCCCTCCCCCCGTCCGGTGTTTTCACACCGACCGACCTCGATGCACCGATCCTGCTGCTCGGCGCCGGCAGCGGTATCACCCCGGTGATGTCGATCCTCAAATCCGTACTCGCCAAGGGCAGCGGCCGATTGGTCCTCGTCTACGCCAATCGCGGCGAGAACGATGTGATCTTCGGGTCCGAACTGAAGGATCTGCAGCACCGGTACCCGCAGCGGCTCACCATCGTCCACTGGCTCGAATCGGTGCAGGGGCTGCCGTCCGCCGAGAAACTCGCCACGCTGCTCCGGCCGTTCAAGGCCTATCACGCCTATATGTGCGGTCCCGGCCCGTTCATGGATGCCGTACACAAAGCCCTTGCCGCCGTGGAGATGTCGCACCATCAAGTGCATGCCGAGGTCTTCACATCGCTGGCCGGCGACCCCTTCGAGGACGTCGCGCCCGCGGAACTCACCGAGGAGCAGCTCGCCGACGCGGCATCCGTCGAGGTCGAACTCGACGGCGAAGTTCACCAATTGTCCTGGCCCAAAAGCCAGACGCTGGTCGACATCATGCTCAGTGCGGGTCTCGACGTGCCCTACTCGTGCCGCGAGGGCGAGTGCGGATCATGTGCCTGCACCCTCACCGAGGGAACTGTCGACATGGAGCACATCGGAGCCCTCGACGAAGAGGACGTCGCCGACGGCTACATCCTCGGGTGTCAGGCACGGCCGACGTCACCGGTCCTCAAGATCGAGTTCTGACACCGGTCACCGGAGTCCGCGATAGTGGGCTCGCTGCCCGGGCTCGAGGTGCTCTGTCGCGTAACTCAGTGCGGTACGGCCCATCTGGGCGGCATGGTCCTCGAGAAAATCGAGAAGCAACGCCCGGTCCACCCTCTTGCCCATCTCACGCAGCATCCAGCCGACCGCTTTCTGGATGAGGTCGCGGTGGTCGTCGAGGATCCGCGGCGCCAGTTCCAGAATCGGTGCGGCGTCGCCGTTTTTGATGAATGCGGCCGTCGCGATGATGGCCACGCGCCGGCGCCACAGGTCTTTCTCCGCGACGAGGTCGAGCAGGCCGTCGAAGTCGTGTCCCACCATCGACGCCCCCAGGATGTACTCGGCCGAGGAGTCCACCAGATCCCAGTTGTTGACCCGCCCGTCGAACACCGCCTGCAGGTAGAAATCCACCCAGGCCTGACGGTCCTCGGCGGTCGCAGCCTTCTCGAATCCACTGCGCAACAAGAACAATCCGGTCAGACGATGTTCGTGGACATCGCTGTCCAGCAATGTGCGGACGCCATCTCGATCCAGACCGCGAAACTGCCTGGCGACCCGGCGTTGAGCCGGTACGGTCACGCCGACGAAGCGGTCGCCCTCGCCGTATTGCCCGGGGGCGGTCTTGAAGAACCCGGCCGAGTGCAGTGCGCGGTCGGGGTCACCGAGCGCGTCGATGGCCGCCTTCACCGCGGCGGCGCTGTGCCTGCGGTCGGCCGGGGCGGCCCGCGACATCAGCCCAGGAGGTCCGAGATCTGGGTCTGGACAAGCAGTTTGGCGCGCATCTTCATCACCGCGGCCGGCTTGCCCGCACCGACCACCGCGGTGAAGATGCCGTCGCGGCTGTAGTAGACCACGAACTTGCCGTCTTCTTCGAGGACCACGTGCACATCGTCCTCGCCGGACGGATGGCCCAGGGCCTGAATCTTCACCTCGAACTGATCGCTCCAGAAATACGCGACAGCAGGCCGCGGATTCTCGACCACAACACCGAGGATTGCGTTGGCAACCTTGCTCGCCTGCTCGACCACGTTGTTCCAGTGCTCGACCCGCGACGGCACACCGGCCGCATCTTTCCAGTTCGCGACATCACCGAGTGCGTAGACATCGGGCGCGCTGGTCCGGCCTTCGCTGTCGCAGGCGATACCGCCGCCGACGGTGCGGTCGGCGAGTTCGATGCCGGAGCCGTCGAGGTAGTCGATGACCGGTGTCGATCCGATGCCGAGCACCACGATGTCGGCCGGCAGCACGGTCCCGTCGGACAGCTCGACGCCGGTGACCTTGCCGTTTTCGCTGGGCAGGCCGGTCACGCCGATTCCGGTGCGGACCTCGATGCCGCGGTCGGTGAGGATGCGGCCGACCATGTTGCCGACCTTCTCCCCCAACGCCACGGCCATCGGAGCCGGAGCCGGCTCAACCACGGTGACCTCCAGACCACGCGTCGTCAGGCTCGCGGCAACCTCACAACCGATGAATCCGGCGCCGACAACCACCGCGCGGGTGGCGCCGTCGATCTCCGAACGCAGTGAGTGGGAATCGTCGACGGTGCGCAGCACGTGGACGCCGGCCAGCCCTTCGGCGAACGGCAGACTCCGCGGAGCCAGGCCGGTCGACAGGACCAGCGAGCTGTAGGCGATCGTTTCCGATTCGCCGCCGACTGCGGGCTGCACCGTGATGGTGTGGGCAGCGGTGTCGATCGCGGTGACCAGCGTTCCGGTCCGCAGGTCGATCTTGTTCTCGACATAGAAGTCGTCGGGCTTGAGGTCGACCCGGTCCTGCTCCCCGACCAGTACCGACTTGGACAGCGGGGGCCGGTCGTACGGCGCGTAGTCCTCTTTACCGATCAGGATGAGGTCGCCCTCATAGCCTTCGCTGCGGAGGTCGTCGACCACCCGTGCACCACCGAGTCCGGCTCCGACAATCACAATCGCGGCACTCATCGCCACACCTCGCATCCCTACTTGGAGTTTGATCCGCCCGCTTTAGCCCGGCCCAACAGGTTGCAGCCCGGCAAGCAGCCAATTGCCGTCGACCTTACGCATGTCCGCCCACCTCGTGACAGCCACCACCTGTTGTTGCGGCTGTGCCGCGGGCAACGTGATGTCCTGATTCACGAACACCAGCACCCGGGCGCTGTTGTCGTCCATGTCGGCCACCCCCGTGGCGAGAACCTGCGCAGTCATCTGCGCCCCGGACTCGACCGCGGTCGGCAGCACCACGCCGGGGCCCTGGCTCCGGAACTCCAACAGCAACCGGCCGGTGAGCCGATCACCGACGGTCTCCTGCGCGGCGGTGAGCGTATCCGGCCGGAATGTCATCAACGCGGTCACCGCGTCGGCAGTCGCCAGCTGCACTTCTTGACGTTCGCCTTCGTCGGCGCGCCCGGACACGGGACGTCCGATGAACCCGACGACCGCAATCGCCGAGAGCACCATCAGTGCGACGACCAGCAGTGCGACGACGACCCGTCGGCGCGCCGGCATGGCGCGTAGGGCGGAGACAGGTTTCATTGCAGCTCGGTCCGATCGATGGTCCAGTGGTCACCGGAATCCTTCATGGTCACGAGCAAGGCCACGCGACTCTGCGAAGGATCTGCACCCAGCACGGTCGGATTGGTGCCCTCTGCCACGACCAGCACCTGGGCGCTTCCACCGTCGACCTCACCGACGATCCCGGCGGACAGCACCTGTCCGGTACTCGGGACCCGAAGTTCACCGATCACCTCGACCAGCTGCTCACGCGAGTCCTCCAGCCTCTGGCGTTGCTCGCCGGAGGTGACCGCGATTGCCTGATCGACAAACTCCTCGGGATGCGACGGATCGATCGTCAGCATCGTCGCCACCGCCGAGCGGGTGTCGTCGAGCACGGCCTCATCGCGGTCGCGGTCGGCTTCCGCGCCGTGATGCGCGATGAGCAGGACAATCGTGATGACCACCAGAACCAGCGCCACGATCGCACCGGCGACGACGGTCAGCCACAGTCGGCCCCGTCGACGTTCGGTGCGCGCCTCGATCGCCGGCGCTGCCGCGGCCCGGGCCTGCTTGGCCGCGGTACCGGCAAGGGCCACGCGCTGCCGCGCTTTGTCGACCCGGTGCGAGGCCGCGGACATTGGTTGTTCGCTCACAACACCTCGTCCGCACGGGCGATCTTCCACTGACCGCCGGTTCGCTCGAGGTGGACATCGACCACCTTGGTGACCGTTGTCGCCTCGGCGCCCGGCACCGTCTCGGTGACCAGCGCGGACACCACGGCGTCGGCGTTGTCTTCGGCAACCGCGGAGATGCCGGTGTGCACCGGATTCCACACGATGGAGACTCCGGCGGGAGGCTCGCCGGCCAGGACGGCGGCATACTGCTGCGCAAACTCGTCGGTCACCGCCGCCCGGGCCTGAACCCGGTCGTCCGGGTCGGCAGTGGAAGAAAACAGTTGGGCCACAAGCGGACCCGCCTGCCGGGCGACCTCGGCCCGGTTGTCGGACAGTTGCTGATCCCGGGCATGCAGCTGCCAGGCGGCGCCCAACGCCACCGAACAGACGACGACGATCAGCACCGCGACGACAGCCGCAATGATCGGCTTACGAAGGCTCATCCGAAGAACTCCAGTGCCGAGATCTTCAGGGAACCGCCGTCCGGCACCATGTCCACCTGGACGCGGAACCGGCGTGGCACCGGCTCGGCCGAACCGGCGTCCGTGAGGTCGCTGCGCACGGTGATCGCGGCCGTCACGATCAATGTGGCTCGGTCACCCGATCTCGATGACATCCCCACCCCGTCGACCGTGCCGGTCCCCACCGCACCGATCTGCGTGACGAATTGCGTATACGCATCGACCGATTGGGCGAACTCGTCTTCGAACTCACCTGTGGCCCCGGCCAGGATCTGCGCCGATCTCGGGTCACCGCCATCGGGGGTGAGCAGCACCTGAACGCGAGCCGCCGCTGCCCGCATGTAGTCGTCGTCGCTGTAACCGCTGTCGGACTCGGCGTAGCGGAATACACCGACGCCCGCTGCCACCGCTGCGATCACCACCAGCGCAGAAAGAATCAGCAACCACTTCGGGCGTTTCTCCCGTTCCCGGTCGCCGAGTTCGATCTCCAGCTCCGCCAACGCGGTGCGGGCGTCACGCAACTCGGACTGCGCCGCTGTATCGGCTTTGATCAGGGCACGCTGCGATGCGGGAGCAGCGGTCAGCAGCGCGCGAACGTTGAGCACCGGTTCATCGTAGTGACTCGCTGCGCGCGACGAGAGCATCGAGCGCCAACTTGGTGACCTTGCCCTGCGCACCGCGCGGCAGCTCCGGCACGATCAGCACATCCCGGGGAACTCTCGACCGCGAGAGTTCGGTGCTGACATACGTTTTCACGTCCGCCTCGTCGAGGCTCACGCCGTCACGCGGGACGACAAAGGCGCGCAAGCGTTGACCGAAGTCGTCGTCGGCAACAGCCACCACCGCGACGTCGGAGATGTCGGGATGACGGCCGAGCGCGAGTTCGACTTCTTCCGGGAAGACGTTCTCGCCGCCCGAGATGATCATCCCGTCGCTGCGCCCCTCGACGAACAAGCGGCCGGCAGCATCGAGTCGGCCGGTGTCGCCGGTGTTGAGCATCCCGTCGAGCGTCTCCTTGGATGTGCCGTTGGTGTACTTGCTGATCTGGCTGCCCGACCGGACGTAGATCTGACCCGTCTGCCCCGCGGGCAACCGGACGCCCCCCGAAACGATGGCGACCTCGACACCCAGCGGCGGTCGCCCGGCGGTGGTCGGGGCCACCGCAAGGTCTTCCGGTGTCGCGATCGTGATGTACGACGCCTCGGTGGCGCCGTAGAGATTGTGCAGCACATGCCCGAACTGCTCCTGCACCGAACGCACCAGGGACTCATCGAGTTTGGCTCCACCCGACGCGATCAGGCGCAGCGTGGAACGGTCGACCCCGGACAACTCGTCGGTATCGAGATCCATCAGCCGCCGCAACATGGTCGGGACCATCATCGCTGCGGTACAACGATGTTCGATCAGCAGCTCGAGCGAACTCTTTGCCTGGAAGCGGCGGTCCATGACCACGGTGGCCCCGGTCAGCAGACAGACCATCGTCGCCAGCAGACCCCAGCCGTGGAAGGCCGGAGCGGACATCAATACGCGGTCGGTGCCCCGAACCGCGATCTTCGAAACAAAACCCGCGGGCAACGACATCGCGGGTGCACCATTGCGCCGCGCACCCTTGGGGGCGCCGGTGCTGCCGCTGGTCAAGATCACCAACGACGACGTGTACGCCGGCGCTGCCGGCAATTCCGTCGACGCACTCGCGACCAGCACGTCAATTGTCTTGGTATCAGCGGTGTCGACGGGTTCGTCGGTCCACGCGACGTAACGCCGAACACTCGGATCGATCAGTTCCAGAACCGGAGCGAACTCGGCATCGTGCAGGATCACGTCCACGTGTTCGCGCCCGACAACCTCCGCCATCTGCTTGGCACCGAGGTCGGTGTTGAGCAGCACCACGCGGGCGCCGAGGCCGGTGGCCGAGAGCAGACCGATCACGGCGTACCGGCTGTTGCGGCACATGACACCCACGGTCGGATGCTTGTCGGTCGGCAACACCGTGCGCAGATCATTGACCACCCCGTTGCACGTGCGCGCCAGGTCGGTGTACGTGAGAGACCCGTGGGGATCGATGATCGCCACCCGGTCGCCGTACATCAACCCGTAGACCGACGGACCCGCGGCCTCGCCCCCAGCGCGACGCAGTTTGGCTATCTGCGGCAACAGTTTCGGGCTGGGCAATGCTCCGGCACGCCGCAACTCGCGGGCCGCAGATATCTCGGTCCGTATCTTGTGCAATTTCGACATCCGGCGATTCACCTGACCATGGGTGCGAGGTAGCGCTGCGCGAACTCGCGCACCGACTCCGGGGACTGCCGCCCTTCATCGAGAGGCGGCGTGTCGAGAAACGAGATAACCAGGCGCACCAGGATTTCGGTGACCGCATGCAGATCATCGTCCGGCATCTGCGCACCGGCACCACGCAGCGTCTGCATGATCCGGCCGGTGACGATCTCGATGAACAGACCGGTCACCGACTTCGTGATCCCTTGCAGGGCATCACGTTCGTCGAGCATCATCCGCCGGATCAGCGGATCGTCGTTGACCATCTGCGCTCCGGCGACAAACGCCTCGACCACGCTGTCCTGCGGACCGTATCCGACGGTTGCCGCTTCGAGCATGCGCATCCCGTCGAGGTATACGCGCTCGGCGACGCCCATCAGGAGCGCTTCCTTGTTGGGGAAACGTCGATACAGGGTACTGCGGCTGACCCCGGCCCGCTGGGCGACATCGTCGACACCGGTCTTGCGAATCCCGTTCTCTTCGAACTCTTTACGGGCCGCTGTCAGGATCGCGTCCTCCTGCTCCTGCGGCGACTCGGTGTTGCGGACCTTTCGGGTTCCACCCACGCGCTCCGCCGTGCCCGGCACGTGCTGCGCCATCACACCCGCCGCACCTTGACAGGCAGTTTGTCCTTGGGAACCGGCAGCGCGCTGTAGTCCATCGGCATCACGTAATCGTCTGGAACGGACCATTCGAATCCGCGCAGCAGGTGATGCATGATCGTCTTGATCTCCAGCTGACCGAAGTACAGGCCGATGCACTTGTGGACGCCGCCACCAAAGGGATGCCACGCCATGCGATGCGACTTGTCCTCTGCCCGTTCCGGAGTGAACCGCTCGGGATCGAATGTGAACGGTTCCTTCCAGTACTCGGTGTCGTAGTGATTCGTCAGGCCCGGCACCGAGACGATCGCGCCCTTGGGAATGAAGTGCCCCATCACCTCGGTGTCCTTCACCGCCATCCGCGGCTGTCCCGGAACCGGGGCACACATCCGCAGCGACTCCTTCATGATCAGGTCGATGTCGGTCAGTTTGGACAGATCGTCATAGGCCAGATCCGGTCCGAGTTCGAGAGACTGCTCGCGGGCCCGTCGTTGCCACTCCGGCGACTTGGCCATGTGGTAAGCCATCTGTGTCATGGTCATGGTGGAGGTATCGTGCGCGGCCATCAGCACAAAGATCATGTGATTGACGACGTCCTCGTCGGTGAACCGGTGTCCCTCTTCGCTTTCCGCGTGACACAGCACCGAGAACAGGTCGGGTGTCTGCGCCGCGCGCTTGGCCGGGATATGGCTCATCATGAACTCTTCGAGGATCTTGCGTGACCTCAGTCCCTTCCTCCAGCGACCACCGGGGACCGGCTTGCGAACGATCGATGTGCTGGCGCGCACCGTTTCGATGAACGCCTTGTTGATCCGGTTGGCCTCGGCCTGTGGGAGTTCGAGGCCCATGAAGACCTCGAGTGCCACGTCGAGTGTGAGCGCCTTGAACTCGCTGAACAGCTTCACGTCGCCGACCGGGAACTGCTTGATGCGCTCGGCGATTATCGGCTGCATCGCCTGCATGTAGCCCTTGAGGACCGGTGGCGTGAAGGCCTGCTGCAGGATCAGCCGGTGATGCCGGTGCTCATCGAAATCGAGCAACATCACACCGCGGTTGAAGAACGGACCGATGAAGAAGTTCCATGCGGGTCCGTTGGCAAAAGCCTTCTGCTTGTTCATCAGGATCTGATCGGCGGCCACGGGACCACGGCACGTGACTATCCGCTGGCCGAAGGCGTTGATGAACGAGACGTTGCCGAACTCTGCCTGTTGTGCGGCGGCGAACGCGAACGGATCGCGGCGCATCCGGAGAATCTGGATCACTCCGTTGGTGGTTGAACCCTCTACGGGCTTCAGATCGCTGTCGGGCGGCGCTGGCGCCAGGATGACCGTCATTGGTTACAACCTCCGCTAATGGAACGTTTCGAAGAAATTGTATCTTCATAGTGGGCGGCGATCCAGACCCAGGTCCGATCAGCTTGCCGCCAGCACCGCGTGACACCTGCGCAGTCGCTCCATCCACCAGCGCCGACGCTCATCCGAGGCCAACGGGGCGGAGGCGACGTCGACCTCGATCCGGCGGGGTCTGAGCAGTCCCCCGTCGGGCACAAACGGCTCGGCGACATCGGTGACGAACAGCCCGCCGGTTCCCAGCCCGCACGCCGGTGGCGCCACCGGCAACGCCGCCGCCGCAGCGACACCGGCGGACATGCCCACCGCCGAATCGAGCGCGCTCGAGATCACCACCGGGATGGGAATCCGGGCGGCCAGATCCAAGACCCGGCGCATTCCGCCCAGCGGCGCCACCTTCAAGATCGCGACATCGGCGGCTTTGGCCTCGATCACGCGCAGTGGATCCTCGGCCCGTCGGATGCTCTCGTCGGCGGCGATCGGGGTGCGAACCGCCGACCGCACTTCGGCAAGTTCTTCCAACGTGGCGCAGGGCTGCTCGGCATACTCCAGCTCCCCCAGGGCACGCAGAGCCGTGATCGCCTGCGGAACAGACCATTTCGCATTGGCATCCACCCTGACCGTGGGGATGTGTTCGCGAACGGCGGCCACCCTGGCGACGTCGTCGTCGAGAGTCTGGCCTTCCTGTGCGACTTTGACCTTGGCGGTGGTCGCTCCGGGGAAACGCTCGAGCAGTGCCTTAACATCGCCTGCCGGAATCGCCGGCACCGTGGCATTGACCGGAACGGTGTCACGGATCAACTCCGGCGGTCCGAGGTACGCGGCCTCGATGCCGGCCGCCAGCCACGCCGACGACTCGACGTCGTCATACTCCGGAAAGGCCCCGAACTCGCCCCAGCCGGCCGGACCCCGGAACAACAGCACTTCCCTGGTGGTGATGCCCCGGAATTCCACATTCATCGGCAGTGAAACAACAATGGCCGTATCGGCCAATTCCGCAAAGGACGGAAGGGAGGTCATCAGACCTCATTCACCCGACAGCCATCGGAGCATCAACTCGAGTCTGGCGTCATCGCGGGCCGGCTGCGGATTCACCGCGGCCGCAACGGATTCGCCGTCGAACAGATGAACCACCGTCAACGCGACGAGCTCGATCTGCCCCTCGGGTAGGTACTGAACAGCGGGCAACGTGCGCGCGAATGCCGCGATCTGGTCGTGGTACTCGGACAACAGGGGCGCGAGCTGTTCCCGCAATGCGGGGTCTGTGCGCGCCGCGACGAGCAGCTCGTACCAGGCACCGTTCATCGGGGCCCGGCAAGCCGCCCGCACGAGCAACAGACAGTCCTCGAGCGTCCCGGTTCCGAGTAACCCCAGCGACTGCGAAAATGCCTCGAACTGCTTGTGCCGCACATCGTCGGCGGCTGCGATCACCAGGTCGAGGCGGGTCGGAAAGTGCCGGAACAGACCGCCCTGCGACACACCACTGCGCGTACAGATCTCACTGATGGTGCTGCGCTGATAGCCGAGCTCACACAATGACTCGACACAGGCCTGCACGAGCCGCGCCTTCGTGGCGTTGCGCCGTTGTTCCTGAGTTCGCCGTGGTGGTTGGACTGTCTCGTGTTCGGTATCAGAGGTCGAGCTCACGACAGGACCTTTGCCACACTGGGCTTCTTGTCACCTGTGACACCGGCCCGCAAGAACTGTCCACTCCGCGTGGTGGTGCCGAATCCGGGTGCAAACTGACCGCGGCCATACAGATATTCACCAGACACCACTACCGCGCTCACCGCCTCATCATTTCGGTTCACCATGCGTTTGATGTCCCCGAACTCGGACATCGAGGCCTCAGCATATTCCTTGGTCTGGTCGTTCAATCCGTCCGGGTCGACGACCACCAGGTCGGCTCGATCACCCACCCGCAAGAATCCGGCGTCGAGATTGTAGAACTCACCGAGCTCACCGGTGAGCTTGTGAACGGCGGCCTCCACTGTGAGGAACGGGGTCCGCGCCCCACCCTGGGCCTCCTTCACCCGCTGGAGCAACCTGATGCCGTAGTTGTAGAACGCCATGTTGCGCAGGTGCGCGCCGGCATCGGAGAAACCGATGGTCACGCCGTTCTGATTGATCAACCAGTCGGCGATGTCGGGGCGGTCGTTGGTGATGACGGTGCGCCACCGGAACGCCGTGCCGTACTCGACGACCAGGTCGAGGAACAGATCGGTGCTGTGGATGCCCCGTTCGCGGGCCACCTGTTCCACGGTCTTGCCGACCACCGATTCGTCGGGGCATTCGGTGATCTCCGCGTCGTCGAAGTCGCGGTGCCAGATCCGCGAACTGAACTTCTTTTCGAAGTCCTCGCGGAACCACCGCCGATACTCGGGGTCCTTCAGAAGATCGTTGCGCCCCATCTCTTCTCGAAGATGCAAGGCCGCGCGGCCCGACGCGAACTCCTCGAACACGACTAGGTCGATACCGTCGCTGTACACCTGGAACGGGATCGGCAGATGCTGCCACCGCAGCGCGCCGCGGCCCCAGTTGTTCGCGACGGTGGCGATCGGGCCGAAGATCCGCCGCACCCACCGATCGGCCTTCGCATCGGCGGCAGCCAACACCGAGGTCTTGAGCGGCTTTCGTCCCAGACCGGTACTCGAGGCGAGGAAGAAGAGGATGTCGTATTTGGTGTTGAGGTTCGGGATGGTCTGCAGCACCCGATCGCGCCGTCGCAGCACTTTGTTGATCTTGCGCCGCTCACTCCATCGCGCGTAGACCGACGGCAGCGACCGCGACCGGTACCGATCACCGTCGAGTTTGTCCCAGGGATTGCTCATCGCGGACACCCCGAGGAAGCCCACATCCAGAGCATCTTCGACCGCGCGGAGCATTTTTGCCATCTCGGTCCGACTCGGCCGATGTGCGCGATCCGTGGACCGCCCCAGGCCCATCGCATCGGTGCGGATGTCGGAGTGGCCGAGGAACGCCGCGATGTTGGGGCCCAGCGGCAGTTGTTCGATCGCGTCGATGTAGGTCGCCGGATCGGTCCATGTCTTGCCGCCCTCGAGTGCGGCGATGACGTGATCCCGCGGTAGGGCCTCGACCCGGCTGAACAGATCCGCGGCGTCGATCGGAGTGGTGTAGACGGTCGACAGTGAGCAGTTACCGATGAACGCCGTGGTGACCCCGTGGCGCACCGACTCGCCCAGACCCGGGGCGACCAGTACCTCGGCGTCGTAGTGGGTGTGGACGTCGATGAATCCGGGCATCACCCATTGGCCGTGGGCCTCGATCACTCGCGTCTGCGGTCCAACCTGTAGCGGCCGGGCCGAAACCTCCACCACACGTCCGTCGCGGATCCCGAGATCACGTGTCAGGCCCGGCGCCCCTGTTCCGTCGAACCAAGTTCCGCCCCGAACGACCATGTCGTAAGCCCGGCCGCCGAGATCCTGGGCGTCGTGAGTATTGTCGAGATGAACGCTCATCTGTGACCTCCATCACTAAATATCCCACCCAATATAACATAGCGAGTGCCCGCTCGCCAAAATCTATGAATTCTGCCGACAGCAGATCCGGCCACTGCACTGCGTGGTGCTGACTATCGTCGGACCCATGGGCCCACATCTCACGCGCGTTGCCGACGCCGACGACCCAGCGTCGGCCGAACTGCTCTGGCGCGAGGCGCTCGGCGCATTCCTCCGGCGGGTACGGACCGACCAACAGCGCATCCTTACCGACATCGCCGCGCAGGCCGGGGTGTCACCGCAATACCTGTCCGAGATCGAACGAGGTCGCAAAGAACCGTCATCCGAGATTCTCGCCGCTGTCAGTGGCGCCCTCGGCCTCTCCCTCCTCCAGATCACCCGCGGTGTCGCGGATGCGCTCGAAGCCATGGCCCGCCCACGGCCTGCCGTGACGGCAATCGGCGGAATCCAGCGCACGACCGCAACGACGCACCGCCAGAGCGGTCACGTGAGCCTCCGCATGGTCTCCTGAGCGACCCGCCACGTCACCACAGCGCGGGCCCTCACACTATTCAGTTCTCAAAGATCTTGCAGTACACAGCTTTTGCCGTGTTTCCTGGGGTAGTTGGAACCGAACTACAGGCGGGACTCCAGGATCTGGTCCACCAGGCCGTAGGCGACGGCTTGGTCGGCGCGCAAGATGAGATCTCGGTCGGTGTCGTGTCGCAAGGTCTCGGCATCTTTCCCGGTGTGACGCGACAACAACTCCTCCAATTCACCCCGCACTCTCAGTACTTCATCGGCGTGGATGATCAGGTCTGGAATGGTTCCCTGCCCCTCGATGGCGGGCTGATGCAACACAACTCGTCCATGAGGGAGAATCCCCCGCTGTGCGGGAGTTCCCCCCGCCAACAGAACGGCCGCCGCACCGACCGCCTGACCTACGCAGGTGGTCGCAACATCGCAGCTGATGAAACGCATGGTGTCGTAGACGGCCAGCATCGCCGACGGGGACCCGCCTGGCGAGTTGATGTAGAGGTTGATGGGTTGGCCGGCACTGTCGGATGCGAGATGCAGCATCTGCGCGATCAGGACATTGGCCACGCCGTCATCGATTTCCGTTCCGAGATACACGATCCGTTCTGTGAGCAATCGGCTGTAGACGTCCAATGAGCGCTCGCCGCCGCCGGCGGTCTTCTCGATTACATAGGGCACTGTGTAGCTGCTCATCGCTTACCGCCCAACGCAACCGGACGCGCGAATGCGGGATAGATGTCTTCTACCCCGTCGACAACTCGGTCGATGAATCCATAGTCGACGGCCTGCTGGGCGGTGTACCACCGATCGCGCAGGGAGTCGTTCACGATCCGCTCGAGCGGCATCCCGGTGTTGGCTGCGATGATCGAGAGGACCGTGTCGCGGGTGTGCCGTAGATCGTCGGCCTGCAGTTCGACATCGACAGCCGTGCCACCGATCCCGGATGACCCCTGATGCATCAGGATTCGCGAATGCGTCAGCGCATACCGTTTGCCCGGCGTACCGGCCGAAAGCAGGAACTGGCCCGCGCTCGCGGCAATTCCCAGCGCCAGAGTGCTCACGTCGTTCGGGATGGCCCGCATGACGTCCATGATCGCGAGCATCGCCGGAACCGAACCGCCCGGCGAATTGATCCAGAAGCTGATGTCTTTGTGTGAGTCCTCGGCAGACAACAAAAGTAGTTGGCTGCAGAGGCGGTTGCCCAGCGCCTGATCCAGTTGATCGCCGAGGACAACAACACGCTGGTGGAAAAGCCTGACCACCAACTCGTCGTCGATCGTGCTGTTCATGTTCTGTGGAGTGCTGTTCATGGAGCCAGCGTGCCGGAGCGGTGCCATGTGCGAAAGCGATTGCTGCCCAAGGCAGTTCTGCCCCAAGCAGTTCTGCCGAGAGCTGCTCGGGGATTACGGCACGATCGACGGTCTGTTGAGCACGCTGGACGGTTTGATGGGCACGCTCGACGGTTTGTTGGGCACGGTCGAGGGATCAGAGGTCGTCGAGGATGCGGTTGCGGACCGTCTGGTACTCGGCATCGCTGATGTTGCCGGCGCCACGTAGCGCCTCGAGTTCGGCCAGCCGCTGACCGGTGCTGCGTGGCGGATCCGGCGGGGATTTGGTGAGGTCGGCGACATCAGACTCCGACCTCCCGATCCGGTGGACGATGTCCATCACCTGCCGGCGCGCAACCGGATTGGATCGCAGGTCGACGGTGCCACCGAACTCGATGTCGTTGCTCTTGAACACCCGCAGGATTTCCAGCAGCGCATCCGACTGCCCCGAGAGGTCGAACTCTCGGCCGGTGTCGGTATCGGTGAAGCGGGCCGGCACCGCCCCGGACACCAGTGCCGTTCGCTTCCAGTCGATCTCGAACTCACCGGAGTACTGATCGACCAGGACAACCAGTCGCCGGGAGCTCAGCGCCGCCAGGTTCATCAGTGGCACCACCACCCGTTTGGTCGCGTCGAAGGGTGCCACACCTCCGCCGTGGATTCGGAGCGTCAGATTCATCACGGGCTGATCGTTGATCTGCACGTTGGTCTGCTCGTATGACATCACGTCGGCGATCGCGAGCCGGCCGGACTGCTCCAACTCGTATCGACGACGTTTGCCCCGGTACACGCCACGGGCGACGAGGAACCCGATCACGACGTCGGCGATGGTGATGCCGAGCCCGGCGTAGAACATCCATCCGGCAGTCGGATCGTCGATCAGGAAGTACACCACCAGGAAGATCGGCCCGACGATCCCGCAGAGCAGCGTGAACGCCATCACCGGCACCAGAGTGCGCACGAAACCGGGTGCAGCGGAGTCGTCGCCGCCAAGTCCGAACAGGCTCATCAGCGCTCCGAACTGTCGAGGTGTGCGATCAGTATCGCGCAGCACCCCACGATTCAGCGACCGTATCGGTCAGCGCAGAACGCACAAAAACGCCCGACCCCCAAGGGGATCGGGCGCTTTCGGTGTTGCTGGGTACTACTGCTTACTTGTTGATCTTGGTGACGCGACCGGCACCAACGGTGCGGCCACCTTCACGGATCGCGAAGCGCAGGCCCTCGTCCATGGCGACCGGCTGGATCAGCTTGACGACCATCTCGGTGTTGTCACCGGGCATGACCATCTCGGTGCCCTCGGGCAGGGTCACAACGCCCGTCACGTCAGTTGTACGGAAGTAGAACTGCGGGCGGTAGTTGTTGAAGAACGGGGTGTGGCGTCCACCCTCGTCCTTCGACAGGATGTAAGCCTGACCCTCGAACTCGGTGTGCGGGGTGGTGGTACCCGGCTTGATGATGACCTGTCCACGCTCGACGTCCTCACGCTTGAGGCCACGCAGCAGCAGTCCGGCGTTGTCGCCGGCCTGTGCCGAGTCGAGCAGCTTGTGGAACATCTCGATACCGGTGACGGTGGTCTTGGTGGTCTTCTCGCGGATGCCGACGATGTCGACTTCCTCGTTCACCTTGACCTCGCCACGCTCCACACGACCGGTGACAACGGTGCCACGACCGGTGATCGTGAACACGTCCTCCACGGGCATCAGGAACGGCTTCTCGGTTTCGCGAACCGGCTCCGGGATGCTCTCGTCGACAGCGTCCATGAGCTCTTCAACCGTCTTGACCCACTCGGGATCGCCCTCGAGCGCCTTGAGTGCCGAGACCTTGATGACAGGAGCATCCTCATCGAATTCCTGTGCAGCGAGGAGCTCACGCACCTCCATCTCGACGAGCTCGATGATCTCATCATCGTCAACCATGTCGGCCTTGTTCAGCGCGACGAGGATGTAAGGAACACCCACCTGACGAGCGAGCAGCACGTGCTCGCGAGTCTGCGGCATCGGGCCGTCAGTAGCGGCAACCACGAGGATCGCGCCGTCCATCTGAGCAGCACCGGTGATCATGTTCTTGATGTAGTCAGCGTGACCAGGGGCATCAACGTGCGCGTAGTGGCGCTTCTCGGTCTGGTACTCGACGTGCGAGATGTTGATCGTGATACCACGAGCCTTCTCTTCGGGAGCCTTGTCGATCTGATCGAACGCGAAGCTCTCGTTGAGGGTCGGGTACTTGTCGTGCAACACCTTGGTGATCGCCGCCGTCAGCGTCGTCTTGCCGTGGTCGACGTGACCGATCGTGCCGATGTTCACGTGCGGCTTGGTCCGCTCGAACTTCGCCTTCGCCACTTGATTGTCCTCCTGGACTTCTCGAGCAACCGGGTCAATCCCGGTCACTGTGTGTTTACTTCTTGGTTGGGGAAGGGCTTTTCGAAGCCCTTCCCCGCACAAGCGGTTTTCTTAATTGCTGTGCGCCGGTGGCGCTATCGCCGAGACGACGGGTGAATTATTCGCCCGTTGCTTTGGCGATGATCTCCTTCGCCACGTTCGCCGGAACTTCGGCGTACGAGTCGAACACCATGGAGTAGTTTGCCCGGCCCTGGGTCCGCGACCGAAGGTCGCCGATGTAGCCGAACATCTCCGACAGAGGAACCAGTGCCTTCACGACACGGGCGCCACTGCGCTCTTCCATGGCCTGGATTTGACCACGGCGTGAGTTGAGGTCGCCGATCACGTCGCCCATGTAGTCCTCGGGTGTGGTGACCTCTACGGCCATCAGCGGTTCGAGGATTACCGGACCCGCCATCCTGGCTGCCTCTTTCATGGCAGCCGATCCGGCGATCTTGAAGGCCATCTCCGACGAGTCGACGTCGTGGTACGCGCCGTCGAGCAGAGAGAACTTCAAGTTGACCAGCGGATAACCGGCCAGAACACCGTACTGCATCGCATCCTGCGCGCCGGCATCCACAGAGGGAATGTACTCACGCGGAACGCGACCACCGGTCACGGCATTCACGAACTCGTAGGTTGCGCCGTCTTCGGCATCAACCAGCGGCTCGAGCTTGACGATGACCTTGGCGAACTGACCACTACCACCCGTTTGCTTCTTGTGGGTGTAGTCGTGCTTCTCGACCGTCTTGCGGATGGTCTCGCGGTAGGCAACCTGAGGCTTGCCGACGTTGGCCTCGACCTTGAACTCGCGCTTCATGCGATCAACAAGGATGTCGAGGTGCAGCTCGCCCATACCGCCGATGACGGTCTGGCCGGTCTCGTCGTCCAGCTTGACCGAGAACGTCGGATCCTCTTCGGCCAGTTTCTGGATGGCAACACCCAGTTTTTCCTGGTCCGACTTGGTCTTCGGCTCGATCGAGACGTTGATGACCGGATCCGGGAAGCTCATCGATTCCAGGACGATCGGCGCGCTCGGGTCACACAGGGTGTCACCGGTGGTGGTGTCCTTGAGGCCGATCATCGCGTAGATGTGGCCCGCCGTGGCATCCTCAACCGGCATTTCCTTGTTGGCGTGCATCTGGAACAGCTTGCCGATGCGCTCTTTTTTGCCCTTGGTGGCATTGAGCACGCCGGTGCCGGCCGTGATGTAGCCCGAGTAGACCCGCACGAACGTCAGCTTGCCGAAGAACGGGTGCGAAGCGATCTTGAACGCCAGAGCCGCGAACGGCTCGTCGGCCGCCGGCCGGCGCGACAGGATCTCTTCTTCGTTACCGAGCGCGTGACCCTCGACAGAGGGAACGTCGAGCGGGTTCGGCAGGTAGTCGATGACCGCGTCGAGCATGGGCTGAACGCCCTTGTTCTTGAACGCGGAACCACACAGCACCGGGTACAGCTGACGGGTGACCGTGAGCTTGCGGATCGCGGCCTTGATCTCGGGGATCGTGACCTCTTCGCCGCCGAAGTACTTCTCGAGAAGTACCTCATCGGTCTCGACGATGGTCTCCATCAGCTTCTCGCGGTATTCCTTCGCCTTCTCGAGCAGATCCGCGGGGATCTCCTCGATGGTCGGCTCCGCGCCGGTGGCGACAACGCCACGCCAGGTGATGGCCTTCATCTCGATGAGGTCGACAACACCGTCGAAGTCATCCTCTGCACCGATCGGCAGCTGGAGAACCAGCGGCTTGGCACCGAGGCGCTCCTCGATGGTGCGCACGGTGAAGTAGAAGTCGGCGCCCAGTTTGTCCATCTTGTTGACAAAGCAGATACGCGGAACTTCGTACTTCTCGGCCTGCCGCCAGACCTGCTCGGACTGCGGCTCCACACCCTCTTTGCCGTCGAAAACAGCAACAGCGCCATCGAGCACACGCAGGCTTCGCTCCACCTCGACGGTGAAGTCGACGTGCCCGGGGGTGTCGATGATGTTGATCTGGTTCTTGTTCCAGAAACAGGTCACCGCAGCGGAGGTGATGGTGATACCCCGCTCCTTCTCCTGCTCCATCCAGTCGGTCGTCGAGGCCCCGTCGTGGGTCTCGCCGATCTTGTAGTTGACGCCGGTGTAGAAGAGGATTCGCTCGGTGGTTGTGGTCTTGCCGGCATCGATGTGAGCCATGATGCCGATATTGCGAACCTTGTTGAGGTCGCTGAGCACTTCCTGTGCCACTTAATTCCTCACTCTGAATTGAAAGTTGTTGCAGCTGTTGCTGAATGTCACCAGCGGTAGTGCGCGAACGCCCGGTTGGCCTCGGCCATCTTGTGGGTGTCCTCGCGACGCTTGACTGCAGCGCCCAAACCGTTGCTCGCGTCGAGGAGCTCATTGGCCAGACGCTCGACCATGGTCTTCTCGCGACGCTGACGGCTGAACGTGACCAGCCAACGCAGCGCGAGGGTGTTCGCACGGCCGGGCTTGACCTCGATCGGCACCTGGTAGGTGGCGCCACCGACGCGACGGCTCTTGACCTCGAGTGCGGGGCGGACGTTGTCCAGCGCGCGCTTGAGGGTGACGACCGGATCGGTGCCGGTCTTCTCGCGGGCCTGCTCGAGAGCCTGGTACACGATGCGCTCGGCGGTCGACTTCTTGCCGTCCAGCAGGATCTTGTTGACCAGCTGGGTGACCAGCGGGCTGCCGTAGACGGGGTCGTTGATCAGTGGGCGCTTGGGTGCGGGTCCTTTACGTGGCATCAGCCCTTCTCCTTCTTCGCGCCGTACTTGCTGCGGCCTTGCTTGCGGGCCTTGACGCCCTGGGTGTCAAGCGAGCCACGAATGACCTTGTAACGCACACCCGGGAGGTCCTTCACACGACCACCGCGAACGAGCACCATCGAGTGCTCCTGCAGGTTGTGGCCTTCACCGGGGATGTATGCGGTCACCTCAACCGAACTGGTGAGGCGGACACGGGCGACCTTCCGGAGCGCGGAGTTCGGCTTCTTCGGGGTCGTGGTGTAGACGCGAGTGCACACGCCGCGTCGCTGCGGGCTGCCCTTCAGCGCTGCCGTCTTCTGCTTGGCAGGCTTGTCATGGCGGCCCTTACGGACCAGCTGGTTGATAGTTGGCACTGAGAGATCTTCCTTTGGTTGGCGTTCTTCTTGCTGTTGCTGCGGTTTCTGCTCCGGGCAAGCTTCCGACGAAAACACCGGAACCTCCGCAGTACGCCCCACCAGGCCTAAAAGCCCTGGTCAGATGAGCCCTCCCCTACCCCGCTATCGGGCGTGTCGAAATTGCCCAGCGCGGCAGGTGAAGGCACGCAGATGGAACCCGACCTAATCTGAATTAGCGGAGGCCGAGCACCAGCGGTCAACTCTACCGACCAGGGCACCCCAGGTCAAAATCGCCCCGTACGATCGCAGATCAGAGCAATCCTGCAGGTCGGTGGCGGTCTTTTTGCCACTTCGACGATCACCTGCCGAGGGCGGATTCGAGAGTGATCAACCTCTATTCGGCGAGATCTATTCCCGATGTTTGCCTGTCGAATGATCCCGATCACACCGGTGAGTCGATTGCCTGACCTCACCTCGACAATGGGCTTACGGTCATCGTGGCGGGACGGAGTTGCCCGCCAATTGATGCTGCACAGACCATTGCAGCGCTGTCGTGAGGGTTGGGAAGCCGATGACCGAAGTACCGAGTTCCGAGCAAGCGACCGGCGGTAAACGCCTACTCCCTCTGCTGCTCGCCATGGCCATGTTCGTCCTGGTCGTCGACACCTCGTTGATGAACGTGTCGATCTCCTACGTTGTTAAAGACCTGGACACGACCGTCAGCGGAGTCCAGTCCGCCATCGCCCTCGAAGCACTGGTGTCGGCAGCGTTCATCCTGATCGGCAGCAAGATCGGTGACCTGATCGGACGCAAACGCGCGTACGTGCTGGGGCTGCTCGGGTACGCCGTGGGTGCGTCGGCGATGGCGGTCGCGCAGAGCCTGACGGCCATCATCATCTTCTGGGCGATTCTCGGAGGCATCGGCGCATCGTTGCTCCTGCCCGCCATGCAGTCACTGATCCATGGCAACTTCGAAGGGGCCGCGCAGAAGAAGGTCTATGCCCTCGTCGGTGCGGCCGCAGCCATCGCCGCCGCGGTGGGTCCGCTGATCGGCGGGTTCATCACCACCTACCTGTCGTGGCGCCTCGGATTTGTTCTCGAAGTGGTCATCATCGCGGTGGTGCTCTCGGGCATCAAGCTCGTCAAGGACGTGCCGTACACCGGCCCCAAGGGCATCGACACGGTCGGCGCGGCCCTCTCGGTGCTCGGCATGGGCGGCGTCGTGCTGGGAATCCTGGTGTGGCAGGAAGGCGGCGAGGCAGTCGGTGCACTCCTGGCGACCGGAGCGGTTGGCCTGGGCAGCCTGTCGTACTGGCTCGTGCGGCGCAAGAAGAGTGGCAAGACGCCGCTGTTGGATCCAGACCTGTTCAAGTCCAAGATCTTTCGGCTCGGTATCACCCAGCAGATGCTTCAGCAGATCGCACTCGGTGGCGTCATGATCGTGCTCCCCATCTACCTGCAGATGGTGCTCGAGTACAACGCGATGCAGGCCGGCTTGTCGCTCGCGCCCCTGTCGCTGAGCATGTTCGCGGTGGCATTGCTCGCCGGGAAGAAGCTGGGGAACAAACGTCCGAGCGTCATCGTCTGCTGGGGATTTTCTCTGCTCACCGTCGGAATCGGGGCACTCGTGCCGCTCGTGCCACGCGCCGACTTCGGCTGGGCACTGGTTCTCCCGCTGATCGTCGCCGGCTCGGGCATGGGATTGCTCGTGTCACAGCTCAACAACTACACACTCAGCCCCATCTCGGATGAACGGGTGAGCGAGGCCGCCGGTACGAACTCTGCGGCCGGGTCGTTCGGATTGTCGTTCGGGCTCGCGTTTGCCGGCGCGATCATGCTGGCCACGCTGTCATTCACATTCACGTCGATGTCGGATTCGAGCACGGTCCTGCCCGCGGCCGAGCAGGAGCAGGTGGCGCAGGTTCTCGAGGACGACGCCGAGGTGATGAGCAACACCGCGCTCGATGCGCTGCTCGTCGATCAGCCGCCCGAGATCAAAGCCGAGATCATCCGGATCAACACCGACGCCCGGCCCATCGCCCTGCAAGTTGCCCTGTTGATCCCGATCCTGGCCGGGTTGCTCGGCCTGCTCAACTCACTGCGGATGATCCGGCAGCCGGATCCGCCCGCACCGAAATCCGAAACAGTTCTGGGCTGATCCCCGCGGGCTCCGTTCAGTCCCGGTCTCGACTGCGGAATGCGGCGACGGCCGCCTCGACGGTCGGATAGAAGTGCCCGGCATCGAATCGCTCGCTCAATCCGAACCGGATGAGAGTGTCCTTGATGGGACCCTTCATCTCGGCGAACACCAATCGGATCCCTTTGCCGTCGAGATAGGTGTCGAGGTCGACGAGTTCGTCGACCGCGGTGGTGTCGAGCCCGGTGAGTGGTTCGGAAGCGACCACCACCCATTCGACGGGGGTCGCGGCGGCCGCGACCACCGATCGCACGTAGTTGTCGAAAATGTCGCCGTTGGCGAAGAACAGTGGAGCGTCGAACCGGATCAGCACCAACCCCGGGATACGTCGTCCGTCCGGGTGGCGTTCGAGGTCGTGGAATCCGGGGCGGTCGGACGTCTCGACGAGTTCGGTGCGGTACGGCTTCCAGGCCTGGGCAACCACCGCGACGAAGGACAGCCCGATGGCGACGAGGACGCCCTGCAGCACTCCCACCAGGGCGACCCCGAGGAATGCGGCAGCGGCGAGGCCGAATTCGATCCGGCTCATCTTCCACATCCGAATCATCCCGCTGACATCCACCAGCGCTGTCGCGGCCACGATCACCACAGCACCCAGCGTTGCGTCGGGCAGGTATTTGGTGACACCGGGTGCGACGAGGATGAACACCAGCACCGCGAGCGCACCGACGACTCCGGCCAGCTGGGTCTTGGCACCGCTCTGTTCTGCCACCGGGGTCCGGGATCCGCTCGCGGAGATGGGGAATCCGCTGAACATTCCGCCGGCGATGTTGGCGATGCCGATCGCTTTCATCTCGGTACTGCCGTTCACGTCCTGGCCGTTGCGGGCTGCGAAGGTGCGGGAGAGAACACCGGTGTCGGCAAACGCGATCAACGCGATGCCGGCCGCGGGCCCGATGAGTTCGGCCACGTCACCCCAGTCGACGCCGCCGAACGAGGGCAAGGGCATTCCTTCGGGCAATGCACCGACCATCCCGATCTCATCGGTCAGCCCGAGTGCGGCCGAGACGATGATCGCCGCGACCACCGCGACGAGCACACCGGGGACCTTCGGGATCCAGACACGGAACGCGATGATGATGGCCAGCGAGCCGAAACCGACTGCAGCGGCGACGGGATCGATGTCGCCGTCCGCGATGGCCTTCAAGGTCTCCCAGACCTCGCCGATCAGGTTGTCCGCGTCGATCGAGAAGCCGAGCAACTTGGGTAGCTGGCCGACGACGACGATCAGGGCGATCGCGTTGAGGTAACCGAGCCGGATGGGCTTCGACAGGAGGTCGGTGACAAAACCGAGCCGCAGGAATCCGCCGACGAGGAGGATCAGGCCGACGAGGGTACCGAGAACACCGGCCAGGGCGAGTGCATCTTCGGGATCGTCGGTCACCGCCAGCGGTAGGACGGCCGCCGCAATCAGCGGTGCCAGCGACGAATCAGGACCCAGGACAAGGATTCTCGACGGACCCACCACCGCATACGCCAGCAACGGGATGATGGTGGCGTAGAGACCTGCGTACGCAGGCAGCCCTGCGGCCTCGGCATAGCCCATCCCGGCGGGGATGAGGAGCGCGGTCAAAACCAGCCCGGCGGTGATGTCCGGGCGCAGCCATTCCTTGCGGTACGCCCGCGCCGTCGCGATTCCTGGCAACCGTGCCAGATTGTCCGTCACTACATTTCCCAAGGCTTCATCCCCGAACGTCCGAGTGGTCCAGACCCGGTCGGATGGGCCATCCGCTCATTGTCGCCCGAACCCGCCTGGCGGAGCGGGATTTCGCGATTCAGATCACACGCGGCGCGGCCGAGATGATGATTGTTGATGGAACACACCACCGAGCGGGGGTAGCGTCGGATGGCAGTGAACACCAGATCCGAATCCCCGATCGACCGCCCAGTGATCGCGCAATCATGGCAACGGTCGGTTCGCAGCGGCCTACGGCCGGAGGATTCCCCGGATGTGCGGCCGGTCCAGATCTCCGCTCGCGACCACCCCCTCCTTCGGGCCGCCGATCCCGTTCTCGACCAGGTTGCGCACCAATTGTCCGAATCCGACACCGCCATATTGCTTGTCGACGCCAACGGCCGACTGGTCTCTCGGACGTTCGGTGGTGTCCGGGTAGAACGCGTACTGGAATCGGTGGGCGCGGTGTCGGGCGCCGAGTTCACCGAAGACGCGATGGGAACGACCGCGCTGGGTACCCCGCTGGAAATTCGCGGCGGCATCGTCATCAACGCCCCGGACCACTTCCTCGAACAGTTCCGGGCGGTCAGCTGTTACGGGCGGCCGATCCTTCATCCGGTGTCGCGCCGGCTCGAGGGCATCATCTGCATGAGCAACCTCGAGCAGACGGTCAATCCGCTCTTCGCTCCCTTTGTGGACCGGATCGCCGGTGACATCGAACAGCGACTGCTCGACAATTCCCGGGCCCGGCAGATCGCGGTGGTCGAGGCCTTTCAGCGAGTGGCGCCGAGGCGTGATGTGGCGGTGGTGGCGGTCGGCGACGATCTGCTGCTGACGAATGCCCTGGCGTCGGACATCCTCACCTCCGCCGACTTCGGCACGCTGCGTGCGCTCGCGGCCGATCTCGGTGAGCACGAACGTCATACCCGGCTCACCCTGGTGTCGGGCAACATCGTCGATGCCATCGGCCACCAGGTACCGGGTAGCTGCGGTGGTGCCCTGTTCCGGGTGCGCCCGATCGATGTGCCCCGCGTGTCGATACCGCGCAAACCCCGAATCACGCCCGCCGGCGCCCAGGTGCCCTCCGCCGCTCACACCACGTGGCAGAACACGACGATAACGGGCGAACCGGGCACCGGGCGTACCACCGCGGCGACCGCACTCATCGGCGGTCGGCCGGTACGAACCGTTGATGCCGGGGCCTTGCTGACCGGCTCGGGACGCGCTGCTCTGGCCGGCATCCTCGTCGAGTCTGACGAGACGGCTCTGGTGATCGAGAACGTCCACCTCCTCGATCCGGTGAGTCTGTCCGCACTGCGGTCAGCGGTCCTCAAAGGCGCTGTCCCCATCGTCCTGACGGCTCCCCCGCTACCCGAACTGCCGGGTCCGGTGGCGGCCTTGATCTCGTTGTGCCCGAATCGAATCGACATCGCTCCGCTGCGCCACCGGACCATCGAGCTACCGGCCTTGGCCGGGGACGTTCTGACCCGGGTGGCACCGCGGGCCACACTCGGTGCCGCGGCCGGTGAGGCATTGCTCGCCTGTGACTGGCCGGGCAATCTGAGTGAACTGACGATGGTCCTTCAAACGGCCGCCGACAATGCCGCCCGGCGCGCCGACCAATTGATCTCGATGGCCGACCTGCCCGAGCAGTATCAGACGACCACGCGCGCCCACCGGTTGTCCGGGCGCGACCGCGCCGAGCGGCAGGCGATCGTCGAGGCGATGAACGCCGCGGGCGGCAACAAGGTCCATGCCGCCAAGATGCTGGGCATCAGCCGCAGCACGCTCTACACCCGCCTACGCGCCCTCGACATCTGATCCCCACCCCCGAAACTGGTGGCTTTTGGCGACCATTTCCCCAGGTCAGCCTCACCAAAACCCACCACTTCCGGGTGTCCGGGGTGGTGTTCAAATTCCGGACAGTTAGGCACCACAAATTGTTGGGACTATGACGGCAGTCACATTTTGTGACTGCGCATGTTAACGAGGAGGGTGTATGACCGCCAGTACCGAAACCCGAACAGCCGACCCCCGTTTGCTGCCCAGGGTGAGGGAATTCGTCTCGCGTGATCGCCAGATGCTGATCGGCGGTGAATGGACCGACGCCGCTTCGGGCAAGACGTTCACCACCTACGATCCGGCGACCGCCGCACCGATCACCGATGTCGCCCAGGGTGAGGCGACCGACGTGGACCGCGCGGTCCGGGCCGCCCGGCAGGCCTTCGACGAGGGCCCGTGGGCGCGGATGAAGCCGAACGAACGCGAACGTCTGATCTGGCGGGTCGGCGACATCCTCTCCGAGCGGGCCGACGAGTTCGGTCAGCTCGAAGCGCTCGACAACGGCAAATCGGCCGGGATCGCGTCCGCCGTCGACACGCAGTGGTCGGCTGACATCTTCCGGTACAACGCGGGCCTGTGCACCAAGATCACGGGGTCGACGGTCAACGTGTCGATGCCCTTCGTCCCGGGCGGTGAGTTCCATGCCTACACACTTCGCGATCCCCTGGGCGTCTGCGGACTGATCGTGCCGTGGAATTTCCCGCTGTTGATGGCCACGTTCAAACTGGCCCCGGCGCTGGCCGCCGGCAACACCGTTGTCCTCAAACCTGCCGAACAGACGCCACTGACCGCGCTGCTGCTCGGCGAGGTCTTCGAAGAGGCCGGATTCCCGCCGGGTGTGGTCAACATCGTCACCGGATTCGGAAACGCCGGCGCGGCATTGTCGGCGCATCCCGACGTCGACAAGATCGCATTCACCGGGTCGACCGAGGTCGGCAAGAAGATTGTCGCGGCCGCGCAGGGCAACCTGAAGAAGGTATCCCTCGAACTGGGCGGCAAGAGCCCCAACATCGTGTTCGCCGACGCCGACTTCGATCAGGCGGTGGCCGGATCGGTGGCGGCCTGGATGTTCAATCACGGCCAGTGCTGTGTTGCCGGAACCCGATTGTTCGTGGAACGTCCCATCTTCGACGACTTCACCGCAGCCGTCGCCGAAGCGGCATCGAAGGCGAAGATCGGTCCGGGCCTCGATCCCACCACCGAACTCGGACCGCTGATCTCACAGGAACAATTCGACAAGGTGAGCGGGTATCTGGCGCAGGGTCTCGCCGACGGCGCCCGCGCCTTGACAGGTGGAAAGCGTTGGGGCAACGAGGGTTACTTCGTCGAGCCGACCGTATTCGTCGATGTCGACCCGAGCTTCTCGATCGTCTCCGAGGAGATCTTCGGGCCCGTGGTCGCCGCGATGCCGTTCGACGGCGACGACGTGGTCGCCGCGGCCAACGACTCGATCTACGGTCTCGCTGCCGGCATCTGGACCAAGGACCTGTCCAAGGCCCACAAGACCGCGCGGGCCGTCAAGGCCGGGTCGGTGTGGGTCAACCAGTACAACGGCTTCGACACTGCCATGCCCTTTGGGGGCTACAAGCAATCCGGGTGGGGACGCGAGCTCGGCAGCTCCGCGATCGATCTCTACACCGAGACCAAAGCCGTCAACATCGCGCTCTGACAAAGCTTTTCATTCTCAGATAGTCAATTTCACGAGAGGGTAAGAACAATGAAAACCAAGGCAGCAGTACTGCTCGAGGTCGGCAAGCCGTTCGAGATCATGGAGCTCGATCTCGACGGTCCGGGCGCGGGTGAAGTTCTGATCAAATACACCGCCGCCGGTCTGTGTCATTCCGATCTGCACCTGACCGACGGGGATCTGCCACCGCGCTTCCCCATCGTCGGCGGACACGAGGGCTCGGGCATCATCGAAGAAGTCGGGCCCGGCGTGACCAAGGTCAAGCCCGGCGACCACGTCGTCTGCAGCTTCATCCCGAACTGTGGCACCTGCCGCTACTGTTCGACCGGCCGCCAGAATCTCTGCGACATGGGCGCCACGATCCTGGAGGGTTCGATGCCCGACGGATCGTTCCGATTCCATGGTGGCGGACAGGATTTCGGCGCCATGTGCATGCTCGGCACGTTTGCCGAGCGCGCCACCATCTCGCAGCACTCGGTGGTCAAGGTCGACGACTGGCTTCCCCTGGAAACCGCGGTCCTCGTCGGATGTGGTGTCCCCTCGGGCTGGGGTACCGCGGTGAACGCCGGCAATCTGCGCAATGGAGACACCGCCGTCATCTACGGCATCGGCGGACTCGGGATCAACGCCGTTCAGGGTGCTGTCGGTGCCGGCTGCAAGTACGTCGTGGTGGTTGATCCGGTCGCTCTCAAGCGCGACACCGCGTTGAAGTTCGGTGCGACACATGCGTTTGCCGATGCTGCCAGTGCGGCCGAGAAGGTGAGCGAGCTGACCTGGGGCCAGGGTGCGGATGCTGCGCTGATCCTGGTCGGCACGGTGGATCAGGAAGTCGTGTCGGCCGCGACCGCGGTCATCGGAAAGGGCGGCACGGTGGTCATCACCGGTCTCGCCAATCCGGCGAAACTGACCGTTCAGGTGTCGGGTACCGACCTGACCCTCAACCAGAAGACCATCAAGGGCAGCCTGTTCGGCTCGATGAACCCGCAGTACGACATCGTCAAACTGCTCCGGATGTACGACGCCGGAGTGCTCAAGCTCGATGAGCTGATCACCAAGACCTACACCCTCGAGGAGGTCAACGAGGGTTACCAGGATCTGCGTGACGGCAAGAACATTCGCGGTGTGATCCACCACGCCGCATAGCCCGGCCCTCTGCGGCCTTCGGCAACCCCCATCGGCTCTCACCCCTCGGAGCTCGGTGGGGGTTGCACGCTGGGCTCACTTCTTGTTGCGGGCCAGGCTTTCCTGGCGGGCGCGCACCACCGCGATCTGCTCCGGGGAACCGATCAGTTCCCGGATCGCGACCTGCTCCGCGTCGAATCCCGCGGCCAGATCGGTCCGGCCGGCCAGTTCCAGCAGCGCCTTGGCATGCACCAGGGCATTTCGGGAGTTCCCGGCGATCTCGGTGGCCAGCGCTGTTGCCGCGACGACCGGATTCGCATGGGTCCGGGTGGCCAAACCCAGTGTGAGCGCCTCGGTTCCGGAGATCTGACGACCGGTGAAGACCAATTCCTTGGCCACGTCGCGGCCGACGAGTTCGGGAAGGATCTGGGTTCCGGTCATGTCGGGAATCAGCCCCCAGACAATCTCCATCACCGACAGTTTGGTCTCCGGCCCGACAATCCGGATGTCGGCGCCGAGAGCCAACTGCAATCCCCCACCGAACGCCACACCGTGCACGGCTGCGATCACCGGCACAGGCACCAATGACCAGACGTGCACGGCCTGCTGCCCCAGCGCGGCTGCAGCGCCGAGCCGGGGGCGCTCGATCACCACCGCCTCGGCCCCCGACGCCATCCGCTCGAACTCCGCCATGTCCAGACCCGCGCAAAAGGCACGGCCTTCACCGGCGAGGACCACCGCGGAGACATCGGTCCTCGTGATGAGTTCCTCGCCCACCGCTGTGAGCTGCTCGAACATCGCCCCGTTGAGCGCGTTCATCTTGTCCGGACGATTGAGCCGCACCTGCGCGACCCCATCTTTCACGTCGCACGTCACCACAGTGTCTGCGTTCGGGGTTTGCGTCATGAACCGTTCCTACCAGACCACCCACCCAGAATCCGTCGAGCGTGCCAAACGGACCGTCGAACGTGCCCACATCACCCGCGAGCGTGCCAAAGAAACTGTGGCACGATCCGCGATGTGCAACCAGGGCACGGTCAACGGTCCGTTCGGCACGGTCGGCGGTGTTGTGGGCACGGTCGACGGTGTTGTCGGCACGGTCAAGGGTTTTCGGCCTGCTCCTTGATCGCGGCCAGTCGGCGATCCCACCCGGAGGCGATGCCCTCCAATTCGCGGGCAACCGTACTCAGCCGGGCACCGACTGCGGTGAACCGCACTTCGCGGCCCACTTTGTCCGACGAGACAAGCCCGGTTTCCTCCAGTACTGCAAGGTGTTTGGCGATCGCCTGACGGGACACCGGGAACTCGGCGGCCAGCGCCGAGGCCGAGGCGGATGACTTGCCCAGCCGCACCAACAGATTCCAGCGGGTGTCATCGGCCAGCGCCGCGAAAACAACAGGCAGAGCCGGTTCAGCCACGGGCATCGGCGTGCACATTTTCGACGTACCGCTTCGCGACACCGAGCTCGATGGTCCAGCCCTCGGTGTTCTCGTCGAGCCTCTTGCGTCGCGCGGCGGCATCACCCGGCAGGGAGGCAAAGCCGCTCTCGAGAACCCTGAGAGTCACTGAATCGGCGGATGTCTCGTCGATCCAGAACTCGACGAGAGTCGATGCGCTCGCGGCGTCGTCCACGTCTGCCATCCAGCGAAATGCCGCGTACTTCGGCGGGTCGAGCGTCACGGTTCGGAATGCGTATGAACCATGTTTCGGATCGTGGATGATGCTGACATCCCCCGACGTCTCGATGCGGTGGTCGGTGATCTCTTCGTTGTTGATGAACCAGCCCGGTTCGGAGATCAGTGTCCAGACGCGCCCGGCCGGCGCGTTGATGTCGATCTGCTTTTCGATGCGATCAAGTTCTACAGTCATGGCTTCCTCGGGTCGATGAATTTTTTTCTGCAACCAAATGATTGCACATCACCCCTCATCATGCAACCCCCGGGTTGCATAATGCTCCTGCGCCGATCAGGACAACGATTCGCGCAACACCTGGGCCCAGGTGGCCACCACCTGTTTGCGTCGTGCGGAGTCGTCGGACAACGTGTCTGCCAGACCCAGTCCGCGAGCGAAGTCGAGGGTGGCCTGCACCAGCCGGTGAATGCGCGGATCGCTGTCGTCGACGCCCAGCATCTGCACCGTCATCCGATGTGCCGCAACGCCAAATCGTCCCTCGAGCGGAAGTATCAGCTCCTTGAGCGCCTGATCGGAGGCCGCCGCGCACCACACCTGCAGGGCCGCCTTGAACTCCACACCGGTGTAGAACTCGACGGCGGTCGAAACCGCGACCTCGATTCGCCTCTCACCCTGAGGCAAACGGTTGGCTTCCTCAGCGGCGCGCTCCGTGAGGAGTTCGAAGGCGTGCTCGAGCGCCGCTGTGATCAGGTCTTCGCGCGTGGGGAAATGGTGTTGAGCCGCACCACGAGAGACCCCCGCGCGGGTCGCGACCACACCCACACTGCAGGCTGCCCATCCATCGGCCGCCAACACATCGATGGTGGCGTCGAGAAGCCGCTGACGGGTCGCTCGGCTGCGATCCTGCTGCGGTGACCGCGTGGTGCCCCGGGTCATCGCTCGACCACCCACGGCGGCGACTGCTTGTTCAGAAACGCCGTCATGCCTGCCCTGGCCTCATCCGAGGCGAACAGCGCCGCCGACTCCGACGCCAACCGCTGTGTATCGGCATCGAACCCGGCCAGGATGGCCGCGGTGGTCAGCTTCTTACCGGCCGCCAAACCTTGCGGCGACCCCTTTCGTAGGTCATCGCACCATTGCGCAACCACCTGATCGACGGCCGCCGAGTCGGTGGCGGCAACGGTGATCAGGCCGATCTCCTCAGCGGTCGTCGCATCGAACTTCTCGCCGGTGAGAAAGTATCGTCCGGCCGCCCGCGAGGTCAGTCGCGGGAGAACGGCGAGCGAGATCATCGACGGCGCCACGCCGATCCGGACCTCGGTCAGAGCAAACGTGCTCGCCGGCCCCGCGACCACCAGATCGCAGGACCCGACGAACCCGAATCCACCAGCACGGACATGACCGTCGATCCGGCCGATCACCGGCTTGGGCAACTCGAGGATCAACCGCATCAGGTCAATCATCACCTCGGGACGCGCCGTCCCCGCCTCACTGAGATCGGCTCCGGCACAGAAGGTTCCGCCGGTATGCGTCAGCACGACTGCCCGGACCTCCGGATCACCGGCGGCGTCGCTCAACCGTCCGGCGAGCTGCTCGGTCAGTGCCGCAGAGATCGCGTTGCGGTTGGCGGGCGAATCCAGCGTGATGGTGGCAATCGCAGAATCGACGCGGTATCGGACAACTTCGCTCATCGGACTCATCGCCGTCAGTACGACTTGGGAAGGCCGAGGCTGTTCTGCGCCACGAAGTTCAGGATCATCTCCCGGCTCACCGGCGCGACCCGCGCGATCCGACACAGATTCAGCATCGGTGCCAGACCGTATTCGGTCGACAATCCGTTGCCGCCCAAGGAATGTACTGCCTGATCGACGATCTTCACGCACGCCTCCGCGGCTGCGTACTTCGCCATGTTGGCCGGCTCGGCCGCGCCCCAGTCATCACCGGCGTCGTACAACGTCGCCGCCTTCTGCATCATCAGCTTCGCCAGCTCCATCTCGATCTTGCCGACGGCCAGCGGGTGCGCGATGGCCTGGTGCGCGCCGATCGGCGTCTTCCAGACAGTCCGCTCATTGACGTACTCGACCGCACGGCCCAGTGCATACCGACCCATCCCGACCGCGCTGGCAGCCGCCATGATTCGTTCCGGATTGAGTCCGGCGAACAGTTGACTCAGCGCCGCGTCCTCCGATCCGACCAGGGCATCGGCGGGCAGCCGGACATCGTCGAGGAACAACAGGAACTGCTTTTCGGGATTGACCAGATCCATCTCGATCTGATTGAACTCGAAGTTCGGCGCATCGGTGGGAACGATGAACAACGCCGGCTTGAGCCGTCCGGTCTTCGCGTCTTCGGTGCGCGCCACGATGAGCACGGACTGCGCCTGATCAACACCCGAGACGTAGATCTTTCGTCCCGACAGCAACCAGTCGCCGCCATCGCGCCGGGCCGTGGTGGTGATGTTGTGGGAGTTGGACCCGGCATCGGGTTCGGTGATCCCGAATGCCATCGTGATCGATCCGTCGGCCAGGCCCGGCAACCAGGTCTGCTTCTGCTCGTCGGTGCCGAATCGGGCGATCACGTTGCCGCAGATGGCCGGGGACACAACCATCATCAGCAGACCGCTGCCGATGGCCGCGAGTTCCTCCATCACAATCGCCAGTTCGTACATACCCGCGCCGCCACCGCCGTACTCCTCGGGCAGGTTCACACCGATGAAGCCGAGTTTGCCCGCCTCGGACCACAGTTCGTCCGTCTTGCGGCCGCTGCGGGCACAATCCAAGAAGTACTCATGCCCGAATCGACCACCGAGTGCGGCCACCGAACTGCGCAACGCCTTCTGCTCGGCTGTCTCCACAAAACTCACGATGTCTTCTCCCTCAGTTGCTTTCGGCTATCACGGCAAGGATTTCTCCCACCGACACCTGTTGTCCCGGTGCCACCGGGAGTTCTTCGACGATCCCGTCCGCGGTGGCGGCAATCGTGTGTTCCATCTTCATCGCCTCGAGCCACATCAACGGTTCGCCGCGGGTGACCTGTTGACCGAGTGTCACCGCCACCCGGATGACCGAGCCCGGCATCGGCGCCAGCAACGAGCCGGGCGCATTCACCTCGGCCGGGTCAACAAACCTGGCCTGGCGGACCAGCGCCACCGAGCCGCCGGCGAAGTCGGCCCACACGCTCTCACCATTGCGGCCGACCGTAAACTTCCGATCCACCCCGGAAACGGTGAGAACCACTGCATCGCTGTCGATTCGGGTCACCGTGACGCCTGGATCGTCGGGCAGGACGACACCGTCGCGAGTGTGGCGGTAGTCGACCGAGATCTCGCGCTCACCGTATTGGTAGCTCTTGGACTGCGGGCTCGACGCAAGGTTGCGCCAGCCCGAGGGCAGCGGTCGACCCGAGCGCCGCCGGTTGATCTCGGCGTCCGCCAACGCCACCGCAACCGCGGCGAGGCGCACTTGGCTGTCGTCGGCCAGCGGAGCCGCAAGCACATCGAGTCCCACCTCGTCGATGAACTTGGTGGTTGTGTTGCCGCTCCGAAAATCGGGGTGCCGCAACATGTTCACCAGCATGTCGCGGTTGGTGCGGGGTCCGTGCAACTGCGCCGACGCCAGCGCCCGGGCCAGGATGTTGATCGCGGAGTTGCGGTCGGGCGCCCAGCTGATGACCTTGGCCAGCATCGGATCGTAGAGGGTCGACACCTCGCCGCCGTCGATCATGCCGGAATCGACGCGCACACCGGGTTCGGTGAGCCGTCCGAACCGGACGTCGGCAGCAACTGCGAACCGATGGAATCGTCCGGACTGCGGTTGCCAGTCGGCAGCGGGATCCTCGGCGTACAGCCGGACCTCGATCGAATGTCCCCGCAATTGCGGAGGATGTGGCGGCAACAGGTCACCGCGGGCGATCTGCAGTTGCCAGGCGACGAGATCGAGTTTGGTGGTCTCTTCGGTCACCGGATGTTCCACCTGCAGCCGGGTGTTCATCTCCAGGAAGTAGAACCGGCCGTCATCGTCGGCAAGGAACTCCACGGTCCCGGCCCCGGTGTACCCGATGGCCGATGCGGCGGCGCGGGCGGCGTCGAACAGCTTGTCGCGCAGTCCGGTTCCGACACGCTCCACCAGTGGTGACGGTGCCTCCTCGATGACCTTCTGATGCCGGCGCTGGATCGAGCACTCGCGTTCACCGACGGCCCACATGGTGCCGTCGTTGTCGCCGAGTACCTGTACCTCGATGTGGTGGCCCCGTTCGATGAACGGTTCGCAGAACACGGTGTCGTCACCGAACGCCGACAACGCCTCCCGGCGGGCACCTTCGACTTGTTCAGCGAGTTGCCCGAGGTCGCGGACGATGCGCATGCCGCGTCCGCCGCCACCGGCCGAGGCCTTGATCAGGACCGGCAACTGGTCGGCGGTCACGGTGGCCGGGTCGAGGTTGTCCAGGGTGGGGACGCCCGCCTGGCTCATCATCGCCTTGGCATTGACCTTCGATCCCATCGCCACGATCGCGGCGGGATCCGGCCCGATCCAGGTCAGACCGGCATCGAGGACCGCCTGCGCGAATTCGGCGTTCTCCGAGAGGAATCCGTAGCCGGGGTGGACCGCGTCGGCACCGGCGGCCAGAGCTGCGGCGATCACCTTCGCGGCATCGAGGTAGGTCTCGGCGGAGGTGTTGCCCGGCAGTCGCACCGCGACGTCGGCCTCCCCGACGTGGGGCGCGCCGCTGTCCGGGTCGGAATACACCGCGACGGTGCCGATCCCGAGCCGGCGGCAGGTCGCGAACACCCGCCGGGCGATCTCGCCCCGGTTGGCGACGAGCACAGAGGTCACGTTCTTGTCAGTCATCACCCATCACATCCGGAAAACGCCGAAGTTGCTCGTACCCTGCACGGGTCCGTTGTCGATCGCCGAGAGGCACAGTCCGAGAACAGTTCTGCTGTCCCGCGGATCGATGATGCCGTCGTCGTACAGCATTCCGGACAGGAACGCCGGCATCGATTCCTTCTCGATCTGGGCCTCGATCATGGCCCGCATCCCGGCGTCCGCCTCTTCATCCACGGTGCCGCCGCGGGCTTCGGTGGCACTGCGCGCGACCATCGAGATCACTCCGGCGAGCTGGGCTGCACCCATCACCGCGGATTTGGCACTGGGCCAACTGAACAGGAAGCGGGGGTTGAAGGCCCTTCCACACATCCCGTAGTGCCCGGCGCCGTAGCTCGCACCGATCAGCATCGAGATGTGCGGGACAGTCGAGTTCGACACCGCATTGATCATCATCGAGCCATGTTTGATGATGCCGCCACGCTCGTACTCCTGCCCCACCATGTACCCGGTTGTGTTGTGCAGGAACAACAGCGGGGTGTTGGATCGGTTGGCCAGCTGGATGAACTGGGTTGCCTTCTGCGACTCGGCGCTGAACAGCACGCCTTGCGCGTTCGCCAGGATCCCGATCGGATAGCCGTGAATACGCGCCCACCCGGTGCAGAGCGACGAACCGTACTCGGGCTTGAACTCGTCGAAGAGGCTCTCGTCGACGATCCGGGTGATCACATCGCGCGGGTCGAACGGGATCCGGAGGTCACCGGGAACGATCCCGAGTAGATCCTCAGCGGGGTATTTGGGGTCGAGGGACGGTGCCACCGGACCCGGCCCCTGCTTGTGCCAGTTGAGCCGGGCGACGATCCGTCGGCCGAGTCGAATCGCATCCTGCTCGTCGGCGGCGTAGTAGTCGGCCAGACCGGACTGCCGGGCATGCATCTGTGCACCACCCAGTGATTCATCGTCGCTGACCTCGCCGGTGGCCATCTTCACCAGCGGCGGACCACCGAGGAAGACCTTGGATTGCCCCTCGATCATCACCGTGTGATCCGACATCCCCGGCAGATAGGCGCCGCCGGCCGTGGAGTTTCCGAAAACCAGTGCGATGGTGGGGATGCCGGCCGCCGACAACCGGGTGATGTCGCGGAACATGGCCCCGCCGGGGATGAAAACCTCCTTTTGCGTCGGCAGGTCTGCTCCCCCGGACTCCACCAGGTTGATCAGTGGCAGCCGGTTTTCCAGCGCGATCTGATTGGCCCGCAGCCCCTTACGCAGGGTCCAGGGGTTGGAGGTGCCTCCGCGAACGGTGGGGTCGTTGGCGATGAGCACACATTCGACCCCTTCCACCACGCCGATACCGGTGACGATGGAGGCACCCACCGGGAACTCGGATCCATATGCCGCGATCGGAGCGAGCTCGAGGAACGCGCTGTCCTCGTCGATGAGCAGCTCGATCCGTTCCCGCGCCAGCAATTTGCCGCGCTCGCGGTGGCGGGCGACCTTCTTCTCCCCGCCACCGGCCAGCGCGGCAGCGAACAACTCCTCGAGCTCACCGATTTTGGTGAGCATCGTCTCTGCGGCCGAGCCGGCCCCGGCGGTACTCACGAGTGGTACCCCAGCCGTTTGCCCGCGAGACCGTTGAGTATCTCGGTGGTGCCACCGCCGATCCCGAGGATCCGCATATCACGGTATTGACGCTCGACCTCGGTGCCGGTCATGTAGCCGGCGCCGCCGAAGAGCTGAACAGCCTTGTCCGCCACCCATTCACCAGCTTCGACCGCTGTGTTCTTGGCAAAGCAGACCTCCGCGATGAGATCGGTTTCGCCTGCCATCGCGGCATCGACCACCGCGTGCGTATAGGTCCGGGCGACATCGATTTTGCGCGCCATCTCGGTGACCGTCTCCTGGACCGACTGACGCGCGATGAGCGGTTTACCGAACGTCTCGCGACTCCGCACCCAGTCGAGGGTCAGGTCGAGGCAGCGCTGGGCACTTCCGTAAGCCTGGACGGCAAGTCCCACCCGCTCCGTGACAAACGCACCGGCGATCTGGAAGAACCCGGAGTTCTCGGCGCCCACCAGGTTACGGACCGGAACGCGCGCGTCGACGTAGGACAACTCAGCGGTATCCGATGCGCGCCAGCCCATCTTGTCGAGTTTGCGGGTGACGGTGAACCCCGGGGTGCCCTTCTCGACCACCAGCAGTGAGACACCACCGGCTCCCGGTTCGCCGGTTCGGACGGCAGTCACCACGAAATCGGCACGGACACCGGAGGTGATGTAGGTCTTGGAGCCATTCACGATGTACTCGTCGCCGTCGCGAACAGCCGATGTGGTCAGGTGCCCGACGTCGCTGCCGCCGCCCGGTTCGGTGATCGCAAGGCTGCCGATCGTCTCACCCGCCAGGGTCGGTGTCACCCACTTCTTGATCTGCTCAGGATCATTCGCCGCGATCAGGTGCGGTAGCGCGATTCCACAGGTGAACAGCGACGAGAACACGCCACCCGACACGCCACTGCCGTGCAGCACCTCACCGCAGATGGTGGCGTCGATCAGGTCGCCGCCGCTTCCGCCGACGGACTCCGGGAAGCCCAGTCCGAGCAGTCCCGCCTCGGCTGCCTGCTTGTGCAGATCGAGCGGCAGCTCACCGCTGCGCTCCCACTCATCCTGAAACGGCAGGATGTGCCGCTCGGCGAATATCCGGACGGTGTCACGCAACTGCTGACGTTCAGACGTGTTCCACACCTTGGACTCAAGGACTTTCATCTATCCTCCAAATCGGATCGGGATCGCGACGTGGCGCGAACGCAGCCACTCCCCGAGTCCCTTTGCTTGCGGATCAAAGCGGACGTTGTCGGCCACACCGCGGCCGAGTATCCCGTCGATCACGAAGTTCACAGCGAGAAGATTCGGTAGTTCGTGGCGGTGGACCTCGAGGTTCTCCGCCTCCGGGATCAATTGTTTGAACAGTTCGGTGGTCAGGGTCGCGGCCAGCCACTCGAAGTGTTCTCGATTCCGCACCCACACACCGACATTGGCGTTGCCGCCCTTGTCACCACTGCGGGCTCCGGCGATCTCGCCCAGCGGCGCAACACGTGTCGGACCCCACTGGGTGCCCGGTACCGGAGTGTGCGGCTCGGCCACCGTTTCGGGTGCCACCGGATCAGTCGCCACCCGCGACTCGATGACCTCCGTCGTGCCGTCGGCGAGGTGCACGGTGTGCGTGACGAGATGCGCCGGAACATATCCGGCCTCGAACACCGCATAGGGCGAGCCCGCACCGGGCGGGGAGGTCATGGTGAAGCCCGGGTAGCTGGCCAACGCCAACTCGACGGCGGCAGAAGAGAACTGGCGACCCACCACCTTCTGATCGAGATCTTTTGCAACACACTGCAACAGCGCACTGGCCTGTTGCTCGCTGGGCGCGTCGTCATGGTCGAGCCTCGTCAGTGTCCAGGTCAGATCTGCTGGACGGGTGGTCAGCTCGGCTTCGAATTGGCGACGGGCGAGCTCGGCTTTGGCGTCGATGTCGAGTCCGGTCAAGACCATCGTCACCTCGTTGCGGAATCCGGCGAGGTGATTGAGCGAAACCTTGAGGGTGTCGGGCGGAGTTTCGCCTTTCACACCGCTGATCTGTACCCGGTCATCGCCGAGGTCGGTGAGGGTGATCGAGTCCATCCGGGTCGTCACGTCGGGGCCGAGGTAGCGGGGACCGCCGATCTCGTAGAGCAGCTGCGCGGTGACGGTGCCCACGGTGACCGCACCGCCGGTCCCGGTGTGTTTGGTGATGACGGCGTCGCCGCCGGCCGAGATCTCGGCGATCGGAAAGCCCAGGTGCCCCATGTCGCTGATCTCGGTGAAGAAAGAGTAGTTGCCGCCGGTGGCCTGCGTTCCGCATTCGATGATGTGCCCGGCCGCAACGGCTCCGGCCAGCTGGTCCAGATCGTCAGGGCCCCAACCGAAGTGCGCGGCAGCCGGACCGACTGTCAGCGAGGCATCGGTGACACGGCCGGTGACCACGATGTCGGCGCCCGCTCGCAGGGCCGCCGCGATCCCGAAACCGCCGAGATAGGCGTTGGCCGTCAACGGAGTTCCCAGTCCCAGGTCTTCGGCCCGGCCGCCGAGGTCGTCGCCGTCGACATACCCGATCTTCGGCGCCATTCCGAGCTTCTCGGCCAGTTCGCCTATCGCAGCGGCGAGTCCCGCGGGGTTCACCCCACCGGCATTGCTGACAATCGTGACGCCGGCATCCATCGCGGTACCGAGGTTCGCCTCGAGTTGTCGCAGGAAGGTCTTCGCATATCCGGTCTTGGGGTCCTTCAGCCGATCGCGACCCAGGATCAGCATTGTCAGCTCGGCCAGGTAGTCGCCGGTCAGGCAGTCGAGGTCGCCCCCGCTGAGCATTTCCTGCATGGCGGAGAACCGGTCGCCGTAGAAGCCGGAGGCATTGCCGATGCGAATGACGTCGCTCATCGTCCACCCCCGGGAGGTCCGGCAAAGCACTGCGCGATGGTGACCCACTGGCGGGCGTCGTCGCCGGTGGCCACGATGTCGAGGTCGCCCGGGCGGCGGCGCTGGGTGACCAGTTGACAGAAGTCGAGGACCGGGCCGGTGATTCGCTGGGTCGCATCCTCGGGGCCCCACGTCCACGTCGAACCGTCGGGAGCCTGCAGCTCTACCCGGAACTCCTCGGCCGGGGGCGTTTGATTGTTGACCTGATAGACGAAGTCGCGGGTGCGAACCCCCAGGTGCGCAATGGATTTGAGTCTCGAGGTCGGCTGGTTGACGACTCCGAGCGCATCGGCGATGTCCAGGCCGTGGGCCCAGACCTCCATCAGCCGGGCCGTCGCCATCGACGCCGCAGACATCGGCGGCCCGAACCATGGCAGCTTCTGCCCCGCCGGGACCGCAACGAGCGCGTCGGCGAGCGCACGGCGTCGTTGCCGCCATTCATCGAGCACCTGCGACACCGGTTTCTGCGCCTCTTCCCGGGCAGCCACGTCGACAAAACCGGTCGGATTCTGCCAGGCGACCGCCAGGGCGCTTTCGAACTCCGCCGGATCCGTGGCCGCGGCAAACGCCTGCGCGTCGGTCCAGGACAGATGCGCTACCTGCTCGCGGATTGCCCAGCCGTCAGCGGGAGTTGGTGTGTTCCAGCCATTCTCGTCCAATCCGGACACCATCCGGTCGACGACGTCGGTCTCCGCAGACAGGTCGGCCACAAGCTCGGCAACGATGCTCACGCGGTCAGCCTGACACGACCCGACCACATAAGCAAGCACTCGTGCTTGTTTCTAGCCCTACCCCTACGCCCCCGCCCCTCCGTCGAGCGTGCCCAAGTTACCGCCGACCGTGCCCTCGTTACCGCTGAGCGTGCCGAAATGGGTTGTGCACCTGCAACTTCGGCACGCTCGACGGTGTTTAAGGCACGGTCGGCGGTTGGATCGGCACGCTCGGCGGATCGGTGGCGAGGCGGACCGGCGGCTGGATTGGCACGGTCGGCGGTTGGATCGGCACGCTCGGCGGATGGGTGGCTAGGCGGTGGCGTCGGCGGTCGCCTGGGCGACCACTGTGCCGTCCGGTTGAACCATGGTGGCGAAGACGGAGCTGATACGTCGGCCGAATTTGATCTGCTTCACCGTTACGGTCAGGTCACCCTGATCGATGGCGGGTGACCGCAGGAAACTCACGGAGATGTCGGCCACGTGATATCGATTGCCCGCTCTGGCCGACAGCTCGGTCCCCAGGGATGCCGCCTCCGCGAGGATCGCCGTCACGATGCCGCCGTGCATGGTGCCCATCTTGTTGGCCATGCCGGGAGTGGGTGTCGCGGTCAGCTCGATGGTGTCCTCGCCGACAACAGCCACGCGCAGTCCCAGCAGCACCTGGATCGGGCCGGCCGGGATCGAGCCGTCGACCAGTCCGGACAAGATCTGTCTTCCGGTCAGTTCCGGATCCAGTGGCTCCGGCAACGGCGGTTGTTCGACAGGCGCGACAGAACTGGCGGGACGGCCGGTCTCGAGCGGCGGCGTCTCACCCGTGGCCCGGCTCACCACGACACCACGCCCGGTGGCCACACAAATGACAGCACCCGAGTCATCGATCAGCTCGGCAGACGTCACACCGTGCCCGCCGGTACTTCCGACCAATCGGCCCGCACCCGACGCTTTGATTCCCAACTTCACCGGGCTCGCCACCGACAACGACAGTCGCGACTGCACCGTCGCGGACCCCGCGGGCTGCGCATTGTAGAAAGCCGAGCCCCCGACGATCTCGGCCAGCGTGGCGTACGACGCCATCCCGATCTGGCCTCGATGGTCCACCAGTGCACTGCCCAGAAGCTGACTGGTCGTCCGGCGCCCGTGTTCATCGGTGACATACTCGATGCCGAGCGTTGCCATGGGATCTTTGGTCATGAAATCATGCCTATCACGCGATGGGCACCGATATTTAATCGGCGAGGATGCCTCGCAGTTCCTCGAGCGTGTAGGGCGGGTCGTCCTCATGGCCCCGATATGCCACGAACGCCGGCTCGAAGGCCGGGTACTTTCCGATGAATCCACCTGCAGCACTGTAGATCTGGCCTGTGATCCCGGCGGCCAGATCGCTGGCGAGATAGGCGTATAGCGGGGCGACGTATTCCGCCGGCGCCGGATCCAGTGCGGCGTCGCGGGTGAACTCGTCGAGCAGACCACGCTCGAACAGGTCCCTGATGTGTGCCTCGTATCCGGCACCGGTCGACAACCTCGTCTTGCCGCCTGGGCAGACGACGTTGACCCGGACACCGTGCGGTCGCAGGTCGGCTGCCAATGCCAGCGACAAGCTGTTGACCCCGCCTTTGCCGGACGGATACCCGGTGCCTCCGAAGTTGCCCGCAGATGCCGCCGAGCCGGTGGTCACCACCGCGCCGGAACCCTGTTCGACGAGTACCGGCGCCGCTGCCCGCACCAGTTCGAACGTGCTCACCAGGTGTGCGTCGAGCTGGGCAACGAAGTCCCGGGTGGTCATGGTCAGGATCGAGGATCCGTCGGTTTCGGCCACGCCGGCACAGTTGATGACGACGTCGAGACCCCCGAACTCGCGCAGCGCCGTGGACACCATGTGCGCCGCGACATCCGTGTCGGCCACATTGCCGGCCACCGGTACCGCGTTGCCCCCGTCACCGACGATCTGCGCGGCGGCGGCCTTCGCGGTCGGCTCGTCGCGGCCGTTGACCACCACCGACGCACCTTCCGCGGCCAGTCGGCTCGCGACTGCCAGACCGATGCCCCGGCTGGAACCGGCGACCACGGCCCGCTTGCCGGCCAGCGGCCTCGGGCTCACCCCGCCGAGACCGGTGTGATGGACAACGGGATACCGCGGTCGGCGAACTCGAAGGTCGCCCCGCCGCTAAAACGTGCGATGGCGACTTCCCCCGACTCCTTGATCGCCTCACCACGGGCGATCTCGATCACCAGGTCGTCTCCGTCGCGATGACCGGAGACCGCAGACCAGGTGGGATGCACCGCGGAGGCCATCGCCAGGACCGGCTCGAGGTGCTCGGGATCGATGTACGCGATCCAGCCCCTGTCCGCGTTCGCATCGGAGTTCCCCGGAAGTCGCAGCTCAACCGATGCGTTCTCCCCCGAACCGCGAACCGAAACCTGCGCGCCGACATACTGATCGGGTCCGAGGATCGGATGCACTCGCAGGACCGCCGCCAGTGACTCCGCGTCCTGGTCGACCCCGAGACAATGCCGTAGCCGATCGGCGGTCAGGCCCGAAATGCCCGTCAGCTGCTTGCGGAAGATTTCGGTGGCCTGCGCCTCGCTCTCCGACTTCCCCCGCACCGACATCACAAACCCCAGCGCCAGCAATTGATGCTGCAGCGCAACCTCTTCCGCCATCCGGATCAGAGCCGAGTGCGACCAGTCGGCGAACCGCAGGTCTTCCCATACTGGTCCGACATAGTCGTCGTGGCCTTCGCCACCGGGCACGATGGGAGACAGCTCGACGTTGGCGGCCTTGGTTGCCGACATGACGATCGACTGCTCGGGTAAAGGCAGTTCCTCGCGGTCGGGTTCGAT
The DNA here is from genome assembly GCF_000383535.1 of Nocardia sp. 348MFTsu5.1. Taxonomy (NCBI): domain Bacteria; kingdom Bacillati; phylum Actinomycetota; class Actinomycetes; order Mycobacteriales; family Nocardiaceae; genus Nocardia; species Nocardia sp. 348MFTsu5.1. The sequence continues at coordinate 81,716 of NZ_KB911527.1, forward strand.
GGTCACGGTCCACGCACAGTGCGGGTGCTGGTCCGAGGGACGGCGCGGTGGCCGGTGGATCGGACGGATGCGTGCACGCCGGTTGGTGGCGATCGCAGTCGCGTCGAACGTCGGATCCTCGATGTCGTGGCACATGGAGGTGACGTAGTCATCCCCCATCGGTTCGACATCCATCAGGGCGCCACAATGATTCAACACGAACTCACCGTGGTACTTGTCCTGGATCGTGTATCGGAAATCCATGAACTGCGGTGGGGCCCCGATATCGAGTTGCAGACATTTGAACATGTCGGCCACACCGTCACCGGTGATCTTCAGGGCAGCACGCATCCGCTTCGTGTAGACGGGGCTCGCCGCCATCCACTCTTCGATTGCGATCTGCGCCATCGTCTCTCGCCCGAAGGCACCAATACAGTGAGCCATTCCGGAACGGTCGATCAATTGTCCCGACAACAGCAGCTCGGGCAGAAGCCTTGCCAGAGTTGCGCGATCGAGGTCTGCGTACGACATTGCGGTGTTCACCACATCTCGACGGGCGTCTTACCCAGTGGATACCAGCCCGGCAGTAGCTCTTTGGCATTCAGGACCCGATCGATGCGGCCCTGCATTCCGGCACTCATCACTCCGTCCGTCATCATCTCCATGAACAACGCGGTGACGTTGCCGTAGTCGAAGAAATCTCGTTGCCAAGCCCACTGGAAATTGCCGCCGTACTTGAACCAGCTGCCCTGGATGCCTTCGAGGCCGTAATGGGTGCCGTCTTCGCGGGTGGCCTCGAAGATCTGCTTCCACAGACCCATCATGTCCCCGGTCTTCTCGTCGATGACCCAGGACTGGTACGGGTAGGTCCAGCCGTCGAGGCCGTCCATCTCGTATCCGATGGCGTAGTCCCGGATCTGATCGCGGCCGATGGCCATGAAATCGTGCTTCGCCCCGTAGTTCCACCCATACGTGGCGTCTTCGGTGTAGAACTCCGCGAGTGGCCGCCAGTCGCCGGTCTTCTCACAATCAACGTTGGCCTGCAGCCAGCGTTCCACCATCTCGTCGAGTTCAGCGCGTTCAAATGACATGGAAATACCCAACTTTCATTCTTCAACAATTCTGAGGGCTTGAGTCGGACAGTAACGCACAGCACGCTCCACGTCTGCCGAATGACTGCTGTCTGGTTGCGGGTCAAGGATTTTCACCGAATCGCGCCCGGACTCGAAGATGTCGGGTGCTTCCATCTCACACATCCCGTGCCCCTGACACAGGTCCAAATCCACTTCGATTCTCACGGGATCCACCTCCACCACATTTCTGGGCACTAGCTGGTGCGCTTGCGGTACTTGACTTTGCAGGGTTGCGCCAACTGCACAACCATTTTCGAGTGGTCGTTCTTGTACGACTCCGACGGCTGCGCCATCTCGAACTCGTAGTTCTGCAGCAGCACCGAGAAGATCGCCTTGAGCTGCATGATAGCGAATTGTGCACCAACACAACGGTGCCGACCCGCTCCGAAGGGGATCCAGGTCCACCGGTTCACCAGATCTTCTTGACGCGGCTCGAGATAGCGGTCCGGGTCAAAGCTGTCGGGGTTCGGGAAATCCTCGGGAAGCCGGTTCGAGATGGCCGGCGAGACCGCGATCGATTGTCCGGGCTCGAGTTGGAAATCCTCGACCACGAAGTCGTTCTGGACCACCCGCATCAACACGATGAGGGGTGGATGCAGCCGGAGCGCTTCCTTGAGGGCCGACTCGAGCTTGGGAATCTGCCGCATCGCTCCGAAACTGTATTCGGCTCCACCCGAATAGATCTCGTCGAGTTCGGCGGTGACCTGAGCCATGTAGTCCGGATGCCGGAGGAGTTCGATCAATGTCCACGCCGCGGTACCCGAGGTGGTGTGGTGACCGGCGAACATCATGGAGATGAACATGCCGGTGATCGTGTCCGCGGTGAACCGTAGGTTGCCCTCCTCGTCCTTGATCGAGATCAGAACGTCGAGCAGATCGCGGTCGTCGTCGGTCGGCGGATCACCTGCGATCCGGGTGTCCATGATCTCCTGCACCAGTTCCACCAGGCCGATGCGAGCGGCATCACGCTTGCGGAAGCTCTCGATGTCGGCGTAGGCGTCGACGTACGCGATCGGATCGGTACCCTTCTCCAGATCGTGGTACAGATGCGCGAACCGGCCGTCGAGCTGTTCCCGAAACTTCTTGCCCACCAGGCACGCCGACGAGGTGTAGATGGTCAGTTCGGCGAAGAATTCCAGCAGGTCGATCTCACCCTCGTCACCCCAGCGAGCAATGATGCGCTCGGTCTCTTCGGGGATCGTGATGGCATGCTGCTTCATGTGCGCGCCCTTGAGCGCCTGGTTGTGCAGCATCTCCGAACGACGTTCCGGGCTGGCGTCGAACACGACACCTTCACCGAAGATCGGTGTCATGAACGGGTAGGCGGCGGCCTGATCGAGGTCTTCTTCCGACGCCCGGAAGAACACCTCGTTGGCGGCGGCACCGGAGACCAGCGCGACCTCTCGATCGGCGAGCTGGAACACCCCGACGTCACCACATTCCTCGCGAACCCGCCAGAACAACCCGATCGGGTCGCTGGCGAGTTCGTCGAGGTGGCCATGTTCGCCTTCTCCACCGGATACGCGCTTCGGCTTGGTCAGGGTCATTTGGTGTCTCCTCCATTGCGTGCGATCGGCGCCTCGGCCTCGACCTCGACCAGGCGCATGTGCGCGCCGCGGGGCATGGACACGATGGTCGTGATGGCTGTTGCGAGATGCTCTGGTTTCAAGAAGTTGCTGTGACGGGCCAGGCCCCACGGAACCCAGTCGTTGAGAACCGATTCGGCGACCTCCGCCGTGAAGTTCATGCCCATGCCGGTCATGACCTGCCCCGGACGGACCAGGCTGGACCGAACACCGGTGCCTTCCAGCTCCATTCGCGCGACATCGGAGAGACCTTCGACACCACGTTTGGCTGCGACGTACGCCGCCATCTGCGGTCGCGGCCACATGACGACGTCTGAGCTGACGAATACGAAGTCGCCACGTTGGCGTTTGATCATCTCCGGGACGACACGGCGAAACAGGCGCTGGGCTCCCAGGAGGTGGATGTTGACCTGCGACGCGAAATCCTCATTGCTGAGTTCGTGGGCGCGCCCCGGCTCCAAATCGCCGGCCCCGGACACAGCGATCTCGATCGGGCCCAGTTGCGCCTCCGCCTTGGTGACGAACTCGTCGATCGAATCGACGTCGGTGACGTCGAGCGGCAATGCCACCGCTTCGCCCCCGGCCGCATTGATCTGATCGACGAACTCCTGCGACTTCTCGACTCGCCTGGCACCCAGGGCAACTGGATACCCGGCGGCACCGAGCATCACCGCCGTCGCGGCACCGATACCGGACGATGCGCCGGCGACGATGACCGGACGACGGTCGGGATGAGCTGGGAAACGGGGCATCAGCGCACCTTCACCTTCATGGGGAGAGAGGCAAATCCGCGGACGTTCACCGAGTGCACGCGGACTGCGTTGTCGATGTCGATGTCGACCTGATTGATCGACTGGACGATTTGGGAGAGAGCCACATTCGCCTCCAGTCGCGCCAGATGCGCACCGAGGCAGAAGTGGGTCCCGAGGCCGAAACTGGTGAGGGTCTGCGAACTGTCCCGGCCGATGAGGTAGCGGTCGGGCTCGTCGAATACATCTGCATCGCGATTGGCCGATCCGAGGAGCAGCAGAACCCGCTGACCGGCCGGGATGGTGTAGCCGCCGTATTCGACGTCCTCGATCACCCGCCGCAGCACGATCTGCGTTGAATTGTCGTATCGCAGAGTCTCTTCCGTCCACTGCGGCACAGATTCGTGATCATTCATCGGTATCGCCAGCTGGTCCGGGAAACGCCAGCCCCAGTACACCGCGTTGGACAGCAATTTGGTGGTGGTTTCGTTGCCGGCAACGATCATCAGGATCATGAAGCCGATGATCTCGTCCTCGGTGAGGCGGGTCTTCTCACCGGTGTCATCGTCGAGAATCTCCGCATCGAGCAGCGCGGACACCAGGTCGGTTCCCGGATTCTTACGGCGCGCCACGAGCAGCTCCGAGTAGTAACGATGCAATTCGAGATACGCGTAGACCGCCGCCTCGGGTACGTCGAAAACCCCTTCGTCGCGATGGATCAGGAGATCGGACTGGGTACGCAGGTGGGCGCGGTCGCTGACCGGAACGTCGAGCAGTTCGGAGACCACGTCCATCGGCAGGAGTCCGGCGAACTCGGTGACGTAGTCGAACTCACCCATCTCCAGGCAGCGACTCCAATGTTGCTGTGTGAGTTCACCGATCCGGTCGGCCAGTTCGGCAACACGCTTGGGCGTGAACCCCTTCGACACCAGCTTGCGGATGCGCATGTGCTTCGGATCGTCCAGTGCCAGAAAGGACATCGACTTGTGTGCATCGGGTCCGTAGGCGGCCGGGTCGAGCGAGACACCCCAGCTGTTCGACAGGCGCGCCGCATCGCGGAACCCGGTGCGGACGTCCTCGTGCTTGGCGAACGCCCAGAAGTCCATGTCCGCGTTGTGATAAACCGGTGCCTCGGCCCGCAGCCGCGCATAGGTGGGATACGGATCCTCGTGGAAGTTGTAGTCGTACGGGTCAAAAGAAAGCTGCGTCTGCGCTGTCATCGTTTCTCCAGCAGTAGTTTGGCCGCGGCAACCAGCCGATCGGCGATGGCGGAATACGATTCGTAACCCATACCGGCGCGAACCAGAGCGCCGGAGTAGAGCATTTCCAGGGCTTCGAGCTCCCCTTCGTCGACAGGCTCACCGCTGTCACCGACAAGTGCATCCGAGATCCGTTGGCGGATCAGCAATCCGATACGCACCCGGAGATGCTCGACATCAGGGTCGGAGCCCAGCAATGAAGCGGTCACCGCGCGCGCGAGGTGGCTGTCGTCCTCGACGGCAAGCGACACCCCTCGCAGCACCACTGCCACCCGATCTGCCCGCGGTGAGGACGGATTGGGCTCGACGATGCTTTCGGCCAGCCGACGCCAGAACAGCTCGGCGACAACGTGGCCCTTGGAGCTGAAGTATGTATACGCGGTGGCCGGTGCCACTCCGGCACGCTTGGCGACCGACCTCACGGTGAGCGCGTCATATCCGTCCTCACGGAGCACCTCGACCGCCGCGGCGGTCAGCTTGCCGACGGTCTCCGCCTGCGCTGTGGTGAGCCGGCGGCGCGTGGATTCGAAAGAAACAGGACTGGACATGGACACTGACGTTACACTACGTTCAAACCAACGTCCAGACACGTGTCCAGAAGGAGGCGACCAGCGATGGCGCTCAGACCAGAAACCAGCTCCGAACTGCTGATCGATGGAAAGTTGGTGCCGGGAACGGGGGGCACATTCGCGATCATCAATCCGGCAACAGAAGAGGTCATCGGCCATGCCGCCGACGGCACGACCGAGGACATGGAGGCCGCCATCGGCGCCGCCAGGACCGCGTTCGACACCACCACGTGGTCCCGCGACCACGCCTTTCGGGCGAAATGCCTGCGACAACTCCGGGACGCACTCGGCGGCCACATCGAAGAACTCCGCCAGATCACCATCGCCGAGGTCGGCGCCCCGGCATTCCTGACGTCCGGTCCACAGCTCGAAGGACCCATCAACGACCTGGGCTACTTCGCCGACCTGGCCGAGAGCTACGAGTGGGAAACCGACCTCGGCCGCGCCAAGCCGATGGGAATCAAGACCAACCGCACCGTGCAGCGCGAGGCGGCCGGTGTGGTCGGTGCGATCACCCCGTGGAACTTCCCCCACCAGATCAATTTCGCCAAGATCGGTCCGGCCCTCGCCGCCGGCTGCACCGTGGTCCTCAAACCCGCACCCGACACACCGTGGTGTGCGGCGTTGGTGGGCAAGGTGATTGCCGAGGAGACCGATTTCCCGCCCGGAGTCATCAACATCGTCACGTCGAGTGATCACGCCGTCGGGGCGTTGCTGTCATCCGACCCCCGCGTCGACGTCGTCTCCTTCACCGGATCGACCGCCACCGGCAAGAAGGTGATGGTCGCCGCGGCCGAGACGCTCAAACGCGTCTTCCTCGAACTCGGTGGCAAGTCGGCGTACATCGTCCTCGACGATGCCGACCTCGGCGCCGCCTGCTCGATGGCCGCCTTCTCCGTGGTGACCCACGCCGGCCAAGGCTGCGCACTGACAACCCGGATGTTGGTTCCTCGCGAAAAGTACAGCGAGGCAATCGAACTGGTCAAGGCCGGGCTGGCCGGACTCCCGGCGGGTGATCCGACCGATCCCGGAACCATCTGCGGCCCGGTGATCTCCGCCGTGCAGCGTGAGCGGATCGAGGGATATCTCAAGCTGGCGCGCGATGAGGGCGGCACCATCGAGATCGGCGGCGGCCGGCCGGCCGACAAGGACAAGGGCTACTTCATCGAGCCGACCCTGATCTCGGGGCTGGAGAACTCGGCCCGCGTCGCCCAGGAGGAGATCTTCGGGCCGGTCCTGGTGATCATCCCGCACGACGGCGACGACGACGCGATTGCCATCGCCAACGACTCCCCCTACGGACTGTCCGGCGCAGTCTGGGGCACCGACCCGGATCGGATCAAGAAGGTCGTCGACGGTGTACGCACCGGAACCATGGGCATCAACGGCGGCATCTGGTATTCCGCCGACGTCCCGTTCGGCGGCTACAAACAGTCCGGCATCGGCCGCGAGATGGGCGTGGCCGGATTCGAAGAATATTTGGAAATCAAAGCGGTAGCAACACCGGCATAAGGAGTTCGACCGATGAGCAACAACAGATTCGAAGGAAAGACGGCGATCGTCACCGGGGCTGCGGGCGGTATCGGCGAGGTCTACGCCCGTCACCTCGCCGCCGAAGGCGCAAACGTTGTGATCGCCGACCTCAACGACGAGGCCGGCAAACAGGTGGCCACGGACATCGGCGGGCTGTACGTCAACACCGATGTCGCCGAGCCCGAATCGGCGCAGGCCCTGGCGAACGCGACGCTGGAAACGTACGGCCAGATCGACTATCTGGTGAACAATGCGGCGATCTACGGCGGTATGCAGCTGGACTTCCTGATCACCGTCCCATGGGACTACTACAAGAAGTTCATGAGTGTGAACCTCGACGGAGCTCTGAACGTGACCCGCGCGGTGTACGGACACATGAAGCCCGGTAGCGCCATCGTGAACCAGTCCTCTACCGCCGCATGGCTGTACAGCGGTTTCTATGGTCTCGCCAAAGTCGGGGTCAACGGCCTGACCCAGCAGCTCGCCACCGAGCTCGGCGGTTCCGGGATCCGCGTCAACGCGATCGCGCCCGGACCGATCGACACCGAGGCCACCCGGTCGACCACCCCGAGCAGCATGGTCAAGGAGATGGTCGGCAAGCTTCCTTTGTCGCGCATGGGAACTCCCGACGATCTGGTCGGCATGTGTCTGTTCCTGCTCTCCGACGAGGCCGGCTGGATCACCGGACAGATCTTCAACGTCGACGGCGGACAGATCATCCGATCATGAGCGAACAACAGGCATCCGACCCCGCGTCGGAACAGAGCACCCCGGTCGGTTTCATCGGGCTGGGCAACATGGGTGCACCGATGGCCGAGCGCCTGGTGAAATGGCCGGGCGGCCTGGTGGTCTGCGATACGCGACCCGAGGCCACCATCGAGGGTTCGACCCGCGCCGACTCGCCGGCCGAGGTCGCCAAGACCGCCACCGTCATCGGCGTGACCGTTCTCAATGACGAGCAGGTCAACACCGTCGTCGCAGGGCCACATGGCATCCTCGAGACCGCCGCACCGGGAACGGTCATCGCGATCCATTCGACGATCGGTCCACAGACCGCGATCGATCTGGAGAAAGTATGTGCCGCGCAGGGTGTTTCCCTGGTCGATGCACCCGTATCCGGCGGAGCCGGCGGCGCCAAGGAAGGCCGTCTGGCGATCATGGTCGGCGGTGAGCGCGAGGCGTACCTGAAGTTGAAGCCGGCCTATTCGCTGATGTCCGACATGCTCATCCACGCCGGCCCGATCGGCGCCGGAACCAAGATGAAGCTGGCCCGTAACCTGTTGCACTTCATCTCGTTCACGGCCGCCACCGAGGCGTCACGGCTGGCCGAAGCTGCCGGCATCGACATCGTCAAACTCGGCAAAGTGGTCCGCCACACCGATGCGATCACCGGCGGCGCCGGCTCGATCATCCTGCGGGACACCACAGCTCCGATCCCGCCGGACGACTTCTGGTACGACATCCTGAGCCACGTCCGCGACCTCGGTGAAAAAGATCTCGGTCTCGCCCTGGCGCTCGGTGGCGAACTGGGCGTAGACCTTCCATTGGGCGAAATAGCTCTCGACCGTTTTGCCGACGGCCTGGGCGTTGGCGGAGACGCAGCGAAGCGGAGCTCGACCGATGGCGGAGACGCAGCGGAGCGAAGCTCGACCCGTCGAAAGGAACAGAAATGACTACCGACCAGACGTCCGCGAACGGCGACCTGCCACCGACATCGGAGCTGCGCCAAAAGGGCATGGACACGATGGCCAAGGTGTACGGCTTCGAGATGCAGGACGGGCCGGGTGACTTCTACGCCTATCTCACCGAACATCTCTTCGCCGACGTCTGGAACCGCGAGGGCCTGAACTTTCGCGATCGTCGCCTGCTGATCTTCGGTGTTCTGGCCGCAACCGGTCAGATCGACGTGGCCGAGATCCAGGCCGGTGCCGCTCTGGCGAACGGCGAACTCACCGGTGATGAACTTCTCGAAATCGCTTTATTCCTTTGCTATTACGTGGGCTGGCCGCAGGGTTCGAGGATGAACATGATGTTCGGATCGGTCATCCAGAAGCACGAGGCCAAACTCGCGAAGCAGAAAAAGACGACGTGACCTTCTTCGCGACGCGCTACGACTTTCGTGCACCCGGGGCCACACCCACCGGGCGCGCCGAGCTGTTCAAGCGCGCCGTGGAGCAGGTCAGCTATCTCGACACCCACGATCAGGATGCCGTGATGCTCTCGGAGCATCACGGCTCGCCTGACGGCTATCTGCCGAATCCCCTGATCGTCGCGTCCGCGTTTGCCGGCTGCACCAGCCGGATTCCGCTCACCATCTCGGCAGTCGTGGTGAACCTCCACGACCCGCTGAGGCTGGCCGAGGACATCGCGCTCCTCGACCATCTGAGCGGCGGGCGGGCGTCGTACACACTCGGGCTCGGATACCTGCGTGGGGAATACGACCAGCTCGGCAAACCGTGGGCGACTCGCGGCGACGACATCGAGCGCGCCATCGGTGTACTTCGCCAGGCCTGGACAGGCGAGGAGTTCGAGTACAACGGCAGAAGGGTCCGCGTCACACCGACTCCCCTGTCGCAGCCACATCCGTTCTTGTTCTACGGCGGTGGTTCTCGAGCCGCGGCCCGGCGCGCAGCCCGACTCGATCTGGGCTTTCAACCCCAGGTGGCAGATCCCGGGCTCCGCGAAGTCTACGAGGACGAATGCCGCCGACATGGTCGGCAACCCGGATTTGTCATGACACCACCACCGGGTCCGTCCACCGTCTTCTGCGCGGAAGACCCGGACAAGTTCTGGCACGCATATGGTCAGTTCCTCCTCGCCGACGCCCGCGCCTACGACGCCTGGCACGGCGATCACGCTTCCCATGTGCGCGACAGTTCCACCACTGTCGACGAACTGCGCAGTGGCACCGGCTACGTCGTCTGCACCCCGGACGAACTGATCGAACGCTGCCGCACCAAGGAATTCCGCCTGGTCACCAGCCACCCACTCTGTGGCGGCATGCCCGAGCAACCGTCATGGGAGAGTGTGCAACTCATCGGAGAGCATGTGATTCCGGCATTGCGCACCCACCCCGTTGGTCAATTCGGAGGCTGAACCCTCCGTCGTCCGGTAGCGGTAGGTGCCTGTCGGCACTCCCCTGTATCGTGGCGCTATTCTCATTGGGGGGAATGTGCTGGCTGGCACGTAGGGGGAAATTTCATGACAACACAGGTAGACCCGGAAGATCTGAGAGAAGCCGCGCGACAGATCGGCGGAGGAACAACAGGCACGACCCCATTCGGTGGTGTCTCGCCCAGCACAGCAACGAGTTCCCTGCGGTTCGCCGGAACAGGTATGTCGGCGACGGATACCGCAACGGCATTGACCACAGCCGGCGATGCGGCCGAGACGGCAGTCGAGGTGGTGCGTGCACGAATCAGCGAATGGAACTCGATCCTGACCGAGTCAGCTGAAACTTTTGAGACAACGGAGGAAGTGAGCACCCGGCGCCTAGAAGCCTTGGGCGACTTCAACACGCGCCCGCAGGGGTGACCCGTGCGACCAACCAAAAGCCAAGTGTCCGGCTTCGATTTCGGCAATATGCCGACCGCAGCCGGCGGCGCCACCACCATCGGCGACCAGGTCGAGGCCGACGGGCTCAATATCCAGAGCACCATCACCGGAATGGACTGGTCCGGCGCATTTCGGAATGCTGCCGTATCGCGCGCCAATCGCGAGCAGGTCCAGTTCACCAGGGTCGACGACGCTTTCGAGGAGCTCTCGAAAGCAATCACCGATGGCCACACGTCAATGAGCCACATCTCTGAGAGCCTCAAAACGGGAGCCGATGGTTGGGAGGAAACAGGTTACGACGTGGCAGAAGACTGGACAGTCACTGACCGCTACAACTACGCCCTTGCCGAGTCCATGTACAAAGACGACGATGCGGCGTTGGAACTTCTCGCCAACATGAAGAGTGTGCGGGCGAACAATGCTGCCACGGCGACGTCGCAGCTACAGCGGCTGGCGGTTGAATTCGACGAGGCCGACACCAAGTGCGCCGCGGCCATCGGCACAGCAAGCTCTTCGATTTCCACTCTGACTCCGCTGGAATCTGCGCTCGGAGGCGGCGTCGCGGATCAAATAGGCGAGAAGCTCCGAAATGGTGAGCAGCTGAGCGACTTCGAGCGGCGTGTGTTGGAGGCCGGCACCAATCTCGACCCGGACGAGCTCGACGCGCTCAAGAACGGGAAGTCCGCCACGATGACTCAAGGCGAGTTCGACTTCATCAAGGAGATTGTCGGCGACCTTGACGGACTGTCGATGGAGGAGATCATCAAACTCGGCGCGGGCGCTCACCACAACGAGATTCAAAACAACCTCGCAAACGCAACTCAGCTGCTCGGGATCCCAAATCTGAGCACCTCCAACGGAGATCGCGGCGGCATGGCAGCACTACCCGAGAATGTACGTAAAGTCTTGACCACAAATCCGGTGGACGACAGCGGAACTATTTATTCGCACTTTCCAGATTCTATGAGTTTCGTCGACTTCGTCGCGGCGGGCGATCAGAACGCTCGATACGGGTCGGACGTGAACCGGGGCTTGCTCAAACAATCATCCGAGATATCGGGTGCCCACGATACGTTCAGTCCCGGCAGTCTGGACACCATCGACGAGGTATTGAATACCGCCATGAAGGTCGGTGGTTCCGACAGGATAGCCGCCCACGACTTCATCACCGGCGAAAATATGGACGTTACCTGCGACAACGGCGGAAAGTACAACGCCGGAATCCATCTCAACAACATCTCCGAATACGAGTGGACAGACTTCAGCGGCCTACACACCGTCTTCGACACCATCGGTCAAGATGTTGGATCTTCCAATCCGTTCTACGCGGAAATGTCCCGAGAAAATGCCAGCTCGCTGGCCCATTATCTCGGGTCGCCGGGAGACATGGGTACCAATGACGACGTCGGCATCACCAACCCCGAACTCGCCCGCATCTACGCGAACGCATTGAGCCCCTACATCGGAGACTTCACCGGAATCGACGCCACCAGCACAGGAGCACCGACCTACGGAGCAGACCGCCTCGACCCCGGAGAGCTGGAAAACATATTCCGCTCCCTCAATACCGATGGCGAGGCCGCTGCGACTATGAACTCCGAAGCATACAAGTGGCAGAATTTGATGGCCTTGCAGTACGGAGTGACCGACCAGGCCCACTTCTCAGAACTGGCCGGAATTCTAAGCCAGGCAATGACAGATGGAAATAGCCAAGCAGTAAACCATCTCTCCGAGACGGATCTAGCAGAACGGACGGCGAGCTACGACAGCAAGATGACGCTATTCTCCACTGTCAAGGATCTGACCGGACTGCTGCCGGTGGGTAGCGAAGCCGGTATAGCGATGCAACAACCGCTCGCCGACGCGATCTTTGGCGAAGCGCCCGTCCTCGAGGATGTATCCAAACAAGGAAATGATCCCAACTGGGTAGCACAGCTCAACGACCCCAATATTCGCGACTTCTACGAACTCGAGGGCTATATGGCGGCCCACCCAGAGTTCGGACATACTGCCGAGTTCGGAACTCCACCTATGCCGCCCGAATGGTTTGTCGACGGAAAGCTGGACTGGAATACGGTCAACAGCGAGAAGCATAAGAACGCCTTCGACGATTGGGTGGGCAGAATGAATAGCGACTGGGAAGATGGTTTTGATAAAGGGACCCAAGCGCCCGATTGGCCAACGGACAGCATCGACGGATCGAAGCCGGAGAATCCCAATGCCCCTGCCAGACAACCACGTTAGGCCGATCGGCGGTATCAGACGACGATGGCCGGTAGCCTTTCTATTGCGCGGCGCGGCGATAGCGATGGTGTTCACGTTCGCCATCTCGAGTTGTGCGGAACCCACGCACAACGCCAGCGATACTTCGGCCCCGCCAAGTTCGGTACGCACCGTCGATGACTACCCGGTGGTCTGGTTCGACACCGACACCCTCGACCTCACCACCCCCGACGGCACCTTCGTTCGAGCCATCTTCGAGTCGTACATCCAGCGATCAGAACTAGGATTTTCGGCATACTTCCCGGGCTGGGCCGACGCCACCGGGGACAGTTGGTACAACTGGGGCAACCGGCGTGGCACGGGTCCCCGCAACAATCCCCCATTCACCATCTTCGCCTGGGTCGCCCCGTTCCCCGTTGGCCAGCAGCCATGGACATCGCTGTCCGAGTCTCTCGGCGGAGTCATCGTGTGCTCACGAGACAGCCTGAACACGTACGTCGAGTACGCCATGGCGTTCACCTACCAGCGCACCGGTAACTCACCCCCCGCAGATCAGCACGGCGACCAGCCAGCCCCTACCCGAAACCTCTACGGCGACTGGAAAATCCTCGACAGCATCGGCGAAAATTACAAACACAACGAAGGCTGCATCACCCCACCCGCCCCGATCTCACAGGGCATCCACACCCCCAGCCCCGGCTGGCCCGCCAGCAGCGAGTAGCCAGATCTGATGACTACAAGAGAACCCACCTTCCCACCACACATCATGGCTGCCCTGCGCTCACCCCAAGGCACCACCGCCGAAGACATCTACCGACAATTCCCCCACGCACGCCCCACCTACACACCACCGCCCATCGACCACACCGAACTCAACGCCCGTCTCCACGACGCACACGACGACTGGCACCGCCGCCACGGCTGGCACATCGACATGCCACA
>NZ_KB911528.1:0-73247 GCF_000383535.1 Nocardia sp. 348MFTsu5.1
GAACCCTCCCCCACCTTCGGAATACAAGTGTTCCAGGGCCACCCGGACCAGAGTCTCTTCGAAATCGCGGACAGCCAGGCCGCGGACCAGCTGTACCAAACCCATCACCATCTGGACTTGCCGGGCGCGGACCTGTTCGAGCACTGAGGTTTTGAGTGCAGCGAGCACGGTGAACCGCTCGGGATCAGGGGCGGCGGCGATCGCGGCGTCGAGGCGCCCGATGACCGAACCGAGAGCCCCGACACCGAGGGGGTTGATGGTGCCGCCCTGATAGGACAGGGCGATCTGCTGGCCGGCGACGTGGGAGGTTAGGTCGGAATATTCACTTTTGGTGTCGCCCATGAACAGTGAGGTGTGATTCTGGGCCATGACACCGGTCGCCATCCGCCGCACCAGCGATGATTTGCCGAACCCGTTGAGCGCCAGCACGAACGTGATCGGGGCGTTGATGAGCCCGGCATCGTCGAACCAGACAATCGGGTCGAAACCGATATCCTCACCGGTGATGGCGTGCGCCCCCAGCGGGGTGCCGAGCATCGGGGCCGATGCACCGATGGAGAAGGGCCAGAGGCCAGCCGCCTGGGTGGAGGTCGCCCGCCATTCGGGCAGTCGTGCGATCGAGCGCATCCGGCCGCCACCACGCCCGGAAAAGCCACGGCTTCCGGCCATCGGGATCGGGCGGTCGAACCCGCCGAAATCGGTGACCCGGTCGATTGACAGCCGCCGGACCCGGATTTCGCGGCGCAGCGCCTTCCGGGCCCGCCGGCCTTTCCAACCCGACTCGAGTGCAGTCTCATTGAGTGCGCGCCAGGCGTTTTCGGTGCGAATCTTGACCCCGCCGATCCGAACGAATTGTGGTGCGGTGTCGCCGAACGTGTGGTCGGTGTCGAGTGCGGGTTCTGCATCACTCGCCCTGACGACCCCGGGTCCGGCCTGAACCGGTGCCTTGCCGTCGATGATGTGGTGGTGGCCGGTGAGGGTCACTGGTGGCCTCTTTCTGCGGGTAGGCAGGACAGCGGGAGGGATGGTCAGGCGGAGATTTTGGAGCTGGTAGAGGCGTATTCGGGGAGAATGATCCCGATTCCCAGAGCGCCGGCGAAGGCGGCATCCTGGTAGCCGTAGCAGCGGCGCAACCCGATATGGGCGCTGTCGGCCATACCCTCGATCTCGGCACGGATCGAGGGCAAATCCTCACCTGGTCCAACGGTGGCGGTGACAAGCATCCCGAATCTGGTCAGCCCTGCCCCCAGAGCTTGTTCGCGGCGAGCATGTCCGGTGTTCTCGACCCGTACGGTGGCTGAGGCGGCCACGACGCCCTTTTTGGATTGCTCGGCGGCCATGGCCTCCTTGTAGTCCGAGTCGACGAGCTTGACCGCTTCGGCGGTGTTGTGGACGCGATAGATCATGGCGACCCGTTTACGTCGCACGTCGGCGCGGGGAATGAGCAATGGCCGCAGCACATTGGCTGGCACTTGTCCGGCCGGTGCCGCGGACATCTCCCAGGTAATGGAGCGATAGCCGTTGTGCACCAGGTGGTCCCACTTGTTTTCTGAGGTGACCGGGCCGGCGCCCTCCCAACGCAGCGCGTCTTCACCGCTGATGCCGCTGATCTGCTCGAGGTCTTCGGTCAGCTGGGGGTTATAGGCGCGTGTAGGGGCTACGCACCACTCCCCTGCTGTCATGGGGGTGGCGTCCAGTCCTGCTCCGGCGGCCGACGCCATGAGCGACGACATCCGCCGACCGATCTCGGCAGCCTGGTCGGCGACCTCTTTGCCTTCGGCCTCGCGCAGGCGGCCGAAGGTCAATGTCAGCCGGACCTCCGAGCGGACGATCGCGGCCTCGGACTGCATAGCCGCTTCGGCCATCACCTGACGGGCATATGCCGGCGCGTCAGGATGTGTGATGCGTTTGACCTCGGCGGTGATGCGGCTGCGGTTATCGGGTACAGACTCGACGACCACGCACGCTCCGACCGCTCCGCGAACCCCACCGATCTGGGCAAGAAAGTCGCCCCACCCGGCGACCCAGTCATTGATCTGCCACTGATCGACCCGTTCCTGACCCCGGGGTTGGATCGAGAACGACACGGCGAAATGGTTTTTCGCTTTGAGGTGCACCAGCCCGAACCGGTCGCCGCTGCGCAACTCGTACTCGTACAACCGGGTATCTCCGGCGATCCCGGGCATTCGCCCTACCCCAGGCACGACCCCGAAGGCGCCGCCACGGAACGTGGTCTCCCCTCGCCACTTCGACCACCAGAACTGACTACGCAACATCAGTAACTCCCAACCTGTTCGGCCCCCGATCCGGGCGACCAACGGACCGACCACCAACGCCGAAATAGGAACTGTGATGGCCAGCACTGCAAGTGAATTCGTGAAGAGGAACAGCAGAATGTTGGCAATGACCAGGACGCCGGCGAACACCGTCACACCCCAGGTCATGCCGAAGAGGCCGGTGGTGCGGGGGCGCTCCCACCGTCCATACAAAATCAGCGCGTTGCGATCAGGAGCGGGAGCGGTCATCGGGCATATCCCTGGGACTCGATCATCGAGGGTCTCCCGCCATCGCAGCACTGTTGTCGTTGAAGAAGTCTTCGGCGGCCGTGGACATCTGCATCGCGGACGAGACGCCGTTCACGGCATCGGACATTGTCGATGCCCCGCCACCACCGGACTCGCCGGAATTGCCACCACCGCTGCTTGACCCGCCGGCGTCAGATCCCGTCGGGGGGCTATAGGCTGCGCTCCGCCCACCCGAGCTCGTTTGTCCGCCACCGGAATCACTCGCAGAGGTGGTGCGCCCCACACCGCCACCACCGCCACCGGAGTCGCCTGCGCCGCGGATGACACCGCCGCCACCGGTGCTGCCGCCACCTCCGCCTCCGGATGGGCTTGCCGCCCCGCCAGCGTGAGCAGCGGTCGACGCACCCCCTGGTGCGCTGGCACCCGCACTGGCCCCGCCGGTCGCACCGGCGGCGGCCATGCTGCCGCCTGCTGCCACCAATCCCATCGTCATCATGGCTGCCTGCAAACCTGAGCCACCGGACATGGCCATGCCACCGGACACCAGTTTGACGAGCATGGGCAGTACCGCTGCGGCCAACGTCAGCAACAGCACGCCGTACAAAACCTGCGCTCCGTCATCGGATTCGGTGCCTGCGAGCATGAACGCGACCGCGTACGTGAGAGCGGCGACCGGTTTCCACAGCAGCAGGGCAATAGTCCAGCTGATGGTTTTGCTGAAGGCGTTCTTGCCGAGCTTGGTTCCCGACGCCGCTCCGATGATGGGGATGATCGCAACCACCACGATCAACATGGACTGGCGAGCGACAAGCAGAATGGCCTGCAGTAATGCACCGAGGATCCCGACAACGGCGATCACGAACATCAACCCGACGCCCAAGAATCCCATCATGCTCGTGACGTTGAACATGTTCTCTGCTGCCTCGACCGGGCTGTCCCCGTTGAGGGAGAGATCAAGGATCTTGGTGGAGATCCTGTCGACGCCGGCGGTGAGCCCGATCATGATTCCGCCGAACATCCACGCACCGAAGACAGCGCGCTGCAGGGAGAAGAACAACTCCTCCCCCTCGGCGTACACCGCCTGGCGCTTGGCGAGCTGCAGACGGATACCACCGACGATGATCGAGGCGGTGAGGCCGATCAACTGAATTTGTAGGGTCCATTCCTGGATGTCTTGCACCGGTTCCCATTGCTGGGCTTGGGGAGTCGGCAACTGGATGAACCACGTCAAGGACTGCTGGATCATCTTCGAAAAGCCGTTGACCAATGATTCGGTCATCGACCTGAAACCGTCGTTGGCGGCGTCCTTGACCGTGCCCCCTGGGTCCAGCACCGCACTGCCGACGTCGACGACGGTGTCGCAAATGTCGTCACCAACCACCGGGATCACCGAAGTGGCCGCATCGCAGGCATCGGCACTGGCCACAGCGAGTCCCGTCACAGGAGAATCGATCGTAGGTACCAGCACGGCGAGCGTAAGAGCGGCGAGCATGGCCACGACAAACCGGCGGACCCACACCGCAAGCGGCACATCCGACGTATGCGCAAGTGCGCGGGGACGGGTGAACGCCAGTGTCGGTGCGGCAAGGGTGGCGGCGCTGCTCACCATTGGGCCCACCCCACAACCGATTCGACCCGGGTATCGGCGGTCGCGTTCGTGAATCCGTCATCGGGGATGCGCCACTTCCACTGGCCCTGATCCCAGACCATGGTCAAGGTGGTGACTCCGTAGTACTGACCGGAGGGATACTCCGAGCTGGTCTTGGGTCCGCTGGCCAGCGAGACCCGAGAGAAGGTATCGCTGTACTGCGGATCAACACGCGCGAACCGGTCAATGGCGTACTGCCGGGCGGGCATGTCGAGATCGAGGACCATCGCCTTGGCGGAGTCGGGCCCAATGACCTGCTGGGTCATGACGGTCTGACGAACCTGAGTAGGTCCGAAATATGCTCGAGCGATGATCTGACTGGCCGCGATCACCGAACCTTGCGGTGTGTGTGAGATCCCCTGCGCCAGACCGTCGGTGTTGATACTGGTCGGACCGTCTGAGGTGGAGAACAAGGCTGCGCCGAACTCGTAGACTCGCTGCCACTGGACGCCTGTTGCTGGATCATTGACCTCGCGATCCACTTTGGGCGGCGTCTGGAGTAGTGGAAGTCCGGCGGGATCGCGCGGGACTCTGATCTGCTGGCCGTACCGATCGACAGTGTCAGGGAGGTAACCGTCCTCCCCTGTGCTCGCTGGCGGCGCACCGGTGGGCAGACCCGACGGGGCTGCGCCGTCGTCTTTGCTCTCACCCACTCCCAGTAGGGCGATCGCAACCACGGTCGCGATGACCAGGATGAGCGCGACCACCACCAGCCACAGCACCAGCCGCCGGCGGCGCGGACTTTCGGGTGGAGCGGGGTACTCGGCGGCCAGCGGTGTTCCCATCATGGTTCTCTCCTTGGTGGTGTGCGTAGATTCAGGCGGACAGCGAGATCATGTGCGGCGGAACGTCATAGAGGACGGTCACCGGGTTCTCAGTCGATGTGGCCGGATCGGGAAGCAGTCGACGCCAGTCCCCTGGCGGGGTCCACACCACCGTCGATGTCGTGGAGGTAAGCGATTGATCAGGCTGGCGGGTGACGATCGCGATAACCGCACGGTCAGGGCTGTAGTCGGTGATTAGGTATCCGAGGACGGTGGGCGCCTGACCCGCGGGGACGGCGGTGGTGATCGAGATCCGGGTTCGGTCGATTGACCACGCGTCACGACCCGGGCCCGGTGCCGCGAGCGTTCCTGCGATCTGTGCCCATTGATCATCGCCGGCTACCGACATTCGGATTGTCGATGAGATGGCGGCCAGGGCAGCACCTGGACCGTTATGGGCATATCCGGTCGGTGCGGTGGACTGGCCGCCGGTGGTAGGACCTTCCGCTCCCTGCGGAATTGTCATGCCGGCGAACGTGACCCAGTGCAACTGTGTCGGCGGCGCTGTGGGAGCAACTTGCGAGGGCGAGCTGCTCTGCCTCGAGGGGCTCTCTGAGTTGGTACTGCAAGCAGCGAGTACCACGCCGATCAGAGCGAGTATTGCTACGACAGCAGGGCGGTGGCGATCGCGGCCGAACTTGAGACGACCACCAGTGCGACCAGCTGGGCCGCGATCCCAGTCACGCCGTCGGTGTTGCCGCTCTTGCGGGCCTCGTACAGCAGTCCACCGAGCCACATGATCCGCATAATCGCGATCACGCAGGAGAACCAGACCAGGT
The DNA here is from genome assembly GCF_000383535.1 of Nocardia sp. 348MFTsu5.1. Taxonomy (NCBI): domain Bacteria; kingdom Bacillati; phylum Actinomycetota; class Actinomycetes; order Mycobacteriales; family Nocardiaceae; genus Nocardia; species Nocardia sp. 348MFTsu5.1. The sequence continues at coordinate 5,777 of NZ_KB911528.1, forward strand.
ATCCCACTGTGGTCCAGAACTCTTTGAGATCGCCGGCGGTGATTCCTTCGGCTATCACGGTTGTCATGCATCGCTCCTCAATTCCCCTGTGACTGAGCCGGTTATCCGGCTAGTGCGCCGACCAGTGACCCCGATACGGCGATGAGTACGCAACCGACCAGAGTCCAGGCGACCTTGCCGGCCTCCTCGTTGGATGCGGTGCCGTGCGACTTCTGGAAGCCGAACCGGACACCGGCGATGATCAGAGCGACGATCGCGCCCAACGTTGCTCCCCAGCCGATCCACGACACGATGGTCAGGAACTTGTCCGATCCAGGAGGTGCGATCGAATCGGGCTTGCCAGGGGCCTCGCTGAAATAGATCGCAAGGTGAGTGTTGGCCTGGTGCAGTAGTTCTTTCATTTCTCTCCTCTATTGCGGGCGGTGATCGGTGAGTAGGTCGGTGCAGATCTGCTGGCCAATGTCGGCGATTTGGGACGGAACGATGTCGGGGAACCGGGCCTTCTTCGGCGGCGGGGGCTCTCCGGGTCGTGGTGGGGTCCATACCGGTAGCTGGTGTGGCTGTGGGGCACACATCAGTGGCTCGAACCAGTCGACGTCGTAGCGGTGCGGCACGAGCTCGGCCACGGTCCCGGCGTAGCGAACGATTTCTTTGGGACAGTTCCCGGGTCTGGCGGCTACAACCACCAGACCGCAGACCTGCACTCCGCGTGGGACGTCACCGCGCTCGGCCGCTCGCAAAACGTGGGCGGCTGCGCGTATTCCGGCGATGGTCGCCCGCGCTGCGACCACGACGAGCTGCGTGGTGGCCGGGTTGACCGGCCATAGCAGGCCGGTATCAGCGGCAGGTGCCCACATCTGGGCCAAACTTGTTGTTCCCGCGAAGCCGTGCGCGCCCATGACGGCGAATAGGGGTGGGAATGGGCCGGTGACGGGCAGAGGCTCAGTGCGGCAGTTGATGTCACTATGTTGGGGACTAGCCCCGGAGTAGAACTGTGGCGCTGGCATTGCCGCTTCGGCCGGCGCGCTCATGACAGCCCAGCGATCTGGTTGACAACCGTATGGGTCTGCTCGGTCAGCTCAGAGGGATCAATCGAACCGCCCAGCCCCAGGTGTGGGTCGTAGTCCCACACCACTACTTCCCCGACCTTCCCGGACAACGCCTGGGCGAACTGATGCCCAACAGCGACGGCAGCCCAGGGGTCCAGGCAGCAGATCACCACCGTCACCACTTGGAGTGCGCCAATGTTCGCCAGGGTGGCCAGCGCCCCGGTCCGCGAACGATTGGCCGTGTCGGGGCGTGCCGCAATGACGAGCACTGGGTGAAGATCGTCCATCGGCCAGTGCTCAGCAAGACCGTCGACCGAACCGGTGTCGACGACCACGCCCATCGCCGGAGATACCGCGGCGATGCGGTCGGCCAGATCAAGTGACAAAAATCTGTCATCGAGTACTGCGCCCGCCGGCGAGTGCTGGTCGTCCAGAGCGATACTCGCGATACGACCAGGTGCGTCACTGGCAGCAGTGGATAGCGCACACCACTGGATGTCGTGTCCTGCTTGGGCTAAGGCATCGGCAACCAGAACCGAAAGGACGCTCGCTCCGCAACCGCCGGCCGCCCCGGCGATCACCACCGTCGGAACCGGACGAGCCGGCCTCGGGAGACTGACCACCATGGCCGGCGGCTGCTCCTCTGTGGACTCAAACCAGCCCCACTGGCTGTTTGACGTCATCGATTCCCCCTCAAAAGGTTTCGGATGTCTACGTGGTCTTGCGCCGCTACTGTGCAGCGGGCGCGGGAATCGTTTGTGGATAGGTGATCTGCAACCCGTCCACGATCTGTGTGAGACCGTCCCCGGCCTGTTTGGTGAGGGAGGCCGTCAGGTCTTTGGCGGGCTGCTCGAGCGGCCCCAGGGCCGCGAATGGTGCGTTGGCCTGCTCAGCGGTCCAGCCCACATTGATCTGCTGACCACCAGCATTGGCGGCGAGGTTCACATCCCCAACGGTGGTGACGGTGTAGTCGGCGGCAGGCAATCCGGCATCTGCGGCCTGCGCGGAGTCCAGGACCAACTCGTACTGATTGGCACCGGGGTTGGGCAGTGGTGCGGGCTCCGGTGCAGGAGCTGGAGTGTGCTCCCATGGCGCGGTCGGGTTGGCGTTCGGATCGCCGGCCCCCAGTGCGTATCCCAGCGCTCCGCCGAGCACTGCGCCGAGAGTTCCTCCCGCAACTGCTGCGATGGCGCCCGCCCCGGCGGCCACTCCCGCACCTGCACCCAGCCCGATCAGCAGACCAGGACCTGTGTTGAACGGTGTAGGCGGCACGACCGATCCGATGGCTGCGCCCACGGCGCCACCGATCGGCACGGTGAACAGCCCTACTGCAATCATCGTCGGAACACCGAAAGCAACAGCACCTGCCGCGCCGCCGATCGCGGCACCGAGAATGGCCGAAGCGGCGCGCCGAGATGCCTCGTCTTCGGTGAAGCCGACCGACTGGAAGAACTGGGCGAGCTTGGCCTCGCCGTACGCGGAGTACTCGTTGATGGACACGGCGACCTCCGGCGAGATTTCAGCCGGACGGTCGGTGACGAAGTTTCCGACGCGAATCTTGCCCTCAGGTGGCAGTTTCGGTGCCACCGGGGCCGTCGGAACGGGGGGATGGAACCCGCTCGGCGGGGTGGGGTCGTACGGGGCGGCTGGTGGACCTGAGGGTGGTTCGGTCCACACCACCGGTGCGGCTTCCTGCGTCGGCGAGGGCAAGATGCCTGGTCCGTAATCGGGAGCGGGCGCCGGCGACGGTTCGGGCGCGGGGGCTGGAGCTGGTGAGACGCCCCCCTGCTCGGGGGTGGGTTCTTCCGTAGTCACCCCACCCTGTTCGGGGTCGGCCCAGGCTGAGCCGGCCAAAACCCCGCCCATGCTGATGGCGGCCGCCATGCTGGCTGCCGCGACGGTGGCGGCCACTGCCCTGTTGCTGGCGGAGTATGGCTGTCGGATGGTGTGTTTCATTGGTGTTCAGTGCCTTTCAACTGCGGGGTGACGGGCGGGACGTCCTACTGGGTGGAGCTGTCTTTGGTGATGGCCGTGATGAAAGTGCGGCCGTCTATGTCGGCGGTTTGCGCGAGCTGGCGGATCGTGATGGGTTCGCCGCCACCGGGCGGGATCTCGGTGAGCTCTACCGACCACAGGCCCTGGCCGCGGTCGGTGATCTTCACGCAGTGCAGCGTTCCGGGCGCAAGGTTGTGGTCGATGAATGACTGCATCGCCTCGGCGGAGCCGACGCGGGCGAGTTCGGTGGTGAATTCCCTGGCTTTGGCGCCGGAACGCTGTACGTAGTAGGCGTATTCGAAGGCTTTGATCACCTCCGCGCCGCCGGCGTGGCTGCCCTGATCGCGGCCGGTTGTCACCAAACCTGTTGTTATGTCGGGGCAGTCGGCATCGGCAACCGGCGGGGGGCCAGGCGCGGGCGCGACCATCGAGTCGGCCGTCGAAACCGCCTGCGGTGGACCAGCGTCCTCGCCACCGTCGAGGACAAGTACTCCCCCCGCAGCGGCGATCAGCAGGACTATCACCAGCAGAGAACCGGCAATGACGTAACCGCGTAACGGGCGCCGGCGGTGGGGTGTTCGCGGATAGGTGGGGTCACCTTCATCAGCGCCGGCTGGCACTGCGTAGTCCATCGGGAACTGCCGGCGACCAGCAGGCTCCAGCTCGGCGGGGCCAAGTTCGTCCACTGCCGCCGGATCGACCGCCCTCGGGCCGGGGTCCGTATTCGGTGAGGTCGCTACCCACGCCCATGCACTGAGTTCCGGTGTAGGCAGCTGGTCGGTGGGTGTATCGCGATCAGGTGCGGGCGAGGCCTCTCGTGAGGGGGTGACGGCAGCCGCCACTGACGCCACCCCCTCGCGCTCACTGTCGGACAGCGCCGGACGGGACAAGGTCGGCATGGGCGGGTTGGGGACCGCACGTGCGGGTGGGGCTGGCGGTTCGTCACCGGATAGCGGCGCAAAGTCGTCAAACCATCCGGAATTGTTGGTGTGCAACAAGATTTGTTCCCCCTTTCCGGGGCGAGCGGATCGATATCGGGCGAGCACGTCGCGCTATGAACTGCCGGTACTGTCGGACAGCACCGGGCGGGACAAGGTCGGCATGGACGGATCGGTGGGGCTGGTCGATGACGACTGAGGTGACGACGCAGATGTAGGAACAGAAGGAACAGGGGCTCCTGACACCGGCGAACCGGAGTCATAGTTGAGTAGCCCATCGTCGGTGTACGGACTGAACGACTCACCCGCCAGGTCATTAGCCAGAGCGGCAAACCACTGCGCCACATACAATGTCGAGTTCGCACCCGACGTGGTCGCGGAATCGTTGGTGTAGGAACCGTGGGCCGATGCGGTCTGCCAGTAATTGATCATCGTGGATACGTCCAGCAGTTCTTCGTTGTCCTTGATGTTGTCTTTCACCGCAGTGAACGCTTCGTTTGCCCACCGGTTGACCGTGGTCGGAGGAACGAGATCAACGACCGCGGCCCCGACCTTGGCAGTCAGGATCCCGAGGGCGGCGGGAGGATTCGCGAGCCCCACGGTTGCAAGTGCCCCAATCGTCTCCGGGGTGAAGGTCTTGCGAAGAACAGTTGTGACTGCGTTGAAACCGATGGTGCCAACCTTCACGACCGCGCTGATGGCATCAGGAATCGTCGGCAGCGGGGTGCGCGGGTCGGAGGCGGTAGCCAGACGTTGGGAGATCGTCTCGCTCGGCGAGTACGACAATTCTTCCAACGTGGTTCCCTGGACGTCCTCATTGATGACTTCGACGCCGGCCTTGATTGAGGTCAGCGCCAGTGCTTGACCGATCGAGGTCAGCGACGCGACTGGGTCCGCCTGGTCCAGTTCGGACTGGCCTCCGATATTTGCCACTAGATGCACGATCGGGGAATCGGCAGGAGCTGCGCAGGCCAGATCACCTGAGGCGCAACGTTCCATGACGCGGCCGGACAGGGCGCCATAGCCGGTGGACTGATCAGCAGTCGGACCGATCCCCCCGCCGGTTACAGGCACTTGCTGCGGAGCCGGCACCTGCGAGAGCGAGGAGCCATCGCTTCCTGGCGCCGGATCGGGCGTTGTCTGATCCGGAGCTCCAGGGAACAACGGAGAATTAGTTGGACGGGCAGGGTTGCCGAACAGTGCCACCCCGGCTACCCGATCGGCGGCGACCGGACCTTTCCCTGCACCGATCTGCTTGGCAATGTTCGCTGCAGCGTGTGCGCCCTGCGAGTATCCAGCCAACGCGAAATCGGTGTCGCCACACTTATCCGCGATCTGCGTGATCATTGACGATAGGCGGTTCATCGCGGTGGTGACCGAGGCCGCGTAGGGTTCCTTGCCGCCTTCCACAGCGCCACCAAAACCTGCCGGATACGGCACATAAGCTCGAACTACCTTCGAGCCAGCCAACGACAACAGAGGTCGCATCACCGAGCCCAGCATCCCGCTATCGGTGTCGACCGGCGCATCCTCCGAGGACTCCCCCGTGCCCTGGACACCTAGTACATAGAGCGTTGGACAACCGACCGCGCTTGCGGGAGCAGCGCCAGCCGGCGTCGTTGCCACGACCAGGGCTGTTGCCACTGTCGCAGTAGCAGCTAGGACAGTGAGACGGGAACTTGTTGGACGCCAACAAGAAACAGACATACGTATGCCTTCCAGGCAGGTGTTTAACGGAGCAGGTCAGATTGCCGGACGACGACACACCCAACAACAGAGCGGCCTAACGGGCACGTAAGTCCCGCTGTTCGATTTGGTGTGCTGAACGAACCCGACTTGGTTGCGTAGGACAACTGCCGCCCGGGGGAAGGCCAAAAGCTTGGGAGTAGCACCTAAACTGGAAGAGTTCGGCGCTGTACCTACACGGTCAGAGGTTGGACAACTGGAGCCAAATGAGTGATTAGACGGCAAATCTTGATTGCTCACTTGGTGCTTGCGGCCCTGGGAGGGGTCAGACGGCAAATCAGGTCCTCTCCCAGGGCACCCCATCCCTTCCCGCCCACCTCTCGGTGAATCGCTGGGGATCGCTGCCCGGTCCGGCGGCCGATCCAGAGGTCTCATTTTCTGTCTCCCTCCGCAATGAATCCGGCGACCGTTCGGCCTGCGATGACCACCGCAGGGTGGGCCAGCTACGGCCGGCCAACCCACAGTGACGAGTGGCCCGTCGAGACCGAGATGCGCGCCTTCGGCCGCGCTTGCCTGGGGAAACGGGTGCTTCTGCGACTTTGTATGCATCAAAGTGACCTCCTCCCAGTGCTCTGATGAACTATTTGGGAGTCTATAGTAATAGACTAATAAAGCAAGTTGTGACGGCATAGGAGCTGGTGAGGCAAAGTGGTCCGTCATGTGCGGGTTACGGGGATGAGCAGACGGATTCTGCGAGGCTTTGTCCCCAGCCAGATTGCGCAGCATCGCAAGGTGCGCAACATGTCTCGTGGAGAACTGGCCCGCCTGGTCGGCATCACGACAGGGGCGGTCGGATTGTGGGAACGCGGCGAAACCACACCTGCGGTTGACACGCTCAAACGCGTCGCTGACCTGCTCGGGGCCCCCATGGATGAGTTCATCCAGATACCGCCGAACGAACGCTATCTGGGTGATCTTCGCGCCCTCAGCGGAATGACTCAACCCCAGCTGGCCAAGTTTCTGCCCCTGTCGACGCCCATGCTGGCCGCACTCGAGCGCGGCGAAGCGAGACTCACTGATCGAACTGCAGAGAGCCTCGCGAAAGTTCTTGAAGTTCCAGTCGATACGGTCGTCGAAGCATACGAGCGCGTGAGAGACCGCCCCGCAAACACTCGTCCGTAGTACCTGGTTTCCACACATATCGCCCCCTGGGATGCCAATCGCGTCAGATGGCGAGCCACGATCACTTTTGCGGGTGCCGAGGCACGGCAAAAGCGGTAGTCGCACATCTTGGTTACGCGGGCAAACAAGCAAGGGGCTTGCTGCAAAACCACCGGTCAGGTGGTGCGCCTGCTCGAAGCCGGGCCAGTCACAGATGGGTGACGAGGCAAGTGGTTCCTCACAGCTGATCGAACCCTAGCAGACCCATTCGTGACTTTCACGGTCACTCGCCCGGCATGCGACCAAAGGTCCGAACCGTATCCATGCCCACTCCCCTGCCGCTTGGTACTAATGATCTCGTGTTCACCAATCCTGTTCAGTACCTTGCACATCAGCTAGCTCATCCTTGGGGAGTCGGCGCCCACCTGGTGGCGCCATTGCTGAACTGGCGAAATGGCTCACTCATTAGAGCTGCGGCCGAAACCCTCGAACTCCGCCCTGGCCAAACCGTCGCCGATATTGGTTTCGGCGGTGGCCTCGGTCTTGGACTTTTGATCGACGAAGTCGGGCCAGACGGGCAAGTGCACGGGTTCGACAGCTCGCAAGCAATGGTGGATAGAGCTGCTCGCCGGTGGCGCCCTCAGGTTGCCAGTGGACAACTACGTCTACAGCTGCGATCCATCGTTGACCTTGCCGGCATGCCAGATGCGTTCGACGCTGTAATGACCGTAAATACGGTCTATTACATCGAGGACCTGGCCGCAGCCTTCACGAGCACACGATCGGCGCTGAAGCCGAACGGGCGACTGGTTGTGGGTGTGGGCGATCCCGGCTACATGAAGCGACTTCCAGTCAGTAGGTACGGACTACGGCTCCGCTCGATCGATTCTATCGAGAATGAGTTGTGTACCAACGGTTATCGGGTGACTCATGTTCGGGTCGGAGAGCCACCCACGGGAGATTCTTTCCACCTGCTTGTCGCATCCACAGAACCGGGTTGATCGTGATCGGGGTCTTCAGTTCGGCTCCTACTTGCACTGCGACCGAGTGCAGTGGCGAAAACCAACAGCCCTGCAGAAAGTATGCCCAAGAGAATTGGCACTCCTGTCGATCCCCAAAAGAGAAGCCGACCATTTCGTTGTGCCTCTTTCGCGTTCTCGGTAACTGTAGACGCCGAGAAATGAAGATCTGCTTGGAGTGAGGTAACGCGAAAGCCATCAGTGTTGCCCAATTGCCGGAGCACGTCCTGTCGTTGATCGACAATCATGCCCGTTGCAGGGTCAACCCAAAGATCGCGGACGACGGAGTAGTACAACGCCATCCTGACCGGTTCTTGACTGTTATCGATCCCCCATGCCTGGCTAGGCATTTCAAGACTTGCGACATCGCCCAGGCGCTCCTGGAGGTTCAAATTTTCAATACGTTGTTGGAAATGGAAGAGGCGGACACCTTGTACCGTCCGTTCGTCATCGAGGTACTGGGCTTGAGTGGTGAGGCGTGCCTCCGAGTCGTAGACCGGGTACTCGTGACGCTCCACGCCGAGGGGGAAGTTGTACTGGTACCCGGTTCGAGGGGTCTCTGTTGCGACACCGGTCGAGGCGTGGATCGTCAGCGGCACTGGAACATCCTGTGGGGCAGCACTCTTCCTGTTCAGCGAGACCTTGTCTACGTATCCGCTGACGATCCCTTCGAGACCGTCTCGATCGGTGCGTGTAGTTCGCACTGCTGCAACAAGCGTGACAGTTTTATCGTTGGTCGGGGGTGCGCTCGTCACGTTCACTTCGACTTGCAGGGGGATGTTGGTCTCGGATCGAACGATGCCGGCGGCAAGCGCGGTATTGTCCAGAACGGTGGCGTCTGATGCAGTCAACATCACTTGCTGGGAGACATCGGACGGTAGTTTTTTAGCCTCCGGAACAATCACGGTGGGCAGCAATACTGCCAAGCTGGCAAAGAATGTGGCTGAGAAGATCAAGCACACCACTAGAATGAATCGCCCCCGCTGACCTGACCCCATGGTCACAAAAGATACTGGACCGCAGCGGAGCACGAGGGATTGACCCAGGGCCCGCAGTCGCCGCAGAAAAGGACAAATGCGTATGAGTTCTGCAGAGAGTCGGTCTCGGGACTGGTATCTGATTTGTCTCGACAACCAGGGAGCACCTCGCGTTGTCGCGAAAAATGGTGCACCGCAGGGATGGCGACGCCTCGCTAACATCTACCGCGGCCGCACTTTCAAGGCAGCGGAGAAGCTGGTTCCGCACTGTCTAAACACCGGAGAGGTCAGCGCGGAAGACGGCCTGTTCGGGGCACCGGTTGCCGGTCCTGCCGGCACTCCCCATGCAGTTCTACTGTCGGCCTCGCCCGATCCCGGCGAGATACCCCAGGTCGGAGTGTGGGAATGGAGATTTCCACTCGAGGCTGCCGGCCCCCCGGTGCTCGAGGTCACCAAGACCGCTTTGGATCTATTTGGAGTAGGTCAAGAGCATAGGGACAGAACGGTGTACGGGCCGGCGGACTTCTTCACGCGCGCATTGAATTTAAGTGAGATCCTTCCGCACCTGGGATTTCTCTACGACAGTGGCGAAGGTGATCGGCAGACCGCGCGGACCTTGATGAAGGGCGATGACGGGTTGGATCGGGACCTGCACTTCGTCGAGCAGGTTGGGTCCGGGCCTGCCGGTGAACGGACACTCAAAGGCCTTTGCTGGCCAGCTGATACAGAACCGAAAACCCTGGTCACGAGAGCGTTGGACATTCAGTTGGCGACCGCCCTTGCCGTCGCCGGGGACCAGTTCGTCGCCGTTGGAGACATCCGCTTTCCGTTCGCGCCCTACGTGGTGAAGTGGGTCACCTCTCATCCACCAGGGCTGGGCCACGGCGCCAGCACTGGTCAGACACCGGGGATACATGAAGAGGATCTGGGTCGGCTTCTGGAGTACGTAATGAGTCTGGGCGGTATCGGCCCCGGGGATCCGGTGCCAACACTGTCTGGCATCCGGGCGCGGCGGGCCGGCGGCGGCTGGATCAGCGGCTCTGGCAAGGCCATTCGCCTGAACGAGCAGTACTACCCCACCATCTGGGTCGCGCTGATCACCCCTGATCATCCTGAGAGCTAAAACCAAATCCGCCGTGTCCGGCGGCGTGTCGCTACCTGTACCTGTTACAGGTTTAGGCAACGATGGACCTTACCCGTTGCAAGGCTGCTGGTAGGGAAGGAAGTTCATCCGATGGCTCAACCAAATCTCGGTAAGCGCACAGAACACATGGTCAGAGTTCCAGTGCCAGTGGATGTTCCGGAGCTAGCGGCCCGCGCGGGATACAGCACAGTCAGCCGGTACGTCGCTGATTTGCTCTGCGAGATAGCTGGCCAACCCGACCTCAAGGTTGGCCCTGACCGTTCGAAGGAGGACCAGCTGCCGCTGACGGCCTAACGGCCTAGAAGTACATCAAAACTTCACATCGCAGTTGCAAACCTACTGAAAATGCACGAAACCCCCTGGCTGGCGGGCCAGAGGGCTTCGTAAAGGTTTCGATCTCAGAGCGTCAACTCTGAGTCAGGACGGTTTGCGACCGCCCATCCCCGAAGGGACTGTCTTGCCTGACAGGTCTCAGGGTACCGCGCACCCTTTGGTGCCTGCAATCCCTGCACATCTCGTGTCGGAAACAAATGCCGACGTTCGATTCAAAATTCGGCCCTACTGCGGGTCGAGTCCCCTACGCCCACGCCGTGGCCGTAGCACCACAGCCCGGGCCCGGCTGCGCAAACTGGGCTGCTTTGGACTACAACCGATCGCGTTGGAACCAGGCGACTATGCCCACGCCGGTGTCGCGTGCTGGAATCGCGACGACCACTGGATCACCTGGGCGGTTCCCATCGCCTACGCCCAGCACTACCCGGACGTCCTTCCGCAGCTCGGCGGCCCCAAGAATGGCATCTCCCTGCCGGTCTTGACCAAGATTGCCGCCGCCCATGCGGTTCATGCGGACTACCGCACCGGTCGCAACTGCCGGCCGAGCGTGGACCGCATCGCCCAAATCAGTGGTTATTCCGAGCGCACCGTGCAACGCGCACGGCAGGTCATGCGCCTGATCGGTGTAGCCACGGAAATTGTTCGTGGCCGCCAGCGCACCCTTGATGAACGCTTAGCCTCGCACCGGGTCGGCGACAACGGTCGTGGCTGGGCTTCTGTGTACGCGCTCCACAGCCCGCAGGTTGTGGATAAACGCGCAGGTAATACCTCTGCGGCACCCCACCCCGAAGGGCGCCCTTTAGGGCGCTCATCTCTCGTAGGGAACTCCTCACTAACCCCCACCGGCAAAGCCGGAGAGCTCCAAGGCCACGCTGCGCGCGACCAAGCCAACTACAAAAGGAAGCTTCCAGGTCGGCAACCGGACCCCAGAGGGCAGCTGCTGGCCTCCAGATGGCGCCAGAATCCACGGACTCCGGAATGGGCCCGCAGGTACTCCCCCGCGGCCTGGTCGCACGTGCTGGCCAAACCAGCCGCCCTCGGTTGGACCGACCGTGACCTCAACCAACTGTTGCGCGACCACACCCTGGTCGGCAACGGCAATTGGATTGCCCACGATCCCCAGCGTCCTATCCTGCTCCTCGCCGGCATCCTCAAACAACACGGTGACCTTGAGAACCGGCCGGCCGCCCTCGACGACGCCCGCCAGGACGAACACGACCAGAAGCGCCGAAACATTGCCGCCTGCAATGCTTGCGACGAATACGGATGGCTGCTTCCGTACGGCGATATCGCCGTACGTTGTACTCATCAGCCGCTCGCGGCCATCCATTCGTAGCCGGAAGGGAGACCCAGGTATGTGTGTTGCGTTTCTTGCCTGGCAGTCACATCCCGACTACCAAGTGGTTCTGGCATCGAACCGTGACGAATTCTTCTGGCGGAAAGCGCAGCCGCTGCATGTTTGGCCTACGACCCCTCGCATCGCAGCCGGCAAAGATACTGCTGGTGGCGGCACGTGGCTGGGCGCCGATGAAACCGGCCGCTTCGCTTTCGTGACCAACATCAGAAAAGGCCTGCCCCACCAGACGAAAACCGACTTGCGTCATCGCTCGCGAGGTCTGCTGGTCACCGAATATCTGAAGTCCGGACAGACCGCTGCTGTGTGGGCGCAGGATGTGATCGGAGAGAGCGCGCACTACCGACCCTTCAATCTCGTCTTCGGGGATGTCACCGGTTGCTTCTATCTCACGAACCGACCTGCGCTCCAGGTCGTGGAGATCCCGAAAGGCATACACGGACTATCGAATGCCAGTCTTAACGAACCGTGGCCGAAAGTTGTCGATGGTGTAGAGCAGTTCCGCGCAGCGGTGGGCGCTGACAGAGGTGATGTTGCCTCTGGACTCCCCTATTTCGATCGTCTGGCCGACTCGGTGACCGCTGACCGGGCTCGATTGCCCGACACCGGAGTCGGTACATACCTGGAGACTCGGCTATCCAGTCGATTCGTCAAGCTCGGCGTGTACGGCACCAGATCTAGCTCTCTGCTGCGCATCACGAGCGCCGGGCACGTCGAGTTCGTCGAACGCCGTTTTGGCTTGGCAGGCCGCTTCATTGGCGAAACCACCGTCCGACTTCCAAGTACGGCGGATAGAAACGTTTAGCGGTTCTCCGGCACGGCCGGCGACGAGGTGTCGTCGTTGACCGTGGCTGGAGTGTGTCGGTGTCTTCGCCATGCCTGTTTGACCTCGTTACGTCGCCAAACGATCATCGCAACGCCAACAGCCGCGATCAGCGCTGGAGCGACGAACACCCGATAGTTGACCCAGGTATCAACCGAAAAGTTGTACGCAACAACAAGGTTTAGGGCTCCCAGCAGGGTGAGGAATGCGGCCCACAGCCACAACACCTGGTCCCACACTCGGCTCGTCAATGAGATCCGACCGCCGAGCAGCGCAGAGATCGGATTCGTCTTCATCCACAAGCGTGAACCGGCAAGTGCGGCTGCACACAGCCAGTAGAAGCCGGTTGGCCTCCATTCGATGAAGAGTGCATCTCCTATGAGCAGCGTGGCAGCGCCCAGCGCTAGAACGAGCGCTAAGCCGATCCACTCAAGGCGGGTCGGCCGGCGTCCTTTGGCGAAGATGTAGGCCACCTCCAGCGTTACTCCACCCATCAGCACTCCGGTCGCCGCGAAGATTCCCGCGACACGATAGGTGACCAGGAACCCGAGGGCGAGTGCGATGTTGTACGCCAACTTGAACAGCAATGCGAGATCCTCCCCTGGACGTCTGCGTGCAACATACATGGACACTTGGAGCCACCGCTCCTGTGGAGTGACACCTGCTGAGCACTGTGTGCACCAGCCGGACAGGCATTGTCAATGTCGGACAGGTGTGGCTAGCGGTCGTCCTATGCATCAGCGATCGCCAGAGTCTCGCCGTGACGTCGCGCTAGTCCGCGTGAAAATCACCTGGTGATACCTGACTTCAAGTGATACGAACTTGCAGTTCAGAGGTGGTGGATCGCGCGCGAGCCACCACGCCTATCGTGGATATTGTATGTATTTACAGTATTGTATGTATGGCGGAGCTATACAGCCTATACGGTATGGGATAGCATGGCGGTAATTACAGTCTGGACAAGCATGACAAGACGTCCGTTACCGCACAGCTTGTGAATCAGGACAGGAGCACCAGCAATGGCAGTCATCGCTTTCTGTAACCAGAAAGGTGGGTCGACGAAGACGGCGACGACGATCGGACTGGCGGCAGCAGTATCTGCCGCTGAAAAGTCCGTGTTGTTGATCGATCTCGACCCACAGGCGAACTTGACCACCGGATTGGGTATCGAGCCGGCCGACGCCGAGTACACGGCCAACGATGTATTCACCGAACAGGCGTCCCTCGACGAAGCAGTCACTGCCACATCGTGGCCACACATCGACATCCTTGCGGGCACACCCGCGCTGGCCAACAGGGAAGCCGACGCTGCGCTTGACATCCACTACCGGCTGAGGAATGCCCTCAACAATGCCTCCAGGTCCTGGGACCACATCCTCATCGACACCTCACCATTCGTCGGAAAACTGATGGCTAACGGACTAGCCGCGGCCGACCAGGTGGTCATCCCAACCGATGCGAGCCCTGACGGAGCCCGAGGCGTTGACGCGCTCAGCGAATCGGTTGTTCTAGCCCGCCGAAGCTTTAATGAGCGTCTTGAAGTGGCGGCAATTGTCATCGGCCGGCGCGAGCGAAATGGCGAGCAGGATTTCCGCGAGCAAGAGCTGCGCAACAAGTACGGCCCGCTGGTCGCAAAGACCGTGATACCGAAGCGGGCTGCCGTCGTCGACGCGCACGGTCTCTCTGTTCCCATAACCACCCTCAAAGGGTCCGGCGCGTTTGCGGTGACCAGTGCTTACCGGGACTTGGCCCTCGAGCTCAACCTCATCTGACACGAAAGCTGGGACACAGATGGCTATAGAGCGAAAGACAGTGACAAAGGCGACGGAACGCCACCCGTTTGAAACGATGGGAACCGAGGACTCCGGTCCACCTGCACCTGCACTCGTACCTGCAGCACCGCCGCGAGCAGAGCCCTCCTCCCGACCAGTGGCACAGCGCACGCGACGCGACGCGCCGCCGAAACAGGCAGCGCAGGGGAGTCGTGGCGTAACCGCGAGCGAGACGCCACCGAGAAAGGATCCGCTGATTACCCGGACCTATCGCATCCCTCAGAGCCTCGACGAACGGATGCAGGCCGCCAGCCTGCGGCTCGGGGTGGACCGGGGGCGAGTCGTCAACAAGACCGACGTCGTGCGTGAGGGTGTCGAAAGGTTGCTCGACGAGCTGGGCCTCTAAGGCTGTCTTGTAAATACAAGCAATACTGACAATACGTGCAAGCGGAATGTTTCAGCATGTCGCGCACGGTCCTGGCTGGTGATTGCACCCACCAACCAGGACCTCGACCACAGATAGGACCTGTGACCGTGGTTACCAACTCTAAGCGCCCACCGATCGAACGAATCGCAGTCGCAACGGCCATTGCTGTGACCGTACTTCTGGCACTGGGAAGCTTCGCCCTCAGCTTTTCCGCACTGTGGGACATCGCCACCGAGATCTGGCCACAACGTGAACTTTCCTGGATCGCACCTGTCCTGATCGATGGAACGATTCTTCAGGCGACGATCTCCCTCGTGGCCGCCGCGAGTGATACGACGCCGGACCGTCGTCGCTTCTTCTGGATCCTTTTGGGGGTGGCAGCCGCAATCAGCATCAGCGGCAACGCGTTACACGCGTACACCACGGGCACCGGGTCTCTCTCCCCAGTGGCGGCCGTCATCGGCGGAACCATCCCGCCGGCGTTCCTGCTGCTCTCCACCCACGGTCTCGTGCTCCTGATCCGGCCGAGGTTCCGGCCCACCCGCACCGAGTTCCTCGCGCACGAGGCATTGAACGACGAACCGGTCGGTGAGGACGAGGCTGCGACAGCTTCGGTCGGCTACTCCGACGGGGAAAAGGTGGGGGAGCGGGAGGCCAAGGAGTACCTCGAACCAGCGCGACACCTGCGAGAACAGATAAACTCCACTACCGAGACACCGACGATCGCAAGCATCCTCTGGCTTGCTGAAAACAAACCCGCGCTGTCGAAGAGAGCGATCGCAGCCCAGGTCAACGTGCACCACAACACCGTGGCGCGGATCCTCGACGCCTGGAGTGAATATGCCCCGGACTACTGGGAGGCGGAACGGCTCGAAGAGCTGGCCCCGGCATAGCCTTCGCGGCCTAGACTGTGACGTTTCATAGCACGCGAATGCAGGCTGGCGGCAACCAAAACTGGCCCTGCGCAGAGCATTTCCCATTTGCACTCGTCACCTCGCACGTCACCACGCCGATCCACTGCCCTGAATTCGCGCGGACCCACGCCAGCTGCAGTCCGTGCTGAGCGCGTTCGACGCGAAGACCGAACGCGCGCGTCTCCAGAGACACAGGATCGCGGCCGGCGGTCATGAACGCCCAGCCCAGCGCCGCGAGCATGTCGATTTCTACACTCCGCGGCGGATCGAAGACATGCACGGTGGGGGAGTGAGGCCACATATCGAACATAGATTCCCCTGGGTTCACCGCGTTGTTGTGGTGTCTGAGCTCGGCGTTTGCGTGGTGGACGGTGTCTTTGACGCAACGGTGGACGCGCGCCGCTGGCCGTGGGCGATGGCGAGTTGGTGGCGCAGCTTCTTGTTCTCCTCGCTGAGTTCTTTGATACATGTGTGTGCGAGTTCGATTCTGCGTTGCCAGGATGAGTCGCTGGCCCCCGTGACGTGAGCTGGTGGCGTGGTTGTTCGGGTGTGCGTCTGCCGTATTGCTTCGAGTAGGTCGGGTTGGGTGTAGATCCAGGACCTGGCGACGCGGTCCCGTTGCGCCAAAAAGGTGATCGTGATCGATCTGTCGGTGGCCTGAAGTTCTTCGAGCGCAGTTACTGCCCGGTGTCGGGCGTCGTCGCTGCGCCGACGGGTTGCGATGTGAAGGTGCTTGGTGTTGTCGGCATTCATGGTTGGTCCTGTCCGGCAACGTCTTAAGTGTCGTCGTGTTCGTGGCTGGTGATGATGGCGGTGAGGTCGTCGGCGGTGCGGGTGTTCATTTCCGCGAGCCGTAGTTGACCGTTCTTTTCGGCCCGCTCCCGGATGTGCGGGTATCGACGATGCCGTTCAGCGGCACCGTAACCGGTGCCACCGACACACCCACAAAGAGTGCGCAGCACCGCAGGGTAGCTACCTGCCAGGCGTCAGCACCGCAATGCGCCACACGGTTTTCCGCAACCGCGCTGCCCAGTTGGGCCGGACGCGCACAAGGCGCTCGAATTGAGCCACAGGGACCAAAGGAGTTCGTGACGCGCCGGCTGGCTCGGCACGGTCGACTAGCAGTGCCCCGAGCTGGCCGGACCTCGACGCTCAGAGTGCCATTGCACAGGCGTCAGACACTTACGACTGCGCCTAGGTTCAGCTGTTCGGAGGAACATCATCTGTACTGATCGCGTAGGGTGACGCGGACTTGCAACAATCAGCAATGCCCTTGAGGAGAAGCGTGTCCGACTCCAGACATCACCTGGTCCGTGCGCTGCCGGCCATCTGCCTTATCGTGGGCGTGTGCCTCGGATTGGCCGGGTGTTCGTCTGACTCTGGATCTTCCGGTGCAGGCGGAAATAGGCTCGCCAATGCGTCGGAAGTACTAGGACCTGGCCAAGAACAAGAGAGCACGGCAGACTACTCAAAAATCGACCCCGAGACTCTTACTGTCGAACAGTTTTATGATGACAGTGTCTACCCGGAACAATATCGCATCCAGTGGGCAGATCAAGTCATCGAAGAGCGCACCACGCCAGAATTACTCGCAGAGATTGAAGAAAAACTTGCAGGCGGCCATCGCGAGCCACTAGGCCCACTAGTCCCTGCATCTATTGATAACACTGGTGATGAAATCCTTGTCCAGCAGTCAGTCGCTGGATATATCGCCTCAAAAGAACCAAACCCTGATATGGGAAGGAAGCTGCTAGCTGGGTTCATATCTCCAGATAACCCCGGGTTTGAGGGTGCTAAGAACCAACTAGGTGGCGGGCAGTTTCCCGTACTGGCGACTTATGCTGTCAACGTCGAGGCTAATGACTACTCTAAGAAAAAGGAAACACCAGTCTTCACAGAGACGGCAATCGGTAACTATGCACCAAACGGCACACCATCGAAACTAATGACGATAATGAATACTTTCAACAGTGAAAGTACGCAGGTCACAGATAAGTATGAGTCCGGTCGATGGATTGTTGTAAACACAATCAGCTTTCCTGACAGTAATTGGATAGCACATCCCGATGAGGTTGCTGTTAAGTAGAAATAGTCGTTTGTCATCCGCCACTGAACGTCTGAAGAAGCGCTACGTAGCGTTCACTTTTTGTCGGGACTATGGCATCAATGAAGAATACCGGCGCAGATTTCAAGATCTCATTGGCCCGATTGAGCTCGAGATTATCGGCACGCAGTCCGCACATCTCGGCGTGTTTCAGGATGATCTACGAGTCGCCAGCCGACACCCAGATCTCAAAAAGGCACACCATCGGTTCGACGAAAATCCGATCCGCGACTTCGTGCCACTGCTGGTGGAACGGCGGGCCCACGAAAAACTCGGCGACGTGCCCAAAGCAACACGGAATCGCTCGAGGACCTCGGCTAGCGAGCCACAGTCGCCGCCGGATCACAGCGCGTATCACCTCGGTATCACGTGGGGCGAAGTGATCGAGGGTCCGATGCCTGTCCGTGAGGCATCCATCTCCGTGAAGAATGTCCGGTTGGTCATGCCGAATTGAGTAAGAATCTCGTGCGATGGACCGCCACCCAATCGAAACCAGCGTGCCGGGAACTCAAGCATCTCGTTCTCCAACGCATCGTCCTCGCCCATTGCTGACCCCTTCTCGGTCACCGTCCTGCGCCTTTGTGCCGCCACCGCGTGAACTCTGGGCAAACCTCAAGATGATCAATCGGTCGCCGCCTGAAAAACCGACGCACCGGTGCGGGACCATGATTGCGACAGCCGCACATGGCAACGGATGACCCAGCGCAGCATCGCCTACCGGTCGGGCTGGCCCCTCCCAGGATGGGCCACGTCGTAGACAACACGGGTAATCCCTGACACCGCCCCGTTGATGCCACCCACCAGCTTCGTGGGCTACATGAACGACGCTCACGAAATGACTCAGGGGAACATAGGTTCGATACTATGGGGGTTGCGGGTCGGTGGGGCAGAGATGCCCGGGAAGCACCGGCCCGCCCGACCAGCCTGCGGCTGTGCGCCCTGGCAAACTCGATGTATGGAATCGCCCGGGGAAGGGGACGCCTCGATGTTCGACGACATCGAGCGAGAAGCCATGCGCGAAGAAGGTTTTGATCCCGACGACCCGGCAACAAAAACAGCGATCGATTTGGTTAGGTGGGAGCTGGCGCTGCTCCGTCCCGACCCAGAGGTAGAGCCGGGTTAGTGGTCACCAGGCCAGGAGATGGCGGCCGGCGACTTGTCGATTCGTAGACCCAGCCACGAGGGATGGCGAAGCCGATCAGTGAAGCGGCACTGGTCGTCGACAATGAGCTCAGGCCGCACCCAATGGGCATTTGCGAACAAACCAAACGCGGGGGAGCGGCCACGGATGGGGGATTGCAGTCAGTGCGATGGGTTGACGATCTGCCTGATCCGAACAGAGACCGCACCGTATTCTGCAGCGAGATCGCGGTACCTGCGGCCATCTCGGTGAGTGGACCGAATAGCTCTGTCCCGGTCCTCATTTGGACGATCGCCGGAACGCGCCGCAGCTTTGGGCAGGGAGGTTCACTCTTCATCACGTGTCGATAGCAGCTTCTGCGTTGTCCGAACGAGTAGTACGGTCGCCTGCGCGGACGCAAATGCGTCTACATCGTCGATGTCGCCGTGGGTGACCTTCTGGGCCAGATCCCATGTCGTGCGCATTAATCCGCGAAGCTCAGACCTGTTGCGGCCGTTCGCGTGATGCTCCAGTAGTCGGTCGAACCATGCACGGGCGTCCGCGCCCTTCGGTGGTTCCTGCCCTTCTGGGACTATCTGTGGGTCAGCGATGAGTTTGCCAAGATCGATCAGGATCTCTCTGCTGCGACGGCCGACGTCTTGCCAGGTATCCTTGTCTTGAGCGACTTGGTACTCGTTGATCAAGCCAGCTATTCGAGCATCGATCCCTGCCCACGTCGAATCGCTTTGTTCCGCTGCGGGATCGTGAACCGACAGGCCATTCGCCAAATCGTCGAGCTGATCGAGAGCTCTTCGCTTCAGATTGCCGACGTGCACACGTCGAGATGCGTAGGTGGGCAACTCCTGGGAGTAAAAACCGTGCCATTCCCACAGCGAGCGCCAGGGGTACGGAGGCTTCAGCCCGAGCACTTTGAACTCGGCGACGATGACCCGATCTCGCTTCTGATAGTCCCGGTCGAAGTCGTCGATCACGCCCTTACCGGTACCGGTCGCGACGATGACGTTCGCCTGCTGTTCCACCAGTTCCTTGAGTTCGTCGATTTCGACCAGCGAATTCGTCACTGCTGCGCCCCGTGAGTCGCGTACAACTCTGCTTGCTCAAGAACCAGCGCGATCGCCTTGGCCTCAGCGTCGGGCGGGTAGTCGTATCGAGCCAACAACCGGCGCACCTTGGACCTCATTGCCGCACGTACCGAGTCCTTCAGGTTCCAGTCGATCGATGCCGACTCTCGCACTGCCTTGACGAGCTTCTGCGCGATCTCCTTGAGCACGTCATCGCCGAGATCCAGTACTGCGGCGTCGTTCTGGACTATCGCGTCGTAGAACGCGACTTCGTCTTCGCGAAGGCCGAGCGCATCATGACGTTGCTGCTCATCTCGCATCTGCTTGGCGAGTTCGACGAGTTCGGCGATGATCTCGGCGGTGGTGAGCGCCCGGTTCGTGTAATTGTTGACCGCCTCGTCGAGCAACTCGGAGAACTTGCGCGCCTGTACTACGTTCGTGCGCTGTACCGTACGGATCTGGTCATTGAGAAGGCGCCGCAGCAGCCCCATCTGGAGGTTGGGCTTCTCCTTCTGCGCGAGCGAGTCGAGGAACTCATCGCTGAGGATCGACAGCTCGGGCGTGTCGACGCCGGCCAGCTTGTAGATGTCGACCACCTGATCAGCCGCGACCGCCTCGTTAAGGAGCTGTCCCAACGCGGTGTCGATCTCCACCGCGCCTGATCCGCCGCGGCCGGAATCAGGATTCTGGATCTTGAGGATGGCGGCGCGCACGTCCGCGAACAGACGCACGTCGTCGCGGATGGCGGCTGCCTCATCCCGAGCGCCCGCGAGGGCGAAGGCCTTGGCCAACGCGAGCACCTGGTCGTTGAAGCGCTTGGTGCGATCGGGATCGGCCATGACGAAATCAACGACCTTCGCGTACTCGGCCAGACGCTTGGAAGCCGAGAGGGCAGGTGAAGAATCGTAGTCGACGCCGTGCAGAAGCCCTCGGACAATGTCGTGCTTCTCAAGCATGGCCGAGACGATGTCGTCAATGGGCACACCTGCCTGGTCGCGGTCGCTCGGAGAGTACTCGGCCAACGCCGTCTGCAGATTCGCGAACACGCCGATGTAGTCGACGATGAGCCCACCGGGCTTGTCACGGAAGGTCCGGTTGACCCGGGCGATGGCCTGCATGAGCCCGGCGCCCTGCATCGTCTTGTCGACGTACATTGTGTGCATCGACGGCGCATCGAAGCCGGTCAGCCACATGTCCCGCACGATCACCAATTCGAGCTCGTCGTCGGGGTTCTTCGCCCGCAGCTTGAGGTCCCTGCGCACGTCCTTGGAGTGGATGTGTGGCTGGAAGGCCGGCGGATCAGCGGCAGATCCGGTCATCACGACCTTGATCTTCCCTGTGGCCGGGTCATCTGAGTGCCAGTCGGGGCGCAGCGCAACGATCTTCTCGTAGAGCCGCACAGCGATACGACGGCTCATCACGACGATCATGCCCTTACCGAACAGGGCCTCGCGCCGCTTCTCCCAATGCTCGACGATGTCGTGAGCGATCAGGTCAAGGCGCGATTCCGCACCGACAATCGCTTCGAGACGCGACCAGCGAGACTTGGCAGCCATGGCTGCGTCTTCTTCAACGGTCTCGGTGATCTCTTCGGCGAGCTCGTCGAGCGCTTCGAGGTCAGTGTCGGACAGGCCGATCTTCACCAGACGCGACTCGTAGAAAATTTTCACCGTCGCGCCGTCCTCGACCGCGCGAGTGAGGTCGTAGACATCGATGTAGTCGCCGAATACCGAACGGGTGGATTTGTCGTTCGACTCGATCGGTGTACCGGTGAAGCCGAGGTAAGTCGCGCCCGGCAGAGCGTCGCGCATGTGTTTGGCGAGGCCCGACTTCAACCGGCCTTTCCGGTCTAGGGACTCCCGGAAGCCGTACTGCGAACGGTGCGCTTCGTCTGCCACGACCACGACGTTGCGTCGGTCGGTTAGCACAGGGTTGGCGTCGCCGTCCTCGCCGGGAGCGAACTTCTGCAAGGTCGTGAACACGATGCCGCCGGAGGCGCGCTTCAGCTTCGCCCTCAGATCGGTCCGCGTAGACGCCTGAACCGGAGACTCTGGAAGTATTCGCGCCGGCGCGAACGTCTCGCCGAACAGCTGGTCGTCGAGGTCGTTGCGGTCGGTGATGAACACCAAGGTCGGATTCGCCATCCGAGGGTCGCGCATGATCTTGGCCGCGTAGAAGACCATCTCGAAGCTCTTGCCCGAGCCCTGCGTATGCCAGACCACGCCACCCCGACGGTCGCCGTCCGGTCGTGACGCCTGCACGGTCGACTCGATCGCCGCATTAACGGCCCAGTACTGGTGGTATTTTGCCACCCGCTTCACGACCACCCGCGTCGGCTGACCGGTGGCCTTGTCCGTTGCGGTCTCGTCGCTGAAGACGATGAAGTTCTTGATGATGTCGAGGAACCGCTTCGGCTCGAACACTCCCTTGAGCAGCACTTCGAGGGCGGGTCGGCCACTCACGACGTCGCGGCCGTCGATCGTCTTCCACGGAGCGTAGTGCTCGAAGGCTCCGGAATGGCTGCTCATCGCCGCCGCCGTGCCATCCGAGATTACCGTTACGGCGTTGGGCACGAACACCGATGGGATGTCGTGCCGGTATGTCTGTAGCTGGTTCCAGGCCGTCTTCAACGTTGCGTGCTCGGCAGCGGGATTCTTCAACTCCAGCAGCGCCAGCGGTATGCCGTTTACCAGGACCAGCACATCAGGCCGCCGGTTCTTGCCGTTCTCCACAATGGTGAACTGGTTGACTACCGCCCAGTCATTGCTCTCAGGATGCGCGAAGTCGACCAACCACAAGCGCGTGGTACGCAGCGTTCCGTCTGACTCGCGGTATTCGACTGGCACCCCCTCGGTGATCAGTTTGTGCAGCCGGAAGTTCTCTTCGATCGGGCTCTGCGACTCAGCCCGCCGCACTCGCTTGATCGCCTCGTCGATCAGCGCAGGGGATGTCGCTGGGTTGATCCGGTGGATCGCGTCCCGCATCCGTCCCCACAAAAAGACGTCCTCGTACGAATCGCGTTCACCTGCGACCTCGCCCGGCGCGATGTCCGGGCCGTGAAGCGTGTGGTAGCCCAGCTCGGCGAAATACTCCAGAGATGCCAGCTCCACGACGTCCTCTTTGAAAGTGGTCATGACACGGCCTCGTCAACAGGGACCCGGATACGGCGAGACAGCAGCTGAGGGAGGAGGGCATCACGTACGGCAACGAGTCGTTCCGTCTCGAACATCTGGTCACGAATTAGCTCAAGCAGGGGCCAAGTGCGCTCGCCGAATTCTGATGCGACTTCGATAGGCGGGACGAGAATGGGCATTTCTGCCAGTCCACCATCCCATACTGCGTAAGGCATCGTTGACCCCTTCGACGTCGCTTCTGCATACGCAATCGTCGCATCGTCATCGCAAACTAATAGGCAAAAGGGCAGGTATTCCGGTAGCTGTGGCCGGAGTACGAACGTGGTGTTGCGAGTGATACCAGGAAACGGCGCTAGAGCGACCCGATGGAAGTAGACGCGCATAGCGCCGAGCAAAATATCGTTCTTCTCGAATAAGAACAGGCTACTTTTGGCCTCCTCATGGGGTCGAACGCCTTCAAGGCCCAGCGCGTTCATAGGGATCACGTCAATTGGAATATATGGCCGATCCTTCTCGGCCCCAGACTTGGTCGAACACCGTACGACTGCGATAAGGTCTCGAAGACTGCCCATGGTCCAATCGACCGGTGCTACGCCCGCCCACGGCTCGTGCTCGACGAACCAGGACCGATAGGTGGTACGCAACAAATCCTGGGCGAGTTGGACTCTTCGCCGGTTCGACTCGATTTTGTCGTCGAGCGCGCCGAGCGTCGCGGCGATGGCCTGCTGTTCCGGCAACGGAGGACATGGCACGGGCAGTCGCGAAAGGTCGGATGCACGAATACCAGCAACAACCGCCTGCTCCACGATTGTCTCCATGCGCGCCCGACCAGGCTTGGATGCAAAGTAGTAGTAGTAAAACTGGGGGCTCACCCGGCTCGGGTCCAGCCTCACGCGGATCAGCGAGCTCTCAAATGTGCGAGGTTCACTTGCGACCACAACGAGCGAACACCGCCCAGCACCGGACAGTTGAAGAGAGCGTCTGGCGAACAGTAGATCGCCGGGTTCGAGCAACGACCTCGATAACTCTGACGCACTCAAGGGCACCCGAGCCATATCAGCGTCGCCGATGCGACTGAACGCAAACAGCTCACCCATATTGACCATCTGCGTCCCATTAGATCTGTCTCCTTTAGGAACCGAGACACCGTTCCGGGATGGCACCAGATAAAGGTCACCGAACGGCCGCTCGTCGGTCATACCGCCAGCCCTCCCAGCCGCCGACGAACCTCATCCTCCAGCTCGCGCCCGCGATCGAACTCCGCAAACAGCTCCTTCGTCAGGCGCTCGATCTTCTCGTCGATCGGCTCGCCGTCGATCTCGGCTTCTGCCGCGCCGACGTACCGTCCGGGGGTGAGCACGAAGTCGTGTTTCTCGATCTCGTCAAGCTTTGCTGCCTTGGCGAAGCCGGGCACGTCCTCGTAGCCGCCGTCGTGGTTGCGCCAGGCGTGATAGGTGCTGGCAATCTTCGCGATGTCGCCATCGTCTTCATCGGTTAGCACGCGCAGACGACGGCTCTCCATCGTGCCGAGTTTGCGGGCGTCGATGAACAGCACCTCGCCGTGCCGCTCGCGGTGTCCGTTTCCGTGACGGCTTTTCGACACGAACCACAGCGCGACCGGAATGCCGGTATTGAAGAACAGCTTGTCAGGCATAGCGACGATGCAGTCGACGAGGTCGGCTTCGACGAGCTTGCGGCGGATCGCACCCTCGCCGCCAGATTTCGACGACAGCGACCCGTTGGCGAGGACGAACCCGGCGCTGCCGTGCGGTGCTAGGTGGTAGATGAAGTGCTGCACCCACGCGAAGTTCGCATTTCCCTGCGGAGGCGTTCCGTACTTCCAGCGCGGATCGTCAGCGAGCTTGGCGTCCCACCAGTCGGACACGTTGAACGGTGGATTGGCGATCACGAAGTCGGCCCGAAGGTCAGGGTGCAGGTCTTCGGTGAACGAGTCAGCAGAGTGGCTGCCGAGATCTGCCTCGATGCCCCGCAGTGCGAGGTTCATCTTGGCGAGCTTCCATGTTGTGTCGGTGAACTCCTGTCCGTAGACGGAGATGTCAGTGCGCTTGCCGCCGTGAGCATTTACGAACTCGGCTGACTGCACGAACATGCCGCCCGATCCCGCGGCGGGGTCGTAGACGCGACCCTTGTAAGGCTCCAGCATCTCGACGAGCGTCTTGACCACCGACCGCGGCGTATAGAAGGCTCCTGCATCCTTACCGGACTCCTTGCCGGCGAACTGGCCGAGGAAGTACTCATACACCCGGCCGAGCACGTCGTCTGCGCCGTGGTCGTCAGTTGTCGTGAAGCCGATTGAGCCGATGAGGTCGACGAGTTCGCCCAGGCGTCGCTTGTCGAGCCCGTCGCGGCCGTAGTTGCGGGGGAGCACCCCACGCAGGGAAGGGTTCTCCTTCTCGATCAGGTCCATCGCCTGATCGATCTGCTGACCGATCTCGGTCTGCTTCGCCACCGACTGGATATAGCCCCAGCGAGCGAGTTCTGGAACCCAGAAGACGTTCTGGCTCTTGTACTCGTCGCGGTCTTCGAGGAAGGAAATGACGCGCTCGGGCTTGATGCCGTCAGCGACAAGTTCTTCTTCGAGGGTCTTTCGTCGCTCTTCGAAGCGGTCGGAGATGTATTTGAGGAAGACCAGGCCGAGGACGACATGCTTGTACTCGCTCGGCTCCTGGTTGCCGCGCAGCTTGTCGGCGGTGTCCCAGAGCGTCTGCTCCAGAGTCTTCTGTTGTTTCGGCTTCGCAGCGCTTCGCGCCATGCTTAGGTCTCCTCCGCGCCAGTGGCGCGATTTCCAGTTGTGTTCTTGGGTAGCCTTACGCTACTAGCGCCCAAAGACATTGAGCGCGCACAACAGCAGCGAAGACCGACGT
Organism: Nocardia sp. 348MFTsu5.1; assembly: GCF_000383535.1. Lineage (NCBI taxonomy): Bacteria > Bacillati > Actinomycetota > Actinomycetes > Mycobacteriales > Nocardiaceae > Nocardia > Nocardia sp. 348MFTsu5.1. Next base: position 31,694 of record NZ_KB911528.1, read on the forward strand.
AGGTAGTGCAGCAAACAAGGGCGACGTGGCTCACCCGAGCGCGCTACTCAGGTAGTTACTCGTCACTTGGGAGGGTGATGTTGTAGCGCAGGGCGTCGCGCATAGCTTCGCGGACCGATGCCGCATGGGTGAGCAGTGCGTGTGCCTGGTCGACGAGTTCCAGGATCGCGCTATCGAGCACTTGTGCGCGGCTCTGTTCCGCCTTTGGCACCAGTGGTATTTCGAGCAGTCGGATGTTAGCGCGCGGTATCGCGGTTTCGGCGAGGAATCTGTTGTTCCATGACCCAGCAATAACCAATGCAAGATAGCCCGGATGCAGGCTGCCGTCGGTGCTGCGGAGCCGGTAGGTTCCCTGTCCGAGAAGATGGCCCCCCTCGTTGTCGATCGTTGCTGAAATCGTTCCCTGCGTGGTGACCAGCACGTCACCCACACCCGTCAGGTCGGTGGCAAGGGAAGAAGGAACTTTGATCGTCTCGTCGGCGAGGGGCAGGTGTCCCCTCGCGATCACAGACGGCGTAACGCACAGATGTCGTAGTTCGTCTGACAGGTCGGGGACTCTCGCCCGCCCTGGACGCATCTCAAGTAGACCTTGGTCGATTAGTTCACCGATCGTGAATAGGCGAGAGTGGCTGGTTCCGACGAAGTTTTTCAGGAGATTGGCTATCCCGTCGATGTCCTCGACTGTCTGGTTCAGGTCCGTCGAGCTTTGATGGTAGGAGTCGGCCACTTCGGTGGGGGTGCGGCCGGCAACTTCGATCCACCGGACCGGTGACAGGTGGGCGCCGGCAGCGAGGACATCCCGGATGTCGACGTGTTGGTGCGGCACGTCCATGTCGATGCCGTCCGATGTAGGCGACCAGTGCCCGATGCGTTTTTCGACATCCTCCACTTTGGAGGCGTCGATGAACAGAATCTCGGAACGGTCTTGATCGGCGGGCGCCCGCACCACCCATACTGCGAGGGACATTCCGATATGCGGGAGCATCCTTGGTGGCAGGACGGTGATGGATTCAACGCATCCCCGTCGGACAAGTTCAGTACGGACAGGTTTTTCACTGCCCTCGCGGAACAGGACGCCGAGCGGTGTGACGACGAAACCCCGGCCATGATCGGTCAGATGAGCGACGACGTGCTGGATCCAGGCGAGCTCGGAGAACTTGGGGCCGGGTAGACCGTATTGCCATCTTGGATCTGCGACATCGACCGATTGTGGTGACAGGCCGAGCGGCGGTTCAGCTATAACGATGTCGGCGCGCAAGTCTTCGTCCAAGTCGTGGGCGAGGACATCGCCCTGGAGCAGTTCGATATCGACGCCGCGCAGGTAAGCGCGCTGAGCAGCTTGTCGCACCGCACCGAAATCGATATCGTGCCCGACGACTCGCTGCGGTGCCAGTCCCGCGTCGATGGCGTTCAATATCGCAGTACCTGTTCCGCATGCAGGGTCGTACAGGACGTCGCCGCTGTGGGCGGCGGCGAGATTTCCGAGGGCCTCGGAGATTCTGGATTCGACGAAGCCATGGTCGAGTCCACTGCGAACCTGTGCCCGGGCGCATTTGGCGAGGACGTAGTCGGTGACCGTCGCCAAGTCGGCCGGATCGACACTGTCGAGTGCTTTGACGACTGCTGTTGCGGCTGAGGAATCGATATCTGCGTAAGCGTCCTGAGAGTCCACCAGGGTTGACCACCTCGGGTCCCAATCTTCTTCTGACTCAGCCACGCCAGCGAGGACTGCAAAGCCTTCGCTGTTGACTCCACCCTTTATTTGCATCCAGGGGGGATAGACGGACGGAGATTCATCAGAAAGCTTGCGGGCACAGGCAAGAGTGAGAATGAGGTCAGCCATCGCGCCGGCCGGGAGAAACCCACGCAGCGCGTTCATCGCGGACCAGATGTTCGCCTCTCCGCTGTCCTTTTGGATGTCGTAGCCGCGGGTGACAAGCCATGCATGGACCGCCTCACGCGGGAACAAGGGCTTGGCGGCGGTGCCGCCGACGGCTTCAGGGAAGTCGTCGGCGCGCCTGCGCCAATTGCTGACCGCGCCTCGGGAGACACTAGCCATTTCGGCGATATCGCTCGGTGCCACGAGTGCCTGACTGGTGCTGCTCATGGTGTCCTCGTTCATGCGGCACCGCAGAGGGTGCCGTCGTTGTAATAGTCGCTCAGGTAAATGGTCTGATGTGCGGCCATGCGGAGTCGTCTGGCGAGCCCACCAGGATGGGCAACAACAGTGATGCGTACTCCGAGGGCCGCGATGGCCGCGATCTTGTCAGTGAAGATTCCATCTCCGGAGACGAGGACGATCTCGTCAAACCGGTTCTCCACGTCCTCGTCGAGAACCGCAAGGAGTGCGCGGTCCGCGCCGTCGGGGCCAGAACCGACGAGATAGCGCGGGTTAGTCCAGGTAGAGCCGACTGGCAGAAGTCCGATGTGGCTGATGCCGATCACAACGTGATCTGCTGCCCCGATATTGAGCACCTTGCAAATCTGCGTTCGTGCCCACCGGGCTGCGTTCTCGTGCAGGACGGCCCCACCGACGACGTTCTCGATGTCGACCAACACGAGCCGGCGGCCTCGCAAGCAGTGCTTTAGCGGAGGAACTGTCCCCTCGCGTGAAAACATAATTGACTCCTATGTCTGTTGTATATCCGATTTTCACCTCTTGTCCATACGCTAGCACGCGTATATCCGATTCACAACCACAATAGAGTGCGGAATGATTCACGCAATCAAGGTGAGTACGCGGGAGAGGGTGTACAGACCAGCGATTTCCCGCGCGATCACCACGGCCCCGGTCCAGATGTATAGCGGCGTCAGCCTCCATACCTTCGGAAAAGTATAGAAAATGGTTGATACTTTTATGATACTTCGTTACAGTGAGTTCATGACAAACACAGAGAACGCAATCGTCGTATTCACCGCCAAGAGCTTCGACACGATCATCAGTGAAGGGGGATCCGGGGACTGGAAACTTGACGCCGCCCGGGCCAAGAAGTGCGAGTGGCTGGTGTGCACCCAGAACGCGCATAACCCGGAGCCCTACGCCGATGGCAATGAGCCCCACGGCAGCGCATTCCTGGTAGGCCGAATCTCTCGTATCAGTCCGTCGGACACTGCTGGCCGTTGGAAGATCGAGTTCAGCGAGTGTGCGCGAATCAGCCAGTCCGACGTGTGGGCTGGCGATCGTAATCCTGTGCGCTACACCAATATCAGCAGCCTTGGCATCGACCTCGGCGGCGTGAACTTCAAGAAGATGCAGAGCGCCGACGCCGCGTCGGCGAAAACCGCGCCGGCTGCCCTTACGATCCCGCAGGCAAAGGCCGGACTAGCAAAAACCTACGGCGTTGACGTTGACTCGATTGAAATTGTCATTCGCGGATAGTTGCGACGCGGGTATGTGCTGCGGTGAGACTCGCATTTGGTTCCGTCACTGGTGACGAAACATGTTGAGTCACAAGTGATTACGCCGATAATAGATATTACGTCAACTAAACTTGACAATGCCCTGGTGGGGGGCGTGCCGCACGCCGTCGGGTGACACCGAGCTGCCTTTGCCAGCCGACCAACGGTTTGTCCCAGATCATCTGTCACGGAGTTACTTCGGCGACGGATGTGTCAGTCCGACGCAGAGCCAGTTGGGTTGGGCTTCGATGAAGTCCCAGAGGGTGTCAAGTAGTCGTGATTGCTGCGGACAGTGTCGACTAGGTGGGCGCTGTTGGCGGCGGGTCAAAGTAGTCGTCGTAGGGTTGCCGCAACCTGTGATAGCTCACTGCGACCGCGCTGCGCTGCTGATCGGCGGAGAGCCCGAGCTTCTCGAGCAGCACCAGGTGCAACAATGTTTTCGTTACATGGGTTAGTGCGGGTCTGACCTCGTGAGGGATCTTGTCCATGCCCCCCCACGATGAATGGCCGATCGAGTTGCGCGCGTTGACCATCCACGTGACCCACTTGTCCTGGTCGTGGAGCAACCTTTCAACGGCCTCGCCGTCGGGGATTGCGGCCAACTCTCGCATCCGGGTCGTGAAGCCCGGCGGGTTCCGTCGGATCGTTGAAAGTGCCCAATTCTTCGCCTCGCCGTCGGGCAGCTTCTTGATGTGGTCCTTGAGGTCCTTGTGTGCCTGGGCGGAGATGCCGGTTGCGCCTGGGTGCAGAATGTGGTGGATTCCCTCGGCGGCAGAGGCAGCGTTGAACAGCTTGTTCTGGAAGTAGCCGCGGCCGCCGTAGTCGAGGCTGAACAACACCGAACCTGACATCCCCAGCTGCGTGCGCAACTTCAGCCAGGCGGAGATGAACTGGGCGGGGACGGTGCTTAGCCCAAACACTGGATGCCAATGATGTTCGATGACGGTGTCGGCTTTCATCCACACTTGGACGGGCCTGCCTTCGCCGGTGAACAGGACAGACGACTCGATCCGGCAGTCCGCGTTGCCTGCCAGGGTCAGCAGGTCTTGGAACGCTTGGGTGGTGGTGCCGAAACCTGCCCATCTTCTAGGTTCTTCAGACTCGATAACCAGTTGGACCTCGGTGCCCTCGCCGCGCAGGCTGAGCCGCTCGCCAGGCAGTTCAGGATTGTTGACCTGCTCCGGCAGTGGCAGCCCATCGCGGCCGCGCGTTGCCCAGTCGGTCAAGTTGGACAGGCTGACCGCTGCCTGACGGAAGATGGCGTCGTCAGCGGAGGTGATGTGGACGCCGAGCAACGCGGCGTGCACGTAAATCTCTTCCTGTGTCATCTTCCCGAAGGGCAGGACGCCCAGCAGGGTCACCGGTGTGGCATCGGCGGTTTCGCCCCACACCACCGCGTTCCTGACAGTCCACGGGACGAGGTGCTGGTCGAGCTCGAGGCGCAGAGACCCGTCGTCGGTGGTGGAGAGGTTGCCGGCGGCGGTGCGGTCGGGATCGGCTGGCATCCACCACTTGCCGTTGTCCACGATCACAGGTCCGCCTCCCGTCACCGCTTGCCCACCCACTTGCGGACGGTCATTCGATCGACACCCAACTCGGTTGCGATCTGCGTTTCGGGGACTCCTTCGGAATGGGCGGACTGGGCCATGATCTGCGCGATACGCAGGGATTCCTTCACTGTGGCCCGGGCCTTGGCGAGTTTCTCCCCGTACGCCTGGCGTTCGGCCTGGGTGTAGTGGTCCATGTAGACAACTCTACAATCGTTGCTGTAGTCATGCCTACATGAACACCGACCCAGTCAGGGTTATGAGCGGAGCTGATCAGGGTAGATCGTCTGCGCGATTTCCGTGCAGCGGTGCATCAGTCATCCTTAACGCGGAGTTTCGCCAGCTTCAGCGTTCACCTCTGTTCGCTTCAAATGGTCACGTGGAAACCCTGACGACAATCGGGGGGTCTCGGGGTTCCACGTCCCATTGGAGTTCAGCATTCTGGGCGGTCCGTCGTGCCTGCACCGTCGGTGGCCGACAGCAGTGGTGTTGCCCGCCGACCGACAACGAGGCCCAACACCCCCATCTTCGACTCGCAGACACGTGATTGAATCCCTGATCCGAGCGGGCGATTAACGCAGCGAACAGCACGCAGAATATTCGAATGACTACGACAGGTCCGGCCGACGGAGACTCACAGGAAGACAAACCTGTCTCCCAACCGGCGGAATCGACCAGCACAAAAACGAGCACCGGCTTCTTCGCCCGTGCCGCGCTCGCAATCGTCAGCCTCGGACTACTCGTCGTGTCAGGATTCGTGTTCTTCTCCGGAGACGCCGGCGTCGCGCAACCCGTCGCGACCGTCCTCGGCGGCGCCGGCGTATTCGCCGCCGGCGTCCTCACGTTCCGAGCAGCACACAACACCAGAATCAGCGCAGAAGAAACCGCCGCCAAGACACTCACACACTGCGGGTGATGCCGTCGCGGCCGACGAAAAAGAAAGACACGAAAAACAACTCGCCGAACAACGAGAACAAGCCGAAACCGCAAGGGCAGCACAAGTAAACGCATTCGAACGCACACAGCAGCACTGCCGCGACACCGGGCCCTCCCGCACCCGCGTAGCTCCCGCACAATTACCCCGATAGCTACGTGCGTCTGGGACCAACACTCCTCGATGCCGGCCACCACACCAGGTGGCCGGCCTTTGTCTGATCGCTACGCGATCACCTACATCGAGCACCTGCGGTGCACTGTGGACCGGCCTGCGGCCGGGATCTCGTTTTGTCCCTTCTGGCCTTCCGATCATGACCGGTTCGTCCGACGCTGCGAACAGCTCGACGTGACCGGCCCGCTGGGCTCGGAAACTTTTCACACCCACACTCCGCTGCGCTCCGCATGAAAACTTTCCGCTCGAGCTGCCACTCCGCTCTGTCCTCTGCCGGTCAGTTCTCTCTATGCCAGAAGGGCAAAAAAGTTGGCGGACACCAGGTCTGCCGCACCAAGGCCGGGAGGGTCACCATGAGCAACAACACCCCGATTCAGATCAGCAGCCCCACTGCACTCATCGCCGCGATTCCCGCCCTGTTCGGCTTCATCCCGGCAGAGTCCGGTGTGTTCGTCGCACTCAAAGATAGCGAGATCCTGTTCAACGCACGCCAAGACTTTGCAGCCATGGTGCACATCGCCCCCCACATCATGGACGTCGCCCGCCAGCATGACGCGACCAGCATGATCCTGCTTGCCATCACCAGCGACCTGGACGAGGCCGCCCAGGTGCTCGACGGCGTCGGGCAGATTGTCGAACTCAAAGGCATGGACGTTACCAAGAAGATCCACACCCCCACCTGCGAAGCCGGGAACCTGTGGACCGACCTGGGCAATGCCACCACCGGACTGACCGAGGACTACCGCAGCAGCATCATGACCGCGACCCAGGTGGTCAACGGCAAAGCAATCGTCTCCAGCCGCAACGACTTGCACGCACTGTTCGCCCTCACCGACCCCGTCGACACCGGCAGCGTGAACACCGCCAGCCCTACCCGCTACCTCGACATCGCCCGCCAGGTGTACGCGATCATCACCGGTGACGCTGAATCGTCGGGCGAGTTGGCCGCCCAGGTCGGGCGAGCAGTCACCGACAACGTCCAGGTACGAGACGCACTGATCACCGTAGGTTCTGCCGCACCGGCCGCAGCAGCGCACCTGTTCATCACGATCGCCGCTGCCTTGCGCGGTCAGACCCGCGCCGAAGTGCTGACCCTGGTGGCCGCTCTCTGCGCCATCACCGGACAAGGCGCAAAAGTGAACGTGGCCATCGAACAAGCCGAAGCCGCCACCACTGAACTACCCAACCTTCTCAACCTCATCGACCAGGCAGTAGCCGCCGGGGCCAGCCCCGAAATGCTCAGCCAGGCGCTGGTCCTGCCACCCGAGTACGCCCACAAAGTGCTGGGAGGTGACCACACGATCTAACCCGCCTTGCCCTTCAACACAGTCAGGCCCGGACGAGAAATCTTCCGGGCCTGACTGCTGCCACGGGTATTACCCCACCGGCCACTGCCTACAGCCAGCTACAACAGCCGACGCAGGTCCTCATCGACCACAACCACATCAGGCGCCGGCAGGCGCCGGCCAAAAACCAGCACCTCCATATCGACGGCCTGCGGCCGAGGGCCCACAAGAAGCGACAAAGTCTGTTCCACAGGACTTTCCATGCCGTCCACCGTAGCCGCCGGCACACGACATTGCCCGCTGCGCGAGCACCTAAACGGAAACGCCTACGGCGCTGCAGCGGACCGGCCTTCGGCCGGCACCCACCCTTTGCCCTTCTGGCCTTCCGATTTTGACCGGCGGCGCCCTGCGCGCAAGACCCGACTCCGCTGCGCTACGGCCCGTTGGGCTCGGAAACTTTTTCAAACCGTACTCGCTGCCGCTCGCTGAAAAACTTTCCGCCCGAGTCTTGCGCTCCAACCGCCTTCACCGGTCTTTATCTCCATTGCCAGAAGGGCAAAAAAGTTGGCGGACACGACAACCCAGGGAGGCACGCCATGTTTTTCGATCCGTTCGTTGCGATGGAGTACATCTACAACACCCACCTCAAGATGCCCGGCGATCCGGCCTTCGCCGACCTCGACACGGACACCAAGTCCGTCCTGCTCGACCTGGTCATTTACAGCGACGAAGCCCAGCAGGTCGCCAAGGTCACCATCGATCCGGCCCACTTCACCAGCCACTGAAAGGAACCAGTCATGTCCAGCAACAACATGTATGCGCAGGTAGACGCCCTCACCGAAGCAGGGCCGAACCTGGCCGCAGTCCAAATGATCGCAACGCTGCGCGGCATCAGCTTTCAGCAGGCCATGATCGCCCAGGCCCGCGAATGGGCTACCGCACTCGATGAGGCAATCGGACGGCACTCAGAGGAAGCCGCGACCTGCATCGGTCACGCCGAAACCATCGCCACCAGCCCGCAGCAGCGCCGCGCCTGGCACTTCGAGGCATCGGACCACCTGGCCAAGATCGAGCAACTCAGCGAACGTCGAATCGTGGCCGTGACCATGCTCGCTGGAGTCGAGGACAACCCTATCGACACCCGGCCCCACACCACCAGCTAGCCAATCCGCTACTGGCCCAAAAGAAAAGCAGCCGGGCCGACTGTAACTCGGCCCGGTTGCTTCTCACCCACCATAGGAGAAAACACCATGACAAACAACACCGCTACCGCCGTCCTGGCCGTCAACGCAGGTGTGTTGGAGCACCTGAACCCGGCCGAGCTGGCCATTGATGACAACGTGCGCACCGATGCCGCGATCGATGCCGACTTCATCGCCTCCATCGCGACCGGTGTCCGGCAGCCGGTCTATGCCGTGCGCGACAGCGAAGGCGTCGTGAAAGTCCGTGACGGACAACGCCGCACCCTGGCCGCCCGCGACGCCGGACTGACCACGATCCCGGTCTACGTCGTGGACGCCGAGGACACCGAGGCCGACGACACCGAGCGGACCCGCCGCCGCATCATCGACCAGGTGATCGCCAACGAGGCCCGCGCCGACCTCAAACCGTCAGAGAAAGCCGCAGCCGTCGAGCAACTCTCGCTGACCGGCCTGTCGGCCACCAAGATCGCCAAATCGCTGCACACCAGCAAAAAGACCGTGGATGCCGCCCTGGCCACCGCCGGATCCGACGCCGCACGACAAGCCGTGGACGCCGCGAACCTCACTCTGGAACAGGGCATGGTGCTCGCCCAATACGACGACGACGCCGACGCGATCACCGAACTCGTAGAGGCCGCCGCCGAAGGGCGGTTCGACCACAAAGCCGCCGAGCTCGCCGAAAACGCCCCGGCCCGCGCCGCCATCGCCGCCGCCCGCGACGAGCTGACCGCGCAGGGATACACCGTGATCACCGACCGGCCTTCGCCCAGCGACGGTTACCGCCGCCTGGACCAGTACGTCGACGCCGAAGGCACCGCAGCCGCTGTCGCCGACTGCGACCCTGAGCACCTCGTGGCCTACCTGTCGGCGCAGTGGCACAGCGAGTACACCTGCGCTGACGGCGAAATCATGGAGGTAGACGACATCGACTGGGACCTCGATGAGGACGACGCCGATGCCCAACCCGAGGACGGACTGGTCGATCCACGAAAGGTCACCAAAACCGAGACCGCCACCGCCGCAGTGATTTGGTTTCATACCCGCCCCGACGCCGCTGGACTCCTCACGACTTGGGAATGGAGCCAGAACAACCCCAGGAAGGCCCGCCCCAGCAGTGGCGGACAGTCACAGGACCAGCCGGTGTCCGAGGCCGAGCAGGCGCGTAAAGACGCCGAGAGCGCCGCACGCAAGCAGACCATCGCACTGAACAAGCTGGCCGTGGCCGCGCAAACCGTGCGCCGCACCAAACTGCGCGAGGTGCTGAGCCGAAAGAGCCTGCCCAAAGGCAAAAGCGTAGTCGTGGCCGCATTCCAGGCGAACACGATGTGGCGCAACGCCGACCTGTACAACCTCAGCCGCCAAGATGCCGACGCCAAGAAGCTCGCCGCCGAGCTGCTCGGCACCGACCCGATGGAAGCCATCGCCGAAGCAACCGGCGAACGTGGCCAGGTCATCGCGCTGGCCATCACCCTCGCCGCACACGAAGCGAACCTGCCGAAAGACTCCTGGCGCGGTGGCCACGAGTACTTCCGCAGCGTCGGCGAAGGCCGCACCAGGTATCTCCAATTCCTCACCGAGGCATACGGATACCAGCACGCCGACATCGAGAAAGTGATCACAGGAGAGTTGTCCGCCGACGACATCGACATCGTCTAGACGCTGACCCGTAGAGCGGGGCAGGACACCAACACCTGCCCCGCTCTACGCCGCGAAACTGTCCGCCCATCCTGCTACCGTGATTTGCAAGCCTGGCCGGCGGATCACCCCCGATCCCTTACTCACCCCCGAGTTGCCGGCCAGGCTTACCCCTCCCCCTTGTCGGTGTCGGACCTTCGGCCCGAGCTTCGCTGCCGTGGTCACCAAGGGGGCGCGCGCCTTCTGAGTGTGGATGGTCGGGGGCCCGACCTGTCAATCCACGCCCCTGCAGTGTCGCCCGTTCTCCGCTGCGCTGCGCCCTTGCGCTCCAACCACTTTCACACACGCACTCGCTGCGCTCGCATGAAAGTGGCTTCCGGCCGCCGTGACTCTCCGGGGTATGACAGGCCACCCTCGCTCATCCCCACCGCCAGGCGTCAGCGCCACCGAATCGAAAGGCGAAACCATGTCCGCACACACCACCGTCGCACAACTCCTCGAAGAAGCCCGCCAAGCGATCCACCAGGCTGTCGCCGCCGACAACGGCACGGACCGCCAGCGGTCGGCAGCCCACCACGCCCAGAGCCTGGCCAACACCATCCTCCTGAACCCGGCCACCACCACCGCCCAGCGCGATCGGGCCGGCTACTACCTCGAGGAAGCCCTCGGCATCCAAACCCTGACCACCCACTAGTCGCCGACCTGGCGGCGCAGGGTCCACCTCCTTTACACGGAGGTGGGCCCTTTTTGCGTGTTCACACGACCCGGCGGATCCTTGCCCGCTGCGCGTGCACCTACATCGAAAACGCCTACGGCGCTACTGCTGACCCGGCCTTCGGCCGGGATCTCGTTTTGCCCTTCTGGCTTTCCGACTTTAACCGGTTCGTCCTCCACTTCGGACAGCTGACCGCCGGCCCCTGCGGGGTCGGAAACTTTCACCCCGTACTCGCTGCGCTCGCTGAAAACTTTCCGATCAGCTGCCACTCCGTTCCGTCCTCTGCCGGTCTTCATCTCCCTTGCCAGAAGGGCAAAAAAGTTGGCGGACACCAGGTCTGCCGCAACTGAGGCCGGGAGGGTCACCATGGGAAAGCCACAAGCACGCGAATTGTCAGCAGCCGAACGCCAGATAACCGGCAGCCGCCCCGAACACATCCGCACTCCGCTACCGCTGGCAACCAACGGAGTGGTGACCAACGTCCACATCACCGCCTGCGGAGAACAAGAAGGCCGCATCAAAGCTGTTGCCGAAGGCACCCGCCTGGCCATGCTGCAAGTCGACTTGCAAACCGTCACCATGCAATTCATCAGCTGCCAGCAGGTCCAACTCGTACTCGGACTGTTCGCATATGCCCGCCAGGCAAAAATGGGAATGGCCACCGTGCACCGGCTACCCGGCGTCATGCCCCGCATCCAGTCGAGCACCGATGTGCAAACCACGATGTCGTGGACCCGCAACCCGATGGGCACCGCACACCGCGAAACATTCGCCCACCCCGTCACCAAAAAGGTGTACCCCTACGTCCAGCTCAACATCGCCCCACTGACATTCTCCCTGATGGACACCACCGCCATCGAAACCATGATCGACACCATGCGCAAAGCCCACAAAATGGCCACAGTCCTCTTCGACGACGGACACCAGTTCTCCCGCAACAGCGCGGCACCGAGCTGGCGACCACCGGCCGAAAACAGCTACCGCATCACCGGAACCGGCTGGATCGAGCGCGGCCCGACCCCCACAAACGACCGCTGAGACCGGCTATCCCCAGGCCCACCCGTCATCCACAGAACGGGCCTGGGGACCCGGCAAATGCCGCCCGGACTGGGGGCCGGGCGGCATCCTTGTCACTACCGAACCACTCACCACCCGACAAGGACACCGACATGATCCCCTGGAGCGTCACCGCCCACACCAACACCCACACCGACAACGGCATTCTCCTGGCCAGCGCCACCGACAACTACACCGACGCACACCACGCCGCCGGCGAGGCCGCACTCGCTGCGCTCGACGACCTCGCCGGCCAAGAACCCTCCGCCGTCCCGTTTATCTGCATCAGCATCGATGACAACCCCCTGCTCCTGGCCGCCGCCGCAAGCGACGAGAACGGCACCGTCGACCACGATGGCCTCGCCGCCGTCATCACACACGTCCGCGACACCGGAACACCCTACAAACCAGCACAAACCAGCTGGTAACAACCACACTCACCCGATTTGAGACACTGCCTCAATGGCATATCCACCAGATCCCGACGAAGGCCAACCCGGACTCGTGCAGCTCTCAGACGGCCGCTACGGCTACCGCTACCCCGACAGCGACGACGTCATCATCCTCAAACGCGGACCCCGAACAGATGCCCCCGACGACGTCTGAAAGTTCCGACATGGTCGGCACCTTCCCCGATATCGCACTCCGAGCAGTCCACGACGCGCTGGACCTGGTGCGGTGGGCCCAAGAGCGCAACGACCACGACTGAACAGCGGGACCGGCCCTCAGATTGAACGGGCGCCGCGATGCCGACGCCTACCGGAACAACACAACCCTGACAACAGCAAAGGGTGTAAAAAACTCTGTAAGATGCTGACCATGGCAGGCGAAGTCAGGATCACCCCCGCAGTCAAACGCGTACTCGAGCTGTTCCTCGATGACCTCTCACAGCCCCAATGGGGCTACAACATCATGGCCACCACCGGCTACCCCAGCGGCAAGGTCTACCAAATCCTCGAACGCCTCGAAGAAGCCGGCTGGCTCACCCGCCACGACGCAGGTCACAAAGCCCGCGAGACCGGCCAACGCCGCACCACCTACACCATGACCGCCGAAGCCGTCCCCATGATCCGACGCGCACTCACCGAAGCCGACCAACGGGAACGCCGAGGAAGCCGCATCCGAGTCCATCTCCCCCGACTCCAACCCGACTTCACCACAGGCAACCGACGGGGGGTCCTCCGATGGCTCACTGGGTAACATTCGTCGGGCTCACCATCCTCGCCACGATCATCGGCGGAGGCATCCTCGTCGCAGTTAGAAAGCTCATTGCCGACGAGGTCACCTACCAATTCGAGCAGTTCCCTGAACGCTTCTTCTTCCTCGCCTTGGCCTTCTTCCCCGCGGACGAACGCGAACGGCGATTCGACGAGTGGGCCCAAGACTTTCAAGAAACCCTTGACGCCCACCCGAAACGAACCTTGAAGCGCCTCTGGACCACCACACGGTTTATCGTCAGCACCACCAGCAGGGCCAAGATCATCAGCCGACGCAGTCAATCAAAGTCCTTGCGCTGGGTGAAGAAATCCACCTACACAATCACGATGAACAACGTCACGTTTCAGTCCAGCGGGACGAGATTCAGACCGCAGCTGGTAATTCCAGATGATGACACAGGCAAGATTCACACGATCACAATGCTGCCGCGCAACAAACTTGTCGTCATCGTCGGAAAGGGTCTAACGCTGCGGATCAACAAAGGGAAGGTTGAGCAGGTGCGAGACTAGGCAGCGTGAGGTTGGCTTTCTGACCACGATGTCCATGGCGCCAATAGCTACAAGGCAGGCCCGGAGGTCTAGAGCTACCACGACACCAAGCCCTCCCGCACCCGCGCAGCTCCCGCACAATCACCTAGACCTGACCACTGTCTGGGACCAACGTTCCTCGAGGCCGGCCACCACACCAGGTGGCCGGCCTTCTTCATTGCTCGCGACGCGAGCAACCATGTGGAAACGCCTACGGCGCAATCTGACCCGGCCTGCGGCCGGGATCTCGTTTTGTCCCTTCTGGCTTTCCGAGTGTGACCGGTTCGTTCCTCCACTTCGGACAGCTGACCGCCGGCCCCTGCGGGGTCGGAAACTCTTTCACCCGTACTCGCTGCGCTCGCTGAAAACTTTCCGATCAGCTGCCACTCCGTTCCGTCCTCTGCCGGTCCACATCTCCCTTGCCAGAAGGGCAAAAATTGTTGGCGGACACCAGGTCTGCCGCGCCAAGGCAGGGAGGGCCACCATGAGTGCCGAACTCGTTGATCCCGAACACATCCACGTCCTGGTCACCGCCGGCCTACCCCGGCGAGGTGATGTCCTGCACTGGCGCACCGATGACACCACCGAACCGACACCACTGAATGGACTGTTCAGGTCAGGGCCCGACCGTCGGCGTGCCCTGCGGCCAGAAACAGCGAACGCAGTCGGGCAGATGCTCGTCGACGCCAACGCTGCCAGCATGAATCGCGCCTACAACGAGGACAACGCCTACATCTACGACTACCGCCGGCCACGCCGCGCATGGGATCCGGTTGAACTGTTCAAAGCGATCGACGGTTACGAATACCAAGCGTGCGAGGTCGACGACTGGGAAACCTCCGAAGCACACCGCTACTGTGCCTCCCTGCGTGAAACTCTCATCGCTCGACTGCCCGGCTACAGCGAAGCGACCACTTGGCTGATCACCCCCCACACCATCAGCCTCTACCAGGCCCGCGGCCGCCAGCAGTAACCTCGGTGGCCGCGCAGGGCACTGACCGCTGCGCGGTCACACGAGGACTCGGCCGTGGCCGGCCGAACTTCGTTCTGTGGTCACCAGGGGGCGCGCGTCTTCTCATTCTCTCAGTCCGGGGGCCCGACCGGTCAACCCACGCACCGGGACTGTCGCCCGTTCTCCGCTGCGCTACGCCCGTGCGCTCCAACCACTTTCACACCCGCACTCGGCTACGCCTCGCGGTGAAAGTGGCTTCCGGTCCCGCTGCTCTCCGGGGTGGACCGCCCACCCTCGCCCTGAGCGACTGTGAAGCCACAGCACCACCCAACGAGAGGAAACACCATGAGCATCGATTTCGACAACATCGTCTACACCGACAACGGCGACGGAACGTTCTCCTACGACGGAGGATGGCACCTTCCGGACGGAACACCGTCCGATCCGTTCGGAGAAAACGAGTAGCAACCCGCTACGGCCCCACCCGCAAGGGTGGGGCCACCGCCATGCTCGACGAGAACAGCCCAATCGCTACGCGACCTGGACCGAAGCGCCTGCGGCGCACTGTGATTCTCCTATCGGAGGTCTCATTCCCTGATACGCCGATTCTTTCTACAGCCAACCCTGCGGACCTAGAGACCCGTCGAAATAAGTGCCACGCGCTACCCGTCGCTCCCGCGCCCGGTCCGCTTATATCGCGGCACTTTTTTCGCCTCCCCTACTAGGCCTCCGCGCCGGCTGCGAATGCGGCCAGTTATCAGGAAATGAGGGAGCTCCGGTCACCGCCGAAGATCCAGCCCACGCGTCACGAAAGGCACACCATGACCAGCACAAACACCGACGACACCAACCAGTACGCCGGCCCCTTCTGCAGCTGCGGCGACTACAGCTGCCCCGCCAGCGCCGACGAGTCGGCCACCTGCGCCAGCCGCGACGACTACACACTGATCGACCTCGAGGACTACGACCAGGACAGCGACACCGCGAGCACGATCGGCGAGATCCGCTACGCCCGTGGTTCGCGGCCCTGGCACCCCACCTACGCACAAGCTCAGTAACTGGATCAACCACTCGCTACCGACGAGCAGCTTGCAGCACTGCGGGCAGCACTCACATCCGCCGGCAACCAGCAAGAAGATGACAAGAAATAGCCCTAGCAACACACACGATAAGATATGCAAAAGTTACGAAAACCATTGCAGCACAACAACTATCGCGGTACAATAGATCTATTGAAACCGCACCAGTCGAACCGAAACCAGAGAAGGTCGAACCGATGACTGACACCGCAGCCGCCACAATCACCGTCTACACCAAACCTGCCTGCGTGCAGTGCAACGCCACCTACAAGGCCCTGGAGAAGAATGGACTGGACTACGAGGTGGTCGACATTGTTGACGATGCCGAAGCCCGCGACTACGTGATGAGCCTGGGTTACCTGCAAGTGCCCGTTGTTGTTGTCGGCGAAGAACACTGGTCCGGATTTCGGCCAGACCGCATCAAAGCCCTTGTCTCGCAAGCTGCCTGAAACCATCGAAAGGTAACGCCATGACTGCCAGCCGCCGCAACACCTACGCCGACCGCGCACAAGCTTTCCGGAGCAGTGCTGGCCGCGCTCGCGAGGCCGGCGATCTGGCCCGAGCAACCGACCTCGAGGACATGGCCGCGCGCTGCGAAACCGCCCACGAGACCCGGCCATGGCGGACTGCCGAAGACCTGCGCTACGACAGCGAGGACTGCTGCACCGAATGCCAAGAGCACCAGAGCGATCCGCACGTACCCACGTGCCTGTACGCAGACATGTCCTATGCAACCGCCTGACCACGACCGCAGCGTCCCGCCCACAGACCAGGAGGAACCGATGACCATCTCTGCCAGTGACATGGACACCGACAACACCTCTGCCATCGGCGACCAGCTCGGTGAAGCAGGTGTTTCGGCAGAGTTCCCCGGCGCACTGGGAGCCGACCTCGATACCGAAAGCACCGTCACCACTGGTGTCGAGGCCGCTTTTCTCACCGCACTGATGTGGGCGCCGGCACCCATGGCCCGGGAGGTACGCCAGATCCTGGCGATCACTGCCCGGTGGGATCCGTTCTGGAGCGGCGCGCACCGCGAGATCTTCCTGGCCATCTGCGCAGTCCTCGACAGCGGAGCACCCCCAAACCCAGCATTGGTCCAGGCACAGCTGTTCGAGGCCGGCCGGCTGCAGCGCGTTGAAGCGGAACTGCTCTCGATCATCGCCCCGGCCCGAGGCCCCATGGTCGGCGGTGCTGACCTGCCACACCTGGCCGCCAAAGTCGTCGACCAGTGGTACCGCCGCGGTTACGCCGGCCTGCTGGCCCGGATGTCGCAGATCCGCGAAACCGTCAGCGTCGAAGAGCTCGCCGGACATTGGGAGAACCTGACCAGACACCAGCAACGAGCAGAAGAACTATGGCTCACCAAGCGCGACAACCTGGCCCGGCTATGACGCCGGCCGCGCAGCCCGGCGGACCCTCCCTGGGCGTGGAAGATCTGCATCGGATGGCCTGGCAGATGCACCACCAAGACGGCATGAGCTGGGCACACATCGCCGCCGAACTCGAAGAACCATTGGCAGCGGTCGAACGGATGGCCGCGCTCTACCAGCAACTCACCGACCAAGCCGCCGACGAACAACAACACACCCTGTTCTGAGAACCCACCGACCGACGAGAAAGGCTCCTACCATGGCCGTTATGACCCAAGAGCCCGCATGGGCCGCACGCTACCCCGACCTGTTCGCCGGCCTGAGCGATCAGCAGAAGTGGAACGTGCACAACAACATCGCCAACCACGTCATGGAGGGCTGGAAACCCGTCCGAGACGACATCGCTGACCTCACTGCACTCGAGCGCGGCGACATCGACGGCGACGAATACGTGCGCCGCGCTGACGCCAGGATCGATGCACGATTTCCTCAGCAGTGACCGCGCACCAGCACTGATAGGGGGCCACGCATCGATGAGGTCATGGAATGACTACTTCTGGCCCGGAACGACAGTGCTGGCAAACAAACTCGGCACCCAAGACCCCGCCGCACTCTCCGCCAAAGAATCCGCCCGCACCAGCCGCCGAGCCCGCGAGATCGCGGCAGGCGTAGTCAAGATCCCCCGCACCTTCGACGCCGAACACGTCAAAGCGTTGCACGGGTATCTGTTCCAGGATGTGTACGAGTGGGCCGGCAACTACCGGGAAGTGAACATGTCGAAAGACGGCATCGCCTTCGCCGAGGTAGGTCAGATTGACAGCTACCTATCCGACGTGGCGCGACTGACCAAAGACGTGCCCTGGGCAGACCTGGAACCCCACGAACTGACAGACCTAACCGCACGCGTGTACGCGAACTACAACCACGCCCACCCGTTCCGTGAGGGCAACGGCCGAGTCGGGAAACTATTGATCGGTCAGCTCACCGAAACCACCGGCTACGACTTCGATTTCAATGCAGTGGACCCACGCATCTGGAATCAGCAATCGGCGTTCTCCGGACCAGATTTGGGTGAGCGCACCCCGCACCACGAAGAACTCACACCGGTGTTCAAGCAGATCATGATCGACCGGCCGGCACCCCAACGGGCCGCGCCGTCGGCGATCGAGGCAGCACTACGGGCAGCGAGGTTCTCTGGTCGTGACCATCCGACCGCCGCCCGTCAGGCAGGCATACGCACGACGGCCGGCCAAGGTCCGCAATCAACCGCGCACCGGCCGACAGCGCACTACCGCCGAGATCCCGGACGCGACAACGCGTCCGGACGCGACTGAGTGATGGGCAGATCTGTTCAAAGGAACTATGGCACCAGCGGTTCCTGCACCACCAGTCCGCCACACCAACAAACGGGTACCCGTCCTCCCGGTCTCCTACGATCTTTCAATGAGCGACAAACTCGGTGACATCACATGGTCTGTCCATGTCCCCAACCCCGAAGCATGGGACGAGGCGGCACGGACAGCTACGGAGGCCGGTGAGTTGCTCCTTGATCTCCGGGACATCGAGCTGGGCTACGCATCCGGTACTAAGCAGAATCCAGTCCTAGCGGGACTCCTCGCTCGTCACCAGGCACTGAATACATGGGACGACGAAGACTTCATCATCCGTGGGTACCTCTACCTCATTGAGTTCGACTCTGGCTGGATCAAGACTGGGTACACCGCGAACTCCCCTTTAGTGCGCTTCACAAGTCACGTCACGGGGCTGTACCGTACTCACGGTTTCAAGATCACTCGCATATGGCTGTCTATCCCGGTGATCAAACCGCGCCGGATGGAGTACGAACTGGAGCGTGGCGCGCGGCGGCGTTCAGACAGAACCAGACTGAAGGTAATCGACTCTAAGTGCGTAGGCGAGTCTGAGATGCACCATGGGTTGGGCTTCGACGAGATGGTTGCTTTCGCACGGACAATTCCGATCAAGCCTGTCACACCAGAAAATGTGGTCGCCGAGCTAAGCGAGTGCCGCAAGGACAAGTACGAGAGTCGTGTACGCCGAAGGCTTCTTGCCCACCTCCAGACTGGCGGTTCGTGGAAAGACTTTGAACTGCCCGATGTCTCAGATTTCGACGAGCCGAGTCTGAGCAGCGCTCCCCTGACCGATCTCGATTTCACCAAGCGCGATGATCTAGAAGAGCTACTAAGACGTGGTCAACGGGGAGCACAGAGGGAGTGGGCACTGACCCACAGGCCTGATGAGATACGTCCTATCAAGCTCACGCAGGACTGGGAAGACTGACACGAAAACCATCGTTAGTGTTGAGCGCTATCGCTACCGTCAGTCGCTGATGTCGTGTTCCTGGCCGCGTTGAGATGCGCCGGAGCGATTCGGTTCGACCATGCTCGACGTCGTGGCGGGCCGGTCTGCGGCCCCTCTGGGATGGGTGGGATGGTCGCGCCCGGCCAGCGCCGCTGCCTTGCGGGCAGCAGTGACCAGAGCGGTGTCTGTAGAGGCCGCTACTTCGGGTGACCCAGTGGTCGGGGCTTGGGGTTGGCGATAGCGTGCTTCGCTCAGCGCCTGGTATTCGCGGTCGGCCATCATCCGCCGAACCTCGTCGGCCGAGTCGAACCCCAGCTCCTCGACGAGAGCTGGTGTGGGATTGAGCATCAGACTCCACCCCTCCTCGCGGCCCCGTTCACTCATCCGCTCAGCCAGAGCTGCGCGGGCAGCGACAGCTTCGGGACTGTGTTCGGCCTCCCTCAGCTCGCGTTGCAGGGTGGTCAGCTCGTCGGTCAGCTCTCGCAGTTCGCGGCCCCGGGGAAACTCGCCCAGGGAAATCTGGTGCAGTTCGTCGAGCCGGTCCCGGTCGCGGTCGAGCTGCCAGCGCCCGGTGTCGAGGGTGCGTTGCGCCCCGCCGACCATCCCTTCGAGGCGGGTCATGAACCCCGAGTTGTACGAGGCCCGAGCGGCCGGGGAACGGTCACCGCCGGTCACCGAGTCACTGTCGAACAGATCACGGAGCCCAATTTCCCTGTGCGAGATGGGCAGATCAGCGAACTGCAGATACAGCGAGTCCGTCGACATCGGCCGCACCACTTCGAGTTTGTGGCCGGCGACCTCACCGATCGTCCGAGCCACCCGCATACCCTGGCCCTTGAGGACCGCCGCGTTCTTGCGCAGCTCTTCGACCAACGCCGCGGATGCCTCCGGCCGGGTGCGGTAGGTCTGCTCGGCGATCGTGATGACGAACTTGTCTTTGTCTGCCTCGCGCCACTGCTGCAGGTCGGGAAGTGCGGCAGCGAGTCGGGCGAGGCGTTCTTCTGCGGCCGGCACCTGCCAGCTCAGGTTGTCACGCTCACGTTCGATGCTCCGCTGTTCAGCGAAGTGAGCATCGGCCTCGGTCTGCAGGCCCACCACCTGGGCGTCGAGTTCGACCTGCCGCAGATACCGTTGATCGCCGGTGGCCAACGCTTTGGTCATCGCCGCGTTCTCAGCGATCGAATCGGCCTCGAGGTCGGGCATCCGGCGCATGGACCGATCAGCGGCTTTGAGTTGCTCGATGAAGTGGGCTTTGCGGTACACCGTCTGCCACATGATGGTGTCGTAGGTGCGTTCGGCGACGTAGTTGAACACCCGGACGTGCGTGTTCTGGTTGCCCTGCCGAATGATTCGGCCTTCACGCTGCTCCAGATCCGCCGGCCGCCACGGCGCATCGACATGGTGCAGGGCGACCGCCCGCGTCTGAATGTTGGTGCCGGTCCCCATCTTCTCGGTCGAGCCGATCAGCACCGACACTTCGCCGCTGCGGCACCGTTCGAACAGCTGCGCTTTCTCCGATGCCTTCGGGTAGTCGTGGATGAACCGGATGCTGGCCGGATCCATACCGCCGGCGATCAATTCGTCACGGATCTCGCCGTAGATCGAGAACGATCCGTCCGGCTTCGGGGTCGAGCGGTCACAGAACACGATCTGCAGACCACCGGTGCGCTGCGAGGTTTCACCGAAGGTGTCGAGGTAGACGGTGTCCTTGTGCCGGTCGTGCTCGGCGAGGATGTTGCGGGCGACCTGCCAGGCCCGCCGGTTCTCGTTGTTCGCATCGCGCGGCAGATGCGCCGACAGCGACACCAGCGATGCGTTGCGGCCGTCGCTGGCGACTTTGAGGGCATTGTCGATGTCCATCCGGCGCGGGTTGAGGTTGTCGGCGCGGTAGCCCAGGTCGGTGATGAAGTCGAGTACCTGCTGGGAGGGTTCGAAGGTGACGATGTGGTTGGAGTTCCCGATCTTCTCCGGCAACTGCGCCGGCACCTGGTCGCGGCCCACACTGTCGGTGAACACACTCGAAATCGCAACCAGATCACCGACATTGGTGAACTCACCCACCCGCGTCACTGACCGCAACCGGCTTCCGGAGCTGTTGAGCTCCACCCGTTCGATGGTGTCGGTGAACGTTGCGCCCCACTCGTCGAGACCGGCGACGCCGGCGTCGATGAGAAGGTCCGGGCGCAGGTAGGTCTGCATGACCCACAGCTCGGCGAGGTTGTTGGCGACCGGTGTCCCGGTGGCAAACGTAGCTACGCGCTCGACATAGGCATCCGAGGCGATCCCGGCTTCGGCTGCCTCCTGGCGGCGCACCGCCCGCAGATGCTCGAGTTTCATCTGCAGATCGGACGCTTGATCAGATCCTGCGCACGCCAGCTCTGCGACGTGCGATTGTCGGGCCAGGTTTTTGTACAGGTGGGCTTCGTCAATGAACAGGTAGTCTGCGCCCGATGCCTCGAACGTCAGCCCGGTGTCTTTGCCGGCCTGGTCGAGCGCTTCTTCAAGCCGGGTCTCGAGCCGCGCTTTGGCATTCTCAATCGCTTTGACACTGGCCTCATTCTGGATCTGCTGCTCAGCATCTGAGCCGTGTGCCCGCTCGATCTCAGCGAGCTGGGCACGGATGTATTCGGCTTTTGTGCCCGAATCGACCCCGATCCTGGTGAACGCCGAGAGCGGCACGATCACCATGTCCCAATCCTGGGAGGCCGACTGGGCGATGAACAACCGCCGGCCCTCAGCATCGGTCGCTGCGCCACCGGAGAGCACCCGGGCAGCCGGATACCACTGCTTGGCTTCGCGGGTGACCTGCTCGACGATGTGGTTGGGGACCACAATCCACGGCTTGTTCACCACACCCAGGCGCTTGAGCTCCATCGCACCCATGAGCATGGTCCCGGTCTTGCCTGCCCCGACCACGTGATCGAGAAGGACCGTCGGCTCGGACACGATGCGCTGCACCGCATTGCGCTGGTAGGGATACGGGTTGAATTGGTCGCCGAGTCCGTCGAACCGGCGATGGGATCCGTCGTAGGTCGGTGCGACGGTCGAGTTGAACAGCTCGTTGTACTTGTCGATCAACCGCTCCGCG
Organism: Nocardia sp. 348MFTsu5.1; assembly: GCF_000383535.1. Lineage (NCBI taxonomy): Bacteria > Bacillati > Actinomycetota > Actinomycetes > Mycobacteriales > Nocardiaceae > Nocardia > Nocardia sp. 348MFTsu5.1. Next base: position 54,198 of record NZ_KB911528.1, read on the forward strand.
CGGTCAGGGTCGGAGAACAACGCCCATTGCTCGAACTCCTGGGCCAGCCGCCGGGCCCGGGGGCCGGCGGCGCGCGAGGCTGCGTCGTGCAGCCAGTCACGACTTCCGGTGAGCTCAAAGAACTCTTTGGACTTATTGATCTGCGGGGGTCGGTTGTTGAGCAGGTCGGTGAACATGTCGGCCCAGTCGTAGTTGTGGCCACCGTCTTTGCTGCGCCGAACTCCCGAGTGGGCCACGCCGAGTCGGTCGGCGTCCTTGTCCTCGAAGTTGAATCGCGTCGAGTGCGATGACGCTTTGGGCACCAGTCCCCACGTCAGATCGGTGCCGGACCGACCCGAGTAGTAGCTGACCTCGACCGACCACTCCCCTGCCGCGTACTCCACGCTCACTCGCGAGTCCGCGGGAACCGCGAAGGTGTCGCGGATGAACTGCTCGTAGTCAGCGTGTGGAATCCACGGGGCACCGGGACGCACGGAGATACCGCTGGTGATCTTCGGTGGCAACACCTCACTGAGAGCTTCGACATTGGGCCTGTACCGATCGTCGGCCGTCACCAGTTCGGTTGCCGCTGAAAGCTTCTTGCGGACATTTCCGGACAAGTACTGGGGAGCGGGGATCCAGGTGTCGGGGTCCTCGAGTGAGCGGAATGCGTGCCCGGTGATGCGGTCGGGTACGTCGGCGACATCAACCTCGAGCAGCTCGGCGAGCCGGTCGATGTCGATGACCGCCCGCTCGTCGAGGACTGCGGCGATCGCATCCTCGGTTGAGGCGATGTCGCGCGGCAGGTTGCGGGGGCCCAGGACGTCGTTGTGGAACAGAGCTGCCTTGCGTGCTGTGGAGGTGTCGTCGTTGAACTGCTCCAATGCCATGACCACAGCGAACGTCGGGTCTTGCCGGAGCAGTTTGCCCAGGTGCGGGTAGGACTTGAAACGGCTGCGCGGGTTGGCCCACGCCTGATCTGACAGTTCCTCAGCAATAGCGTCGGGCAACGGAGCATAAGCACTGAGACCTTCGGTCTTGCGCCACTGACCGGCGAGGCGCTCAAATGCCTTGTCGTACTGTGCCTGGGTGATCTCTTTGGGCTCGACCCAGGTGAATCGGTTGATCGCACCGTAGGTGCGTACGTACTGGTCATATCGGGCGTTGAGGTCAGCGCGCAACGCCAACCGAGTATCGGCCGGTTCGCCGACGCGCTGAGAGTCAATCAGCGCCGTCCCCAGGTCCCGCAGCTCCAGCAGCTTTGCCCATTCGACGCTTTGGGATTTGCCGCGGGTTTTGGCCGGCGACCACTGCTGCCCGTCCCACCGCTGGATCTGGCGTCCGGTATGGTCGCCGCGCAGCATGCCGACCGGGTGCTCGGTGGCGGTGTCGTCGGCGGACCGGACCAGCCCGTATTCGAACTGCTCGCGCAGCGGCCCAATGGTGTTGTGCCAGCCCGCAGTCAGCGTCAGGTCTGCTTCGTGGGCGTAGTCGACGATGGCGTCCAGGCGGTCGGCGACCGCGCCGGCGACCTCGGCGGCATCGGTGGCGCCGCGCACCTGCAGCGTGGTGGAGCCGTGAATGCCCTGCCCGTGTCGCAGCGTGCCCAGGATGTTCTCCGGACGCTGCAGGTAGTAGTGATTGATCAGCTCGGTTTCGGCAGCACCGTTGTAGCCCGTCACTGGGACGCTACCCAGCGATACGAACGCATCGGTCTGCGCAGTCGGCGACCGGTCGGCCTCGCGACGCCGCAGCACGAGAATGTCGGTCACCACTTCGGTTCCCGCCACACGCGAGAACGCGCCCGTCGGGAGCCGGACCGCGCCGACCAGATCGGCGGCGGCCGCGATCTCCTTGCGGGCACGAGGGTCCTTGCTGTCCATCGTGTAGCGCGAGGTGATCACAGCGACATAGCCGCCTGGTGCGGTCAGATCCAGCGCCTTGATGATGAAGTGATTGTGAATCGAGTGGCGGCCCTGATTGTGCGCCGGGTCGTACAACCGGAAGTCGCCGAACGGCACATTCCCGATCGTTGCCGCGAACGACTGCTGCGGGACGTGCGTGGACTCGAAGCCCTCGTTGCGGATCTGTGCGGTCGGGTGCAGGGCGGCGGCCACTTGGGCTGTCGTCGAGTCGAGTTCGACACCCACCATCTGTGCGGACTCTGGTGCGTATGCGAGGAAAGTCCCCGAGCCGCAGCCCGGTTCGAGCACGCGACCCGAACTGAATCCGGCCGCGCCCAATGCCTTCCACATCGCCTGGGCGATCGCAGGGTCGGTGTAGTGAGCGTTGAGGGTGTTGCGTCGGGCCTGGCCCCACTCTTGTTGGCTCAGCAGACCGCGTAGCCGGTCACGGTCGGCCGCCCAATCGTCCTTGCGCAGATCGAACACATCGGCCGCTGCACCCCACCCCGACCAGCTCGCCAGGATCTGTTGCTCGGCGACGGTGGCATAGCGGTTGTCGGTGGTGAGTTGGTGAACCACTTCGATGGCGTCCATGTTTGCGCGGGCACGCGATTTTGCGCCCGCTGGCGGCAGGACCGGTTCGGTGGGCCGGAACGGTAGCGGCACCGACCGTTCCCGGTCGGCGGGCGCGGATGGTTCGAGGTCGCGTTCAGCGCGGGAGCGCTGCGCATGTAGTTCGTGCAGGACGTCGATCGGTTCTGCGGCAGGGCATCCCGGCTCGTGGGGGTCGCTGATATGCGAGTGGCAGTCGGCGCAGCAGTCGTCGCCGTCGTAGGTGGTTTCCTTGGCGGCGACCGCTTCGGCGGGCGCGGGTGGCAGCGGTGTGCCACCGGGGTCGAGAGCCGCTGGGTCCAGCGGTGCTGCCCCGGTGGCGTCGAGCTCGAACAGGTCGAGCTGGGCTTGTTCTACTGGCGGTGTTCGGCGTCGCGCACCCGGCCCTTTGCCTGCAGCTCCTGCTCGACCTGGCTCGTAAACTCCGCCACCAACTGATCCTGCGGGCCGGCCGGAATCGGTTCGTTGTCCTCGCTGCGCGCCTGGATCAGGTACTGCGCGGCCACCCGAAACCATGCTGTCCGATGCGGCCACAGTTGGCTGACCAACGCCTCGACCTCCGGTGTCGGCTCCGATCGATCGAGCGCCCTGCGCCAGCGGTCCCGGTCCCCTCGCGCCTGCTCGATCCGTGCGGCCGCTATCTGCTGTTCGGTTTCCTCGAGTTCCTCGAGGGTTTGTGTCGGTTCGAACTCCGGGCTGGGTTCCGGAATCTGTTCGTACAGTTCGGCTGTCAGTACCTGCTCGGTCGCCTGATGCCGTGCCATCGTGATCAGCTGGACCGTCGTCAAATAGTCCGGCGCCGTCCCATGGGTCGCGCGATAATCCTCGACCAGTGGACCTTGCCCCGGCACCAGCTCCTCGATCAGGTTCTCGATCCGCTCGCCCTCCCGGTCGAGGAACTGCTCCTGCTCGGTCGGCGTCAGGTTGTCGGGCAGACCGATCTCGGTCCGCCACACTCGCGCCACGATCTGCTTCACCGATTCCGCTGTCGTCATCGTGCTCATTGTTGTCTCCCTCTATGACAAAGTCGAAAAGACTTGGGGTGGTGTTGTTCGGGTCATTCGTCGAGCCGCGACGGGCCATGACAGAACTCCTGAGATCAGTGCCAAGCAGCACAAGGGCTGCTGGAGGTTCGTATGCTGTGTCACTGGTCAGAGGGTTCTCTCTGATCGCTTGCCCTGGCGGGTCTAGCCACCCGTCAGGGCCCAAGCGCATGCGGTGCACTATTGCACCGGGGCCACCCCAGCTACGCCGGGGTTACTACCAAGTCAGCGCGGCGCTGACCAAGGAACATTCAGGCCGAGATCGCGTCGCGGTCTGTGGATTCGAAGTGCGGCACAGACTGCCCGCTGGCATCGCCCTGCGGCGTGCGGGTCTCTGAACCGGCGGCGGGAGCCGAAACGTGTTCGGACTCGGCCTTCTTGGTGCGACGGCGGCGCGTTCCGCTCTTGGAGCCGGCCGGCCTCGACGAGGACAGGTGTTCGACAGTGAACGGTTTGAGCGTCTTGGGGTCAAACCCGGCGGACCGTGCTTCGGACACGAGCGCGTTGAGCTGGCGGACGCGTTCGGCGTCGGCGACCAGGAACTCATCGCGGTCATTGGTCAGTGCGGTGTGTGTCTCGACGATCTCCCGGAGCACTCGCACTTTGTGGTCAGCTTCGGCGCGGACTTGCGCTTCCAGCGACTGAAAATCAACAGCAGTCATGATGTGTGTTCTCTTCTCTCGTTGACGGCAAAAACGGAGACGAAAGGTAAACCCTTCCGCGTGCTGCTGTGTGTGAACGCAGACGGCAAATATGCGTTCACACACTTGACCTGGCCGAGGCCCGTCACTACACATCGTAACGCCGCGGCTCATGCCGACACAGACTCCGCGCCGGCCGTGACACCGGTTCACTTTTGGTGGTGGCCGCGGACTTTGGCGAACTGGCCCGCCGTGTCCGGCGAGGGCCGGCCTTTTTCGCAGTTGCCAGGTGTTCGACCTCAAAAGACTTGAGTGTCTTGGCGTCGAACCCGGACGCCTTGGCCTCAGCCAACAACGCAGAGAGCGCACGTACTCGGTCGGTGTCGGCGGTCAGGAACGTGTCGCGCACTGGTGAGTGTCGTGTGGGTCGCCACGATCTCACGCAGGACCTTGACCTTGCGGTCTGCCTCGGCGCGGACCGGGGCCTCAATGGACTCAAAATTGATAGCAGTCGATGACGACATGATGTGTTCTCTTCTCTCGTTGACGGCAAAAACGACAGCGCGGAAATCACCTCTCCGCTATGGGATGGCGAGTGAACGCAGACGGCAATATGCGCTCACACATCCGAGGGCTTTGCGGCCTGACCCCTGGTATCGATCACCCGATCACCCGATCACAGACACCAGCGACTCGGTACGCTCGCTCGATGGTCAGTGAGATGGCGGATGCATTCGACGGGGGCAGCGACTTTGACCGTTTGTCGGAGGTCGTTGGTGGATCCCCGTTGGGTGCGTTCCTTCGTACGGGCGCGCCCCTCCGTAGGACTGGACGCGCCTTTAGGGAGTTGCGTGGCGCGCTGATCCATAGCAGGAAGGAAGCCGAGAGGCTTGCCGAAGAGTGGAGGTCGGCTGCGAGTGATTCCGAGGACGTTCAGGATGCCTTGGATGCAGCGTCGTTCTTCCGCAGCCTTCTCGCAGAGATAACTGAACTCGTTGATATCGCCAATCCGGGAAGGTATGACAAGTTTCAAATTGAGTTCGGCCTTTTGTTGTCGGCTTCGGCCCTCGACGAGCTCTCAGAGGCTTTGCAGAATAGAGCAATGAGGATGTCCTCACCAGTAGCGAGCGTCCACGATGTCGCCGAGCTGCTTGGTCGCGCTCCGGCCGACATTTCGACATGGAGAGACATGTACTACCCGGCGGCGCTGGATCTGCTAACAGACATTCAGGCCCACGGCTATACGGTGACACCCGGTTCCCTCATCAACCACTACCTTTCGGAGCGCCAGGTTCGGCGAATAGCGCTCAGTGTTCGAACCGCTGAGTCGGCAGCGGAACAAGCGCAAACGGCAACGGGCAATGCAGGGCAAGACGTCATTGGCAGTACCTTCAAAACTGCGGCGGAAGACGAAGCCGCCCAGGCAAAAAGATGGACATGGGCTGTGTTTGCGCTGGTGGTTTCGGGCGCGGCAGGAACGTTGACGTTCGTCACTGTCGAGAACGATTTACTGACGTCGGTCAGCGCTGGATGGGCACTGATCTTTAAAGCACTAATCGGCCTTCCGTTCTACGGTCTTGCTGCCTACTGCGCTCACGTCGCGGGTGAACATCGCTCGCTCGCTCGGCACTTCAGAATCCTGTCTGTGCAACTACGTTCAGTCGGCGCGTACGTGGCACCGATGTCTGACGAACAACGATCAGAGCTGCGGATGATTCTGGGGCGGCAAGCTTTTTCAGCGCCGGTTCCGGCGGACGTTCCAAGTCCTGGAATATCACCTGGTGCTGATGATTTGACGGCTTTGCTTGGGCGCGCCCTCGACATCGCGAAGAGCGACAAGAGCAACTAATCTCGCGGGCGTGACCTTCCGTTGGCCGGCGTACCCATGCCCCGCCGAGTACCAACTCCCCGCCTGTCCTCAGCCGACGTTTCGTGGCTCGGTATCAGTTCTGGACTAGCGCACCGACGCACCGGGTGCTGTCTTTGCGGACAGGTAGATGATCATGGCTCCTATCGTGTGCACGATGAACCAGGCGTCGTTGAGGTCGGCGTCAGCATCACCGATGTGGGCTTCGCCGTGGTTGCGGCGGTTAGCCACCCAGATGGCTACCTTCTCGATAGCAGCAACGAGGGGTGCATCTGGAGCGCCTAACACCCGTGCCTTCTTGGCCGCCTTGATCTGATCACCGAGAGCGTTACCGGAGAAGCCGAGGGCTTTCAGCGTTTCTTGCAGGGCTGTACATGCGTCAGTGATGGAGTCTCCGCCATCGCCATTGCGAATCTCGAGTAGTGCCTTCTGATAGGTGGTCTCAGCTATCTGGAACTGGGGTTGTTCATGGAGTAGATGCAGAACTGGAGTAATGACTGCGCTGTGTAGTACCTCGGATTGGCGAGGAACGATCCGGCTGGTCGCGGTGAGTGCAAAGGCGATCCCGTGAGCGTCGAGAATGCTGTTGACCCGGGTTCGGAACGCTTCGGGGCTCGTTGCATCACTGGGGTAGTCTTCTGGATCTGCGCCGTGAAGTTCGGCCTGTTCGTTCGCGTTCGCGTACTCGAGGCTCAGTACCTCATGCTCGGCTTCAAGGAGAGACAGCGCCACATCGGTCGGCGTCATAGCCGGAATTATGATCAAGTGCGATGAGATTCGGGCTACGCCGATTGATCTTTCGATCCGATTCCCAATCTGGTCGTCGAAGCTACTCTCGACTGATTCGAAAGCTTCGTGGGCAGCTGGGTGCCAATCAATCGCTTCGGTGTGGTCACGCCAGGCGGCGTACAGCTTCACGCGTGCCGGCCGGGGTAACTCGGTGCTGTTGAACGGATCGCCCGGCTGCGCGGCTTCTTTCATTGCGTTGAGACGAAGGCGTTCGGCGTACAGTTCGATGTCCTCTGAGGTCACTACTCAAGTCAACACTGTCGACCGACGCTTTTAGTAGGCGAGGCGGCCAGCAAAACACCGCCACCCCCGGACTCCCCGCTGGTCCGCAGCCGACGTTTCGCGCCCACGAGCTCTACCGGGACCGCATCGCGAACGTAACCCCTGACGTGGACGGGCGTGCGCACTGGCGGAATCGTGACCGCGCTCGAAATGACAAGTCGATGAGAACGGTTGACATCTCTCTGACAAGTCAACGAGAAAATGACATGAAAAATGAGAATTCAGAGCCAGTAGCATCCGCCAGGCGCGGATGCTTGCGGCCGCTACGGCGGAGCAAGCTGTCATTTAGGCATGCCTAAATGCTTGTCACCGTCCCTGGGTCGCGGTACGGTGCATCCATCAACGGTGTTGGCGGATGAGTCCCCACGGGTGTGGGTTCGCTGCGCTGAGCCGAAAGAGTGACGGGCGGAAGGAATGGATTGAGATGGCCGAGGACACGGCTGATGAGCAGCAGGCATCGCGTCCGTCCCGGTCGATCATCCGTCGCCGGCGGGCCAACGTTCCTGGTGGCCGCGACGAGAAGATCGAAGTGAAAGTCACCGCGGACGAGAAGGAGTTGCTGCGCGCTCGAGGCAAGCTGATGAACATGTCTCCGCAAAGGTTGATGGTGACCTCTGCGCTCGGTCAGAACAGCGCTCCGCGTGTGGATTACGCCGATCGGAAGCAGGCGTGGGATCAGGCGTGCGAGCTACGTAACCTCATCGCCGCGATCGGCAACAACATGAACCAGATTGCCCGCCAAGCGAACAGTGACGAACAGATTCCCGCCGATTTCGCGACGGCCTTGGACGCCGTGATGCGCGCACACCGACGGGTGTTCGATGCGTTCGGGGAGACGTTCGGCTTCGAGGGCCAGCTCGGATGATTCCGAACATCGAGACCGGGGCCAAGATGACCGGCCTTGTCATGTATCTCGCCGGACCAGGCCGCGCCAACGAGCACACCAACCCCCATATCGTGGCGGCCAGTACACCGTCGCTGAGTCTGATCGGTGGCGCAGGCGTTGCGCTGAGCCACGAAACCGCCCTGGAGTTGGCCGGCGAGCTCGACGCGGCACGCCTGGTGTTCGGAACCGAAGTGAGCCGGCGCGACAAAGGCGCACTGGCCGCTGCCCATGAACGCGGCCTGCGCGGTTCGGCGGCGATCGCCGAAGCCACCAAAGACGAAAACGTGTGGCACTGTTCGCTGTCGCTGTCCCCCGAAGAAACCGAGGCACTCACGGGCGAAGGAGCCAACGACAAAGGCTTGTCGGATGCCCAATGGCAGAAGATCTCTGAGCAGTTCATGGCGCGGATGGGATTCGACAACGAAGGCGATGCACCGGCCCGATGGGTAGCCGTCCGCCACGGACTGACCAAGGCCGCCGGCGATCACATCCACATCGCCGCGTCGCGGGTGCGTGACGACGGAAGCGTGGTCAAGTTGTGGTTCCCCGAACCAGGGGAAGAACGGCCCCGCGGTGACAAATGGCGGGCACAGAACGTGTGCGTCGCACTCGAGGAAGAACACGGCCTGCGCATAACTGCTGGCCGTGCCAAAAGCTATCCGAGCAAAGGGACTTCACCCGCACAACAGAACATCGCCGACCGCACCGGGCGGGCTGAACCAGCGAAACAAACACTGGCCCGGCGTGTCCGTGGCGTCGCTGCGGCCGCCGACTCCGAATCGGAGTTCGTACGCATGGCCCGAGCGAACGGGCTCATGGTCCGGCCTCGCTACGCAGCCGGATCAAAGGCCGCAGTTGTTGGCTATTCCGTAGCGCTGCCGACCGAGGACTACGCCACTCGCGACGGACGCCCGGTCTGGCACGGCGGAGGCAAACTGGGTGTGGACCTGACACTGCCGCGCCTTCGGGAACACTGGCCCGCACCCGATGACGGTGCACGTGCCGACGCAGTCAGCGCGTGGGCACACAATCACCGCGAGCAGATCGACCCGCACCACTCCCCCGCCGCGTCGCCGAAGGCCGGCACGGATAAGAAGGCGGCCCAGTCACGACGACTGAACGCCGCACAGGCCAAGGAACGGCTGCGCGCCACCGTCGCGAAAGTTGCAACATCGGCTCCGACCGAGGATTCGTTCGTCAGCGCCGCCTACACACACCCGGATCTGTTGATCCGACCAAGGTTTGCCACCGGGAGCACCGACAAGGTGGTCGGTTATTCGGTTGCGCTGCGCCCCAACGTCTATGTTGCCGCTGACGGTAAGCCTGTGTGGCACGGCGGCGGGAAACTCGACAACGCCCTTTCACTGACAGCGCTACGAGAGCGGTGGCCAGGCGCAGGCGTTCAGGAGCAGATGGCAACCTACGCGTGGCAGCGCGCAGCTGGGCGCGCCCAGGCCGGCGAAAGTGCCGAAACCACGACTGCAAAAGCATCGGGCTCGGAGTACTTCGATGCACACCAGAGCGCCCGTGCCTGGCGTAGCCGAGTCAATGGCCTGAGCGACGCTGGCGGTTCGGATCGCACCTGGACACGAGCCGCCCGCGAGACCGCGGGTGTGATGTCTGCGTGGGCCACCACGGCCGAAGGTGACCGGCCGGCCGAACTCTCCCGAATGGCAGATGCACTCGCAGCCTCTGCCGGAGAACGCCGCCCGCGACATGCTGACGGCAAGCACGCCGCGAGCATGATGCGGCGCTCCGCTGCAATGATTTTGGCCGCGAGCCACGACGATCCCCGCTACGCGTGGATGGCGATGTTCGCCCAACTCGCAGCGACCTCCCGCGCCATCTGCACTGCCCTTGAAGCGCAAGGCCATGCGCAACGGGCCCGAGAATTGCGCGCCGCTACAGACGCAGCATCCGGCCGCTACCAAACGATCGCCGGCAGCGCTCGCAATGATGGACTCCGCATTGGCAGATCAGTCTCGACCCACACGGCCACAGGCCTGGCTGCACCGCGTTCGAACGCGCCGACAGTGCGGTCACGCCCAGATACGCAGGTACGAGACAACGACTACGGTCGATGATCACGCTAAAGTCGACTGCAGCGGCCTGACGGCGGTTCAGCCCCTCTGGTATGGCGGCTACTTGAAGGTTTCGGTGGGGAGCGATACGACCGCGCTGGATGTGGACTGTCGGCACCATCGACGCGGTCGCCGTCCGCTGGCGTACAAGCTCGATCAGCTCGCCGCGCGGTCGCCGCGCCCCTCGGCCCCGGAGCCCTTCGACCTGATTGCCCTAGATGCGAATCATGCTGCGGGCTGTGCAGCCTATATGCCAGCAGCGCGGCGCAACTCGTCGTCGCTGTAGCCGAAGGTGTAGTCCTCGTCCATCCCGTGCGACATCCAGATCTCGGCTGCGCCGTAGACGCTTAGCGTCTCGTCGCTGTCCTGCATGTCGTCGTCGCTGTCCTGCATGTCGGCCGTGAGAATGCCGTAGTCATTGTGATCCTCACCGATCGTGCACCGACAGTCCTCGCTCGTGCCAGCACCGAGGGTTCCCACTCCGTAGCGCTGATGTAGTGGTCCAGTTGGCAATGCACGCGCCCTCTCTTGACTCCTTTGCGATGCCTGAAACTAGCACGGGCGGATGGCCGGTCAAGAGAGACGAGAGAGGAGAGGATGGAGCCGATGACGGTGTTCACGATTGCGCTCGCCTGCGCCAGCGTTGCGCGTCGTCGACGCGTGGCTGTCCGGCGGTGATCTCGGGATTGTTTAGGATTCTGGGTAGAGAGGTCTTAGGAGGCATCGTCGATCTAGATCAACGCAGCCAGATGGCCACTGTCCGACCGCCGAGTGATGAAGACCGACCAGCCGTGTCGCTCAACAGGAAAGAGCAACCGTGGCTCAGAAGGAGTCTTTCAAGGTTTGCCCAGCCTGCCAACGTCGAGTGCGAGCGCACCCAGTCACCGGTAGGTTCGTGGCCCATAGCCCGAAGAAGAACGGGCCGAAGAATTGTCTTGGAGTGTTGAATACGGAGCGGGGCGCAATCATTGCTGCTGCCGATGTCGACCGCCCGGTGGGCGCTGATCGGGACTACCGCACAGTCTCGGGTGGCCTTCCTGCGGTAGGCAAGAAGTGACAACGGCAGACGGGGGTCACAGAGATGCCAGCCTTACTGCGAAGTGGTGCAGCATCGGCACGGTCGTGGCAGTCTCACCAATAGTCTCTGCTTGGCCCAGTGCGTCGCACGAAAGTAGGGAACACCCAAGTTCTGCCAGGGTTTGTAAAGCGCAACCTCTGAATAGGCGATATGAACGATGACTGACTGCCCGGGTGTCGTTGCCAGCAGTGCAGTCATCGTCCCTGGTGTATCGGCTTAGCGGCCGTGTCCACGTTCACGGTTGGGTTGGGGGCGTGCGGGTTTGACCCTCGGTCGCTTCTTGCCGGCGGTTGTGACTGCGTCACGCGGCCGCGTGGGGTGATCGGTGGCGGCCACGGCAGCGGCCCTGCCAGCCGTAGAGCCACTGTGTTCGGAAGCCTGTTCTGAGCGGTTCGCAGGGATGATGTCGGTACCGTCCGCCAGCACCGAGTCGGCGGCCCGGGACATCGCGTCACCGTGTGAGTTCAGGTCCTCGGACCTGTCGTCGCCGTCGCGAGCCGACTGGTCGGCACCGTTGGCTCGGTCGAGGAGCTGTTCGACGTGCTCTGCGTCGCGGTCGGCGTCTGCTCGTTCGGCGGGGGTGCCTTCGGGATCGAAACCACGCTGCGCCCAGTGCTGCGCACGGGCGGTTTCGAGTTGTTCAGCTGCAGCGCCTCGTGGCTGGTGCAGCAGGTCGTTCAAGTCGAGCCCGTAGGACGCCAGTTCGTCGGCGATGTTCTCGCGCACTGATCTTGCGACGTCCGAGCGACTTGCCCAGCGGTCTGCGGTGTCGTATGCCGCAAGCACTTCACTACCCGGGGCTCTGGTGATCCACTGCTTGTCGGCGCCAGCCTCCCCTACCCGTCGAGGATCGATGCCGTGCTCCCTCAAGACCTGATCGTTGAGCATTTCGTAAGGGGCACTTAGCCATAGCTCACCGTCGTCGCGGCGGGCTGCGAGGTCGGCGCGCGCTTCCTGCTGGATATCGACCTGCTCTTTCACTACCTCTCGCGGGCCGGCTTGCTCGGCGTCGCGGAGCTGGCGAGCGCGGCGACGGTGATAAGCCTCCACCAGCGAAGCCGCGGTGGCGATCGCGCTGGCGAGCGCTCTCTCGATTCCGGTGGTGAGTTCGCGCTCCTCGTTTTCGTGGTCTTCCATCTTCAATTCCCTTCTGTGAGTTGACCGGACATGATCTGCCGCAGCACGTCTTCTTCCATCAGTGCGACGGGTAGCACCTCGGTCGCCGGGTCGTGGCGATCGAACTCTGCCGAGCAACCGTCGAAGGGGCCCTCGGGATCGAGCAGAACTGCCATCTGGCGGTCCGCGTGATCGAGCCACCAGACATCCATGCCGGTTCCGGGATCCAGGCGTAGCTGTTCGTAGGCGCGCCACAAGGATTCGAGCCGGCTCATCGCCTCGGCGTGTGCCCACCACTGCCGGCACCACTGCCGACCAGGCTTGTTGACATCGCGGGCATAGGTGTAGATCAGATGCTGCTCCACGAAGTCGTAGACCGACGCAAACCGCAGTGCCGGCGGTTCGGCCTCCGGCGGCTGCGCGGCATTGGGCGAGGTGGTTTCGGGAGTGGTGGACACGGTGACCTCGAGCCAGGAATCGTCGTCGTCGTAGTCAGTCGTCATGGCGTGCGCTACCTTCCGAAGTGGTGTGGGATCGCTGCTGTTGCAGCTTGTTTGGGTTGGACAGGCGGTTCTGTGGCTGTACCGGCCTCGGGTGAGTGAAGCCGGAGGGATTCCTTGATGAGTTCGGCATATGGTTTTGCCATCCAGGGCACTGTTTTGGCGATGGTGGCCGGGTTGCCGGCGGAGAACACCAGTGCTCGGCCGCGTGGCCACGCTTGCAGGTCGGAGACGGTGAAGATCCGTTCGCGGGCGACGTGCCGGGACACCGAATCGCTGCCTCGTGAGCGGGAGACGGTGGCGATGTCGCGGTCGTAGTCGCCGACCAGTTTCGACAGGAGCTCGAGGAAGTCGTCTTCTTTGACGTTCCCGCCATAGACGAACACGTTTGCCGCGCCCATCAGTTGCTGCATTCCTTCTTTGCCCCAGACCCGCAACCCCTGGGACCAGTTCTGCAGCACGGTCATGATGTTGATCCCGCGAGAGCCGTAGTGGCTGTAGAGATCTGGTAGACGACGCCAGCGGACGACGTTGGCTGCTTCGTCGAGGGCGCACAGCATCGGTGTCGGGAGCCGGCCACCGGGTGAGGCGGTGGCGATCTCTTCGGCCGCTTCGCACGTGGCGACGGTCAGCGCTGCGATCAGCGGTCCGGCTGAGCCGACCCCTTCACGGGACAGGCAGTACAGGGTCTCGCCACCCCGCACGAGTTGGTGCAGGTCAAGATGCGGTCGTAGGTCGCCGTGGCTGGTGGTGATCCAGGGTTTGATCTGTCGAGAGCGCAGGCAGTGCACCATTTTCAGGGCGGTGCCGAAGATGCCGTCCTGCTGTTTGGCGGCCAACCGCAGTCTGGCTTCGAGGGTGGCGGCGATCTGGTCGTAGCGGTGCTCGCGCAGGATTTTGACTGCTTCGGTGCAGCGGTCACGGCGAGTCAGACGGTCGTAGACGGAGGTGATCGGCTCGCGGGCCAGCGCGGAGGCCAGCAGCAGGTTCGCGACGAGGTCCTGGCCCTCGGGATCGAAGTAGGGGTCTTTCTTCGACGCCTGGCCGTCGTCGCCGTCGGCGAATTGCTCAGCCAACGACTGCGCTTTGTCCTCATCGGTGACGTACGACAACGGGTTCCAATAGAACTCGGGGTCGGAGTTGGCGACTCGTTGGGGATCGAACACCCATATCCGCCGGCCCATCTGCTCGCGGACGTGCCGGGTGTGGTCGAGGTTGCCGCGTTTGTTCTCCGTGGCCAGGACCGCGCCGGGGGCCTCGCAGATGGCGGGTATGACCCGGGATGTGGACTTTCCCTGTCGGGGTCCCCAGATGTCGAGGTGCATGTCCTCAAACGATCCGAACAGAGCGGGCCGCCCTGACAGCGTGGTGCCGATTGGCACACCGGGACTGGCGTGCGGGCAGATGGCTGGATCGGGCATCACCACACCCAGGCTGGTCGCTTTGGCCGCCACTGCCTGCCGGGTGATGGAGGAGATGTCGCGCCCGCGCCCCAACAGTGGTGCAGCGGTATCGACTCGTACCCGTGGTCCTCGGTGACGGGTCCATATCGCCGTGCCCACGACGGCGAGCACCGTGAGCGCCAGGAGCAGCCCGATCGCCCAGACAGTGGCCGCGACCGGCCACACGATCTCTCCGCGGGACAGTTCCCCGGCAGCGGTGACCGGGTTGGTGGGCACGCTCTGGCCACCGGCCAGCTGCAACGCGGTCCACCCCAGCCCAACGACAGTGGCCACCAGTCCGAGGCCACCGAAAATTAGTGGTGCCTCAGAGTTTTTCGGGTTCTTGATCTTGCCGGGAGTGGTACTCACGACGCTGCCTGACTGGCGCTGATCAGGGCGTCGAGTTTGATTTCCCGCCACGTGCGGTAGCCCGGTGCCCGGCACAACGCGACAGCCGGATTCTGATCGGACAGTTCCAGTGTCACCGCCACCCGATGTTTGGCGGCCGTGGCGGCCAGGTGCTCGGCAGTCAGCTCGTGGTGGCTGGTGTGCAACACCAGCCGCACCGTTTCGAGGCAGGCCTTCTCACGGGCCTTGCCCGCGAGGTAGACCGCTTTGTCTGCAGCGGAGCGTTCGGCCGATAGATCGTCACCGGCCCGGTAGAGGAGGTCTTGGGCGTGAAAGTCCCCGTACCAGGATTCATGGTCATTGCTCGCCGCACAGACTGCATAGGTTCCGACCTCATCGTCACCTGCACAGCACAACTCGATCACTGGGGCGTTCGCTGCTTGTTCGGCGAGTTCGGCGGCTTCGGTGGCGGTCACGTCGGCGCGGAGCTGGTCGTAGTCGATGTCGAGTTGCTTACGCAGCTCGGTTTTGACTTTGGGCCACAACGCTTTGGTGGCTACCCCAGCATCCTTGGCCCACATCCGGATATCGCGGTGCGTGCGGGCCGCTCGCAGTGTGTCGGCACCGTCGGTGACGGCTTGTTCGGCGGTATTCCACTCTGCGTTCTGTGACATGGTGAACTCCTTCTCTAGTGGTGCGTGGACGGGCGGGGTTAGCCGGCGATGACGGTGTAGTCGGTCAGGCGCCATCCGTCGTTGGTGCGGGTGAGAGTCGCTTCCATCCGCATCGGTGCTAGCGGGGTGGTGTCGCCGTCGGCGTGTAAGACCTTCTGCCGCACGGTGACCAGCCGCACTGCGGTATCGGTGGTGTCGGGGATGTGGCCGCTGTCGACGTCCGCGGTGGCGGTGACGACGTCGCCGCTGCGGCGCCAGGACTCCCAGCGCGGATCGGTCCGCTCGGGTGTCGCGGTGAGTATGGAGGATGCGGCGGCGGCGAGATCCCCGCCGAGCCACGGCGCTGCGCGGCGTACTGCTTCACCTGAGCTGGGGTCTGTGACGGGCTGCCAGGTGAACATCAGCGAGAGCGCTTGGGCAGCAACGATTGACGGGTCCGCGGTAGCTGGATCGGCAACATCGGGCAGCTCCGGGTTGTGGTCGTGTCCGGTGGCCGGGCCGGGCGCGGTGCTGCTGATGCTGTCGTTGTCTCCGCAGCCTGAGAGCAGTGCCGCGAACATCAGGACGGCGGCCGCGAGCAGTGTGAGCTGGCGGCGTTGGTGTCTCGTCGAGGTCATCGGAGTCCTTGTCATCAGGGAGCTGGCGCAGGTGTCGGGGCAGCACTGGTCGAGGACAGTTGGGTCTCGTAGGTGCGTTTGGTGGCCAATATGGTGTCGGCGTATGGCTTGGTCTGGTTGATGTAATCGGCGCTGTCAGTGGGAAATCCGTGGTTGCGTTGGACTGCACCTTCGCCGGCGTTGTATGCCGCGAGGTAAAGGGCTTCGCGGCCGCCGGGGTGGGTGTTTTCGTTGACGGACCCGTCGGCGATCCAGCCGTCGACCTGGGCGGCGATGGTGCACATGTAGCGGCCCTGGGCCATGATTGCGTCGCCGGGATCGAAGGCTGAGGCGGTGCCGTTGCCGTCGTCGTCCTGGCCGTAGCTGGGCCAGGTGTGAGGCATGAACTGGGCGATCCCCTCGGCGCCTGAGCCGCTGACGGCTTTGGGGTTGAACCCGGATTCTTGTTTGCCTTGGGCGGCGAGCAGCGCCGAGGAGATCTGTCGGCACAGGGTGCCGGCGCGTCGATACCAGGGTTCGAATTCGGTGGGCACGGTGCCGGCGGCGAGGTTGTCTTCGCCTCCGTGTGTGTCCCTGGCGCACTCGTCGCTACTGCTGGTTCCGCCACCGGCCGGGGCTTTACCGAAATCAGTTCCAGGGAGCGGGAATCCGTGTCCGATGGTGGTGACGTGGACGTGGTCGAAGTGGTTTTGGGTGGGTGAGCCGCGGTCTTCCATCTGGTTGCCCTCGCCGTGTGCGGGGGTGTAGTGCTGGCGCCAGATGGTGTACTCGATCTGGAAGAAGTCTTTGTTGTCGAGGATGTATTTGTTGATGGCGTCGCCGAGTGTTTTGCCTTCGGCGCTCTCGAAGTTCGGGATCATGATGTCGGCGGCACGGCCCGAGGGATGATCGGGATACGAGTCGACCGGACGCCAGCCGCCGATGGTTTTGACCTGCGGGAACTTCAGTGCGACGGCGCGGGCTAGACGGATGGTGTCGGTTTGCCAGTGCTCTTCGGACCCTTTGGCGGCGTCCATCGGTGTGTTGAGATCACCGCCGGCGGTGTCGGGGGCGGCCACTGCTGCTGGTGCGAGTGGCTGCGCCGGTGCGGTAGGGGCGCCGGGATCGGGAGTTGCGGCGAATGTGCCTGCGGGGGCAGGCTTTTTGTCTCGTACACCAGCTTGGACGGAGGTGGTGGGCCAGGCATCCCAGCCCTGGCCGGCCAGAACGGAGTTCGCGACTTCCATCTGCTGGTTTTTGGCCGCCTTGTCGGCGGTCGGCGCGTACTTGCCGCCGCCGAACCCGTTCCAGGTCTGTTCGGTGAACTGCAGACCGCCATAGAAGCCGTTACCGCTGTTGATGGCCCAGTCCCCGCCGGACTCGTGTTGGGCGATCTTGTCCCAATCCGCCACGCTCACTGCCCCCGGTGGCGCTGGTGCGCCACCGGTGGCAGGCGAGGTCTGGCCGGGGTCGACGGCAGCGGCGAGCCAAGGCATCGGGTCGATGGCCGATCCGCCGAAGCGGCCGCCGTCCCACACCTCGAAATGTAAGTGCGCCCCACCGGGACCTGCGGGGTCGACCTGACCGTTGTAGCCGACGTCGGCGATGTGTTGACCGGCGGTGACCTTATCGCCTTCCCTCACCAGAACCCCGTCGGGGAACATGTGCCCGTACACGGTGGAATAGAGGTGGCCGCCAGCATTGTGATCGAGAACGATCCACTGCCCAAACCCCGATGCTTCGCCGGCTTTGGCCACGGTTCCGTCGGCGGCGGCGTAAATCGGTTGCCCGGCAGTCGATCCGTAGTCCTGTCCCTGGTGCATAGCGCCGCCCCGGGGACCGAACGGTGAGGTGAGCTGGTAGGTGCCCTGCTTCATGGGCCGCACTTTGGAGCCGGGTGCCAGCGTGCTCGCGCCAGCTTGCTGGGGAACTGCGCAGTCTGACCCGCTGCCGGTGAACGCCAGCAGAATGATCATCGGAATCGCGATGACCACGGCCAGGGCACCGGCCACCAGCTTGCCGGTGCTTGCGCTGTCCCCCTCCCCCATAGTTAGTCGCCTGCCCCGTGTGTCAGGTGATCGGTGAGGGCACGGTTCAAGTCGGTCAGGACCGCGATGGTGGCGTTGGCATCGGCAAGGCGGCGGTTATTGGTGTGCTCGTTCGGGTCGACGCCGGCACGGCGCATCCAGTTACGAACAGAGTTCTCTGAGACCGAGAACTGCTCGGCGACAAGGCGGACGGCCTCGGAGGTGGAAGTGGTGTGCGGCAGAAGCGCCGTGACGTGATCGACCGCCAGGGCACGGAGGTCGTCAGTGATGGCGCCGTAGCGCTGTCCCATGGTCATTTCCCCTGCCCCCTCGCGTCGCCGGCTCTGCCCCACCTGGTGTTGGTGTTGTGGACCCCAGACCCGGTTTCGGTGGCGGTGAACGTGGTCCGAAACGGCATGCCGATCTGCTCGTCGGAGGTGCCGTATTTGAGTAGGAAGCAGCCCAAGCCCTGCGGTTTTTGTCGCTCACCCTTTTTGATCTTCCGGAGCGTTGCCGGCGAGGGCGGCGGGGTGGAGGCGAGGGAGGTCAGCCACGCCTCCTCGGTGGCGGTGAACTTGGTGACCTGTTTGAGCAGAGCGATCTCGTCAGGCCCAACGGGGCCAATGATTTTCGCGGGAGCACGTTCGATGAAGCCTCGCGCGTTGTTCACGTCGGCGGCCGACTCGAATGCCCCGAGGTCTTTCATCGTGTGAGTGATCATGATCAGCGCGGTACCGATGGTGCGGTTGAGCCGGGTCAGTGCGTTGACCCGGTCGACCATCCCAGAACCGGCTTGCAGCACCCGCCACAACTCGTCCATCACGACCAGGAAGTTGCGGCGCGGGGCGAGGTTTGCGTCGGCGAGAATGTGCGCCGCCTCGACCGCACCGAAACCGTCGGACCAACACACCATCAGTGCTGCGGCCAGTAACTTCTTGTCGGACTCACCGATTCCGGACAGGTCCACGCAGATAGCGGGGACGTCGAGGTTGATCGGATGGGAAGTCTGGGCGTTGAAGACCCGCCCGAAGTTCCCGTCGATGAGCGCAGTCAACGACTGGCGCAGGCCACGGGTGATCTCGCGGTACTGCTCGACGGTGTCGGCGCCGACTTTCGGCCAGAGCACTGCGTCGTTGCCGTCGATGATGGCGTGCAGATCCGACAGGATCGGCGGGGTATCGGGGG
>NZ_KB911529.1:0-72367 GCF_000383535.1 Nocardia sp. 348MFTsu5.1
AATGGCGGCTACTCGGTCAATGGATCGTTCGGTACTCACATGTTGGTCGATTCACGATATGCACCCATCATTCCTGAGAACGTCGACCTGTCGGCGGTCGGACCGATCCTGTGCGCCGGTGTCACGGTCTACAAAGGGTTGAAGGTGACCGACACCCAGCCAGGTCAGTGGGTGCTGATCTCGGGCATCGGAGGCTTGGGTCATATCGCGGTCCAGTATGCGGTTGCGATGGGCCGGCGGGTGGTGGCGATCGACGTCGATGACAGCAAACTCGAGTTGGCCGAGCAGCATGGTGCCGAGGTGACGGTCAATGCCGCAACGGTCGACGATCCGGCTGCAGAGATCATCGAGCGCACCGGTGGTGGTGTCCATGGAGCGCTGGTCACCGCGGTCAACGCTCACGCCTTTCCCCAGGCGGTGGCGAGTCTGCGGCGCGGGGGGACGGTATCGCTCGTTGGTCTGCCGCCTGAGGAGTTTCCTCTCGACATCTTCACCACCGTGCTGTTCGGTCTCACCATCCGGGGTTCGATTGTCGGTACTCGCAGAGACATGGCCGAAGCACTGGACTTTTACGTCCGCGGCCTGATCCATCCCACCTACACGGTGCGGACGTTGCCCGAAATCAATGACATCTTCGCTGAGATGGGCAAGGGAGACATCAACGGGCGAATCGTCCTCGACCTCAACTGAACACAGCGATTGCTCGTTTGCCCGATATTTACTGCACCGTCGACTTGGTACGGGCCTTTTTCGACGGCAGGAACGCGGCGGCGAGCAGGCCGGCAAGACCGATGACCGCCAGGATGATCATCGCCAGTGCGTAAGAGCGGTCCGGTGACGTCAAGCCGGCAACCAGGACGGTGCCCGCCACCGCGGTTCCCAACGAGGAGCCCAGGTTGGAGATGCACCGGGACAAGCCGGAAATCTCGCCCTGTTGCTGTTCCGGAAAGGCGGACTGGACGACGTTCACCGATGGGGTCAGCATTGCCCCCACCCCGATGCCGATGAGCAAGAGACCGGGTACGAACGCCCAGGCTGTGTCCCAGGCGCGAACGAAAAAGAGCAGAACCGCAATGCCGGCAAGGGTTGTGGCGAACCCGGACATGATCAAAGTGCGTTGAGCGTAACGGGCTGTCAATCGCGCGGCGAACAGCGAGGCGGCCAGAATTCCGAGGGTGGCCGGGGTGAACACGATGCCGGTTTCGATTGCGTTGTAGCCGCGGACCACTTGGAGGAAGGCCGAGACCACGAACGAGATACCCATCAACAGCAACCATTGTATGTTCTGTGTGATCAGGGCGAGGTTGGATGTGTGGTTGCGGAGCAACGAGATCGACAGCAGGGGTTCCTTGCCGGCTCGTTCTCTGGAGGCGACGTACGCGAAAAAGACTGCTATGAGGATCAATCCGGTGGTGATCAGGAGGAACATCAGCGTAATATTGTTGTCCGCCTGGAGAATTCCCATCACCAAGCAGACCAGGCCGCCGGCGGACAGCGCAGCTCCCACGTAGTCGAATCGTCTGGTCGGATCCGGTGGCAACGGGTCTTTGATATGCCGGCTCAACACCACGATGACCACAATGATCAGTGCCTGGAAAACAAAAGCCGCTCGCCAGCTGATGCCGGTGGTGATCAGTCCGCCGATCAACGGGCCGGCAGCGGCGCCGATACCGCCCATCCCGGTGATTATTCCGAACGCACGCGCCCGGGACTTCATGTCGTGGAAGAGCAGCGTGGTGAGGATGTACACCGGGGGGATCAGCAACGCGGTGCCGACCCCCTCGAGGATCGAATTGCCGAGGATGAGAACACCGAGGTTGGGCGAGATGGCGCTGAGCAGAGCGCCGATTCCGTACACCACGAGGCCGGCAATGAAGCATCGTTTGCGACCCCACCGATCGGTCAGCTTGCCGCCGGGAATCATCAACGCCGCCATGACCAACAGGAACACGGTGATCGCGGTCTGAACGCCCTGAACCGTGGTGTCCAGATCCTCGCTGATGTCGTTGATCATCACGTTCATGTTCGAGCCGGCGAAACTGCAGATGAACTGAGCCAGCGCGAGTGGGACCAGCATTCGCCGCGCCGCGCTGGGCGGCCGTGTCGTACCGGGTGTCTGGGTCATCTGGTGAACTCCGTTGCGGATTGCATCGTTGGTTTGCCTCGTCGCACCGGTCATCATTCCCTACATCACGGTGATCCGCCGCACGACTGATTTCAGTGCCGGAAAGAGCGGTGCGTGGATCAAAATCAGTCCATACCAATGTGATTGGGCAAGGTTCGACCCAGCGGATCTCGCTCCGCCCAGAGGGCATCGCGTCATTCAATACTTGGTGTCGAAACGTCGTGTGACGAGTACGAATCTCCAGGGTGAAATCTGTACGAACGGACTGGGCCTTGCCGGATGACCGCGAAGCCACGGACGACGGCTGTCGGGATGGGTGGGAGCTGCACGGAGTCGTACCGGTGATTGACACGTGCTCACCCCTTTTGGGCGATGCGCACGCTGCCGTGGATGCAGAGGATGGAAGCCGGACTTCGCGAGCAACCGGATGACGACGCCACCTGGCGTCCACCGGCCCTGCGTCAACCAACATAACTGGAGGAAATCATGGCCCTCGATACATTCGCCCTGCTGGCGGCGATCTACAACTCGGAAGACGCCGCAATCGCCGATTACGACGCGGTACACGAGCTCTACACCGAAGCGGACCTGATCGATACCTACGATGCAGCGGTCATCACCCGAACGGACAAGGGCAAGGTCAAGATCGTCAAGAAGCACGAGCAGCCGACCCGGCAGGGCGCCTGGGGTGGCCTCGGCATCGGCCTGGTCGGGGGTGCGCTTGTTGCACTGTTCCCGGCCGTCGGGATCGGGGCGGGATTATTGGTGGGTGGCGCGGGCGGCGCCGGACTCGGTGCCCTCGGCGGGCATGTCGCGGGCGGGATCAGCCGGTCCGACCTCAAGGAGATCGGTGAGCTGCTCGATGAAGGGGACAGCGGGCTGATCGTCATCGCCGCGACTGACCTCGAGTCGAAGGTCGAGAAAGCCCTCGAACGCGCAGCCAAGGTCACCAAGAAGCAGCTCAAGGCGGATACCGAGCAGGTTGCCAAGGAGATCGACGAGGCATCCAAATCCTGAGAAATACACCGGCAGGTCCGGCCGGGGTGACACTGTAGTGGGCCAACGGTGCCTCGGTGTGCAGACGGCTGGGGCCGTCAGTCGGATCGGGGAGCCGTGAGCGAGCACGACGAGACCATCTTTTCGGCGATTCCACTGGTGCTCGTGGGCGCGGTGTTCGCCTATTCGTTCGTGGCCGCGCGGCTCGACCGGGCCCAGATCAGCGCTCCGATGGTTTTCGTGGCCTTCGGGGTCCTGATCGGGGCGAACGGTCTCGGGCTCATCAAGGTGGATCCGGGCGCCCACTGGTTGCTGACGATCGCCGAGCTCACCCTGGCCCTGCTGTTGTTCTCGGACGCCTCGCACCTGCGATTGCGCGACGTCGAAGGCGATTCGGGACCTCCGAGCCGGCTGTTGTTCATCGGGTTGCCGCTCACTCTGCTCGCGGGCACTGTGCTCGCGTATTGGTTGTTCCCGGATGGCGGCTGGGTGGTGGCCGCTCTGATCGCTGCGTTGCTCGCGCCCACCGACGCCGCACTGGGCGCCGCGGTCGTCAATGACACCCGGGTACCCGCCCGGGTGCGCCGGATCCTGAATCTCGAAAGCGGACTCAACGACGGCCTGGCCACTCCGGTGGTGATGGTGCTGATCACGGTGGTCGCGTCGGACGAGGGACTGCTCGGGGATCGCAGCTGGGTCGTTGAGGCCGCCAAGGCGTTGGCGATCGCAGTGGTGGTGGCGGTCGTCGTCGGTGGTGTTGGTGGCTGGCTGCTGCGCTGGTGCCGTGCACGTGGGTGGACGTCGCCGTTGTCGGAGCAGGTGGCGGTCCTGACGATGGCGCTGTTGTGTTATCTCGTCGCAGTCGAGATCGACGGCAACGGGTTCGTCGCGGCGTTCGCCGGTGGGATGGTTTTCGGGTTCGTGTCGCCGGCGCCGCTGCGGGCGCGGTCCGAGTTCACCGAGACCGTCGGGTTGTTGTCGTCCTATGCGGTGTGGATGGCGTTCGGCGCGGCCATGGTCGGGACAGCGCTGGAACACGCCACCTGGCGCACCGTAGTGATGGCGGTCGGTGCGTTGACGGTCGTCCGGATGGTGCCGGTGGCCATCGCGATGATCGGCCGCCAGTGGCGATGGCCGACGATCCTGTTCGTCGGATGGTTCGGCCCGCGGGGGCTGGCAACAGTGATCTTCGCGATGATTGCGGTGCAGGAGTTGGAGGCAAACGCGGTCACTGATCAGCTGGTCGAGGTCGCCTCGCTGACGGTGGTGCTGTCGATCCTCGCGCACGGCCTCACTGCGTCCCCCTTGGCGGCGCGGTATGGGCGGTGGGCGGCGACCCTTCCCGACGACGCACCCGAGCGGGTGGCGGTCACAGCGGTATCAACCCGGCGAGTGGTGTTGCATGCCGAACCGCGTGGCACAGAACCGAACTCACTCGACGATCGGCCCGAACAGCCGTAGACGAGGAGTACCGGGCGACGTCTGTGTGACGTCACCCGGTACTTCGTCGATGAAGTAGCTGTCTGTCAGCTTTTGTTGTTTGCGCGTTCCGTCTGGCGCTTGTTCTTCTCGGCGTCGGCGAGTTTCTCGATGTGATCGGCCTGACCACGTTTTTCGGCCGCTGCGTCGCGCTTGGCGGCTGCGTCCTTGGCCTTTTCCTGGGCAGCAGCCGTCGCTCGCTCTTCAGCCGCTTTGATCTTCGCCTGCTCATCGCGCTTGGCGGCTTCCGCTGCGCGCGTTCGCTGCGCGGCAACCTCGTCGGCTTTTCGTTTGGCCTCGGCCTTGCGTTCTTCAGCTTCGGCCGCAGCGGTACGTTTGTCGTCCTGAGCCTGTTGTTCGGCCTTCTGGACCTCTGCCTGCTTTGTCTCTCGCGCCACCTTTCGGTCCGCGATCGCGGCGTCTTGCTTGGCTTTCAGCTTCGCGGCGGCCTCTTGCCGCTTCTGTTCGGCGTCAGCGTCCAATTGCGCTGCGCGACCGAGGGCTTCGCTACGCTCGGTGAGCGCCAACCCACGTCGTTCGATTGCCGGATCCCCGAGGAAGCTCCCGACAGTTGCGTCGAGGACGCCCAACGATCGTTCGTAGATGAGTCGGGTGGGCGCCTCGGAATCCAACCGTGACACAATCCGGTCCTCGATGAGCCCCAACGGGAATCGGGCTATCTGGTACTGCATTCGCAGCACAACCAACGGTAGTTCGATGATCTTCATCTTCACTCTCCTGTATCTGTGGCTGCGGTCGTTCTATGGAAGGTCGGCCTGACGGGTGAGACTGTCTGCCTGACGACGAATGCGCTCGGCCTCGGCCTGTGCGCTGTTCGCGTCCTTTACCGACTCGCGATGTTCGTCGGCAGCATCGACCACCTCATCTGCGGCGTCGGCGAGTTCGGCCTTCTCCTCGGCGCGCGCCTTCTGCTTTTTCGCGTCGGCATCGAGTTCGGCCTGAGTCTGTTCGACCGCAAGCTTGCGCTGTTCGTTCTGCTCGGCCGCCCGCTTCTGAGAATGCTGTACGGTTTCGGCCACGCGCTCGACGGTCGCAGCTTCGGCTTCCACCTCCGCGCGCTCTTGCGCACCTTCGACTCGCGCTTCGTTGGCCTCGGATTGGGCCTGCTTGGCCTCCGCGTTGGCGACGGCTTCCACCGCATTGGCTTCTCTACGTTCTTGGGCCTGGGTCTGCTCCAGCTGCCCCTCGGCCGTCAGTGAATCGTTTCCGGTCACGGCGCCGGCAACTTCTTTGGCCTTGCCCTTGACCGAGTCGAAAAGGCCTTTGCGGGCCTGTCCGGCCCTGCTGTCTTCAGTCATCTGTTTCTCCCTTTGCGACATCGACACGGAGCCCCGTTTGAGACGTCCGTCGGGTGCCCACTGACTCGGGGGTTCCCCGTGTTGCCACGTTCGAACCACCCAACCGCCAGAAGTGTGATGGCAGTCACATGAACCCTCTTCCACCTGGGGACGCTATGACCGACGATCGGACCAACCGGATGGTGACGCCTCGCAGTGCGAAACTGGTTGCGCCGCAGCCGTTGAAGGTTCACCGGCAGCAGGGTTGATTGTCGTGGTCCCGGGGTACCTGCAGATCGGGCGGTGCCGCGTTGCCCTGTACGGAGGTAGCTGTGAATCTCACCGACGACGAACTCGAGCTCCTGCGCAGTGCGTTCGACTGGGCGCGACAAGGCGACGCCACCGCGCTGCAATCCTTGCTGGATATCGGCGGTCCCGTAGACCTGACCAACGGCCGCGGCGACACGTTGCTGATCTTGGCTTCTTATTACTGTCATCTCGAATCCGTCAAAGTTCTGCTTGCCGCCGGCGCTGATCTGGACCGGGCGAACGACAACGGTCAAACTGCCTTGGGAGCAGCGGTGTTTCGCCGCTGCGATGGCATCGTCCGGGCGCTGCTGGCGGCAGGTGCTGATCCGCACGCAGGCGCTCGATCAGCGATGGCCGTAGCCGAGTTCTTCGAACTCGACGATATGACCGCTCTGCTGACCGAGCGCTGACTCTCGCCTACTTCTTCTTCCTGGCCGTTCGTCGCTTCGGTGTGGTGCCGGCGGGCGGGACGGCTGAGCTCATGACGGCGGGAGCGCGATCCCAAGCGCGGTGAAGCCCTATTGCGGCGAGCATCTCATCGTGGAACGCCTTGACCGCTGTGCTGCCGATGACGACACCCGGGGCATCGGCACCGATACCCGAGGCCTCGAGCATCGCCACGCCGTCACCCCAGGCCCCCAGCGCTTTACAGTGCCGGAACGCCTCCTGGAGCAGGAGCACCACCTTGATATCTGAGGATGGTGCCGTGCCGGCGGCGACGACCAATGCGTCGAACTCGATGGAACGGACCGTCAGGAACGTTCGCTCGACGACCTGACGTCGTGCGGCCTTGCCGAGGACACCGCCGACGGGTGCGATGACGTGGACGGTCGCGCCGTGGCGCTCCGCGGCTGTTCTCAGCTTTTCGATGCCGGTCAGATCGGAGTTCTGGTCCGCGATCACGCCGATCTTGCGTCCCGAGATCGGTCCGGGATCGACGATGACCTGCGATAGCGCCGGCGATGTGATCACTTTGGACACCGGGTCGCCCTTTGGGGCCGGCAGTCCCAGGCCCGCAGCGACCCGCTCACAGAGGTCTGTGTCGACGTGTGCGAGCACCTGCAGCTCACGTTCCTTGATGGATTGCTCGAACACCTTGCCCAGCTCGAACGTGAATGCCTCGACGACATGGTCTTGTTCCACCGCTGTGAGACTGCGATAGAACATTGCGGGCTGAGTGAAATGGTCATCGAACGAGACCGGATTGGCTCGGACCGCTCGCCCTTCGATCACGCGTTCGGTCTGCACATATCCGCGATCGCCGTCACCGGCGTCGGCTGGTTCGCCGTCGTCAATGCTGTTGTCGCGGTAGGGCGCAAGACCGGTGTGGACGGCAGTCTGATGAAATCCGTCGCGGTGCATGTCGTTGACCGGAGCGTGCGGGCGGTTGATGGGCAGCTGCGCGAAGTTCGGTCCACCGAGCCTGGTGAGCTGGGTGTCGAGATACGAGAACAATCTGGCCTGCATCAGTGGATCGTTGGTGACTTCGATACCTGGGACGAGGTGACCGGTGTGGAACGCAACCTGTTCGGTTTCGGCGAAGTAGTTGGTGGGATTGGCGTCGAGGGTCAGCTTTCCGATCAGTTGAACCGGGGCGAGTTCCTCGGGAACCAGTTTGGTGGGGTCGAGCAGATCGATGCCCTCGAAAGTGTTGGTCCCGTCGTCGGGCATGATCTGGATACCGAGCTCGTACTCCAGCGGCGCCCCGGCCTTGATGCCATCGGCCATATCGCGCCGGTGGAAATCGGGGTCCACCCCGGCCGCGATCTGCGCTTCTTCCCAAACCAGTGAATGGACGCCCGCCACCGGTTTCCAGTGAAACTTCACCAGGCTTGTCGATCCGTTCGCGGCGACAAGCCGGAAGGTGTGGACGCCAAAGCCTTCCATGGTGCGGAACGACCGGGGGATACCGCGGTCGCTCATGTTCCACATGACGTGGTGGGTGGCTTCGGTGTGTAGCGAGACGAAGTCCCAGAACGAATCGTGTGCCGATTGTGCTTGTGGCAGTTCGATATCGGGTTGAGGTTTGCCGGCGTGGATGATGTCGGGGAACTTGATGCCGTCCTGTATGAAGAAGACCGGCATGTTGTTTCCGACCAGATCGAACGTCCCCTCGTCGGTGTAGAACTTGACGGCGAACCCGCGGGTGTCGCGGACGGTGTCGGCCGATCCGCGGGATCCCAAAACGGTTGAGAAACGCACGAACACGTCGGTCTTGCTGTTCTTCTTGGCGAGGAAGCCGGCCTTTGTGACCTTTCGTGCGTTGCCGTAGGACTGAAACGTCCCGTGGGCGGCAGCACCTCGTGCGTGGACGACCCGCTCCGGAATGCGCTCGTGGTCGAAGTGGGTGATCTTCTCGCGTAGGTGAAAGTCCTCGAGGAGTGTGGGTCCTCGGTCTCCGGCTTTCAGGGAATGGTGGGTGTCCGGCAAACGCAAACCCTGGGCAGTGGTCAGAAACTCGCCGTCCTGGGCCCGGTGATCAGGCGACCCGGTTGGACCGTTCGTTGCCGGGGCTGATTGATCCGGACGGGGTGTGGGAGGCATGGGCGCTCGGCTTTCCTCGAAGAGTGTTGCGCTGAACTTCAGACAGTCGGTGACGCGCAGCAATTCGCGGCGCGGATACCGGCTGCGGGCTGATCCTCAACCACGCATTGCCCCTGTACCCAATGAGCTGATTCTTACTCACCCGAATATCCGCACACGAGCCACCTATACGAAGACGAGCCACAGATATGCGGCTCGTCTTCGTATAGGTGGCTCGTGTGCGTGGGTGGGCGTGACCGGGGTCAGGGGAGTGCGGCGAGGACCTCTTTCGCCAGCGGAGCCGATGATGCCGGGTTCTGGCCGGTGAACAGATTACGGTCGACGACGACGTTCGGCTCCCAGGCTGCGCCGTGCTGGTAGTCGATGCCGAGTTCGATGAGGCGGTCCTGAAGCAGCCATTTGGCGTTGGCGGCGAGGCCGGCCTGCTCTTCTTCGGTGTTGGAGAACCCGGTGGCCCGGTAGCCGGCGAAGGTGTGGGATCCGTCAGGACGCGTAGCCGCGAGTAGCGCGGCCGGGGCGTGGCAGACCACGCCGAGCGGGCGGCCCGAATCCAGTGCCTCCGTGAGGAGTTGGCCCGACACCTCGTCGACCGCCAAGTCTTCCATCGGCCCGTGGCCGCCCGGGTAGAACACTGCGGCGTAATCGTCCAGCTTCACTGAATCCAGTGAGATCGGCTGTTGGAGCTCGGTATTCGATCGCACCTTGGCGGCGATCTCGTCGGCTCCGGCCTGCCCGCCGTTGACGTCCGGGCTCAGGCTGCCGTCATCGACCACCGGAACCACACCACCCGGGGTGGCGACGATCACCCGATGGCCGGCGTTCGTGAACTCTTCATACGGCGCCACATACTCTTCGGCCCAGAATCCCGTCGGATGCTTCGTCCCGTCCGCGAGTGTCCAGTGCTTGGCTCCGGTCAGGACGAAAAGAATGTCTGCCACGGTGTGCTCCTTTGCGCGTCGTGTTCACCCCGGTGTCTGCAGGGCACTTCCTGGTTCAAGGTCTTTGGGGCCGGTCGATATTCCTCGACGACCGCCGGCGTTGACGGCCACCAGCCCGGCGAGCAGCACGGTTGCGCCGATGAGCTGGGCGAACGCCATTGTCTGTCCGAGTAGCCACCAGGAGAACAGGGCGGAGGAGACCACCTCGACCAATGCGATGAACGATGCCGGGGTGGCGCCGAGCAGCCGGACGGCCTGAACCCCGGTGACGTACGCCAGGCTGGTGGAGATACCCGCCACCAGCAGGGCCACCAGCCACCAGGGAATCTCAGTGTCGGCGAGGACCACGGGGTCGGTGGCTGCAGACATCGGAAGCACACCGATCGCTCCCGCAACCGCGATCACCACGGTCCCCACCAACAAACCGCCGGCCGCCAACGCCAGCGGGTCCACGCTCTCGCCGGAGCGCGCGAAATCGTCGGTTGCCAGGATGAAGTAGGCGGCGAGCCCGACGGCCGCACCCATGGCCCACAACAGTCCGACGGGATCGACGTCCCCGATGCCCTCACCGCCGAGAATCACCAGCACCAATCCGCCGAGCGCCACCACGCATCCGAGTCCGGTGATCAAGCTCGGCCGACGCTTGCGGACGAGCCAGTCGTACCCGACCACCAAGATGATGCCGGAGTATTCGCAGAGCAGCGCGATCAGGACATCAAGGTAGCGAAGGGCGTTGAAGAAGCTCAACTGCACAACGGCCACTCCGAGAATCCCGTAGGCGAGCACCAGCAAGGGCGCGCGCCGCAGGTTCTGGATGAGGTGGCGGCGCATCAGAACCAGGGGAATCACGAGCAGAAGTGCCCCGAGCCCGAGCCGGACGGCGGTGACCGCGGCCGAGGACCAACCGCTGTCGATCAGTCCTTTGGCCAGTGGGCCAGACGTCCCGAAACAGACGGCGGAGGTCACTGCGACCAGTACGCCGTACGCCGGACGGGCCCCGGTGTCCTGGCGCATCATGCCTCCTCGATCGGTGATCAGTACATCACGCACGCCGCTCGGCCACCGGAATTTGCATCAGCCACCGGCAATGACAGGTGGCTGATGCAAAAACGTGTGGGCGACGGCGGCCCGTGCGATCAGAGACGGAAGAGCATGGTCTCCGCGGTCAGGCCCGGGCCGAAGGCCATCGCGCTGCCCAAACCGGTCGGGCCACCCTCAGCGGCTTGTTTCATCATCTCCGCGAGCACGAAAAGTACTGTGGCCGAAGACATGTTGCCGTAGTTCTGGAGGACGTGGCGTGACACGGCCAGGGCTTCGGGTTCGAGTTCGAGCGCGTTCTCCACGGCGTCGAGAATGGTTCGCCCACCGGGATGGATCGCCCACAGGTCGATGTCGGCGGGTGTGCGGCCACCCAGGATCAGCTTGAGATTCTCCGCGTTGAGCGCTTTGCCGAGCTGTCCGGGGACCTTGCCCGAGAGGACCATGTCGAAGCCCGCGTTGCCGATCCGCCAGGTGATCAGGTCGCGGGTCTCGGGGACCATGACCTGCTTGAACGAATCGAGTTCGAGGCCGGTCGCCTCCGCCGAGATGATTGCTGCCGCGCACCCGTCGCCGAAGATCAGGAACGACAACATCGACTCGAGGCTCTTCGGCTTCTGCAGATGCACCGAGCACAGCTCGACGCTCACGAGCAGGACCTTGGCCGACGGGTTCGCCCGGACGATGTTGTTGGCGGTCTTGAGTCCGGTGATCCCGGCGAAGCACCCCATGAAGCCGATCTGAGTGCGGTCGACGTTCGGGCTGATCCCGCAGTTCTTGATCAGGTCGTAGTCGATGCCCGGCGAGTAGAAGCCCGTGCAGGTGACCAGTACGAGGTGGGTGATCTCTTCGGCCGCATCGCCGAGATTCAGTCCCTCGACGGCCTTTTGGGCCAACTTGGGGGCCTTGTCCTCATACTCGATCATGCGGGTTTCGGTGTCGACGGCACTCGGGTTCAATCCGTAGAAACCTGCCGGATCCTCCACCGCCGACCACCGGTGGTTGATGTGCGCACGCTCGGCCATCCGCTTGAACAGCAGCATCTTGCCGCGTTCCTCGATCAGTTCCGGGGCGTACTCGATGAACATGTCGTGGCAGTCGAGTGCCGGCACCGCGGTACTGATCTGGTTGACGTAGGCAGTGGGCATAGAGGATCCAACCTTGTCTCAAAGTGGTGAGGGAGTCGCGCCATCGATATTGGGTCCGGCCTGAGGTAATGCTACCCTAAGACCGATATGTCACTAATCTAGGACGGATCGATCGACTTTGCAATACGGGTGTCCATCAGATGACTGAAAGGTCATGTCCGCCAAAGTGATAACGCTTGTTGTCATGTCACAATCGCGCTGTGTCGAGTAGGAGCATGGGTATGAAGCGATGAAGGCCGTCCTCTGTAGCGCCCCGCTGACGGGGCACGTGCAGCCGATGATCTCGATCGGCCGGCAGCTGGCCGAAGACGGTTGGGCGGTCACGATATTGACGGGACGTCTATTCCGTGACCGTGTCGTGCGGGCGGGTCTGGAGCACGTTGCACTTTCGCCGTCCTGTGATTACGACGAGCGAGATCTGGACGGGCACTTCCCCGGCCGGGCGCGGATGCCCGGTGTCCTGCGCGCGCGGTTCGACCTCGAGCACATGTTCGCCCGGGCGATCGCCGGGCAGCACGAGGGCCTCGCCGCATTGATAGAGAAGGGCGATGTCGACCTGGTGCTGGCGGAAAACCTGTTCCTCGGGGCGCTTCCGCTGTTGAGCGCGGGGGACCGGGACCGTCCTCGGGTCGGCGCGGTGTGTACGTCGCCCCTGATGGCCAACAGTGCGGACACCGGGCCGTTCGGGCCTGGATTCCCGCCGTCGACAACACGTTTGGGGATGCTGCGGAACCGGTTGCTCACGGCAGGATCCACATCGTTCGTGCTGCGCCGGGCGAACGGCATCGCCAACGACGCCGTCCGCAGTGCGGTCGGCCGCGACGCCGCGTCCTTCGTCCTGGATTGGCCGCTGCTCGCGGACGACGTCTTCGTTCTGACCAGCGCCGGGTTCGAATACCCTCGCCGCGACCTCGACGCGTCCCTCCAGTACGTCGGGCCGGTGCTGGGACGTGGAGGTCCCGAACCTGAACTGCCGGCATGGTGGGACCGCGTCGAGGGTCCCGAGCCCGTGGTGGTGGTGACTCAGGGAACGTTGGACAACGAGGACCTCGGCAGGCTCATCGAGCCGGCCATCGCCGGCCTCGCCGGCACTGATGCGATTGTGGTCGCGACAACAGGTGGACCACCGGCGACATCGGTCAAGGTCCGTGCGCCCAATGCTGTTGTCACAGAGTTTGTTCCATTCGATTTGATGTTTCAGAAAACCGACGTCCTGGTGACCAATGGCGGCTGGGGCGGTGTGCATTTTGCGCTCTCGCACGGTGTGCCCATGGTGATCGCGGGCTCGACGGAGGACAAGAACGAGGTCGCTGCGCGGGTGGTGCGCTCGGGCAGTGGCATCCGCCTCCGGACCACCAGGCCCGCGGCAATCCGGCGCGCGGTGCAGACCGTCCTCGGCGACCCGTCGTATCGGGCGCGGGCCCTGGAGCTGCAAGTGGAACTGGCGGAGATGGACGGTGCCCGCAGCATCAGCGAGGCCTTGACGCGCCCGCCGGCGAACACAACTGAGGCCCCGGGTTCGTGTCGGCCCCGGTGATCATCGTCGGCTCGGGCCCGACGGGACTGACGGCCGCCTGTTTGCTTGCCGGACACGGCATCGAGTCCGTGGTGCTCGATCGCCGACGTGGCGTCTATCCGCTGCCGCGAGCAGTACACCTCGACGACGAGGTGTATCGAATCCTTCAAAGTGCGGGTGCAGCAAGCGATTTCGGTCCATTCGGACGGTCCGCCCGCGGGATGCGTCTCGTCGACGACCGGCACCGGCTGCTGATGCGGTTTCCGCGAGAGAATCCGGTGGGGTACTCCGGGTGGCGCGAGAGCACGATGTTCGACCAGCCCGATCTCGAGCGTGCGCTGCGCGCGGCGGCATCGCGCCGGGCCGGGATCAGATTCCTCGAGGGTTACGCGGCCGAGCGGATCGTGATCGAGCCGGACGGCACCGCGAGTGTTCATGTGCGGTCCGATGAGGGCATCGAGGATGTATTGCGGGCGCGGTACGTGCTGGGATGCGACGGCGCGTCCAGTGCGGTCGGCGCCGAGATCGGCGGGGGCGCCATCGATCTTCGCTTCAACCAGCGATGGCTGGTCGTCGACGTGAAGTCATCGGCGGACCTGAAGATGTGGGAAGGCGTCCACCAGGTGTGCGCCGGGGCGCAGGCCGCGACGTTCATGCGGATCGGCGCAGACCGGTACCGGTGGGAGTTCCGGTTGTCCGACCACGATGAGAACGACGGAAGTGACGAGAGCCCGGACCACAGCTGGGCGACCGAAGCCATCCACGCGCAAGTGGCCAACCCTGCCGACGAGATCGAGATCGTCCGGACCGCGACGTACCGGCATGGTGCCCGCGTTGCCCGCCGGTGGCGCCGGGGGCCGCTCTTTGTGCTCGGCGATGCCGCGCATGTGACGCCGCCGTTCATCGGACAGGGACTGGGCGCCGGACAGCGAGATGCGATGAACTTGGCATGGAAGCTCGCCGCCGTGCTCGACGGCCACGCCGATGAGCAACTCCTCGATACCTATCAGGCCGAACGCAAGCCGCATGTGCTCCGCGCGGTGGCCGCCGCGACTGCGATCGGCCGCCTGATGTCGGTGCGGTCGCCCGCCCGCGGTGCAGTCGATGCTGTCATGCGGGGACTCGACCGGGCGCCGGGATCGGAACAGGCGGGACCGCGCCTGATCTATCCACCGCTGGGGAGGTCCGCGATGCGATTGCGGGACCGTGCCCGGCCAGGCGGCCGCTGGATCGGCAGGCTTTTCCCACAGTTCATCCGGTCAGGTCCGGATGGATCGTTCGAAGGCAGCGACGAGGTACTCGGATCCGGCTATGCGGTGGTCCATGTCGGCCCGGTGAATCCGAGGATGTCGCTCCTGATGCCGGGCATCCGCTACGCAGTTCCGGCCGATTTCGGGTCGGCGTCGCACGAGGTCAGCACGTGGTTGGGCGGCCGCCGCGCCAATGCGGTTCTCTTGCGTCCGGATCGCGTGGTGTGCGCAGTCGAATCGGTCGGCGGCAAGGTCCACGGGGGACCACGCGCCATTCGGACCGACGTCCGTATGCACCGTCGGTAGTCGCTGGTAAGTTGCGGCGGTGGGATTTCCGAGGCGGGGTGTAGCTGCCATCTGCGCCGTATTCGTACTGGCCGGATGCGGCGATGCCTCTTCGGCGTCGATGCCGGATGAAGCATCGCCGGTCACTCAGGTGCTTCCGCAGGTGAAACTACCGATGCCCGGTGACGTGGTGAAGGTCGAGAACTGGGCGTCGTCGAGCACTGCGATCTCGGGGAGCAAGATCCTCTACCGCACCACTGATGTCGAGGACGAACCGCTGATCGTCTCCGGGACGGTGTTCAAACCCGAGGGCATTGCGCCGGCCGGTGGCTGGCCGGTTCTGGCGATCGGGCACGGTTCCACCGGTATCAACGCCAACTGCGCGCCGTCTCTGACCGGCAATCTCTACGGGCTGTCGCCTCTGGTGAAGCGTTACGTCGATGCCGGATTTGCGGTGACGTTCCCCGACTTCTCCGGTCTGGGTACCAACAGTGGCCCGCATCCCTATCTCGATTCGTATGCGGCTGCCCGGACGATGATCGATTCGGTGCGGGCAATCCGCAAGGTCTATCCCGACATCTCGGAAACCTGGGTGTCGTACGGGATCTCACAGGGCGGTGGGACGACGTGGGCGGCCGACGAGATCGCCGGGCAGTATGCGCCGGAACTTCATCTGGCCGGCGCCGTTGCCCAGGTGCCGACGACAACCAAAGTGCCGATGGTCGGCCTCGCGGGGGCGGGGGCGCTGACCCCGGAACAGCAGGGAGTGCTCCAGTGGCTCGAGGAGTCGCTCGCACGCCGCAACCCCGACCTCGACCTGAACCAACTCCGTAGCCCGGCACTTGCTGCGCAATGGGATGCGTTGAGTGGTTGCGGCCTGAGCGCCGGTCGAGATGCCGCTCTGCGGAAGGTCAGTGCCCAGGATTTCCGGCCGGCCACTGCATCCGCCACCGAGAAGCTGAAGTCGCTGCTGCAGCAGATGGCGCTCCCGAAGGCTGGTCTGAGTGCCCCGCTCTACGTCATCTACGGCGGCAACGACCGCTTCAACGATCCACGGTGGACCGCCGGCGCGATCGACCGCGCCTGCCATCTCGGTGGACCGATCACAGTCAACTTTCAGCCCGCGGCCGGACACGGCGACGTGAGCACCGGGGACGTCGAGCAGTACCTCAACAATCGGATCGCGGGGCTGCCGGTCAGAGACGACTGCCATCAGGTGATCGGGTCCACCACCTGATGACGATGGGTCCTGGGGAGCGAAACCGCAGGTCGGCCTCATCGGGGCCAGAACCCATCATCGTCAGGCGCTGCTACTTCGCGAAGTTCGCGGCAATGCGCTGCCGCAGGTAGTCCTCGGCACTGATCGGTGGGTACTTGGCCCGAGGACCCTCGATCAAGACGTCCTTGTTGGCCTGCGCGAAGAACGCGATGGAGTAGCGCGACCCCCGGTCGTCGTTCGGGCCGGGGCTGCGGACGCGATGGAAGTTCGACGGCAGGTCGTCATCGCTCCACCGCATCAGCATGTCGCCGATGTTGCAGGTGATCGCGTCGTCGGA
Source organism: Nocardia sp. 348MFTsu5.1 (assembly GCF_000383535.1). Taxonomy (NCBI): domain Bacteria; kingdom Bacillati; phylum Actinomycetota; class Actinomycetes; order Mycobacteriales; family Nocardiaceae; genus Nocardia; species Nocardia sp. 348MFTsu5.1. The sequence goes on from NZ_KB911529.1 coordinate 16,483, forward strand.
GGGCTGCACCGAGGTCCACACCTGGCTCTCCATCTCCTTGCCCGGACAGACTTGCAGCCCACCCTGGCCCTCGCGCTGGAAAAGCAGTGTCAGGCAATCGAAATCGGTATGGGCCCCGGCTCGCCACATGCCGCCGAGATCGGCGTCCGGCGCGACTGCGAAGTAGTGCAACAACCGCAATGTGCTCTGATAGCCCGGCGATGTGGGTTCGTGTGCGCGCGTGAAGAACTCACGGTCGAACCCGAGCTTGTCGGCGAACATCGACAACAACTCCATCGCCAGCGCCCAGCATTTGTGCTCGAACTCCAGGATCGTCGACGTGAATCCCGCGAGGACATCGTCACCCGGCCAGAGATCATCCATGTTCGACAACGTGACCTGGTACGACTCCTTCTGATCAGGGGTGCCCACGGATGGTCGTATCTGGGTCAGGCTTTCCCAACCCGAGTTGAAGCGTTTGGGGTAGCGCGCCTTGGCCTCGGTCGGGAGCGCGAAGAAGGCTTCTGCCATCGCGAACGCCCGGCGGACCTCTGCCAGGTCGATCCCGTGGTCGACGACCTGGAAGAACCCGATATCCGTCGCTGCAGACCACAATTCGTCCGCGACCTCGGTGCGGCGACCGGGGAGACCCGCCATGGAGATCCGTCGGACTTCTCGATCACTTTCGGTCCCCACCGCGCCCATGCTTCGTTCGCGCTGCAGCTCGGTCATGTCGTACGTCATTGCCGTGTCCTCTCGTTTTGCTCGGCGCGTCAGGAGATCGAGATCGAGATCGCGGGGTCGGTGAACCGGTTTGTGAACATCTGTTCCGCAGTCATGTCCGCCGGGACCTGATTGCCGCCCGATGCCAGCACCGGACCGAGGTCTGCAACGTTGCGGGCCGTGCGGGTTTCGTCGTACACGCCGAACGAGCCGTTGTCCTCGTTGGCGAGCAAGCCCTGGTCCCGGAGCAGATCGGCACTGAATGCTGCTTCGCCCTCACTGTAGGGCGAATACGTCTGGTCCTGCGAGACGACATCCACGATCACGTCGTTGGTGGCATCCGGAGCACTGATGTAGTCGACACCGGACTGCTGGATGATCGGGACGAGCTTCTGCAGGCAGGGCGAGAACTCTTCGAGCTTATCGGCGCGCACCGACATGTTCGACGCGTAGATGTCGTAGCCCGCATCCTTGATCAGGCCGTATCCGACCGGCTTGTTCCAGGCCGGCGTTTCTTCGGAGTAGGTGTACGGCTCGGAGTTCGCAAAGCCCTGCTGCGCGATGGAGGGGTCGCCGACAAAGCGGGCCGGCGCACCGTCGTAGCTGGTGTCGATCTGTGACTCCTTGAGCAGACCCTTGGCAACCATCCACTGGGGGAAGATCTGGTCCTTGGACACCACAACGGTCGCATCGCCGGCACCGACGTCGCCGACGGTCTTCCATTCCGGGTGCGTCGCGGGGTCCCACATCAAGATGGCGGGGCTGAACTTCAGCAGCGGTGTCACGCCGACCACCGGCTGCTCGGCGGCGGCCGAGACCAATTGATCGCCGTGGACAACCCCGAGCATGACGGAGTCGTCGACGTAGAGCTGCGAGGTGACGGACTGGAATCCGATCGCCGGACCACCCGATTTGAGGGTGATGTCGACGCCGGTGTCCTTACCGCCTGCCACCAGTGGACCGGTCACCGACTTGTCGTCGGTGTCCACTACATAGCCGGGTCCGAGCATCTCGAACAGCGCGCCCATGTCGGATTGCGGTTGCCATTGCAACTGGATGCCGACATTTGCCGGACAGACATCGGCAAGGTTCTGCGCTGCGGCCGCAGGTTCGATCGCCACCGACTCGGTCGGCTCTTCAGAGCTGAACGCACACGATGTCAGTCCCAGGGTGGTGGCGGCGATGACGGCGATGCCGATGTGTCGCCCGACGGGTGATCGCTTCATGATTCTCCTAATCCGGTCACATCAACCGGGTATTCGGTGGGGCACTGATGTCCGAATGACGGACGAGACCTGTTGCGGTGGTGTGTGATCCCGCAGCCGCGGGATTCCTTCGGTTGCACTCCCGAAGCACTATTGCATGTAATCAATTGAGTGTTGCGTCGATGTTACGGACCCTGTCATCTTGCCGAAATATGCCGAGAATCCGAGGTAACTGCAGGTGCAATCCGTGAAAGGCGGGACATGTCATCAATTCGTAACGCGAGGCAACCGTATCGTCATGCATGTAATCAATGATGTGAATGCCAGGAAAGACAGAAGTTGCATGTTGGTTGGAAGGTTGAGGCAACACATTGAGACTCGCGGATACGATGCAGGGCGCCGATGCGCGCCGGCTCACCAAGGGCATGCAGATGGTTTTCGACAATGTGGTGAAGACGTTCGACACCGGGACGGTCGCCATCGAGAAGGCCGATCTCGAAGTGCGCCGTGGTGACTTCGTCGCGGTGGTCGGGCCATCGGGATGTGGTAAGTCGACGCTGCTGCGGATGGCGGCCGGACTGGAGGTTCCGACGTCGGGATCTGTTGCCGTGGCCGGTGATTCAGTGGGGTTCATCTTTCAGGAGCCGACGCTGCTGCCATGGCGGAACGTCCGTGCCAACGTCGAACTCGCTGCCGAACTCGGCCATGAGAACAAGGCGGAGTACAAAGCGCGTGCGGCAGAAAGCATTCGGGCGGTCGGACTCGAACAGTTCGCGGACCAGCTCCCGAGAGCACTGTCCGGCGGTATGAAGATGAGAGTGTCGCTGGCACGTGCGCTGACGCTCTCCCCGGATGTGATGTTGCTGGACGAACCTTTCGGGGCGCTCGATGAGATGACCCGGCTCGAGATGCAGGTTGAACTCCAAAGGCTCTATACACAGCGGGAATTCACGGCGATGTTCATCACCCACTCGGTGTCCGAGGCGGTCTACCTCGCGAATCGTGTTGTTGTGATGACCCAGCGACCGGGACGTATCGCGGCGGTTCTGGACATCGACATGCCTTACCCGAGGGAACCCGAATTGCGTTTCGACCCCACGTTCACCGACCATGTCGCCGAGATCTCGGCGATGTTGCACAGGAGCAATCGATGACCGAGATCAATGCCACGCTGGACCTTTCCCGACGTATGCGGGTCGGCCACTTTCGTCAGGCAAACACCGTGACCCGCCGCGAGAGCCGACGCCACCTCCGGAGATTGACCGGGCTGGTGGTCTATCCGCTGCTCTCGCTACTGGGAGCTCTGGCGGCCTGGTCGGCCGTCAGCTACTGGGTGTTGGCCCCGGAAAGGCGTTTTTTGCTGCCACCGCCGATCGACGTGCTGCGGGACTCGCTGATGCAGCCCTCGCACCTGCAACCGATGCTCGAAGCGCTGGCGGTCACCGCCCAGGTTGCACTGGTCGGCTTCGTCGTAGCCGTACTCGTCGGAGTCGGGACCGGCGTGCTGATGAGTCAGGCGAAGTGGATCGAACGGATCGTCTACCCTTATGCCGTTGTACTGCAGGTGATCCCAATACTTGCCATCGTCCCGCTGATCGGATTGTGGTTCGGCTACGGCATGATGTCGCGGACGCTCGTCTGTGTCCTGATCGCCGCCTTCCCGATCATCACGAACACCCACTTCGGCATCGCGTCCGTCGACCGGGGTTTGCACGAACTCTTCACACTGTCGCGGGCCTCTCGCTGGGACCGCCTCGTCAAACTCGAGATGCGGGCAGCCATGCCGGCCATCATGACCGGTGTCCGCACGGCGGCGGGCCTCGTGGTCGTCGGCGCCGTCATCGGCGACATGTTCTTCGCCAAAGGTCAGCCGGGGATCGGCACATTGCTCGATGTGTATCGCGGCCGCCTGCAGTCCGACGATCTGATCGCGGCCATTGTCCTGGCCTCACTGTTCGGGGTTGCGGTCTTTGCGCTCACGGGCTTCTTGGCAAAGCTGGCCGTCGGTCGCTGGCACGAGTCCGGGAAGAACTGACGCGTCGGACCCTGCTGACTCGATGAACTCGATAGGAAAGTGAGAAATCATGGATGACAAGACCTTTCATGTGCCCACAATCGATATCACCTGCTACCGAACCGCTGATGCCCACTCTGATCCCGCGTGCGTCGCAGTCGCGGCCGAGCTCGACCGCGTGTGCCGAGACGTCGGGTTTGTCCAGGTGATCGGACACGGGATCGACGATTCCGTCATCGCTGATCTGATGGGTGCGCTTGATTCGTTCTTCAATCTGCCGCTGGCGGTGAAGAAGGAGTACCGCCGTGAGGCCTGGACGAATCGAGGCTACTCGGCACCGAAGTCGGAGTCGCTGAGCATGAGCCTGGGGATCCCCACCGCCAACCAGATGAACGACTTCTACGAGGCGTTCACAGTCGGTGTCGAGGCTGCGGAGTTCGCCGAGCTCGATCTGCCCGAGGCCAGTTACGCCTCGAACAACTGGCCCGATGCCGCACCGGGTTTCGAACCTGCGGTCCGGCGGTACTTCGCTGCGGCGCAGGAGTTGGCACGCACGTTGATGACCGTCTTCACCGACGCGTTGGGCCTGGAACCGGGATACTTCGACAACCTCATCGACCACTCGATCGAGGCCATGAAGATGAACAACTATGCCTTGCCGGAAGGTGATACCGAGTTCACCGGGGACCTCACCGGAATGGGTGCGCACACCGATTTCGGAATCCTGACGATCCTGTGTGCCGACCAGGTGCCAGGCCTGCAGGTTCTCGACCGCGACGGACGATGGCACGATGTGCAACCGGCCGATGGTGCGCTGTTGATCAACCTCGGCGACGCGATGGCCCGGTGGACAGGTGACCGCTGGATGTCGACGATTCATCGCGTCGACCCCCCGGTGATCGACGGGCAGATCCGGCGCCGGCGATCGGCCGCCTTCTTCTTCGACGGGAATCATGACGCCGTCATCGAGGCGCTGCCCGGGACCCTGGCGGATGGCGAAAAGGGATACGCTCCCATCACGATCGCCGAGAACATCGCGATGAAGGTGGCAGGCCTGCGAACGGGTGTGGCACCGGCAACCGACCTGAGGGAGACCGCTCGCGTGGCGGCCGCCGGAAACTGAAGAGGAGACAACCGCGATGACTGCTTCTGACCGTGCGCTTCTCACCGATTCGGTGCACGACGCGCTGCGAGAGATGATCTTCAACGGCGAACTCGAACCCGATAGCCCACTGAGTGTTCCGGCGCTGGCCGCACGACTGGACGTCAGTCGTACGCCGGTGCGCGAGGCCGTGCAGCAGTTGATCTACGAGGGACTCGCGTCCCACACCCGCAACGCCGGCGCCCGCGTGGCGTCGCTGGATGCCGACACCCTCAAATCGGTGTTCGAGGTGCGAGAGGTCCTCGACGGACTCGCCGCGTTCAACGCCGCGCTCGGGGCGGATAACGCCGCCGTCGACCAGATGCGCAAGATGGTGCAGGTGCAGCGGGAATTGTTGTCCGAGCCTCCCGATCAGCATCGGGATGCCTTGCTGGATCTGCAGTTTCATACCCTGATCCGTGATAACGCGGCCAATCGTCCGTTGAGTGAGGCGCTTTCGCGTCTGGATGGACAGTCGCACCTTTTTCGATCCGATATGTGGGTCACCGACCTGAATCGCCGGCTCGCGGTCTCCGAACACGACCGGATTGTGGCCGCCATCGAAGCCGGCAACGCCACTGCCGCACGCGAGGCCGCAAGCGCCCACGTCGCCGGTATCTACGTCCGGGCGCAACGGCTCTGACCGCTGCGACCCGTCATATTCATCAGATGAGGAAATTTGAACTGTGAAACATGCACTCCCGCAGACGGTGTCGTCCATTCGGGGAGCGACTCTCCCGGATGGGAACATCGTCGACGTCGATGTGGTGCGCGACGGTGACCATGCCGTGGTCGCCGCGCTGCGCACCGCAGATCCTTCCGACGTGGACGTCAGCTCACCGGGTGTGATCGACCTTCGCGGATATGTCCTGATGACCGCGCCCGCCGAGCCGCACGCACATCTGGACAAGGCGTTGTCGTGGGATGTGCTGCAGCCGCCGCTCGGTCATCTGCACGACGCCATCGCGAACTGGAAAGCAGGCAGTGCGGAATTTGACCAGGAGTCGTTTCGCACTCGCGCCCGCGCCGCCGCACTTGCGTTGGTACGCAACGGAACCACCGCCGTCCGTTCCCATGTCGACATCCTTTTCGGGGACGACCCGCTGCGCGGAATCCGCGCGGTCGACGAGGTACGTCGCGAGTTGCGCGGTCTCATCGACATCGAAATCGCCGCGCTGGCCAAGGTGTACGCGAGCGACGATCTCGTACACGCCGCCCTCGATGCCGGTGCCGATCTGGTCGGTGGGTCACCGCACAGCGCGCCGGACCCGATGGGGGACCTTCATCGTCTGCTCGATATCGCCGAACTGCGTGGTGTCGGGGTCGATTTGCATACGGACGAGTTCCTGGAAGGCGATCACCACACGATTGCAGCGTTTGCCGAGCGGGTCCGCAGCTGGCCGGTGGATCGGATCCGCACCGCCGGGCACTGCACCCGGCTGGGAACGATGTCGGCAGACGAACTCGGCGAACTGCTGCCGCTCATCGCATCGAGCGGGATCGGCGTGGTCGCGAATCCGATCACCAATCTCTATCTGCAGGGCCGCGACCACCCTGTTGCCACACCCCGCGGGATCACCGCAATCGGACCCCTGCGCGAGGCCGGGGTCTGTGTCGCGGCCGGCGCGGACAACGTGCGTGACCCGTTCAACCCGCTCGGCCGCAGCGACGCACTGGAAACGGCAGCCCTCGCCGTCGCCGCTGCACACGTACATCCGGACGTCGCGCTGGCGATGGTCACCGACGACGCCCGTCGGGTGATGGGGTTGCCCGTCGCGGGCGCGCGGGTCGGTGCCCGGGCAGAGTTCCTGGCGGTTCGCGGGACAGGAGTCCTCGACGTCATCGCCAACGCACCCGCCGACCGCGTGGTCATCCACGACGGACGTGTCGTGTCGATCAGCGAGACCCAGACCTGGACTGCACTGCCCTGACCGAAGATTCACAAGCGAGCCAGCTGTACAAGGACGAGCCAGAAATATGTGGCTCGTCTTCGTACAGCTGGCTCGTCTGCGGGGTGGGGTCAGGTGAACGTGGCGTCAAGCGCGGCGGCAAGGTCGGCGACGATGTCGTCGGGGTCTTCGAGGCCGATGGAGAACCGGAGATGGCCCCACGTGCGGAACTCTTCCGGATAGTGCTTCACCCGCGGACCACTCGTACCGACGTGGACGATCAGTGATTCATCGTGACCGAGTGAGACCGCTGACGTGATCATCCGCAGGTACGAGACGAACCGGTTCTGGGTGTCCGGATCACCCCTGACCGCGAACGCCATCATCGCGCCGTAGCCCCGTCCGCCGAATTGCCTGGTGGCCAGCTCATGCTGGGGATGGGACGTGAGGCCGGGGTACGCCACGTACGCAACCCGCTCATCGCGATCCAGGAACTCCGCGACCTGCGCGGCCGACTCGAGGTGACGCGCCATCCGCAGCGGCAAGGTGATGGACCCGCGGCTGATCAGCCAGGCATTGAACGGTGAGATCACGCCACCGACATCCACCATGGCGTCGGTCTTGATGGGATCGATCAGAGCCTTGGCGCCGAGTACCGCACCGCCCATGGCATCACCGTGGCCGTTGTAGTACTTCGTCAGCGAGTGCACCACCAGGTCCGCACCCTCGGACAGCGGCCGGTACAGCGGCGGCGGAGTGAAAGTCGAGTCGACGACCACCAGAGCGCCCGCGGCATGCGCGATCTCGGCGACCGCGCCGATATCGGTGACCTTGGTGGTCGGGTTGGCGATCGCTTCGATATGAACCAGGCGAGTGTTGGGGCGCAGCGCCGCCCGCACGGAGTCGAGGTCCGAGGCATCGACGAATGTGGCTTCGATGCCGTACTTGCGTGGCAGGAGCTCGGTGAACAGGCGGAACGTCGCCTCGTAGGTCACGTCGGCGATCAGCACATGATCCCCGGATTCCAGGTGGGTGAAGAACACGGCATGCAGCGCGGCCACCCCCGAGGCCAGGACCACCGCGTCTTCGGCACCTTCGAGGGACGCCAGCTTGTGCTGCAGCGCAATCTGATTGGCGCCGGAGTTACGGGTGTAGAGCGGAATCTCCGTACCCGACCAGCTGACCTGCGACGGGTCATCGGGCAACGCATACGAATTGGCCATCACGATCGGTGTCCGAATTGCCCCGGAGCCCTTGTCGATGCTGTTGCCGGCGTGAACTGCGCGGCTCGAGAAGCCGAGCGTGGAGGGATCGTGGTTGTCCGGGCGTGCCATGTCCTCAGGGTAGGAGGCGGCCGACGTCGCCGGGTGTCGCGACGCGCCCGTCCGGCGCCGATCTAACCCGGAACAGATGACGACGAAGGACGCGTTCGTGGTTGAAGATTGTGTTTGAGGTCGTGGTGAACCTCGACGAATGCAACGGTCGGAGCTGTCATATGAAGATCGCGGTGCTCGGTGCGAATGGTGCTGTCGGGGCGAGAATTGTCGACAAGTTGCGTGGTCGTGGACACGAGGTGGTCCGGGTCGGGCGTAATCCGGACTCGAACGACGTGGTGGTTGACCTTGTCCGGTCCGGCGGGGAGGCGTACCGCGAGGCAGTCGACGGCATGGATGTGGTGGTCAACGCGTCGGGGATCGAGGATCCTGCGCTCGCGAAGGATGCGGGGGCAGCGCGGTTTGTCGACATCAGCGCCACCCCGAGATATCTCGAGACGATCATGGCCGCGCCCGCCGCGGGTGGTGTGCTGACCTGTGTGGGGCTGGCCCCCGGTCTGTCGACCATCATGGCCACGGCGCTTGCGGCCGACTCGACCGACGGCGTCGACATCGGGCTGATGCTCGGAGCGGGTGAACCCCATGGCCGGGGCTCGGTGGAGTGGACGGTCGGACTACTCGGGACGACGTTCACCGATTATGCGTCGGGGGTCAGGATCCGGAACCTGGCCCGGTCAAGGGTGCTGGAAGGTCCCCACGGCAGTCGAAAGCGCTACGTACGCACAAACTTTCCCGACCACCTCGCAATCGATGTCGATGGACCGCACGTGGCCAACTACCTCACACTGAGTTCGGGGCCGGCGACGCTGGCGCTGCGGTTCGCTGCACTTGTACCCAGCCTGGGCCGACCGATGCTGAGGAAGGTTCACCCGCGTGGGAGCGACGAGTGGTCGGTGCTGGTCCGCAACCGCAACACCGGTCGGTGGTTGTACACGTCGGGGCACAATCAGTCCGAGGCGACGGCCACCATCACCGTTGCCGCCATCGAAGCCGCACAGGGACGGATCGATCCGGTGTTGCTGAGCTGCGATGTTCTCGACACCAACGCCCTGCATGCGCACTGGGGCATCATGATTCGAGCGGGCCGCTAGCGGTTTCGACGACCTCGGATTTCCGGCGATCTGGTTGTCGGAGGGCGCTGATAGAAATATTCCATGGGTTCGGGGGTGGCAGATCTGATCAACCGTATCGAGGGCATGGCTCTTGATGCGGAGGAGATCGTTGCTGTCCGTGAGATGTTGTCGCGCAGGCTTGTTGATGTTTCGCTGGCGATGTTGTCGGACAAAGAAACCGTCGAACTCGCGCAAGTTGTGGAGATGCAGACCCGTCGTGATGAAGCCGTGAAGGTCCGGATAGCGGTGGAGTTGCGGGAGCGGTCGGTCGCGGCGAAGCAGGGTCTCAAGCACAACAAGTTCTTGCGTCACCAGCTACGCATCTCGGCGACCCAGGCCAGTGCCCGATCGAAACGCGCTGAACGCGTGGGCCAATGGCACACAACGTCCGGTGAGGTCACGTCGCCGGTGTATCCGAACACCTGGTCCGCGTTGCGGGACGGCGCGATCGGGATCGCCCACTACAACGTCATCGATGAAGTGCTGCGGGCGTTGCCGGGCACAATTCGTAGTGACTTGGCTCTGTGGTCCGAGGGCGAACGGCTGATGGCCGAAGCCGCCCGCACCATGGATCCCGATGAGTTGAAGAGGGTGGGTCTGCATCTGCATGCGTATCTGAATCCGGATGGCGAGTTCGATGATGTCGACCGGGCGCAAAAACGCGACCTGAAAGTGTCCAAACAGGGTGCTGACCATATGGCCGGCATCTCCGGCACTCTCGACCCGGCCACCAAAGCGTTGTGGGACATCGTCGCCGCGAAGTGGGCCGCGCAGGGCATGAACAACCCGAACGATCCGGACTCACCCACCGGCAGCGCAGACAAGGCGGATGCCGAGACGCTCCAGGCCGCAGCGAAACGTGACACCCGTACTCCCGGGCAGCGCAATCATGATGCGTTCACACGGTTGATGGAAATGGTGGTCGGGCAAGGCATCCTCGGTCAGCACCGTGGTCTACCCGCTCAGGTCATCGTCACGATGACCCTGGAGCAACTCGAGGCCGAAGCGGGCCTGGCGACCACCGCCTCCGGCGGGGTGCTGCCGGTCCGCGATGCCCTGCGCCTGGCCGGTGTGAGCCGTAAGTTCCTGGCACTGCTCGACGACAAACACCGCGCCCTGTTCCTAGGCCGGGAAAAACGTTTGGCGACCGCGTATCAACGCCTGGCGTTGATTGCCGCCGAACGGGGATGTTCACGCCCTGGCTGTGATGCGCCCGCGACGGAAACCGCGGTGCATCACATGGTCGAGTACTCCAAAGGTGGTCGCACCGACATCATCGTCCTGACCCTGGTCTGCGGTCCCGATCACGGCCACATCCATGATGGCGATACCGGCTGGATCACCGAGATCATCAACGACGGCACCGGCCCGCCGGGTTGGCAGGGCCGAGTCGGGTGGCGGCAGCGAGGAACCCTGGATTCGCCGCAACCCAACAACACTCATTTCCCGGAGAGGTACTTCACGAATCCGGAGATGTGGAACCCGGACAGCGACGCCGACGCCGAATGGTTCAAACAACGCGCCCGCGCGGCATTCGAGAAGAAGGCCGCCGAGGCACCGGTATACAACATCGACTTCGGGTGGCGAGACTTCGAGTGGCCCAGCGCTGCCTAGGGCAGCAGGTTCATCCGGCGGGCCATGACCACGGCTTCATGCCGGTTGTGGACGTCCAATTTCTGCATCGCGCTGCGCAAGTAGCTCTTCACCGTCTCGGACCGGAGCGAAAGTGTCTTGGCGGCTTCGGCATTGGTGCACCCGAGGGCAACCACCGCCAGAACATCGATCTCCCGCCGGGACAGATTGACGTCCGGTGGTGGTTCGGTCGCGTCACCGCCGAGAACGCGGGCGAGCCGGTCGGACAGTTCGCGGGCCCGGCCCCCTTCGGCAGGTTCGATCCGGGTGGCCAGATCCCGGAGCTGGGCGTGGATGCTGCGAAGTTCCTCGACCATTGACGAATCGGGGAACGTGGCGGTGTTCCCGGCTGCGGAAACCAACATCCGGGTCCGTCGATCCACCTCGTCGCGCACCGCGATCTCCACCGCGAGGCGCCGGCTCGCGGCGATCACCGAGTCGGCGGTCCGGCCGCCGATGGGTGACGCATCGCGCCTCGCCGCGTAGAGCACGGCCCGGGTTGTCGCGTCGACCACCACAGGGACCGCCAGCACCGACCGCAGACCTTCCCCCAGCACCGGTCCGTCGTAGTCGTGAGTGATCGCCGACGCATTGCCGTAGTCGGACACTGCCGCCGCTCGGCGCCGCTCGATCACTCGGCCACCCAGGCCCGACGCCGGGATCACGGTCAGTCCACGCAATCCGTTGGTGCGGACACCGACGAACTCGGTGAGCAGAAGTGTGCCCTCGTGTACCTCGCCGCCGAACAGGACGGGAGTCTCCGATGCCGTCGCCAAAGCCCGCATTGCGTCTCGGAGTGCGTCGGTATCGCGAGGTCGCAGCAGCGGATGTCGGACAGTCATCGGGGGTCACCCCTTTTCGGGGGTAGCGGGAAGATTATTGTGACGTGGATCCTACTCGGGAGAAGTAGTGTCGTGACCAGTGAGGATTCAAAAAACATGATTGCCACAACTGATCGGGTCAGCGAATTGCTGGCGCAGTACGACGTCCCCGAGGCCTGCGCCGCAGACCTCCTGTGTGATCGGCACCCGGCCGACGCCGTGGCGTTCACGGTTGTCGAGACAGACGATGCCGGAAATCTGGTCACCGAAGACCTGACATATGGCCATCTGCGCGAGCAGTCGTCGAAGTTTGCTGCCGCCCTCGCAGCCCTCGGTGTGGAGCCGGGCGACCGGGTGGCAAGCCTGATGAGCAAGTCGGCCGATCTCGTGGTCGCGGCGTTGGGAGTCTGGCGGCGCGGAGCGGTCTACGTCCCGCTGTTCACCGCGTTCGCGTCCCCGGCAATTGCCTTTCGCCTGACCAACAGTGGCGCCAAGATCGTGATCTCCGACCTCGATCAGCTGCACAAGCTGGCCCCGGGTGATGACATGCCTGCTGATGCTCCCTGGCGGGTGATCGCGGCCGGTGAGTCCGCGGACCACGAGCTGCAGCTGGCGACCCTGATCGCGGCCCACGATGCCGACGAGCCGGGCAGCGCGGCGGTCGCGGTCGGTGGCGACGGACCGCTGGTCGAACTGTTCACCAGCGGCACCACCGGACAGCCGAAAGGTGTCCCCATCCCCGTCCGGGCGCTGGCATCGTTCCACGCGTACCAGGAGTTCGGGCTCGACGTGCGTCCCGGTGATGTGTTCTGGAATGCTGCGGATCCGGGCTGGGCCTATGGCCTCTACTACGCGATTCTCGGCCCTCTGGCGAGCGGCACCCGCAGCATCTTGCTGCACGCCGGATTCTCACCGGCCCTGACATGGAAGGTGCTCGAGCAACTCGGCGTCACCAACTTCGCTGCCGCCCCGACCGTTTACCGTGCCTTACGGGCCGACGACGGTGCGGTTCCGTCCATCGCGCTGCGGCGTGCGTCGTCCGCGGGTGAACCGCTGACCCCCGACGTGGTCGGCTGGTCGCAAGAGGTGCTCGGCGTCACAGTGCGCGACCACTACGGGCAGACAGAACACGGCATGTTCATCGTCAACGCCTGGCACGACGATCTGCTGGCCGACGTGCCCGCAGGTTCGATGGGTCGGGCGTTGCCCGGTTGGTCCTGCGCCGTGCTCGAGGAGCACACCGACGCAGTGGCCCCGGCAGGGACTGTGGGCCGGGTTGCGATCGACACCACCGCGAGCGACATGCTCTGGTTCACCGGATACCAGAACGCGCCGGAGAAGACCGCCGGCCGGTACACCGACGACGGTCGCTGGTACATCACCGGGGACTGCGGATCGGTCGACGAGAACGGTTTTTACACCTTCTCGGCCCGCGACGACGATGTGATCATCATGGCCGGTTACCGAATCGGCCCCTTCGACGTGGAAAGTGTCCTCGTCATGCACGAGGCGGTGTCCGAGGCCGCGGTTGTCGGCAAGCCGGACGAACTGCGCGGTGAGGTGCTCGAAGCGTATGTGGTGCTCCGGGATCCGTCAGCGGCGTCGGCCGAACTCGAAAAAGAGCTCCAGCAGCTGGTCAAGACGAAATTTGCGGCCCACGCCTTCCCGCGCAAGGTGCACTTCATCGAGTCGCTGCCCAAGACACCGAGCGGCAAGGTCCAGCGCTTCCTGCTGCGTAAGAGCTGACCGTACAGAGAACACAACAATGGCCCGCCGATATCGGCGGGCCATTGTCATCGGTAGATCAGCGCGGTGTGCGTTCCTGCGCACGTTGCACCGCAGGATCGATCACCTGGTCGGAGAAGATCGGCTGCGGAATCCGCGGCGCGTCCTTGGGGCTCTGTGCGGCGGGCTCGGAACGGATCGTCTCGCGGTGCGAGAACAGTTCGGGTTCGTGCATGGTTACTACTTTCTTCGTGGCGGTGCGGCTCTCGCGGTGTCGTGCGTGCGCACGGGATCTGCGCAAGAGCTGCCGGGTGTCGCCGGCGACCGTGGTCTGGAGAGACTCACTCGAGAATCTCTTCGAGATTCCCCACGGTGCCGGGAAAAATGGTGATCAAACGTCATCCGGCTATCGGCGATTCACAAGGTTCCGAGATGTCGGTTTCGAGGAAGTTCGACGAAAATTGCCGGTGGTGGATGTATCCGACCACTTCAGTGTACGGGTAAACCAGTGGAACCCGCTGTATTGGGCACAACTGCCCTACAGCGGTGCGGCGAAATGTGGTGCAGTAGACGTGCCATAGGCGTTGACCGGTAGATGCCCGGCGCGATTGCATGGAACGCGACGTGAACAAGGAGGTTCTGGCCATGAGCACCACGATTGTCGTCGGAGTAGACGGTTCGGATTCTGCCCTCGAGTCGGTTATCTGGGCGGCGAAAGCTGCGGAGCGGCAACGTAAACCATTGTTGATTGTGGGTGCGTACGAGACTCAGGGTGCACTGTATGCACCGGCACTGGTGATTCCGCAGGATGTCATCGACATCATCCGGCAAGAGGCACACGACAACGTCGACAAGGCGGCCGCGAAGGCTCGGGACATCGCGCCTGGGGTCGACGTGAAAACCAAAGTCGCAGAAGGGCGCGCCGGGACCGTGTTGGTCGAGGAATCGCACCACGCGTCGCTGGTTGTGGTCGGCAGCCGAGGGCTCGGCGGGGTGAAAGGGATCTTTCTCGGTTCAGTGGGTGTGAATCTCGTCGCACACGCCTCATGTCCGGTTCTCGTCTACGCGGGTGCGGGTGGAACAGGGCCGGTTGTGGTCGGTCTCGACGGATCCGCGGTCAGCGAAGGCGCTGTCGCAGCGGCCTTTGAGCAGGCATCATTCCTGAACACGGGCCTTTTGGTGGTCCACACCTGGACGGATCTGGCCTCCGACGCGCTGTACGGCTACGGACTCGAACTCGATCAGCTGCAGGAACTGGCCGACGACGCGCGGGAGGTCGTTGCCGAGCGGGTCGCCGGTTTTGGTGTCGACTATCCCGATGTCGAGGTCACGCGGGTGATCGTGCCCGACGGTCCGGCGCATCAACTCGTCGAACATGCCAAGGATGCCCAGTTGCTGGTGGTCGGAAGTCGCGGTCGTGGCGGTTTTGCGGGTCTGCTCCTCGGATCCACCAGCCAGGCAGTCCTGCACCGGGCCACCTGTCCCGTACTGGTCGTGAAGCCGCCGCCCGAGGGCTGACACGCTTCATCTGCAGGGCTCGGCTGAAAGTTCCTGTTGGTGCCCGATCTGCGCCGGTGTCCGCTCCGCGGGCGCCGGCGTTGCCGGCTGTGGTGGATGCGGCAGTTTCGGCAGGAATGCCGAGATCACCAGGGCCGTAATCAGCAAACCCAGTGTCAGCAGATAGGTGTCGGCGACTGCGCTCGCGAGATCCGGTGCCGCCGTGATCCGTTCGTCGGGTGACAATCGAAGTGCTCCGGCCATGCCGGTGTCGTCGAGCGCTTCGACCCGACCGTTGAACAGGGTGGTCAGAACGGTGGCACTCAGTGCCGCGCCGATCGCCGCCGCAAATTGATTGCCAGTGGTGAGAATGGTTGTGCCCGAGGCGATCGCCGGACCTGAAATGCCGCGGAGCGACGCTGCCATCAGCGGCACCAGTGTGGCGCCGATACCGATACCCATGATCACACCGATGCCGACGAGCGTGAGATGGGGCGTGTCCTCGTCGAGTGTTGTCGTCATCAGGGTCATCGCGACCACCGTGGCGCTGAGCCCGAACCAGACCACCCGGCGCGGATCGATACGATCGACGAGTCTTCCCGCGATTTGAACCACCAGGCCGGTGGTGACCGCCTGGCCGATCACAATCAGTCCGGCTGTCGTGGCGCTGTCGCCGCGGACGGCCTGAATGTAGATGGGCCCGATCAACATTGATCCGAAATAAGCGCCTGCAACCAGGTACAGGCTGCCTGCACCGACGGCCAGTGACCGTCGCTTGAGCAGTCGTAGGTCGAGCAGTGGGCGCTGCGATCGAAGCGTCCGGACCACAAACAGGGCCAGGAGTCCGAGGCCGCAGCCCGCCGGGATCAGGACCTGGGCCGATATCGGATCACCGTGGTCGCCGGCCTGCGCCAACCCGAAGACGAGCAATGCGCCGCCCGGAGCCAGAGCGGCCAGAGCCACCCAGTCGAGACCGGCACGATCGGTTCCCGACTGCCGGGGAAAGAGTCTGGCGGCCAGCGTGATGGCAGCGATTCCGATCGGCACGTTGATCAGGAACAGGGACCGCCAGCCGACGTTGTCCACCAGAAGTCCACCGGCCGTAGGTCCCAGGACGGGGCCGATCAAAAGAGGCAGTGAGAGCCACCCCATCAGCCTGCCGCGATGCCGTTCGTCGACCATCTGAAGGGCAATGGTCATCCCGACCGGTTGCAGGTATCCACCACCGAGTCCTTGAACCGCTCGAAAGGCGATGAGACTCTGGATGTTCCAGGCCAGGCCGGCCAGCGCCGAGCCGCTGACAAACAAGACGAGTGCGCGACCTTCTTCGCGCGGAGATCCATTCTCAGGCGGCTCCTTCGTCGCGTGCCCCGCGTTCGGGTTTGAGTAGTTCGGCCCACCAGATCAATTCGTCCATCGCGCCCCGGGTCGACGCGATCGCGTCTTCGTCGAGGACGAGCCGGCCGTCGGTGATGTGGTCCCACGGGGCATGGACGACCACACCGTTGCGGGTTCCCACCGAATACACCTCGGCGAAGACCGCACGCAGATGTTCAGCTGCACGCAGGCCACCGGACATGCCGCCATAGGACACAATCGTCACCGGCTTGTGCTTCCACTGGGTCCCGTGGGCATCGATCAGGATCTTCAGGTCACCGGGATAGGAGTGGTTGTATTCCGGTGTGACGACGATGAATCCGTCGGCCATCTCCAGTAATTCGGTGGTGTGTGGGCCGGTGGGTTCGGCGAGGTCGATGATTTCGACGTCGATTCCGTATGGAGCCACCTGGTCGACAAACCACTGCGCCACGGTGGGCCCGATGCGGCCGGACCGCACGCTTGCGATGATCAGAATGAATTTGAGTTGTGTCGGTTTCATGCGACCAGTGTTCAAGTTCAAGCTAACTTGAAGTCAAGGTACGATGTGAAAATGGCACTGAAAAAGTTGGAATTGACGGTAGGGGAGTTGGCAATCCGGGCCGGCGTGGCGCCATCGGCCGTGAGATATTACGAGGACCGCGGACTGATTTTCAGCCGCCGCACGTCCGGTAACCAGCGTCGATATCACCGGGCGATGTTGCGGAGGGTGGCGTTCATCCGGGCCTCTCAGGCGGCGGGGATCCCGCTGGCGACCATTGGGTCGGTCCTGGAGGTTCTCGGTGAACACGAGTCGCCGACGAAGGCGATGTGGCACAAGGCGTCGATGCGGTGGGTGGAAGATCTCGACGAGCGGATCGCGCTGCTGCAACGGATGCGCGATCTGATGGACGGCTGTGTCGGGTGTGGCTGCCTGTCCATGCGGGCCTGTCAGCTCCTCAATCCGGGCGATGTCTTCGCCCAGCAGGGAATCGGCACCAACCGGTTGCTCACGCAGGAGTGCGAGGAGAAGCTCGAAGGCGCCGAGCGCGCGGGGTGCGCCACCGTGGCGCCGGGTTCAGCCGGCTGAGTCCGCGCCGGCCTCGAGGTCGGCGATGATCAGCTTGCCGTGGGTTTTCATCATTGCGTCGGTGGCGCCGCGGACACGGGCCGGATTCGGATCCGACAGCAGTTCGTACAGTCGTTCGGGCACGATCTGCCAGCTGAGACCGAAAGGATCCTTCAGCCAGCCACATTCTGACTCGATGCCGCCGTTTGCGGTCAGCGCATTCCAGTAGTAATCGACTTCTTCCTGCGAACTGCACCGGACTGCGAATGACACCGCCTCGGAGAACGTGAACTCCGGTCCGGCATTGATGCCCTCGAATGTATGGCCGGACAACGTGAACGTGGCGGCCAAAATGCTCCCGGCCGGTCCGGGTCCGTCCTCTCCGACATACATGATGTTGTCGATGGACGAATCGGGGAATGTCTCGGTGTACAGCTTCATCGCTGCTTCGATGTTCTGGTTGAACCATAGCGACGGGATGATGGCGGGCATTGTCAGATCCTTCGGGTCATGGCGGACGGATGGACTGCTGGTCACAGATATCGACTGTGCGGTGGCCGAAAAATCATCGGCGATACCTCGGGCGACGTACCCCGGATCGCACCCGATTTCGATGCGGGCCGAATCGTGATCGTCTTGGCCCCGATTCTTGGTCCTTCTCGCACTGTGAGATCCGGAGTTGCGCATTACGCTGTGTGATACCGCATCGGCATTGGATCGGAGGGTGAGCAAATATGAGTGCACAATCGCTTCCCGGACCTGATGAGCGCGTCTGCTGGCCGACAGTGCAGACGGCAAACATCGACGAGTATGCGCAGGTAATAGGCATGCTTGCCGAGAACATTGCGGCCGATTCGTTGTCAGATCCGCAGGACTTCAGCCGTCAGGCCCGCCTCGCCGCGGCGCTGCTGCCGGCGCCGATCCGTGAGCTGCTGCTCGACTTCCTGGTCGAGGGCGATGGCGGACTGCTCCTACAAGGGCTGGACGTCGGGGAGATCGGTGAAACCCCAGCTGCCGCAGTGGGTGCACCGACTCGGCACACCGGCATGGCCAGGCAATCAGCGCTGCTGCTCTCCAGCATCGTGCATCTGGTGGGGTATCGGCCCGAGTGCCGCGGCGAGCTCGTTCAGACCCTGGTGCCCATCCGACGTCATCAGCGCCGTCAGATGTCGACCGGTAGCGCCGTGAACCTCGAAAGTCATACAGAGCAGTGTCACAACCTGCGGACCCGACCTGATTTCATTGCACTCGGGTGCCTGCGGGGCGACCCGACCGCGGCAACATATCTGCTGTCTGCGCGCCAGTTGCAGGATCTGCTTCCGGTCCGGACCGTCGCGCTCCTCCGCGACCCCGTGTTCTACACGCGGGTGGACGGATCGTTTGTCGACGGCGGGGTTCCGGACGAGGTACGTGGACCGATCCCGGTGCTCAGCGGTTCGTGGGAAGACCCGGTGATCACCTATGACGAAGATCTGATGTCGACGGACAGCACCGAACACGCTGCTGCACTGGCCGCGGTGAAGTCCGTGTGGCAGGTGCATCACAGCGAAATTGTTTTGCGCCCAGGCGATTTGTTCATCCTCGACAACAGTCGTGCCATCCACGGGCGTAGTTCCTTTGCCCCGCGGTGGGACGGCAACGATCGTTGGTTGTGCAGGCTTCAGGGCCTGTGCAATTTGGCGGTGTCCCGGTTCGCCCGCGGAGACCGGTCACCGATCATCGAGATCGAAGGCTGCTGACCGGCGCCGGCCCGGGGTCAATCGGTGACGGTTCTGCTCACTGTCACGGGCACGCCGTTGAGAGCCGCATTTCCTGAGAGCTCGTCGAGGCGAAGGGGATCGGTGACATCGTTGACGCTCGGGGCATCGATGAGACCGGCCACGGCGAGGCGAACACCATCCTGATTCTGACCGAAACCATGGGGCAGACTCACCACACCCGGCATGATGTCGTCGCTTTCGGCAACGGTCACCTCCACACTGCCGGCCGCAGATTTCAGCATCACCTGGTCTCCGGAACACAGTCCGCCCGCGGCAAGGTCTTTCGGATGCATCAACAAGTGATACCGCGGGTGGCCCTTGGACAGACGCACTGAGTTGTTCATCCACGAATTGTTCGACCGCAGGTGGCGTCGGCCGATCAGCAACAGTTCGTCGTCGGCGGTCGCCACCAGGTCTGTGTGCATGCGAGCCAGGTCTCCGGTGATCAGCGACGGCGCCAGATCGACTGTGCGCGAGGCTGCCACGAGTTTGCGGCTCAATCCGGGACGAAGTGGCCCGAGATCCCGTCCCGATGGTGCGGCAAGGAGCTTGCGCACCGTCAGATGGCCGGGACCGGTGTGCAGCAACACATTCAGCAACATGCGCGAACTCGCCCTTGCCCGCACGGTCGGGACAAGCTGCTTCGGTAGTCGGCGTAGGCGTTCGATGAACCCCTTGTCCGCGGAGCGGGCCCGTGCCAGGCCACGGCTGAGATCCCCGAAGATCTCCCAATCATGTTTTGCATCACGTGATTTCTCGATCACGGCGGGCGAGAACCTGGCGGTGTTGCGCACGGCGAGTTGGTGGAAGATGAGATCGTAGTGGTCGCGTTCGAGGATCATCGTCGGTGGCAGGATGACATCGGCGTGGCGGGTGGTCTCGTTGACGTAGAAGTCGAGCGACACCATGAAATCGAGTCCGTCGAGTGCTCGCCCCAGACGACCACCGCCGGGGGTCGACGAGACGGGATTGCCGGCGATCGTGATCAGGGTCCGGATCTGGCCGGTGCCTTCGGTCACGATCTCGTCGATGAGTGTGGCAACCGGGAGTTCACCGCCGAACTCGGGCAGGTCCCTGACCCGGCTGCGCCATTTGTCGAAATGGCCTCGGCCGCTGAGCTTTCGGGCGACCAGGTCGATCTCGGGGTCGGTGAGCAATGTGCCGCCGACCCGGTCGAGGTTGCCGGTGACGGCATTGATCACCTGGATCGCCCACTGGCACACTGTTCCGAATCGTTGCGTCGACACCCCCATGCGTCCGTAGATCGCGGCGCGCTGTGCGGTTCCGAAATAGGTTGCCATCGAACGGATGTCGGTGGCGTCGATGCCGGTGATCGGGCCGGCCCACTCGGGGGTGGTGGTCGCGCAGAGTGCCCGGACCTCGTCGAGGCCGGACAACGGCAGGTGTTCGATCCGCTCGGGCGAGATCCCACGCTCGTGGACGAGTACGTGCAACATGGCCATCAGCAGTGCGGCATCGGTGCCGGGACGGATGAAGTGGTGCGTATCCGCGATGGCCGCGGTCTCGGTGCGGCGGGGGTCGATGACAACGAGTTGTCCGCCGCGACGGCGTAGTTCGCGCATCCGGGTACGGAAGTCCGGTGCGGTCATCATCGAGCCGTTCGACACCATCGGGTTGGCCCCGATGACCAGCAGATGTTCGGTGTGGTCGAGGTCGGGTACCGGGATCTGTAACTGGTGGCCGTACATGAGGTGGGCGACCAACTGGATCGGCAGTTGATCGACCGACGTCGCCGAGAACATGTTGCGCGTACCGACCGCCTTCACAAAGGGCAGTCCATGGGTGACGGTTCCCAGACTGTGCACACTCGGGTTGCCCGTGTAGATTCCAACCGCATTGCGGCCGTGTTGTTTCTGGGTCGAGACGATCTTGCCGGCGACCAGTTCGATTGCGGCCTGCCAGCTGATCGGCTCCCAGCCACCGTCGGCTGTTTTGCGTATGGGAGTCCGCAGCCGGTCGGGATCGGCGTGCAGATCGGCGAGCGCGGTGGCCTTGGGACAGATGTGGCCCCGGGACAGCGGATCGTTGCGGTCGCCGCGGATCTCGACGACGCGGTTGCCGTCGGTGGTCACCTGAAGACCGCAGATGGCTTCACAGAGATTGCAGACACTGTGGCTGGTGGACGTCATGTTTCCCTAGTGTAGGCGTGGCGGGGGGTCAGAAGACTGCGATACCGAACCTGCGCCGGATCCGCACGTCGGCGAGCATGACGTCGTTGAGGCCTCGGACGATGCGTGCCATCACCCAGTCGGTCTGGCGGTACACGGCCAGCACCTGGTGGTAGAGCTGATCGTCCCGGGCAGACCATGTCCACCCCATCGCCTCACGGAACGGCGCGGGAAGTGCGCCCTTGGTCATGAACAATTGTGGTCGGCCCAGTGCCTTGTGAAGTGCCTTGCCGCCGATTCCCAGCGGGCCGGTGAGGAAGCTGAGGTCGGCGAGCGAGGTCAGCATCTCGCGCACCGCCGGGTCGATATGGATACCCCGGACCTGTTCTTCCCAGTAGACCTCGAAAGCGGAGCGGTCGGCAGGCCACATCGTCGGACGCACGTTCAGAGTGGTGCCCAGGCGCGCGGCGTCGAGGTAGATGGCATCGGCCGTCTCGGTGTCGAGTGGACCGTACAAGAACTCGTACTGGTCGACGTAGTAGCGGTAGAGGCAGGCGGCCACCCACAGTTGGAGCTCAGGGCTGTTGGCGCTGTAGG
Organism: Nocardia sp. 348MFTsu5.1; assembly: GCF_000383535.1. NCBI lineage: Bacteria > Bacillati > Actinomycetota > Actinomycetes > Mycobacteriales > Nocardiaceae > Nocardia > Nocardia sp. 348MFTsu5.1. The sequence continues at coordinate 38,466 of NZ_KB911529.1, forward strand.
AGACCTCGGCCCCCGGCTTCGACGTGACCTGGCTGTGGACGTGATGGAGCTGCTCGCGGATGTAGGCGACGTCGTCGTCGGTGCCGCCGATCGCCACGGCCAGGTACTGGCCGGTGGTGCGGGCTCGCTTGATCGGATGCTCGAACGCACTGCCGCGTTTGACCGGGCTCTCGAGAACGCCATGACCCACGCCGGGCGAGGCGAGCTGCATGATGACGTTGGCGGCGGTCATCGTGCTGCCCAAGGAAGTGATGAGATCCAGGGTTCTCCGGGGTTTTTTCCGCATCACACGCTCCTGGGCCGGGTGCACAGCAATGTGCACACATCGGTTATCAGATGATAACTCAAATCGATAGGGAGCCGGTGGACTTCGACGATTGCGGTGGGCTATCCGCGGGGTCCGGTGTGACCGGCCTCTGGGCGAGGCGGTAGTTTTTGTGCCGTGAAGCAGATACCCCGCGAGATATGGGTTCTGCTCAGCGCCAACGTCGTCATCGCCCTCGGTTTCGGTCTGATCGCCCCGGCGCTGCCGATGTTCGCGCGCAGTTTCAACGTCGGCATCACCGCAGCGGCCGTGGTCATTTCGTCCTTCTCCGTCATGCGACTGTTGTTCGCACCCGTCAGCGGACGGCTCGTGCGATTGCTGGGCGAACGCCGGATCTACCTGACCGGTCTATTGATCGTCGCGGCCTCGACCCTGGCAACCGCCTTTGCGCAGAACTACTGGCAGCTCCTGATCTTCCGCGGGCTCGGTGGCATCGGTTCGACGATGTTCTCGATCTCGGCGACGGCCCTGATGATCCGGCTGGCGCCGCCCGATATCCGCGGACGGGTCTCGGGCTACTTCAGCGCCGGATTCCTCCTCGGCAACATCACCGGTCCCTTGCTCGGCAGCGCATTGATCGGATTCGGGCTGCGGATGCCGTTCGTCGTGTATTCCATCGCTCTGATCGTTGCGTCGACCGTTGTTGCCACCCAGCTTCGGTCGGTGGGTGGCCGACCGCTGCCCGGCAGCGACAGCCACGTCGCGATGCCGATGTCCGAAGCATTGCGAGACAGCGCGTATCGCGCGATCCTGGCCTCCAGCTTCACGCAGGGCTGGGCATCGATGGGTGTTCGTGTCGCCCTGGTGCCACTGTTCATCGTGGAAGATCTCGATCAGCCCCCATCGGTCACCGGGGTGGTGCTGGCCGTGTATGCGGCGGGCAACGTGCTCGCGATCATCGTGGCCGGCCGTCTCTCCGACACTCTGGGGCGACGGCCGATCATGCTCCCCGGACTGCTGTTGATGGGCACCTCGACCGCGGTCCTCGGATACAGCGGCAACATCTGGACCGCCGGAGCCCTGACCTTTGTGGCGGGCATCGGCTCGGGACTGTTTGCCCCGACCCATCAGGCCGCACTCGCCGACGTACTCGCCGGTCGCGGGCAAGGCGGACCGGCACTGGCGACATATCAGATGACTGCGGATGTCGGGGCGATCAGCGGTCCGATCATCGCTGGGTTCATCGCACAACAGTGGGGTTTCGGTCTGGCTTTTGTGGTGACGGGTGGGGTCGCGTTCGTCGCGACGATCTTCTGGGTACTGGCCCGCGAGACCTTGCCCGCACGCATCGCAGACAACCTGCAGGCGAACGAGGTCTGACCGCACTACCGTTGATGTATGTCGCAGATGGGGAGTTCTGAGCAACCGGTTCTGGGTTCCGACTCGGAGGTCGGTCGACTGCGGGCCGTGATGCTGCATCGGCCAGGTGACGAACTCCGACGACTCACGCCCCGAAACAGCGACCAATTGTTGTTCGACGGCCTGCCCTGGGTGGACCGGGCGCAGGAGGAACACGACGCGTTTGCCGACGTGCTGCGCGAACGTGACGTCGAGGTGCTGCTGCTCGGTGATCTGCTGACCGAGACCGTCAAGATCAGCGGCGCGGCCCGGATGCAGGGGATCGCCGCGGCGGTCAGCCCGCGGCGACTCGGCCACCATCTGGCGCAGGATCTGTCCGCCGAATTGCGACGTCTACCGGCGGTTGACCTGGCCCGGGTCCTGATGGCGGGGATGACATTCGACGAGTTGCCCGAATCTGCGGCGACCGTGCGGTCGTCCCTGGTGTGGCGAATGCACCATGGATCCGAGTTCGCGATCGAACCGCTACCGAACCTGTTGTTCACCCGCGACAGTTCGTTCTGGATCGGTGACAGATTCGCGATCACCTCGCTCGCGCTACCGGCCCGGGTGCGCGAGACGTCCCTGACCGACCTCATCTATGCGCACCACCCACGGTTTCTCGGGGTGCGCCGGGCATACGAATCGCACACCGCGCCCGTCGAGGGCGGCGACGTGTTGCTGCTCGCCCCGGGTGTGGTGGCGGTCGGAGTGGGGGAGCGGACCACCCCGGCGGGCGCGGAAGCCCTGGCGCGCAGTCTGTTCGACGATGACCTCGCGCATACGGTGCTGGCGGTGCCGATCGAGCAGCGCCGGGCATCAATGCATCTCGACACCGTGTGCACCATGGTCGACACCGACGCGGTGGTGATGTACGCGGCCATCCAGGATTCGTTGTCCGCGTTCACCATTCGTCGGGGCGAGAACGTGTCGATCACCGGCCCGGAACCATTTGTCGACGCGGCCGCCGTGGCGATGGGCATCGACAAACTCCGGGTGATCGACACCGCACTCGACGCGGTCACCGCCGAACGCGAACAGTGGGACGACGGGAACAACACTCTCGCACTGTCGCCGGGTGTGGTTGTCGCCTACGACCGCAACGTCGAAACCAATCGGCGGCTGGAGGATTCGGGCGTCGAAGTTCTCACCATCGCCGGTAGCGAGCTGGGTTCGGGTCGCGGCGGGCCACGATGTATGTCGTGCCCCGTGTCGCGGGATCGGCTGTAGTCATGGCGGCCGACATCAGCATCGCGCTCACGATCGACCCGGATTCCGATGTGGCGCCGTACGAACAGGTACGTCGCGGTGTCATCCAACTGGTCAACTCCGGTGAACTCCTGGCCGGGAGCCGGATTCCCACGGTCCGGGCGCTGGCATCTGCGCTTGATCTCGCGCCCAATACGGTTGCCCGTTCGTATCGTGAACTCGAGGCCGAGGACATCATCGAAACCCGTGGCCGGAAGGGATCTTTTGTGAAGGCGCACCCGGAATCGACGCTGCAGCGCGCGGGAGAACTGACTGTGGAGTACGTTTCGGCACTGCGACAGCTGGGCGTCGACGATGACCGGATCAAATCGTTGCTGGACAAGGCTTTGCGCAGGTGAACGTGGTGGAGTTGGCTTCGGGGCGTTACGGATGCATGGCCCGCAGCGGATAGCAAATGCATCGCGAGAGTTGATCAATCAGGGTTGAAACTGATCTAGTTGAGTTATGGCACTGACGACCGAAACCTCTGACGCAGTTCCGACACCGGACTCCGGAAGCGCGAAACCGCGGCTCGATCTGGTGGTTTTCGGGGTCACTGCGGTCGCCGTGGTCGGGTTTGTGGTCTGGGGTCTGATCGACGGATCGAATCTGCAGACGGTCACCGAAGACATCCTCGCCTGGATCACCGACAACATGGGCTGGGTTTTCATCCTGTCCTCCACGTTTTTTGTCCTCTTTGCGCTCTACCTGGCGATCAGCAAATACGGCAAGATCCCGCTAGGGCGCGATGGTGAGAAGCCGGAATACCGAACGGTCAGCTGGATCGCGATGATGTTCAGCGCCGGTATGGGTATCGGTCTGATGTTCTTCGGTGCCAACGAGCCGTTGACCCACTACGTCGACGCCCCGCCCGGCACCGACCAGGAGAACGTCGGCGTCGCGATGGCGACCACGATGTTCCACTGGGGATTTCATCCCTGGGCGATGTATGCCGTTGTGGGACTGGCGATTGCCTACAGCACTTACCGGTGTGGTCGCGGCCAGTTGGTCAGCGCGGTGTTCGCGCCGATCTTCGGTCATCGGGCCAACGGCTGGGGCGGCAGGGTCATCGACATTCTCGCCATCTTCGCCACGCTCTTCGGCACCGTCGCGTCGCTGGGACTCGGTGCGGCACAGATCGGCTCGGGTTTCGTCGAGATGGGGTGGCTGAACGAGCCGTCGAAACTGTTGCTGGTGGCGATCATCGCGGTATTGACCGCGGCGTTCGTCGCCTCGGCGGTGTCGGGTGTGGCCAAGGGGATTCAATGGTTGTCGAACACCAACATGGTGCTCGCCCTGATCCTCGCGCTGTTCGTGTTCGTGGTCGGTCCGACCGTGTTCATCCTCAATGTGCTGCCGACCACCATTGGTACCTACCTCAACGACATCACCTCGTTCTCGGCGCGTTCAGGTGCGACCGTGGACAGCGCCGGTGAAGAATGGCTCGCCGGCTGGACGATCTTCTACTGGGCATGGTGGGTGTCGTGGACACCGTTTGTCGGCATGTTCCTGGCAAAGATCAGTCGCGGTAGGACAATTCGGCAGTTTGTGGTCGGGGTGCTGCTGGTGCCCACGATCGTGTCGTTGGTGTGGTTTGCCATCTTCGGCGGTACCGCGATCAAGCAACAGATCGACGGCAAGGGTCTTGCCGAGGCGGGGTCGGCCGAGAGTCAGCTCTTCGACCTGCTCGGAAATCTGCCGCTTACCGGTATCGCCTCGGTACTGGTGATGGGTCTGGTGGCGATCTTCTTCGTCTCGGGCGCCGATGCCGCGTCTTTGGTGATGGGGACGCTGTCGGAGCGCGGAGCCGAGAATCCGAGCCGGTCCGTCACGATCTTCTGGGGAACACTGACCGGTACGGTGGCCGCATTGCTGTTGTGGCTCAGCGGCGACGACGCACTCGAAGGCATCAAGACGATGGCCATCATCGCGGCGCTGCCGTTTGTGATCGTGATGTTGGGGATGTGTCTGTCGCTCTATCTGGATCTGCGGAAAGATCCGCTGATCGTGGCGCAGCGGACCTATGAGGGCACCCTCGAACACAACCTGCGGACCCACGCGAACATCATTGCCACCGAAGACGATTCAAACGACGTCTTGCCCTCCGAGGACTTCCCCGCGATCCGGCCGCAGCAACTCGACATCTAGCCGTCGAGCGGGCACATCCGACCATCGAGCGTGCCGAACCCGCCGTCGAGCGGGCCGAACCCGCCGTCGAGCGGGCCCAAATCGCCGCCGAGCGTGCACATCCGACCATCGAGCGTGCCGATGGTACACGCGTTCAAGCAGTTTCGGCACGGTCGGCGGTGATATCGGCACGGTCGGCGGTTGTTAGGGCACGCTCGACGGTGGGTGCTGGGGTGCTGGGGTGCTGGGTGCTGGGGTGGTGGAGTGACGGGTGGAGTGGTGGGTTAGGACCAGCTGGGGAGCCAGATCTGCATGTTCCAGAGTTCTCGGCTGATCGGGGATCCGGTGAGGATCGGCCACATCCACATGAAGTTCAGCACCACGAGTCCGATGTAGATGCTGACACCGACCGCACCGACGAGTCGCCACTCGTAGGGGTTCTTGCGTGCTCTTCGGCTCGCTGACAGCACATCACCGATGATCAATGCCAGGCCCATGATCAGGAACGGTGCGATCGCGGTGCCGTAGAAGAAGTACATCTGACGGTCGAGGTTGCCGAACCAGGGGAGGAATGCGGCGCCGTAACCGGTCAGGACCACCGCGTACCGCCAGTCGCGCCGGATGAACATACGCCACAGCGCCCAGGCGAGCATCGGCAGCGCCAGCCACCACAGGATGGGGGTGCCGATGAACATCATCGCGCGAACGCAGTCCGATTCACCGCACTTATCGGGGCCGTATTCGATGTAGTACAGCATCGGGCGCAGGCTCATCGGCCACGTCCACGGCTTCGATTCCCAGGGGTGATGGTTGCCGGCGGAGTTGGTCAGGTGCGAGTGGAAGTCGAGTACGCCCGACTCGTAGTACCAGAGCGAGCGCAGGGCATCGGGAACCCAGGTGAACGGCCCGCCGGTCCCGATCTTCCTGCCGACCTCGTATCGGTAGACGGCCGTCTCGGAGGCGAACCACGGGGCAAAAGTGGCGAGGTAGACCAGGATCGGCGTGACACCCAGTGAGAACCCGGTGGGCACGAGATCGCGCACCAGGACGCCGCGCCACGGCCGCCGGACCCCGTACGCGCGCCGCGCCGCGACATCAAAACCGAGCGACAGCACGATGAAGAACATGACGAAGTAGATGCCCGACCACTTGGTTCCGCAGGCCAGGCCGAGCAGGATGGCCGCGCCGAAACGCCACCACCGGAAACCCAATCGGGGGCCGTAGACCGAATCGGCCATCCGGCCTTCGAGGTGGACCCTGTGCATACGGGCCCGCATCTGGTCGCGATCGCACACGATGCAGGAGAGCGCCGCGACCACGAAGAAGATCTGGAAGATGTCGAGCAGACCGGTGCGGGATGCGACAAAGGTCACGCCGTCGCAGATGAGCAGCACGCCGGCGATCGCGCCGACCAGGGTCGACCGGCTGAGCCGGCGGACCAGCCGGATGACGACCAGGATCATCAGCGTCCCGCATACCGCGGACATGAAACGCCAGCCCCAGGCGTCGTAGCCGAAGATCCACTCGCCGATGGCGATCATCCATTTGCCGACCGGTGGATGCACCACCAGGCCGTACGCGGGGTTGTCCTCGAGCCAGTTGTCGCCGGTGAGGACCTGCCAGGCCTGCGGCACGTAGTGCTTCTCGTCGAAGACCGGTGTGCCCTTGTCGGTGGGCGTGCCGAGGTTGATGAAACGGGTCAGCGCACCGATCGCGGTGAGGATCAGGGTGACGATCCAGCCACGCCTACGGTCGGTGGCGCCGAACACCGGGGCCGGCACACTGCGGGCTTTGGCCGGGGTATTGCCGAGGTCTTCGGCATAGGTTCCGGGGAGTTCTCCCGGGATCCGGCGGGTGTTGACCGAGTCCTCCGGCGTGGAGATCTCGAGCGGCGGGGAGAACGTCACGGGGCCAATCGTAGGCTGTGTGGTGATGAACTCTCCGGAACCGCACGGCCAACTGGTACTCGCAGCGACCCCGATGGGTCATCTCGACGACGCTTCACCCCGATTGCGGGAGGCGATGGCCAGTGCAGATGTGGTCGCCGCCGAAGACACCCGCCGGGCGCGGGCCCTGGCCGCGGGCCTCGGTGTGACGATCACCGGGCGGGTCGTGAGCTACTACGACCAGGTGGAGGCGCAGCGGACGCCCGCTCTGGTCGAGGAGGTGCGGTCCGGATCAACGGTGCTCGTGATCACCGACGCGGGGATGCCGTCGGTGTCCGACCCCGGCTACCGGCTGGTGGTGGCCTGTATCGAGGCGCAGCTGAAGATCACGTGCCTGCCGGGCCCCTCTGCGGTGACCACAGCGCTGGCTTTGTCCGGACTGCCGGTCGAACGGTTCTGCTTCGACGGCTTTGCACCGCGCAAGCCGGGACAACGCAAGACGTGGTTGTCGGCCTATCGCGAGGAGCCGCGCACGGCGGTGTTCTTCGAGGCGCCACACCGGCTCGCCGAATGCCTCGGCGACGCGGTGGAGGTACTCGGACCCGATCGCCGGGCAGCGGTGTGCCGCGAACTCACCAAGACATATGAGGAAGTGCGCCGCGGGACGTTGGCAGAGCTGGCGTTGTGGGCCGCCGACGGTGTTCGCGGGGAGATCACAGTGGTCCTCGAGGGCGCGGTCGCCGGAGAACCCGATATCGACGACCTGGTGGCTCAGGCCGAAGAACTCGTGGCCTCGGGTACGCGGCTGAAAGAGGCCTGCGCGCAGTTGGCGCTGCGCTCCGGCGCGTCGAAACGCGAACTCTATGAAGCGGTGCTGGCCGCACGCTCGGTCGAATAGCGACGGATGGCAGACCCGATCGGATCAGTCGTCGACGTGGATCTGATCGGTCCGGGGGCGCAGACCGATGATCGCGGCGGCTTTGTCCAGGCACTCCTGCCACTCACTCGCCGGGTCCGAGTCGATGGTGATGCCGCCGCCGACCCCGAGATGGGCAGATCCGTCCGGTGACACCTGGACCGTCCGGATCGCGACGTTGAGGTCGAGGTCGCCGTCGGGGGCAGCCACCCCGATGGCGCCGCAATACACGCCGCGCGGAAATTGCTCCCAGTCGGAAAGTAGTTGGCGGGCACGTATTTTGGGTGTTCCGGTGACCGAGGCGGGGGGAAATGTTGCATCGATGAGTTCGCCGTTGGTAACCGCCTGGCCGAGCGTGGCCTGCACCGTCGACACCAGATGCCAGACGCCCGGCGCCGGGTGAACCTTCAGCAATTCGGTGACCGTGACCGTACCCGGGACGGCAACGCGGCCGAGGTCATTGCGGACCAGGTCGACGATCATGATGTTCTCTGCCACGTCTTTGGCGGAGTCGAGCAGTTGCCTCGGGTCGAGGTCGATCGGAAGTGTCCCCTTGATGGGGCTCGACCGGACCACCGATCCGTGTCTGGTCAGATACGTCTCCGGTGAGAACGACACCACCGAACCCCAATCACCCTGCAGGAAAGCAGATTTCCTGGGCCGGGTGACATCGACCCCGTCGGCGTAGAAGTGTGCGACCGATCCCTCGACCTGCCCGGTGAACCGCGTGCAGATGCAGGCCTGGTACACCTCACCCGCGCGGATGGCGTCGAGGCAGTCCTCGATCGCTGCGACGTGCGGTGTCTGCTGTGGCGGCGACCAGCGCACGGACCAATCACGGTGGTGATTCTCGCCGAGCGCTGCTCGAACCCAATCAGGACAGGGCTGACCGGTGACCGACGTCCACCACCAGGTACCCAGACGATCCTGATGCAGGATGGCGTCCGTCGATCCACCCGCTGCCGCCGGAAGCGGGCCGTCGCCGGCGCGATCCGGAAAACCCAGGTACCCGAACCAGAACTGATCCGGGTGGTCGGGAACCGTGCCGCCCTCGGTCACCGTGATCGAGGGCGCGATGACGGCATCGGCGCCGAGCCAATCTCCGATCAGTGCAGCCGGACCGGGCAGGCCCACCCGACGCGTGTGGAAGTCGAGCGCCCGCAGCACATCCGGGGCCGTTGCGCTGCCGAGTTCAATGCTGCGCAACACACCGCCCGCCCCGATCTGCGTTGGTGGTGGGCAGCCCGGGCATGTCGTTCAGCTCTTCGGTGCTTCGTAGCGTGGGAAGATCGGCGTCGGCTTGGGGAGGGTGGTCCCGGCGGTGAGACGCTGCGCGATGGCCTCGAAGTTGCGCGAATCCGGTTTGACCACAAGCTGATCGAGCAGGCGCGATGACGAATCCGGCATGGCCGGTTGCGTGAGCAACGCCGCGATCCGGACCACCTCGGCGCAGATGTACAACACGGTGCCGGTGCGTTCGAGGTCGGTTTTCGCCAACTTCCACGGCTCTTCGACCGAGATGTACTTGTTCGTGTCGCCGAGAACTTCCCAGATCTTCTCGAGCGCGGAATGGATTGCCTGCTGGTCGAATTCGGTACGAACACGGTCGAGCAGCCCATCGGCCTTCGCCAGCAACTCGTTATCCGAGTCGGTGAGGTTCACCGGGGCGGGGAGCACACCGTCGAAGTACTTGCCGACCATCGACAGCGTGCGCTGGGCGAGGTTGCCGAGTTCGTTGGACAAGTCGGCATTCACGCGCGAGATTATCGCGTCGTGGCTGTATGACCCGTCCTGACCGTAGGGCACCTCACGCAGACAGAAGAACCGGATCGGGTCGAGTCCGAATTCGCGGATCAGGGTGGCGGGGTCGACAACGTTACCCAGCGACTTACTCATCTTCTCGCCGCTGTTGAGCAGGAAGCCGTGGGCGAAAACGCGCTTGGGCAACTCGATCCCGGCGCTCATCAGGAACGCGGGCCAGTACACACAGTGGAACCGGATGATGTCTTTGCCGATGATATGGAGGTCGGCCGGCCAGAACTTCTTGAACTTCTCCGAGTCGACGTCGGGGAAGCCGGCAGCGGTGAGGTAGTTCGTCAGCGCATCGACCCAGACGTACATGACGTGGCCGTCGTCGCCGGGCACCTTCACACCCCAGTCGAAGGTGGTGCGTGAGATCGACAGATCGCGGAGGCCGCCGCGGACAAAGCTGGAGACCTCGTTGCGGCGCGTGGCCGGTCCGATGAACTCCGGATGCTCGTCGTAGAGCGCGAGGAGTTTGTCCTGATACGCCGAGAGGCGGAAGAAGTACGAGGCCTCTTCGGTCCAGTCGACGGGCGTACCGCTCTCGGTGGCGATCCGGCTGCCGTCCTCGAGCACGGTCAGTTCGGAATCGGCGTAGAACGCTTCGTCGCGGACGGAGTACCAGCCCGAGAACTTGTCCAGGTAGATGTCGCCGTTCGCCTTCATCCGCTCCCAGATGGCACGGGATGCGACGTGGTGATCGGCGTCGGTCGTGCGGATGAACCGGTCGAAGCTGCTGCCCAGCATCTCCTGGAGTTCGCGGAAGGCGGCCGAGTTGCGATCGGCCAGCGCGCGGGTTTCGACGCCCTCGTTCTCGGCGGTCTGCTGCATCTTCTGGCCGTGCTCGTCGGTGCCGGTGACAAACAGCACCTCGTGGCCGTCGAGTCGCTTGAATCGCGCCAGCGTGTCGGCAGAGATGTACTCGTAGGCGTGCCCGATATGCGGTGCCCCGTTGGGGTATGCGATGGCCGTGGTGATGTAGAACGGCGGTTTTGTTGCAGAAGCCATGGTGACGACAGCTTATCGGGAGAACCTTCCGGCGCGGACTCGGCACTACAGTTGCCCGGTATGGGTGACGTGACCGGAACGCGCGTGAGTGCCGAGCGATTCGCCACGGCCCGGTCGGCGCGACTGGCAACCGTGTCTGCCGCCGGTAGTCCGCACCTGGTCCCGGTCGTTTTCGCCGTCGACGAACAGACGATATATACGGCCGTCGACGGCAAACCGAAGTCCACCCAACGGCTGCGGCGGCTGGCGAACATCGAGGCGAATCCCCAGGTCTGTCTGCTGGTCGACGAGTATTCAGAAACCTGGGAGCAGCTGTGGTGGGTGCGCGCCGACGGTCAGGCATCAATCCATACCGCCGGCGCCCTGGTGGATCGGGCCTATGAACTCCTGCGTGCCAAATATGCTCAGTACCGCAGTGTTTCGCTCGACGGCCCCGTCATCGCGGTAAACGTGACCAAGTGGGCGGCCTGGAGTGCATCTGATCGCTCGTGACTAGGTGGCGCGGCTGAAATTCTCGGTCAGCTCCGAGATGATCTGTGGCCACAGTGGTTCGGGGATGTCGTGGGCCATGTCCTTGATCAGGACGAACTTCGACCCCTTCACCGCCCGGGCGATCGCCTTGCCACCCGAGGGGCGCATCAGACCGTCCGCGCTGCCGTGGATGACAACCGTGGGCGCGGTGATGGCGACTGCGTACGGCTTGAGACTGCCGGTCCCCATCACGGCGGCCGACTGACGCACGATGCCGGCCGGATCGTGCGCACGGTCGTAGGCGAGGGTCGCACGGCGCACCGACTCTTCCCACGGCAGCGCGAACTTCCGGCTGCCGATGGTGCGCGCGGCCTGCGCGGCGGTCTCGATGTACTGCTCGCGGGTGGCTCCCTTGCCCGGACCCGACAACAACGCCTTGAGTTTGCGGGGATCCGGCGGCGGCAGGAATGCCTGGTTGGTGCTGGAGAACAAGATCCCCAGCGACAACACGCGGTCGGCGTACTTGCCGGCCAGAATCTGGGCGATCATCCCGCCCATCGAACCGCCGACGATGTGGGCTTGACGGATCTCGAGGGCGTCGAGCAGTCCGACGGCATCTGCGGCCATGTCGACCAGGGTGTAGGGCACATCGCTGGGCTTCCCGAGTTCGTGGTTCGCCAGCCGCTTGAGCAGCGAACCGCCGACTTTGACGCCGTCCAGGTGCGTCGAGAGCCCGATGTCACGGTTGTCGAACCGGATGACCCGGTAGCCCTGATCGACGATGTTCATGCAGAAAGCGGTCTGCCAGAACGTCAGCTGGGCACTGAGGCCCATGATCAGCAGCACGGCGGGGTCATCGGGGTCACCCATGTCCTCATAGGCGATCCTGATGTCGCCGACCTGCTCGATACCCACCCGGTGATTGATCTCGGTCACAACCCGAACCTTAGTGGACCTGTGCGCAGCGCTTTCGATGTCCATTGGCCACCGCCGGGGCGGGCAGGCACAATCCACCACATGCCTCCCCGTCCGTTCCAGCAAGTCGACGTGTTCGTGTCCGGGCCACTGACCGGCAATCCGGTTGCCGTGGTGTTCGACGCCGACGGCCTCACCGATGACCAGATGCGCACGTTTGCGCGATGGACCAATCTGTCCGAGACCACGTTTGTCTGCACCCCGTCGGATCCGGCGGCGGACTACCTCCTCCGGATCTTCACACCGGGTGGGGAATTGCCTTTCGCCGGTCACCCGACTCTCGGCTCGGCGCACGCCTGGCTGCAGGCCGGCGGTGAGCCCAAGGGCGAGAAGATCATTCAGGAATGTGGCGTCGGGTTGGTCAGTATTCGCCACGACGGCGGCGCCCTCGCGTTTGCGGCGCCCCCACTGATCCGGTCCGGTGAGGTCGATGCTGCGGACCTCGATGCCATCCGGCAGGCACTGGGTTTGCGGCCGTCCGATGTTGTCGCGGCGAACTGGGTGGACAACGGACCCGGCTGGATCGGGCTGCTGCTGGCAACGGGGCACCAGGTACTCGGCATCGAACCGGACTTCGCCGCCCTGGGCGACTTCAAGGTCGGTCTCATCGGTCCGTACCTCGGCGATACGGGACCGCATGATCGACCGGACTACGAGGTCAGGGCTTTTGCTCCAGGTATCGGTGTGCCCGAGGATCCGGTGACCGGCAGCCTCAACGCCGGCCTCGCGTGCTGGCTGCGCGGACAGGAAATCGCGCCGTCGACCTACGTCGCGGCGCAGGGCGCTGCACTCGACCGGGCCGGCCGAGTCCTCATCACCGACGACAACACCGATATCTGGGTGGGCGGCCGCAGCACGACGGTGATCGCCGGCGAGGTCGAACTCTGACATGACAGATCAGGCTGCCCCGGACAAGACCAGTGACGAGAAGAGCAACAAGGAGCTCAAGAAGGAGCGCCGGCGGACGCCACCCCCCGATCCCGAGGCGTTGATCCCACTGATCGACTCCCACACACATCTGGCCGCCTGTGGTGGGCGTGACGCGGAGTCGGTGCGGAAGATCCTCGACCACGCAGAGGCGGTCGGTGTTCGCGCGGTGGTGACGGTCGCCGACGACATCATCGACGCGCGCTGGGCCGTGGACGCGGCGCGGTGGGATTCGCGGGCGTACGCCGCCGTCGCGCTGCACCCGACCCATGCGCATCAACTCGACGACGCCACCAAGGCCGAACTCGAAGAGATGCTCACCGACCCCCGCGTCGTCTCGGTGGGGGAAACAGGTCTCGACTACTACTGGCCCGGAAAGTCGGACGACTGTGCGACGGTCCCGCAGCAGCATGAGGCATTCGCCTGGCACATCGATCTCGCCAAGCGGATCGGCAAACCGTTGATGATCCACAACCGCGAGGCGGACCGCGATCTCCTCGACGTCCTCGAACGAGAAGGTGCGCCCGAGACGGTGATCATGCACTGCTTCTCCGGGGACGAACGGGTCGCCGCCGAGTGTGTGGAACGTGGATATCTGCTCAGTTTTGCCGGCACGGTGAGCTTCAAGAACTCCACCGTCTTGCAGGCCGCTGCCCGGCTGGTCCCCGACGATCAGCTCCTGATCGAGACGGACGCCCCGTTCCTGACGCCGCACCCGTATCGGGGACAGCCGAACCAGTCGTACGTTCTTCCCTACACGGCGCGAGCACTCGCCGAAGTACGGGGGCAGGCTCCAGAGGCCTTAGCCCAATCTGTTACCAAGAACGCGATTCGCGCTTACGGCTTGGACCTGCAGCTTTAGCGTTCGCTTTGCACAACCCACACCATGTCGTTACCTTGTTGTGATCATGTCTGTGCTTTCACGTATCAACGAATCGACCTCACGCGCCCCTCGCATCGCCATTGCGCTACTGCTCGCAGTACTCGTCGCCGGTGGTGTGATGGGCATCGCCGCCTACAAAAACGTCAAGATCGACGTCGACGGCAAGGTGGTTCAAGTCTCCACGATGCGGGGCTCGGTCGAGAGCATCCTCGAAGAGCAGGGCTACGACCCGGCCGACGGCGACCTCGTGCTGCCGGCACCGGACAACGGCGTGGATGACGGCGAGACCATCACGCTGCACCGCCTCAAAACGCTGACGGTCAACGTCGACGGACAACCCCGCGAGATCCAGACCACCGCGGTCACCGTCGAGCAGGCACTGGCTCAGGTCGATCTCGCGTCGGACGCCAATGACATCGAGGGCCCCGCCACCGATCAGCTGCCGGTCTCCGGTGGCACCGTGAACGTCGTGCTCCCCAAAAAGGTGAAGCTCACCGACGGCCCGCAGACGACCACCCCGCAGATCGCGGCGAAGACCGTCGCCGAGCTGCTCGCGGACACCGGCAATCCGCTGGCCCCGACCGACAAAGTCACCCCGGCTGCCGACGCACCGGTGACCAACAACATGGACATCACCGTCACGCGGATCCGCACCGAGACCGTGACCGTCACCGAACCGGTGGCACCGCCGGAGAACAAGATCGATGACCCGGAACTCGTCTCCGGTCGCACGATCGTCAAAGATCCCGGCCAGCCCGGTTCCGCGCAGGTCACCTATGAGGTGACCACCGTCAACGGCCAAGAGACCGAAAAGAAGAAGCTCGACTCCCTTGTGCAGGTCGAGCCGAAGCCGGCGACTGTGACCGTGGGCACCAAGCCGGGCGCGCCGTACGTCGCGCCGGGTTCGGTCTGGGACCGGCTCGCGCAGTGTGAGGCCACCGGAAACTGGGCCATCAACACCGGTAACGGTTTCTACGGCGGCGTGCAGTTCGACCAGAACACCTGGGACCGCTGGGGCGGCCAGGAATACGCACCCCGCGCCGACCTCGCGACCCGCGAGGAACAGATCGCAATTGCAAGCAAGACCCAGGCCGCGCAAGGATGGGGTGCATGGCCTTCTTGCTCGTCCAAACTCGGACTCGGTTGATCGATCGCAGCGCGACTGCACTCGTGGGCGGACAACACTCTGAGTAACGTGCCCGCGCTGCTCGGTCCGGCGGAGATCCGCGAGCTCGCGGCCGAGCTCGACATCCGCCCCACCAAGACCCTCGGCCAGAACTTTGTGCACGATGCCAACACGGTGCGTCGCATCGTCACCGCCTCGGGTATCGGCGACGACGATGTCGTGGTCGAAGTCGGGCCGGGGCTCGGATCGCTGACCCTGGGTTTGCTGGCGGTGGCCAAGGAAGTGATCGCCGTCGAGATCGATCCCAGACTCGCCGGGCGACTGCCCACCACCGTCGCGAACCGGGCTCCCGATCAGGCCGATGCGCTCACCGTGGTCACCAAGGACGCGCTGCGAGTCACCGCGGATGATCTGCCGACTGCTCCGACCGCCCTGGTCGCCAACCTGCCGTACAACGTCGCGGTGCCGGTGTTGCTGCACCTGATGTCCGAGTTCCCGAGCATTCGCACCGCGTTGGTGATGGTGCAACTCGAGGTCGCTCAGCGGCTTGCCGCCGGTCCCGGCGGGCGCATCTACGGGGTGCCCAGCGTCAAGGCGCGGTTCTTCGGGGAGGTCTCACAGGCCGGCTCGGTGGGACGTCACGTGTTCTGGCCCGAACCCAAGGTCGAATCCGGTCTGGTCCGGATCAACCGGTACGCCGAGCCGCCATGGCCGGTGGACGAAACCCATCGTCGTCGTGTCTTCTCGGTGATCGACGCGGCATTTGCTCAGCGGCGCAAGACGTTACGTGCCGCACTGTCAGGTCTTGCGGGTTCGGCCCCGGCCGCCGAGGACCTGCTGACCGCCGCCGGCATCGATCCAGGGCTCCGGGGTGAACGCCTGGCCATCGAGGACTACGTGGCGCTGGCCGCGCAGCTCGATTAGCCGGTCCGCTTAGACTTGGAGATCGTGTTGTCTGTTGTCCCACGTCCCGTCACGGTTCGGGTACCCGCCAAGGTGAATCTGCACCTCGGTGTCGGCCTGCCCCGTCGTGACGGCTATCACGAGCTGACCACCGTGTTTCAGGCGCTGTCCTTGCACGACACCGTCTCGGTCGCCCCGGCCGGCAAACTGTCGATCGTTGTCACGGGGGACAGTGTTCGCGAGGTCCCGCTCGACTCGAGCAATCTGGCGTGGCGCGCGGCCGAGGTGATGTCGCGGGTTGCCGGTCGGCCACCCGAGGTGACGATCACCATCAACAAGGGGATCCCGGTCGCCGGGGGTATGGCCGGTGGCTCGGCCGACGCCGCCGGCACGCTGCTGGCGTTGTCCCGACTGTGGCGCCTCGACATCGACCGCGACACCATGCTGACCCTCGCCGCCGAATTGGGAAGCGACGTACCGTTTTCCCTGCGCGGCGGCACCGCGCTCGGCACCGGCCGGGGCGAAAAGCTCAACACCGTCCTGTCCCGGGGTGAGTACCACTGGGTACTGGCCGTGGCCAAGGAAGGCCTGAGTACCGCGCAGGTGTACCGCGAACTCGACCGGTTGCGCGAGACGAACTCGTCCGCCGACGACACCGGCACCTACACCGAATCTCCCGACGAGCTCCTGCAGGCGCTCGCATCGGGTGACCCACAGAGAGTTGCGACATTGCTACACAACGACATGCAACCGGCAGCGCTGTCCATGCGCCCGGCTCTGCGCCGAACATTGCGCGCCGGGGTCGACGCCGGCGCACTGTCCGGAATCGTCTCCGGATCAGGGCCTACGGTTGCGTTTCTGTGCGCCGATGAGTCCGCCGCGGTGACCACCGCTGCCGAGTTGTCGGGTGCGGGCGTCTGCCGCGGGGTCCGGACCGCATCCGGTCCGGTGGGCGGCGCACGCGTGATCGAGGCGCCGCTGTGACCGCGCCCGGAAAACGGCAGGGTGCCAACCTCATCTCTGTCGAGAAGATCAGCAAGTCGTTCGGCATCAAACCGCTGCTCGAATCGGTGAGTCTGGGCGTGCAAGAGGGCGACCGCATCGGTGTGGTCGGACTCAACGGTGGCGGTAAGACCACGATGCTGGAGATCCTGGCCGGAATCGAGCCGCCCGACGAAGGTCGTGTGGCCCGCGGCACCGGGATGCGGATGGCGGTGGTGACCCAGCGGGGACACCTGCCTCCCGACCAGACCATCGGCCAGATCGTCCTCGGTCCCCTCGATGTCGCCGAACACGAATGGGCCGGAGACGCCCGGATCCGGGCTGTGCTCGCCGGTATCGGCATTGGAGAGCTCGGCTTGGACACCCCGGTCACGGAGTTGTCGGGTGGACAGAGGCGCCGCGTCGCGCTCGCGGCGGCGCTGGTGCAGGAACTCGATCTGCTGATCCTCGACGAGCCGACCAACCACCTCGACCTCGAGGGCATCGCCTGGCTCGCCAACCATCTGGTCAACCGGCGCAGTGCCCTGGTTGTCGTCACCCACGACCGCTGGTTCCTCGACACGGTCGCGACCACCACGTGGGAGGTGCAGAACGGCAAGGTCGAAAGCTACGAGGGTGGCTACAACGACTGGGTGTACGCCCGCGCCGAACGCGGCCGGCTCGCCGATGCCGCCGAAGAACGCCGACAGAACCTGGCGCGCAAAGAACTTGCCTGGCTGCGACGTGGCCCGCCGGCCCGCACATCCAAGCCGAAGTACCGGATCCAGGCTGCCGAAAAACTGATCGCCGATGTCCCTCCGCCGCGAGATTCGGTGGCGCTGGCCAGTTTTGCAAAACGACGTCTCGGAAAAGTCGTCATCGAACTCGAGGACGCGAAGCTCACCACCCCCGACGGCCGCGTCCTGATCGACGATCTGACCTGGCGTCTGGCGCCGGGCGAGCGCATCGGTCTGGTGGGTGTCAACGGTTCGGGTAAGTCGACCATGCTGCGGACCCTTGCCGGCGAACTGCCGCCGGCGACGGGGCGACGCATCGAAGGCCAGACGGTCTCGATCGGCTGGCTGCGTCAGGAACTCGACGACCTACCGGTCGGCATGCGGGTGATCGAGGCGGTCGAAGATGTTGCCGGACATATCGAATTGGGTGGCAAGGACATGTCGGCCGGACAATTGGCCGAACGTCTCGGATTCAGCCCCGCCCGGCAGCGCACACCGGTGGGTGACCTCTCCGGTGGCGAGCGTCGCCGACTGCAGTTGACACGGGTGCTGATGGCGCAACCGAATGTGCTGCTGCTCGACGAGCCCACCAACGACCTCGACATCGACACCCTGCAACAGCTCGAGGATCTCCTCGACAACTGGGCGGGAACGCTGGTGGTCATCAGTCACGACCGGTTCCTGATCGAGCGGATCTGTGAGAGCACCTGGGCGCTGTTCGGTGACGGCAAACTCACCAATCTGCCCGGTGGCATCGAGCAATATCTGACGAAGCTGGCAAACGGGCCGGCTTCGGCGTCGGCAGTACCCTCGACAGGTTCGGCCAAGACCTCCGGCTCCGCCGGCGGACCCGCCAAAGGTTCTGGTGCACAGCGTGATATGGAGAAGGCGCTCAAGAAGGTCGAGCGTCAGGTGCAGCGCCTTGTTGCGCAGGAGGCCGAGATCCACGCCAAGCTCGCTGACGCGGCCACCGCGCAGGACCAGCTCATCGCACTGGGTGTAGAACTGAAATCTGTTGTAGCGCAACGTGAAGCGGCTGAAGAGTCGTGGATGGAACTTGCCGAAGAGCTCGGCTGACGAGGAGAAATCGGTGTCGTTCATCCGTACCAGGGTTGGCAATGGTGTCGGCGAGATCATCCTCGATCGTCCCAAAGCGCTCAACGCGCTCGACCAGACGATGGTCGACGACATGTTTGTCGTCCTGCAGGACTGGGCCGACAATCCCGAGGTGCAGACCGTGCTCGTCACATCGGCGAGCGACCGGGCCTTCTGCGCGGGCGGCGACATCCGGGCAATCCGTGATGCCGTGCTCGCCGGGGACCACACATCCGTGACCCGGTACTTCAGTGCGGAGTATGAACTCGATCAGTTGGTCGCCGACTTCCCGAAGCCGTACATCGCGTTGATCGACGGCCCCGCGCTCGGTGGTGGTCTAGGGATCAGCGTGCACGGCGAGGTCCGGGTGGTCAGTGAGAAGGCGATGATCGCGATGCCGGAAACGGCTATCGGGTTCATGCCGGACGTCGGCTCCACGCACTTCCTGCCGCGACTGCCCTCCGGGGTTGGTCTGTGGCTCGGCCTGACGGGTGCCCGGGTGCGCGGCGGCGACGCGGTGGCCGTGGGTCTGGCGACCCACTACGTGCCCAGCGCCGGGTTCGGTGACCTCGCCGATGACATCCGGTCGGGGATGCCGCTCGCGCAGGCGCTGTCCGGGCGGACTGAATCGGTGTCCGCGACGTCGTTGCCGCTGGCGAAGATCGCCGAATATTTCAGCGACGATCCGGTGGCCGCGATCGTCGGTGGATTGCGCGGTGCCGTCGGCGACGACTGGGCTGCGGAGACCGTGGCCCTGCTCGATGCGGCATCGCCGACCAGCCTGGTGGTCACGGCCGCACTCATCGAACTCGGGGCGCGATCCACGCTCGACGAATGCCTCGAGCGTGAGCTCCACGCGGCCGAGCAGATCACCCGGACCCCGGACTTCGTCGAAGGTGTGCGCGCGGTTCTGGTGGACAAAGACCGCAATGCCGCATTCAGCCCGGCCGAGTTGGCCGACGTCGACCTCGATCTCGTCACCCGCATCATCAGTTGATCTGGCGGAAGAACAACGCGGAATCTCCTACCCGCTTTGTGATTCTCGACACCATGAATGCGTAACTCCACGCGAACCGGCTTCGAGTTGTCCGCGGATTATTTGTATCGTTTTGTGATATTTCGGCCTCGGCAGGCCCGCTTTAGCTGACGAATCATGTGAAACGGATCACGTTGCGCATTTTCGGAGAATCTGCAGCGCACACCGCCTTTCTTGTCTCCCCATTGGCAACACGAGGTGCTGCAAGGGCCCGATCGGGGCATTCTCTATTGGACTTTTCTCAGCTACGTATATCAATCTGTTATCAACCACGAGGCAGGCACAACGTCTGCTACACGGATCAAGTGGAGTAGTTATGCGGATAAATCCCGCATGCGCAATCCGCGGTTTCGTTGCGGTTATCGGGGCTGACACAGCCACCGTCGCCGCCTGAGCGATTCTCGCCTGGACCCTGAGCCAATTGGGTCGGTTGCGGCATGCGCAGGGACGGCAGCGTCCCTTTGTTTCACAAGTTCATTGTCAGCGATGACCGACTTCGCCCGGGGAATGCAGTTGCGCCCCGGTGGTTGTCTGCTGCCCGCCGCCAGGCGGACCGATCACATCAGGAACCAGTTATATGTTCGCTTCTTCGAAATTGCTCTTGCGCGCCCGGGTCGGCGCATCACGCACCCACGTCCGCATCGTCGGGGGCGCCGCCACGCTGGCGATTGCCGCCACGATCACCGCAGGGGCGATCGTCACCGCCGAGCCCGCGAGCGCCGAGCAGCCTGCCGCAGCCACTACTCCTGCCCCCGCCACGACCGAGAATGCGCCGGTGTCAGTGCCGGCGCCCGTGTCCCCGGTGGTGCCTTCACCTCCGGCCGCGGTGCAGAAGGCAGCGCGCGAGCCCGTCGTCGTGGTACCGGCACCGCCGCCTCCGCCGGTGTATGAAGACAACCTCGACGGCTGGATCCGTCAGTCGCTCGACATCTTGGCCTCGAACAACATCCCGGCGAGCTATGACGGGATCATGCGCAATGTCATGCGCGAGTCGACCGGCAACCCGCAGGCCATCAATCTGTATGACTCGAATGCCGCAGCCGGTATCCCCTCCAAGGGGCTGCTTCAGGTGATCGACCCGACCTTCGCGGCCTACCATGTGGAAGGCACCGCGTTCGACATCTGGAATCCGGTCTCGAACATCGTCGCCGCGTGCAACTACGCGGCGCACAACTACGGCTCCATGGACAACGTCAACTCCGCATACTAAAGACCGCGCGGCGGACGCTGATCTGCGATTCGCCGTATTGCCGAGCGCCCGCCGTTGTTGTGGCCTACGCTCGCGGGAAGCAATGGGTCGTTTGACCCACTCGTGAGCGGGCTGGGGGCAGCGGTGGCACGGATGCCGGTGGACGTACGGCGTGATCTGCTGGTTCGCGCTGCGTTCCGGGTCATTGCCGACCACGGGGTGGAAGCGGCGACCACTCGCAGGATCTGCGCGGAGGCCGACATGTCCCTCGCGAGCTTTCACTACGCATTCGAGTCCCGGGACGAACTGCTGGCCGAGCTCGTCGCCCGGGGTACCTCCGATGAACAGGCGTCGATCATCGCGCCCCTGGCACCCCCGGACACATCCGAGGCCGCCGACGCTGCCGAGTGGAAGCTTCCGGACGACATCGGTGCGCTGATCAAGGCCGGACTGACGTCATATCTGGACAGCGTGATCGCCGACCCCGGGCGTGAGGCGGCGATGATCACACTCGCCCAATACGCTCGACGCACCAAAGGTCTCGAACACTTCGCCACCCGCCTGTACACCCGCTACTACGAAATCGCGCAGACATCGCTGGAGGCGGCAGCCACGGCGATGGGTGCCACCTGGGCCACGGATCCGGAGTATCTGGCGCCGCTGGTGGTCGCAGCGACCGACGGCCTGACGCTGGCCTACCTCAACACCGGTGACCGGGTGATTGCCGAACGCATCATCGACGCCACGGTGGCCGCGCTTCTCGGGCACCTGGCAGAGACGCCGGCGCCATGATTCCGGACCTCTCCGTGACCGACCTCGACCTGGCCGCATCGGCGATGCGCCCTGATTGGCCCTGGTCGGCCGACCCCGAATGTTATTGGGGCGCAATAGACAAGGCCGTTCGGGACCATGGTGACCCGGATGGTCCGGTCGCGGTCCTGGAGCTGACCGCACTACGCCACAATGTGGCCGATCTCCGTTCGCGGGCCGGCGGGGTACCGATCCGGGTGGCGTCGAAGTCACTCCGGGTCAGGTCTGTCATCGAGCAGATCCTCGCGGTGGACGGGTTCGCCGGTGTGCTCGCCTACGATGTGGCAGAAGCACATTGGCTGGCCACCGCCGGCAACGTCCGCGATGTGCTCGTCGGCTACCCCAGTACCAGTCGGCACGCGATATCCTGCCTGGCGGCCGATCCCGTTGCCGCAGAGCGGGTCACGCTCCTCGTCGACTCGGTCGAGCAACTCGACCTCATCGAGTCCGCGGTGTCCGGGGCGGGCGGTCCGGTGCGGATCGCCATCGACCTCGATGCCTCGTACCGGGCCCCACTACTCGGGCACGTCGGCGTTCGCAGATCTCCGATCCGGACCGTCGCCGACGCGGTCTGCCTGGCCACCGCGATCGTCAATCGGCCCGGGATGACACTGGTCGGGTTGATGTCCTATGAGGCGCAGGTGGCCGGAGTCGGCAATGAGGTCGACGGAAAACGACTGCGTAACAATGTCATCAACGACATCCAGCGGCGTTCGATGGACGAACTGATCACCCGCCGGGCAGACGTGGTTGCCGCACTCGGGCAGATCGCCGATCTCGAGTTCGTCAACGCCGGCGGCACCGGATCGATCGAAGCCACGGCTGCCGACGCGTCGGTGACCGACATCGCGGCCGGCAGCGGGTTCTTCGGCGGTCACCTCTTCGACTGCTACGCGCACTTCAAACCGGCCCCGGCGATGACCTTCGGCCTGTCGGTGGTCCGGATACCGGCCCGCGGAATCGTCACCTGCCACGGCGGCGGTTGGATCGCGTCGGGTCCGCCGGGTGCGGACCGGTTGCCGCTGCCGACGTGGCCGCCGGGCCTGAGCTACCTCAGCCGCGAGGCCGCCGGTGAGGTCCAGACGCCGCTGCGGGGCAAGTCTGCGCACACGATGTCGGTAGGGGACCGGGTGTGGTTGCGGCACACGAAGTCCGGGGAACTGAGTGAGCACGTCAACACCATCCTCGTGGTCGATCAGGGTGCGGTGGTCGGTGAACTGCCGAGCTATCGCGGCGAAGGCAAGCAGTTTTTGTGAGCGGCCCGCCGGTGTGGCGCAATTGGGGCGGCACGGAATCCGTGACGCCACAGCGTGTGGCCGCGCCACGCGATGCGCAGGAGGTCGCGGCGTTGATCGTCGAGGCACGCGAGCTCGGGACCACGGTCAAACCGGTCGGGTCGGGTCACAGCTTCAGCGCGGTCGCAGTGGCACCGGGTGTCCAGGTCGACATGTCCGCGATGCGCGGACTGGTCGCGGTCGATGCCGCTGCCGGGCAGGTGGCGCTGCGGGCCGGAACAACATTGCATCAGATCCCGGAACTCCTTGCGCCGCATGGGTTGGCGATGCCCAACCTCGGGGATGTCGATGCGCAGACGATCTCTGGCGCGACTGCCACGGGAACACACGGAACCGGGCTGGGATTCGGTGGGCTCAGTACCCAGATCGTCGGGTTGAAGCTGGTGACGGGTACCGGTGAACTGCTGACGGTAGGGCCGGAGCGGTCGAGGCTGCTGGCGGCGACCGCGCTGGGGCTCGGTGCGCTCGGCGTGGTCACCGAGATCACGCTGCAGTGTGTTCCGGCGTTTTCCCTGAGGGCCCAGGAGCGTCCGGAGCGGGTCGACGAGGTCATCGAGTCGTTCCTCCACAATGTCGAAACCCATGACCACTACGAGTTCTTCTGGTTTCCGCACACGGGACATGCGCTGACCAAATCCAACACCCGGGTACCGGTGGAGACACCGCGATCAGGCCCGGGGAGCCTGCGGCGCTACATCGATGACGAACTGATCAGCAATCAGCTGTTCCGGGGGACGTGCGCGCTCGGTGCCCGGTTCCCGGCAGTGGTACCGAAGTTGAATTCCCTTGCGGGCAATGTCCTGTCGCCGCGAACGTACACAGACAGCTCGACAAAGGTGTTCGTGTCGTCGCGCACCGTGCGGTTCCGGGAGATGGAATACGCGGTTCCACTCGAGCGGGTTCCAGCTGCACTCGGTGAGATCCGCCGGCTGATCGAGAAGCAGCGATACCGGATCAGCTTCCCGATCGAGGTCCGTGCGGCCGCAGCCGACGATCTGATGTTGTCGACAGCGGCCGGCCGCACGAGCGGCTACATCGCGGTCCATCGATACCACGGCGACGCGCAGGACAGTTACTTCGACGAGGTCGAACAGATCATGGTCGCCCACGGCGGTCGGCCACATTGGGGGAAGATGCACACGCGAGACCGTGCATATCTCCGATCGGTGTACCCGAGATTCGATGAATTCCTCGCGGTACGACGAGAACTCGATCCAGACGGAGTCTTCGAGAATCCATATCTGGCGTCTGTGCTCGGCAGGGGCGACTAGCAGGGAACCAAAAGGGGTGGGCATGAACGGTGTTGGACCACAGCTGTCGAGGCGTCAGATGCTCGGCACCATGGCGGCAGGCACGGTTGTCGCGGGGGTAGGCGGAACATTCGCCGCGACCGGGCCCGGTGCGGCCGGCGCCGATCCGGCCGGCGGATATCTGGTGGGCGCCGGGCGGGCCGATATGACCGGAGCCGTCGCGGGGCAGGGGATGATGGGCTATTCGCAACCTTCGCAGGTTGCCGAGGGGCTCCATATGCGTTACTGGGCAAGGGCTTACATCATCGTCGACAACTCCACGGGCAACCGGGTCGTCTTCGTCACGGCCGATTCGGCCTGCCTGTTCGAGTCGATCCACTTCGGCGTGCTGGCACAGCTGAAGTCCCGGTTCGGTGCGCTCTACACCGAGTCGAACGTCAACCTCAACGCCACACACAATCACAATTCCTGCGGCGGGACGGCCTGGGACTACGCGTATTCCCTGGCCGCGTTCGGATTCAAGAAGAACTCGTATCAGGCCGAGGTCGATGGGATATTCGACGCCATCTGCCGGGCGCACGAATCGCTGGGCCCCGGGACGATCAGCCTGGGCCGCGGCGAACTCCACAACGCCAGCGCGCAACGATCCCGATCGGCCTTCGACCTGAACCCCGACCCGGACAAACGGGCTTTCCCCGGAGGGATCGACCCGGCGGTCACGGTGCTTCGACTCAGCCAGGGCGGCAGCGACATCGGTGTCATCACCTGGTTTTCCACCCACGGCACGTCGATGGCCGATCACAACAGGCTGATCACCGTCGACAACAAGGGTTATGCGAGCCACCGATGGGAACTCGACGAACCGGGTGTGGTGGCGGCATTTCCGCAGACCAACGCGGGGGACATGACACCCAATCTGGATCTGGTTCCGTTCTCACCGTCGGGGCCGACCAAGGACAACCGGGCCAACTGCGCGATCATCGGTGAACGCCAGTACCAAGCCGGACGGGACGCGTACGCGAATGCATCGGGTATGGCGCGGGCTGGTGTGGATTCGGTGATCTCGTACGTGGACTTCTCCGATGTCGCGATCGACGGTTCCTACACACCCGACGGGAAGCCGGCCCGGACGTCGCCGGCGATGATGGGTGCCGGTGCGGCGGCGACGAGCACCGAGGACAATTTCGAGCAGCCATTGCCGTTCTTCTATGAGGGGCAGGTCAACCCGTTGGTCGCTGCGTTGGGCGGGCTCGATGCCCCGATTTCACCCTGGATTCGAGACGTGCAGACGCCCAAGCTGATCGTCGCACCTCTGGGGCTGCTGCCGCCGGCGCCGTGGATCCCGCAGGTGATGCCGATCCAGATCATGCGTATCGGCGATCTGGTGCTTGCTGCTGCGCCGGCGGAGTTCACGATCGTCTCGGGGCTGCGGGTGCGGCAGATCGTGGCGGGGTCGCTGCGGGTGCCGATCGACAACGTCCTGTTGCAGGGTTTCTCCAACGGATACAGCCAGTACGTCACAACACCCGAAGAGTATGTGGCACAACAGTATGAAGGTGGTGAAACCCAGTTCGGGCGGTGGACGCTGCCGGCGTACATGCAGAGCTTCGACAAACTGGCCGGAGCATTGGCCTCGGGAACCGTGCCGGCCCGTGGTCCGGCGCCGCTGAACAAGTCGGGATTCCAACCGGACCTGGTGCCGGCGCCCCCACCGGATGCGCCAATCGCCGGCCATCAGTACGGGGACGTACTCAAGGCGCCGAACTCCGGATACCGCGCCGGTGAGACGGTTTCGGTCGACTTCGTCGGGGCGCATCCGAACAACAACCTGCGCCGCGCAGACACCTACGTCGCGGTCGAACAGTGGATCGACGGACAGTGGCAGCGCATTCTCGACGACAACGCGTGGTCGACGGAATTGCATTGGTCGCGGCCACCGGGAGGTCTGGATACCTCGGTGATCACCATTGTGTGGAACACCGATGCCGGAACGGCGGGGCGTTACCGGCTCCTGTACTACGGCGATCATCGCACCGGTGCCGGAAAGATCCACGGATTCACCGGCACCTCCGCCGCGTTTGACGTCAACACCTGAGCCGCAGACCTTTTCAGGCTGCGAGTTGTCAGGGCGCGGCGGTGAACCATCCCGACACCGTGGCCGTCGCCAGGGGTGCCGAGGTGGGCGGTTCGGGCTCGGGGTCGTCCAGCGGGGCAAAGGGATTGCCGAACACCGCGGTTGTGGTGGGGCAGGAGAACGCACCGGAGACACCGGCGCTCGACAGCGCGGTCAGTTCCACACTGCAGCCCTCGCCCTGGTAGGTGGTTCCGTCGATCGCCACCGTCACCCGGGCGTTGACGTCCGTCTGCTGGGTGAGGTCGCCGACCAGCATCTCGATGGTCACGCCGTCTGAGCCGGGGCCTTTGAACAGGAACAACAGACTGTCGATAGGGACGGCGGGATCAAGGTTGCCCCACCGTGGATAGCTGTAGCAGTGGGAGTCCTGTCCTGGCAGTGCCAAGGAAACCGTCGCCGAGCCGGAGCCGAAGGCGAAGTCCTGCAGACTGTGTTCGACCGGCCCGCCGGGTGGTGACTCCTCGCATCGGGCTTGCGCGACACTGGCGCTCACCGTTGATGTCGGGGCCACTGAGCTGGTCGATGGCGGTGCTGACGCGTCGTCCGAAGGTTCGGCCGCAGTGCCGCAACCGGCCAGTGCCGCCGCACAACTGACAATGCCGGCGGTGAGGACGGCAACCGACCGGCGCATCAATCTGCTGCCGCCACCAACGGTTCGAGGGTGAGGTCGGCGTGTTCCTTCTCGATGTACTGCAGGCGCCACTTGTCGCTGACCAGAGCCAGCAACGCGCCGTCGCTGCGAGTGAAGACCTCGACACCACGCTGCCGGTTCAATTCGTCGACGCTGGTCTCATCGGTGCGGCGGGCCAACGTGTAGGGCAGGGGCTCGAACCGGGCATCGACCCCGAACTCGGTTTTCATCCGGGCCGTCACGACCTCGAACTGCATCGGGCCGACCGCTGCGAGCACCGGGGCGGCGTCTCCGCGAATCTCGTTGCGCAGCACCTGCACAACACCTTCGGAATCGAGCTGATCGATGGCCTTGCGGAACTGCTTGTACTTACCCGCCGAGTCGGCCCGGCAGATCGAGAAGTGTTCGGGAGCAAACGACGGGATCGGTGGGTACTGCACCTTGACGTCGGTGAACAGCGTGTCGCCGGGAGCCAGCGCCATGGCGTTGACCAGGCCGACCACATCGCCGGGATACGCGGTGTCGACGGTCGAGCGGTCGCGGCCGAACACCGCCTGCGCGTACTTGGTGGCGAAGGGTTTACCGGTCTGGGCGTGCGTGACGACCATCCCACGTTCGAACTCACCGGAGACGATGCGCATGTAGGCCAGGCGATCTCGGTGCGACGAGTCCATGCCGGCCTGCACCTTGAACACGACCGCGCTGAACGGGTCGGTGACCTCGCGGACGGTGTCGTCGATCGCGGTGCGGCCCTCGGGCGGGGGAGCGAGCTCCACCAGGGTTGAAAGAAGCTGCCGCACACCGAAATTGAGCATCGCCGAGGCGAAGATCATCGGGGAGGTCTGTCCGGCGAGGAACATTTCCTGATCGTGGTCCTGACCCATCGCGGTGAGGAGTTCGCTCTCCTCGACCGCGGTGGTCCATTCGTCGCCCTCTTTCGCCAGTGCGGCGTCGGGGCTCAGGCGTTCTTCGGGTGCGATGGTGGCACCACCGGCGGTGCGGGTGAAGCGGATGTACTCACCGGTGCGGCGGTCGAGCAGTCCCCGGAAGTCGCCGGCGATACCGACCGGGAAGTACAGCGGGGTGGGGGTCAGGCCGATGCGCTCGGTGATCTCGTCGATCAGTTCGAGTGGTGTCTGGCCCGGACGGTCCCACTTGTTGATGATGGTGATGATCGGGATGCCCCGGTGTCGACAGACCTGGAACAGCTTGAGCGTCTGCGGTTCGAGGCCCTTCGCGGCGTCGATCAGCATGACGGCGGCATCGACGGCCGTCAGGACGCGGTAGGTGTCCTCGGAGAAGTCGGCGTGGCCGGGAGTGTCGACGAGGTTGATCACGTTGACCACGTCATCGCCTTCGAGGCGGTAGTTGAACTGCAGCGCGGTCGAACTCACCGAGATGCCGCGAGCCTTCTCCATCTCCATCCAGTCGGAGACGGTGGAGCGGCGTCCGGCCTTGCCGTGAATGGCGCCCGCCTCGCTGATCATCCGGGCATGCAGAGCCAGTGCCTCGGTCATCGTGGACTTACCGGCGTCGGGGTGGGAGATGATCGCAAAGGTGCGGCGACGCGCCACCTCGCGCGCCACCGTGGCCCGAACTGGTGCGGAACCGGTACCGGACGACGTGCTGGCTTCAGAACTCACGTGGAAAGGTTACAGACCTCGCCCTATGCAGGACCAATCGCCACTTCCCGGCCATCTCCGCCGACCGAGCCGATTGGCACACTCGACGGTGTTTGAGGCACGGTCGGCGGTGATGTCGGCACGCTCGGCGGAGGGACGGGGGCGGGGTGGTGTGGTGGCTACTCGAAGGGGACGGGCGGGAGCTTGACCACCTGGGCGGCGTAGCTCAGGCCGGCGCCGTAGCCGAGAAGGAGGGCGGTGTCACCGGGCTTGGCCTTACCGGTCGACAGCAGGTCCTCCATCGCCAGCGGGATCGATGCCGCCGAGGTGTTGCCGGTGTGCTCGATGTCGTTGGCGACAACCGCGCCTTCGCGCAGTTTGAGGCCGCGCGCCAGCAGGTCGTTGATACGGGAGTTGGCCTGGTGCGGCACGAATACGTCGAGTTCCTGCGCGTCGATCTTGGCGGCGTCGAGCGCGCGCTGCCCGGCCTTGCCCATCTCGAACGCGGCCCAGCGGAAGACGCTCGTGCCCTCCATGCGCAGGTAGGGGCGCTGCACGCGGTCGCCTTCGAGGAAGGTCAGCCAGTCGATGTCCTGGCGGATGGCGTCGTACTGCGAACCGTCGCTGCCCCAGACGACCGGGCCGACACCCTGCTCCTTGGCGGCGCCGAGCACCACTGCGCCCGCACCGTCGCCGAAGATGAAGCAGTTGCCGCGATCGGTCATGTCGAGGGCGACCGAGAGCTGCTCCGAGCCGATGACCAGCACGCTCGAGGCGCTGCCGGCACGGATCATGTCCGAGCCGATGCCCATGGCGTATCCGAAGCCGGCGCAACCCACTGTCACGTCGAAGGCCGGGACGCCGTTGGCGCCGAGTGCGGTGGCGACGGCGGTGGCCGCGCCCGGGGTCAGGAGCAGGTGCGTGTTGGTCGCAACGATCACCGCGTCGATGTCCGAGCCGCTGAGCAGCGCGTTGGCGATGGCCTTGCGACCCGAGTCGATCGCCATCGTGGTGACGGACTCGCCGGGTCCACAGAAGCGGCGGGTCTTGATGCCGGTGCGGGTGTAGATCCACTCATCGCTGGAATCGATGTGTTCGCAGATCTCCTCGTTGGTGACCACGCGATCCGGTCGGTAGGCGCCGATGCCGAGTATCCCGACGTTGTTGATTCCGGTCTGGTCAGCGATGACTGGCATTGGATTCCTCTTTTCAGGGCGGCCTTGATCTGTGTATCAGCCGGCTGGTGGTGCTCATACAGGCTAGTTCAGCCCGATGTCGATGACGGAAGCCACCTCACCAGGCATGAACGCGGTTCTGTGCGTCCTCGAGGCTGTACTCAATCAGCAACTCGATGGCATCCGCCGCGTTTTCGAGAAGGAGGGGCACTTCGGCCCGTTCGGTGGTCGCGAAGGGTTTCAGGACGAAGTCGGCGGGGTCCTGACGACCCGGCGGACGACCGACACCGAGACGAACCCGCAGGTAATCCTTGGTGCCGATGACCTGGGAGATCGACCGCAACCCGTTGTGGCCGCCCTCGCCGCCGCCACGTTTGAGCCGGACCGCACCGAAGTCGATGTCGAGTTCGTCGTGCACCACGATCAGCGACTGCGGTGCGGCGGAATAGAAGGCAGCGAGTGGTCCGACCTGACGTCCGGACTCGTTCATGAAACAGGTGGGCTTGGCCAGGACAACCTGGTGACCGGCCAGCCGGCCGACGGCCACGGCTGCACCGGACTTCTTGTGGGCCTTGAACTTCTCGCCGATCTTGCCGGCCAGATGGTCGACAGCCATCGCGCCCACATTGTGGCGGGTCTTCTCATAGCGGCTGCCGGGATTGCCCAGCCCGACAATCACGATGGGATCTGTCACCGGGCCATTCTGTCATCCGGTGTCAGCAGTGCCTCGGCGGTCCGGCGCGCGAGCGTCGATGCGTCGCTCTGGGCTCCTGCTGTCCGGGTCACGATGCTGCCCTCGTGGAGCAGTGTCAGTTGTCCGGCCAGGAAGTGCGGATCGTCGTATTCGCCTGCAGTGCAGATGTGTTCGAACAGCTCGCGCACCCATGTCTTCTCCTCGATGATCACCGCGACACCGGGATGCTCGGTGCCGCCGAGTTCGGCGTAGGCGTTGATGAATCCGCAGCCACGCACCCACGAGTCCATCCATTGGTCGGTGGCATCGAATACCGCCAGCGCCTGTTCACGTCCGGGGCTCTGCGCAGCGGTGCGGTCGAGCACAAACGATCTCCACTGCAGGCTCCGGCGGCGCAGATACGCGACGATCAGTCCGTCCTTGGACCCGAAGCGGTCGTAGATCGTCTTCTTGGTGGTACCGGCAGACTCAGCGATCGATTCGACTCCGACGGCGTGGATCCCACGGCTGTAGAACAGGGCCGCGGCGGCGGTCAGGATGCGATCGGCGGCCGGCGTCATCGGCGCCTCGATCGGCACTCGTAGTGCGGCGACGGGACTCATCGGTGTCCTCTCGATCGGTTGGGGCAACGTGCGGTCGAAAATATACTGCAAGTATACCGACCGGTGTGTTTACCTGGCTGCATGATCAAAGCATCCATCCTGCTGGTGCTCCTGTGGAGTTCGGGATACCTCGGTGCCGAACTCGCGTCCAGGCATTCGTCGTGGCATATGTTGCTCGGCTGCCGCTTTGTCCTCGCCGCGGCACTGCTGGCCGGGTTCTGTGCGGTCCAGCAGGTTCGGTCGACAAGAGCAGCGGAGCCCGACCGATTTCGCATGACCCGGCACGGGGTCGCGCGACAGGTCGCGTTGGGTGTGGTGATGCAGGGGATGTATCTCGGTGCGATCGGCGCCGCTGTCCAGGCCGGCCTCAGCGCCGGGATCACCGCGCTGATCTGTTCACTGCAGCCGCTGGTGGTCGCGGCCGCAGCCTTGCCGATACTCGGGGAGCGGATCGGCAGTCGTGAGTGGTGTGGACTCGTTGTCGGGATTGTGGGCGTCGGGATCGTCGTCGGCGGAAAGCTGACGGCCGGTGGAGCGCCGTGGTGGGCTTATCTACTGTGCATGT
This sequence comes from Nocardia sp. 348MFTsu5.1, assembly GCF_000383535.1. Lineage (NCBI taxonomy): Bacteria > Bacillati > Actinomycetota > Actinomycetes > Mycobacteriales > Nocardiaceae > Nocardia > Nocardia sp. 348MFTsu5.1. Next base: position 70,218 of record NZ_KB911529.1, read on the forward strand.
TCGGGATGTCGGCACTGGTCAGTGGGACGCTGGCGCAACGGAAGCTGAATGCACCCGAGCCGCTGGCGGTGGCGCTGGCCATCCAGTGCGGGGTAGGCGCGGTGTTCTTCTGGACCGTGAATGTGATGGTGGGCGACGTGGTTCCGCCGCTGACAATCGACTTCGCCGGCTCGCTGCTCTGGGTTGTCGCGTTGTCGACCTTCGGCGGATGGGGCGCCTATATGTGGGTCAATCGTGAGGCCGGTCCGATGCACGTGAGCACCCTGCTGTTGCTGGTGCCGCCCACGACAATGCTGATCGCCTGGCCGATGTTCGGTGATGCGATCGGGCACTGGGAGATCGTCGGAGTGGTGGTGAGCGCGCTCGGAGTGGCGATCAAACTGGTCGGGACATCGGCGCGGACCGGACCGATGGCGAAACAGCTGGGCACAGAAAAAACTCCGGCCCGCGACACCGAAGTGTGCGGGCCGGAGCTGGTACAGCGTGTGGGGGACTGATCCCTACTCTGCTGCGGGAGCTTCCTCAGCAGATTCTGCCGGCGCGTCGGTGTCCGACTCGGTGTCGGCCTTCTGTGCCTCGTTGATGGCAACGATCAGGGTCTCGGGGTCCGAGATCAGGGTGACACCCTCGGGCAGCTCGATGTCGCCGGCGGTGATGGTGGTGCCGGTCTGGGCACCCTCGACCGACACGGTGAGGTGCTCGGGGATCGACAGTGCGTCGGCCTCGATCTCGATGACGCTGGCGTCGTTGGTGACCAGGCTGCCGGAGACGGCCTCGCCCTCGACCAGGATCGCGACCTCGACGGTGACCTTCTCGCCCTTGCGGATGATGACGAAGTCGGTGTGCTCGATGTAGTTGCGGATCGGATGAACGTCGACCTGCTTGGGCAGCGCAAGCTGCTTCTCGCCCTCGATGTCGAGTTCGATGATGGCGTTGAGGCCGTTGTTACGCAGGATGGCTGCGAACTCGCGGGCCGGGACGCTCAGGTGCTGGGGGTCGGCGCCGTGGCCGTACAGAACGGCGGGGACGTTGCCGGCGCGGCGCGCACGACGAGCGGCACCCTTGCCTTTTTCGGTGCGGACGGTGACAGCAAGCGTGCTGGCGACATTGGCGGTTGCCATGAGATGACTCCTCGATCGGGTAACTGGGTTCGGGCCCGACAAGTTACCGAGGACAGCCACAGTGCACCCAAGAGGGAGAACTACGCCGCGCCGATTACGGTGACCCTGGGTCACCCTCGCCGAGACAACGGCGCAAACTATACCGCAGCTGCGCAGAATTCCCGATTCGGTCGTTCTACCTGCTGTTTCTCCGGCGGTGTCGTACGGTGCCGAGTACCCTCGGGCGGCATGACGGGGAACACAGAAGCAGAAATCACGCAGGCGGGGAACACACCGGTGGCAATCACGCCGTCGGACACGGTCCGGAGTTTTCTCGACGCGTGGGCGTTGGACGACCATCTATCGGCGTTGGCGCTGGTCGATCCGGACATCGAGTACGCGAACGTCGGCTATAGCTTCATGCGCGGCAAGAAGCGCCTTGCCGGCATGCTGTCGTCGATGGCCAAGACGCACATGGGTTTCGGGGTGAAGTGGGTCAACATCACCTCCGATGGACAGGTCGTGATGACCGAACGCATCGACGAACTCTCACTCGGCAGGTTCCGGGCGCAGTTCTGGGTCTGCGGTCGATTCGAGGTCGAGGGCGGACTGATCACGGTGTGGCGTGACTACTTCGACATGGTCGACGTGTTGAAGGGGTCGCTGCGGGGTCTGGTCGCGATCGCGTTTCCGCGGATTCAGAAGCCGCTGCCGAAGCCGTCTGCGAAGTAACCTCAGGCGACAAACGCAGAACCACCCGCTTCAGTCATTTCCACACGTTGCACCCTCCCTGCCACCCTGGTTGTAAGACACCAGGAGTGGTAAGGGTGGTGGGGATGGAGTGTGCAATGGATTTGTTGAATACCCCGATCGATGTGCCGATAGGGAGGTCAGCGAAGGGTTATCGTTCGTTCCCGGTCGCGTTCCGGATTGAGTTCCTGCAACGCTGGGACCTAGCGGTGCAGCGCGGCGCCAAGACCCGGTTGATGCGTGAATACAGCCTGACCCGGGCGACCGTGCGAGAGTGGTTACAGGCCCGCGAGTCCGGTG
>NZ_KB911530.1:0-67976 GCF_000383535.1 Nocardia sp. 348MFTsu5.1
TTTGTGACTTACTGGTTGTTTCACATTGTTACGGCGGCTATAGCGGTAGGGAAACGCCCGGTCCCATTCCGAACCCGGAAGCTAAGCCTACCAGCGCCGATGGTACTGCACCCTAATCAGTGTGGGAGAGTAGGACACCGCCGAACACAATTTGCGGATACCCCGTATTCACAGTCCCCGGACTGCGAATACGGGGTATTTTGCTATCCCCAGACACGTTACTTTCGTCCCGTAGGGCATCCGCGAAGGGGAATACGCCCTCGCCGACTCCCTCCGGGGACGATATTTGCCGTCGGATCGTTGGCAGAATAGGGTGCGGGGAGACCAGGATGACTACAAGGGGAAATGGCGGGGCTTAATGCGGCGAATGTTGGCAATCGTGACCGGATTGATCGCGTTGATCGGGGTGTCCGGTATGACCGCCACAACCGCGAACGCAGCTCCGTCGGTAGGTCTCGGCGGAGGCGCCGGGATTGTCATCGCCGATAGCGCCTTGTGCACGCTGACCACAATCGGCTACGACGGTGCCGGCCGCCTGGTGGGTCTCACCGCGGGCCACTGCGGCGGTAGCGGCAGCACGGTCAAGGCCGAAAAGACGATGGGCTCGGGTGTCCTCGGTGTGATCAGGCAGTCCAACCGCACGTGGGACTACGCCGTCATCGAGTTCGACAAGTCCAAGGTGACACCGCAGCGTAGCTACCGTGGCCTGACCATCTCCGGTCCCGGCCCCCGTCCCGAGTTCGGTCAGACGGCATGCAAAGCGGGGCGCACCACCGGGACCACCTGCGGCGTCGTCTGGGGCGACGATCCTCAGGTACCGACGTTCACACTGAGCCAGGTGTGCTCCAACCACGGCGACTCCGGCGCGCCCATCGTGGTCGGGGACAAGGTCGTCGGCCTACTCAACGGTGGCCGCATCATCCAGAACCTCGGCGGGACCGGCCTCGACATCGACGTGCCCTGCACCGATCCGAACATCCCGATCCACAACCCCACCATCAGCACGCCGATGATGTCGATCTTGGCCGACCTGAACGGCCGGAACACAGTGGGCAGCGGTTTCCGGGCGGTCTGACCTCAGGTCCGCTTCACGATGGCGGCGATGCCGGCGATGACCAGTGCGATGCCGCCGACGAGGGTCAGCCACAGACCGATACCGACTTCGAAGCCGAAGCCCCAGGTGTCCTCGGTGTCGTACACATCGAGGATGTCGACGGCCGCGACAGAGGTGATCAATCCCCCGGTCACCAAGCTGATGATCCCGGCGGTGAGGTGTAGGCCGGAGCGCTTGGCGATCAGTGCACTCGCAATGCCGAAAATGGCTGCGACCACTGCAAGGGTGATGGTGATAACGCCATCGGTGGAGCCGGTATCGGAGTCACCGATGCCGTTGATGGAAACGGTGCCGGAGATCCAGGGCAGGAACGCCGCGATGATGGTGAGTACTGCAAAAGCCGCGATCACCCAGCCGATGATTCTGACCGCGGAAGAAACCGGCCCGGCCGGTTGGGCGTGGGGCGCAGAGTACTGCGGTTGCTGGCCGTATTGAGGTTGCTGACCGTACTGGGGTTGTTGTGTGCCATAGGGGTTCTGGCCATAGGGAGACTGAGTCGGTCGTGGCTGCTGGCCGTACTGCTGTCCCGGACCGGGCTGCGGGGGCCCGGATTGCGGGGGTCCACCGTACTGCGGGGGCGGCGTGCCGTAGGACTGCTGCGGGGGCGGGCCGCCGTATTGACCTGGACTCGCGGGCGGTGGGGTTGCCGGTGGCGGCGTCGAGGTGGGGCTGATGCGAGTCTGATCGTAGGGGTCGGGCTGGCCGGGAGCGTGTGTCATTGGCTTTACCTTTTTCGGCTGATCGGATTCCTCACGGTAAACCCGTTCGGGCCTCCAGAACACCATTTACTACGCCGATCGGGTGACATCAGATCTGCATTTCATGCGGCTGACCGACAGCCGGGAACATCAGCCGATCACCGCGTGGGGGGAGTCGGAAGCCTCGCCGCGAGCAGGCAGTTCTCTCAGGATGAGATTCAATACCCGGATCGCGCCGGCCTTGTCGAGGGGATCGTTGCCGTTTCCGCATTTGGGTGACTGCACACACGACGGACACCCGGACTCACAACCACAGTGCGACACCGCATCTCGCGTTGCACGGATCCAGATGTCGAAAGCCTCGTGACCCCGATCGGCAAACCCGGCACCACCGGGATAGCCGTCGTAGACGAACACCGTCGGCAGACCGGTATCGGGGTGGAGGTTGGTCGACAGCCCGCCGATGTCCCAGCGGTCGCAGGTTGCGACGAGCGGAAGCAGGCCGATGGCGGCGTGCTCGGCGGCGTGCAAGGCGCCGGGGAACATGCCGACGGTGACCCCGGCGGCCTCGAGTGCTTCGGGATCGAGCGTGTACATCACAGCCCGGGTCGAGAGTGTCTGCGCCGGCATGTCCAACTCAACCGAATCGAGGATCTCTCCGCTGAGCAGCTTGCGGAGATACCCGACGACTTGGTGGGTCACATCCACCCTGACCAGGGCCACGGTGAGGGGCCCGAAGGTGTTGGTCTCCATCACATCGGTGATCTCGACCAGCGTGGTCTCCCGGGCGCTGGTGGTCCAGTCGGGTTCCTCCGGGTGGACGAGTGCAAGGCCGTCCTCGAGGTCGAGTTCATCGACCACGTAACTCTCGCCTCGATGGATGTGGACTGCCCCGGGATGCACGGTTGACATCGCCCGACCCGTGTCGACGGTCCCGAGCAATTGGGCGGTGGTCTCGTCGACGATCATCACCTGTCCGCCGATACCTCCGCGGATGTCGACGTCGGCATGTGGTTCGACGCCGGGTGCGACGTACCAGCCGGCCTTCCGGTGTCGGATGAGTCCCTGTGCGGCCATGTCTTCGAGCAGTTCACGTGCAGCGAAAGCGTCGACCTCGGATTCCTTGAGCGGCAATTCGGCTGCCGCGCACAGCAATTGCGGTCCGAGGACATACGGGTTCGTCGGGTCGGTGACCGTGGCCTCAACGGGCTTGTCCAATAAGGCTTCCGGGTGATTGACAAGGTAGGTGTCGAGGGGGTCGTCGCGGGCGACGAGTACCACCAGCGAGCCCTCGCCCCGACGACCCGCCCGGCCGGCCTGCTGCCAGAACGAGGCGATAGTGCCGGGAAATCCGGCCACCACAATGGCATCGAGCCCGCTGATGTCCACGCCGAGCTCCAGCGCATTGGTGGTGGCGACACCGAGAAGCTTTCCGTCGGCAAGATCGCGTTCGAGTGCTCGCCGATCATCGGCGAGGTAGCCCGCGCGATAGGCGGCGACGCGTGGCGCCAACTCCGGGTCCACCTGTTCGAGAATGCGTTTGGCTGACAACGCGGTGAGTTCGACGCCGCGCCGGCTGCGAACAAAACAGAGCGTCCGCGCGCCTTCGAGAACGAGATCGGCGAGAATGCGAGCGGCTTCGGCCCCAGCCTGACGGCGGACCGGCGCCCCGTGTTCGCCGGTGATTTCGGGGATGAAGGCGGGCTCCCACAATGCCACCGTGCGGGCGCCGTGCGGTGAACCGTCTTCGGTGATCTCGGCGCACTCGGCCCCGATCATTCGGCTCATCGCTGCGCCCGGACTTCCGGACGTTGCACTCGCCCCGATCACCACCGGGTTCGCACCGGCGGCACGGGCGATTCGCAGGAGGCGGCGGATGACCAGGGCGGTGTGTGAGCCGAATACTCCGCGGTAGTGGTGGCATTCATCGACGACGATGTATGCCAGACCTCTCATGAAATGTCGCCATCGGGCGTGGGAGGAGAGGATGCCGATGTGGAGCATATCCGGATTTGTGAATATCCACCGTGAATGTTCTCGTGCCCATTGACGGATCGCCGGTTCTGTGTCGCCGTCGTATGCGCAGGGTTGTAGGTGCAGGAACTCTTTACGTCCGGCCAGTAACGAACTCACCGAACGCAACTGGTCAGAGCCCAGTGCCTTGGTGGGGGAGAGATAGAGGGCCGTTGCCCGTGGATCGTCCATCAGGCGCGTGAGGATGGGGACCTGGTACGCAAGGGATTTACCGGATGCGGTGCCGGTTGCAAGCACCACATGGCGGCCCGCATGAGCATGTTCGGCGGCAGCCACCTGATGGGACCACGGCTTACTGACGCCGGAATCGGACAATGCCTCGCGTACGGGATTTCCGACCCAATCCGGCCAGTCTGTGAAACTGGCTGTCCGGCTGGGAATTAGGGACTTGTGGGTCAGGGGTGATTCGTCGGGATCGACACCCGCCAGGGTGCGGGCGAGCAGTTCGGAGCCGAAGTCAGAGCTACTCATTGATCCAGTTCATCACGCCGTAATATTACCTACTGTGAAGTGCTGATTGCGTAGTCGGCCATGTTTTGAATCAGTTTGACTTCCTGACTGTTGTGCACGCCGAGAACATGATTCACTTGTTGTGGTCGCAGCTTCTGGGGGCGGTTCAAGTTTTGGCCAGTCTCTTGGGATCGTGTTGCGAGCGTGGTACTGAAGGTCAGTGTGCGGGGGCACCCGCAAACGGCGCCAGAAGGTATGGCGGTCGGAACCGGCCCGGCGTGGGTAACTCTCCGCCGTATCCGGTGAAAGTAAAGGAATACAAGAATGGCACAGGGAACTGTGAAGTGGTTCAACGCGGAAAAGGGCTTCGGCTTCATTGCGCCTGATGACGGACCCGACGATGTGTTTGTCCACTACTCCGAGATCCAGGGATCCGGTTTCCGCACTCTCGAGGAGAACCAGCGGGTCGAGTTCGAGGTCGGTCAGGGAACAAAAGGTCCGCAGGCCACCGGTGTTCGAGGACTGTAGGGACACCTTCCTATAGGAATCGCCCATCGAGGGCACTCCATCGAGGACCTTCGCGCCACGCGAAGTACCTCAAAAGTTCAATCCGGCACCGCAATCTGGTGTTCGGCGTCTCACCCCCGATGTCGTGACCATGGCATCGGGGGTGAGTCGTTTTCGGCAGAAAATACCGTACGGTTCAAAGGTGGGCCAGCTGTCGATGTTCTCTGCGGAGACCGACGAGCCGTCGATTGACGATCTCGCCGGGGTGTTGGCGACCACCGGACAGATTGCAGTGAGCACGCAGGGTGCCCGTGTGTCGGTGGTTGTCGCCGACGACTGGCGCGCCCGCGCTCTCGCCGAGGAGTTCGAGCGGTGTGGTGTTGCCGCGGAGGTCTCGCTCTCGCCCGAAGGTTCACCGCTCGTCGGAACTGCCACCACACCGGAGCTCGACGATCTCTATCGCGCCTGGACCAAGGGTGCGATCAAGACGATGCCCCCGAACTGGGTCCCGGGACCCCGTGCGCTGCGACTGTGGGTCATCGCGGCGGGCCGGCGCGATGCCGAGCGGTACGTACTGGGCCTTGATCCGCACGCTCCCGAATCGCACGGATCTCTCGCGACTGCGGTGATGCGAGCGGGGATCGCGCCGACCCTGGTCGGTACACGCGGTGCCAATCCGGCATTGCGTATCGCCGGGAAACGGCGTCTGTCGCGGTTGATCGAGTCGATCGGCGAACCACCGGACATTTCGGGCGCGGCGGCACACTGGCCATTCATTTGAGCAAATTTCCGGCGATTTGCTCTCTGAACTGCAGGTACGCACCGTTCAAAGGTGTGTTCCCGAACACCTGATCAGGCACTTCTCGGGTGCCAGGCGGCATACTCGGATGCCACTACCGCTATACATAAGGTACAAACGGGCCAGAAGAACCATGAAAGGTGCAGGAAAATACGGTGGCGGATTCAGATACAGCAGCTCGCGGGACAGGTAAGGCAGTGCGCCGTCTCGTGATCGTGGAGTCCCCGACCAAGGCCCGCAAGATCGCGTCCTACCTCGGCTCCAACTACGTGGTGGAGTCCTCGCGCGGTCACATTCGTGACCTGCCGCGTGGCGCGGCCGATGTGCCCGCCAAATACAAGGGACAGCCGTGGGCCAGGCTCGGGGTGAATGTCGATGAGAACTTCGAACCGCTGTACGTGGTCTCGCCGGACAAGAAGTCGACCGTCACCGAGCTGAAGGCCTTGTTGAAGGACGTCGACGAGCTCTACCTCGCGACAGACGGTGACCGCGAGGGTGAGGCCATCGCGTGGCACCTGCTCGAAACGCTGAAGCCAAAGGTTCCGGTCAAGCGGATGGTCTTCCACGAGATCACCGAATCGGCCATCCGGGCTGCCGCCGAAAATCCGCGTGACCTGGACGAAGACCTCGTCGACGCGCAGGAGACCCGTCGTATCCTCGACCGTCTGTACGGCTACGAGGTGTCCCCGGTCCTGTGGAAGAAGGTCATGCCGAAGCTGTCGGCCGGCCGTGTGCAGTCGGTGGCCACCCGTATCATCGTCGAGCGCGAACGCGAACGGATGGCGTTCCGGTCGGCCGAATACTGGGACATCGCCGCCACGCTGGACGCCGGAGAATCGGCGAAGCCGCGCAGTTTCGGGGCCCGGCTGGTCAGTGTCGACGGCGCCCGCGTCGCCAGTGGTCGTGATTTCGATTCGACCGGCGGTCTGAAGAAGGCCGACGTCACGATCCTGGACGAAGCCCGCGCGGTGGCGCTGGCCTCGGGCCTGCAGGGGGCGTCGATGTCGGTCGCCTCGGTGGAGGAGAAGCCCTACACCCGTAAGCCCTATGCACCGTTCATGACCTCGACCCTGCAGCAGGAGGCCGGCCGCAAGCTGCGGTTCACCTCCGATCGCACCATGCGAGTGGCGCAGCGCCTGTACGAAAACGGCTACATCACCTACATGCGTACCGACTCGACCACGCTGTCGGAGTCTGCGATCACTGCGGCGCGCAACCAGGCCCGGGACCTCTACGGTGCCGATTTCGTCCATCCGACGCCGCGGCAGTACACCCGCAAGGTCAAGAACGCGCAGGAGGCGCACGAGGCCATCCGTCCGGCCGGTGAGTCGTTCCGGACGCCCGGCCAGGTCGCCTCGGCATTGCAGTCCGATGAGTTCAAGCTCTACGAACTGATCTGGCAGCGCACGGTCGCTTCGCAGATGGCCGACGCTCGCGGCACCACCATGAGCCTGCGGATCAGTGGCAACGCCAGCACCGGCGAAACCTGCACGTTCGCTGCGTCCGGTCGCACCATCACGTTCCCCGGATTCTTGTCGGCCTATGTCGAGACCGTCGACGAACAGGCCGGTGGCACCGCCGACGACGCCGAGAGCCGTCTGCCGAATCTTGTTCAGGGACAGGCACTCACCGCGACCGAGCTGAACCCCGATGGTCACACCACCAACCCGCCCGCGCGTTACACCGAAGCTTCACTGGTGAAGACGCTGGAGGAGTTGGGAATTGGTCGCCCGTCGACGTACGCATCGATCATCGGCACCATCCAGGACCGTGGATACGTGCACAAGAAGGGGTCGGCCCTGGTGCCGTCCTGGATTGCGTTCGCAGTGGTCGGCCTGCTCGAGGCGTACTTCAAGCGTCTCGTCGACTATGACTTCACGGCCACCCTCGAAGATGATCTGGATCAGATCGCCCAGGGCGCCGAGAATCGCACAGATTGGTTGACCCGCTTCTACTTCGGGCAGGACGGCGCCGAAGGGCAGGCCGGTACCGGCCTGAAGAAGCTCGTCGGTGTGAACCTCGAAGAGATCGACGCGCGCGAGGTCAACTCGATCCGTTTGTTCGATGATGCCGAGGGCCGCCCGGTGTTCGTGCGGGTGGGCCGGTTCGGTCCGTACCTCGAACGCACCGTCACACCCGAGGGCGGTGGCGAGCCGGAGTCGCAGCGCGCCAACCTCCCCGACGACATCACCCCGGACGAGCTGACCCTGGAGCTGGCCGAAAAGCTCTTCAGCACACCGCAAGAGGGCCGGGTGCTCGGTGTCGATCCGCTCTCCGGCAATGAAATCGTCGCCAAGGAAGGGCGTTTCGGGCCGTACGTCACCGAGATTCTGCCGGACCCCGAAGACGACGGTGGCGAGGGCGGCACAGTGCCGGCCCTGACCCCGCCCCCGGTACCCAGTCCGCTCGACGACGGTGTCACACCGCTGGACGCACCCTCGGGCGACACGTTGACCGCCACCACGACCACGAAGGCCACGGCCAAGAAGACCGCCAAGAAGGCGGCCAAGAAAGCCGGACCCAAGCCGCGCACCGGGTCGCTGTTCAAGTCGATGGAGATCGGCACGGTCACCCTCGACGATGCCCTCAAGTTGCTGTCGTTGCCACGGCTCGTCGGCAAAGACGAAGAGGGTCAGGAGATCACTTCGCAGAACGGTAGGTACGGGCCCTATCTCAAGCGCGGCACCGACTCTCGTTCGTTGACGTCGGAAGACCAGATCTTCGACATCACCCTCGAAGAGGCACTCAAGATCTACTCCGAACCCAAACGACGGGGTCGGGCTGCGGCAGCGCCGCCATTGCGTGAGCTCGGTACCGACCCGGTGTCGGAGCAGCCGATGGTGATCAAGGACGGCCGTTTCGGTCCGTACGTCACCGACGGTGAGACCAACGCGAGCCTGCGCAAGGACGACGACGTTGCGTCGATCACCGACGAACGGGCATCGGAGTTGCTGGCGGACCGGCGAGCTCGTGGTCCGGCGAAAAAGGCTGCGAAGAAGGCTCCGGCGAAAAAGGCCGCGGCCAAAAAGGCTCCGGCCAAAAAGGCTGCAGCAAAGAAGACGGCGGCCAAGAAGGCCACGGCCAAAAAGACTGTCAAGAAGGCTCCGGCGAAAAAGGCTGCACCCGAGTCGGAATGACGACACGATCGTCCCGCTGGGGGCCTGCCGAGGGAACATTCCCCTCGGCACCCTCCGGCGGGGACGATCCTGGCGAGATCTAGACGCCGATGGCGTAGTTCGGCCGGGCCAAGCGAGTTTCGATTCCGCGGCCACGCAATTCGATACCTTCGCCGATGTCCCAGTGCGCGGCCTCGGTGGCCGATGCGAGGTACACGGCGCGGGCAGATCCCAGGACGCGACTCGGCTCGTACTTGGCCAGATCGGTCAGGCGGGCCGCCTCGTTCACGGGATCGCCGATCACGGTGTACTCGAAGCGTTGCTGTGATCCGATGTGTCCGGCGATAGCCTTGCCTGCCGACACCCCGATGCCCACGTCGGTGTCACCGAGGGCGGTATCGAGCTCCTGGCGCAGGATGCGGGCGGCGGCAAGAGCCTGGCCGGCGAAGTCCTCCTGATCGAGCGGTGCGCCGAAGATGGCCAGCGCCGCGTCACCCTGGAACTTGTTGACAAAGCCGCCGTGCCGCCCGACCACATCGACGACCACCCGGAAGAACTCGTTGAGCAGGTCGACGACTTCGCGGGGAGGCAGGTTGACGGCCAGCCGGGTCGAGCCGACGATGTCGACGAACAGCACACCGACGTAGCGTTCTTCGCCGCCGAGTTCGGTGCCGCTCTCGATGGCCCGGCGGGCGACGTCTTCGCCCACGTAGCGGCCGAACAGGTTGCGCAGTTCCTGTCGTTCGCGGACATCGGCGACCATCTCGTTGAAGCCGGCCTGCAGCAGGCCCAGATCGCTGCCGTCGTAGATCCGAACGGCTGTGTCGAGGTTGCCTTCACGCACTTCGTGCTGCGCCAGCGTCAGCTGTTTGATCGGATCGGCGATTGCCGAAACGACTCGCACCACACCGATCGATCCGAAGACCAGCGCCGCACCCGCCATCCACAGGATGGGCCGCTGCAGGCCCTCGGCGTCGGTGTCGATGATGCCGGCCTTCTGGCCGACGACCAGCGCGATGATCACGGCCAGCGGTGCGGCCACGCTGACCACCCAGAACAGGATGATGCGCTGGGTGACGCTGGGGGCAGTCGCGGCCTCGGGGTTGTTCGCCATCGCGGCAACGGTGATCGGGCGCAGGACCTTCTCTGACTGCATATAACCCAGCACCGAGGTCACCAAAGCCCCGACAAATGATCCCAGGGCCACCACGATGGCCGTGCGACCCGACTGCGACAGGCTGAGCAACGAGAACACCACACCACCGACAACCCAGAGCCCACCGTGGACGAGCATCAGCAGCAGAGGGAGTCGAAGAGCCCGTCGCCGGGCGGCTTCGTTGTCGGGCCGGGATCGTCGTCGATGCCAGACCAGGACCGGCAGTGACAGCCGAATGGTCGCGTATGCGCTGACGCATCCGGCGAGGACAAGGTAGATGACGAAGATCAGCTGGCCGACGCCGCTGATCTCGGAGAGGCTGACGGAGGTCTGTTCGGGAAGGCCGAAACGAAGGAATGCAAAGGTGAACAGCGCGCCGGCGAGGTTGGCCCGGAGCATGTCGAGTGCCAACACCGGCCAAGGTGTGTGCACCAGCCAGCGCAACGTGTGCCATGCATGTTGCAGGCGTGACTGTCTTTCGACCACGTGCATACGGTAGCTGGCCGCTTGCAAGAGTTAGACATCGCTGTCTGGCCGCCGCGATAGGGTTGACCTGTGACAACAGTGTTCGATCGATTGGTTGGCCAGCAGGCGGTCGTGGCCGAACTCACATCCGCCGCCATCGCCGCAGCCCAACTGGCCGCGGCACGCGAGCGTGAGTCGCACGGTGAGGCCCCGGCCCCCGATGCACCGCGCCACGGTTCGTCCGCGATGACCCACGCCTGGCTCTTCACCGGGCCTCCGGGATCGGGACGATCGGTCGCGGCGCAGTGTTTCGCAGCGGCGTTGCAATGCGAGATGACCGACGATCCCGGGTGCGGGCGGTGTCATGCCTGTGCGACGGTGATGGCCGGTACCCACGCCGATGTCCGGCGGATCGTGCCCGACGGTCTTACGATCCCTGTCAGGAACATGCGGGCCATCGTTCAGACGGCGTCGCGGCGGCCGAGCGTCGGTCGATGGCAGGTCGTTCTCATCGAGGATGCCGATCGACTCACCGAGGCGGCCGGCAATGCTCTGCTCAAGGCGGTGGAAGAGCCGCCACCGCGGACCGTGTTCTTGCTGTGTGCGCCGAGTATCGATCCCGAGGACATCTCGGTGACCCTTCGCTCGCGGAGCCGGCACGTGCCGCTGGTGATGCCCAGCGCGACGGCGATCAGCGAGGTTCTCATCGCGCGGGACTCCATCGAGCCGGGCCTGGCCCAGTGGGCGGCGTCGGTGTGCGGTGGGCACGTGGGCAGGGCCCGTCGGCTGGCAACTGATCAGCAGTCGCGCGACGAGCGCACCCAGGCGTTGGGGCTGGCCCGGGCCGCGACATCGAATGCGCGGGCGTATCAGGCTGCCGAGGAGCTCGTGAAGTCCGCGGAGGCTGCCGCGAAGTCGATCAGCGCCAAGCTCGACGAGGCCGAGACCGAGGAGATGCGGACGGCGCTGGGTGCCGGGGGTACCGGCAAAGGATCAGCGGGCGCGTTGCGCGGTTCGGCGGGCATCCTGAAGGACCTCGAGAAGCGGCAGAGATCGCGGCAGACACGCACGATCCGAGATCTCCTCGACCGGGCCCTGGTCGACCTCGCGGCGCTGTTCCGGGATGCGCTGGCCGTGTCCTACGGCGCCGGAGTGGTTGCGATGCACCCCGATATGGCAGAGCAGACCCAGGGGATGGCCCGGTATGCGTCCCGCGAGGAGTTGCTGACCTGTGTGGAGGCGGTGCTCGAATGCCGAGAGGTGCTCGGGCTCAATGTGAAACCCAAGTTTGCCGTCGACGCCATGGTCGCCAAAATCGGTATGGCGCTACGGCATTGACCGAGGGTGCGCTCAGGCAAATCGGCTGAGCGCATCGCCGAACATCCCCTGGCTCTCGATCACGATCGACTTCTCGACGGGGTCGATGCGCGTGATCTGTTGCACGCGACCGCCGTACCAGAAAAAGGTGTGGGGGCTGATGTTCCCGCCGGGCGCATCGTCGGCCTGCCCCAACGTGTAGCCGACCATGTCGCGGACGGCCACGGTCGACCGGAGGTTGGTCACCGGGTGGAGCATCAGTAGATGTCGGTGCGGGACACTGAACACGACACCGTGCGCCGCGTTACCCAGGACGGTGTCGACCACCCTCTTCATGTTCAGGGCTTTCGATGCGATGAAGAAAGATTCGCCTTCCAGGGCGGTGATCGCGGCGGTGTCGGCCACCGGAATCTCCTCCGTCTCAAAGGGTTCGGCGTCGGTGTTGCGTTGTCCGGCCTGATACAGCAGGTCGAGATCGCGGGATTCGATCGTCTGGTCGGTCAGGGTTTCGACGGTGGTCGGAAGGTCGCGGCACAGGTGGACCACCAGATTGTCGGCGAACGGGCGTGCGTAGGACGTCGTCAGCGCGGGGTCGATGACGGTGTCGGGCTGCAGCCTGGTCCGCACCTGGGTGAGCAACGCAGGTTCTGTCAGTTCAGCGGCTGCGGGTGCGCGCATCCCTTCGAAATGCTGGCGGAAGTGGAATGCGATGTAACCGGCCCATTCGTCGTCCGGCAGGGTCTGGCAGGTCTCGACGAGCGTGTGAAGGAAGTACCGCTCGGAATCGGGGCCGAGAAGATAGACATCGCCGTACTCGGGGTCATCGACGGGACTCACCTCGACACCGAGTTCGGACAATGCCGCAATCGACAGGACTGTCACCCGCCGTGCCGCGCTCTCGGTCATCGAGCCTCCTCCCGGGCAACCCTACTGATCGCGCGCTGACAGTTGATCGAGGCAGCCCACGAAGGCCTCGTACCGGTCTTGGCCGAGGCGTTGTCGCCAGAGATCTTCGACAGCGGCGACGGCGGCCACCGTCCGCTGCTGAACTTCGACGCCACTCGCTGTCGGGGTGATCAGCGAAGCGCGGCGGTCGCTGGGATCACGTGCGGATACGACATAGCCGTGTTGTTCGAGGTGGGCCAGGAGCTGCGAGATGCCCTGCCTGGTGATCTCGGTGCGGTCGGCCAGCGTGCTGGGGCGGGTTCCGTCGACGTCGATGGAGTCGAGAACGCGCAGGTGGGAGACCCGCAACGGGCCGGTGTTACCCATCCGGGCCTGTAGATCCTGGCGGAAACGTCCGAACGCACCCCCCATCTTGTCTGCCAGATGCGTGACGGTGTCGGGCTGTGCATGGTCTTGCGTCATTTGGTCAAGTACCTTTATTATCAAGTGACTTTATCAATTCAGTATATGCCTGGAGCCGGTCATGATCGAGCTGCCCACACCCGACGAATCCACACTCTGTGACGTCGCACAGCGGTTGAAAATCGGGCGCTACGTCGACCATTCATCCGAACCGCTGGATTTTGATGTCGCGGCGCCGGGGACCGCGGGCCTGTGGCGGGTGCGTATTCGTGGTGACCGTGGGCAGGGCACAGCGGTGGTCAAGGTGTTGCGGCATCCGGTCGAGTGGCCGCCACTGGCCGAGTTTCCCCCGGAGGCCCGGGAGTTCTTTCTGCAGACGTTTCCGTGGTCACAGGATCCGGAAGTGCTGGCCGAGGTGGCACCCTGCTGTCCCGAGGGTTTTCGGACGGTCGAACTGCTGGGGGCGCAGTGGCACGGACCGCACCTGCGGTCGATGTGGCTCGAAGATCTCGGTGACGTCCAGATATTCTCCACTGCAGCACAATTCGAGCGGGCAGCGAGGTTGCTGGGTGCGATGGCAGGTATCCGCGCTGCGGCCGGGTCGGCGTTGTCGCAGCAATTCGATGACGGCTTCGCGCTGGCGATGATCGCGCGTGAGCGAGTGGAGGGGATGGACCGGCGGCTGCTCGCCGGGATGATGGACGACCCCGACGACCACGTGGTGCCCCGCGATCTGGTCGAGGACCTGCTGTGGGTCGGCGACCACATCGACCGTCTCCTCCGCGGCCTCGGGGAGCTTCCCCAGACGCCCGTGCACGGCGATGCCGCGCCGGACAACCTCGTCGTCGATCCGGGGGACGACCGGACGATCGTGCTCATCGACCTGGCCCAGATGCCACGCCATGCGGTCGGATTCGATCTCGGTCAATTGGTGTTCGGGCGACACAGTCCGGTGCTGGCGCTGGGCGAGGATGTGGTCGATCGGATCGTCGACGAGTATGCCGCCGGACTGGCCGTCGGCGGAATGCCGGTCGACGCGTCGGTGGTGTGGGCAGGGTTCGTCGGGTCCGCGGTGATCCGAAATGCTTTTGAGGTCGCCGGCGCGACGACCGATGTGCCCGGGCGGATTGCGGCGGCGCGATACCTGGTCAACAAGGCCTTTGACCTGGGGTTGGTGCCTTGCCGCGAGGCAGCGAGGTGAGCCGGTTTGGTCCTCGCGCCACCGCTGGATAGACTGGCTGGCGCTGCCTGGTGCAGCACGCCGCCTTAGCTCAGTCGGTAGAGCGCTTCACTCGTAATGAAAAGGTCGCGAGTTCGATTCTCGCAGGCGGCTCCACGAAGGCCCCCACATTGGGGGCCTTTTTGGTGTGCTGACCACACGCAGCTCGGGTACTCATAGACACACGTTGCATGCATTATGTGCATACGACCGGAGCGTGTGCATCTGTGTCAGAACGGCGTGAGCAACGCCCGCTCGTCGCGCAACGCGATCGAGATCGGATCGGTGCGGGTCGGCGCTCCCAGTCCGGGACCGGGCCGCACGAGGATGTCGGTGGGTCCCGGAACCGATCCACAGGCCGGGCAGCGGCCGAACTCGTCGATGTCGGCACCGCATCCGCTGTGGGAGAAGATCCGGCGGCGACGGACGGGGTCGGAGCGGCCATCGCCCCAGCGGATCAGCGCATGCAGCGACGGCCACAGGGCGAGTCCGGCCTCAGTCAGCACGTAGTCGGTACGTCCCCCGCGCGGTTGCCGTTCCAGGACGCCGGCGTCGACCAGAGTGGAAAGTCGCTGGGTGAGTACAGCTTTGGAGATTTCCAGCCGCTGCTGGAAGTCGGTGAACCGGCGGACGCCGAAGAAGGTCTCGCGCAGGATCAGCATCGTCCAGCGTTCGCCGACGATCTCGAGGGCGCGCGCCAGCGAGCAGTCCTGCGTCTCGTAGTCCGTGCCGAGTGCCATGGTGGGCAACTCTACACCGATGGTCTGTTCAGCAGACCATATGCTAGGTTTCGGGGAATAGTTCGTTGAGCAGACCAAGGGGTGACCATGGCGACGTTTGAAGTGGGCGACACCGCAGTGCAGGACCGCCGGACGCTTACCGTCGCCGCACTGGGAACGATGCTCGTCCTGGTCGCATTCACCGCGCCGCTGTCGACGATCAACGCCACCGCTGCCTCGCTTCACGCGGGGGTCTCGGGCACGACCTGGATCCTCAGTTCGATGAGCATCGGCCTGGCTGCCGCCTTGCTCTCGACGGGAACGATCGCGGACGATTACGGACGGCGCCGGACCCTGGTGATCGGACTCCTCGTCGTGGCGGCCGGATCGATCGTCGGAGTGCTGATCCCCGACGTCGTGGCATTCGTGCTGACGCGCGTCGTCGTGGGTGTGGGCGGTGCCGCGGTGATCGCATCGAGTCTCGGCATCATCGCGCACACGTTCGCACCCGGTCCGGCCCGAGCGGCGGCCAGCGGGGTCTGGGGTGCCAGCGTCGGCGCCGGCATCGCGATCGGACCGTTGTTGTCGGCCCTTCTCGAACGGGTCCACAGCTGGCACGACGCCTACTGGGTCCTGGCGGTCGCCTGCGTGATCCTCGCGGTGGCCGCGGAGCGTCTGGTCCCGGAATCGCGGTCGGAGCACCGGCGGGGACTCGACATCCCGGGAGCCCTGTTGCTCGCCGGCGGCATCAGCGCGCTGCTCGCCGCGTTGGTCGAAGGCAGACAGGGCTGGATCGAACCCACGGTAATCATTCTCTTCGCGGTGGCCGCGGTGGTCCTGGCTCTGTTCATCCTGGTCGAATACCGTAGTCCGACATCGATGTTGGACCTCGCTCTACTGCGATCCCCAGCGTTCGTCGCTGCGACTCTCGCGGCCTTCGTCACCGGTGCCGGTGTCATCGCTCTGATGTCCTACATGTCCGGATTTCTCGGTTCCGCGCTCGGGATCACGGCGATCGGTGCGGCATTGCTGCTTTTCTCGTGGTCGGCGACCAGCGTGGTCACCGCGTTGCTCGCTCGACGCATCTCCCCGCGCGTCCCCGGCCGGGTGCAGTTGGCGGTCGGCCTGATCGGCGTCGCGGCGGGATTGCTGTTGCTGACCGGCATCGGCGAAAGCTCGGGGTGGGCCCGGTTTCTGCCGGGCTTGATCATCGCCGGTATCGCCAGCGGCGTGGTCAACGCCGCACTCGGACGCGAAGCGGTCGCCAGCGTTCCGCCGGGTCGCGGCGGCATGGGCAGCGGTGCCAACAACACCGCCCGGTACGTCGGATCGGCCATCGGCGTGACGGTCGTCGCGGTCATCGCGACCCATCCCCGTAGCGGCGCTGCCACCGCTGGACTGATCGACGGCTGGAACATCGCCGCGGTGGTCACGGCCACCATCTCGCTCATCGGAGGGCTGGCGGTTCTTTTCGCCCATACCCGGGTGCGACCGGCGGTGCCGAACCCGACTGTGGGGCCCGGGCCCGGCTAGATTGTTGCGCTCGCAAGCTGGTCGAAGAACGATGTTGCGGCAGAGGCATTTACGAGTTCGTTAGTTTCCGAACACGAATTCTCGCGCCGCGGTTGCAGCGATTTGGGGCGACAATGTCCGGTTTCAGCTTGATCACTTCGCGAGACACGAATCATCGCCGGGTCGCCATGTGGATGAGCGTTTCGATTGGTGTCGCTGTGCTGGTGATGGCGGCGGTTGTGCCGGTGCCGGCTACGTCGACGCGGTGATGCGCTGACCGGGTTTCCACCATTGTCGGCGGTCCCCGCCCCGGGCAGCGTGGTGGGGTAATTCTCGGGAACCACCGACAGGGACAAGAATCTTTCAGCTGGATGCGCCGACCCGGGGCGTGCGTCCGTTCGGTGGTGCAGGCTCGCCATAACCGAGACCGGTTTACGGTTCTGGTTGTGACAAAGGACTGGCCGCGTTCGGGCGACTCGCGATGACGGAGACCGAAGTTCCAACTCCACGTCGCGGTGCCATGTGGCCGCTGTACGCGGCCGGTTTCACCACCGCGTTCGGCGCGCACGGTATCGCCGCGAACCTCGGGGCGTTCTCCGACGACGCGGTCACCTCTCTGATGGTGCTCGGTGGGCTTCTCGCGCTGTACGACGGCGCCGAGGTGTTGTTGAAGCCCGTGTTCGGGACGCTTGCCGACCGGATCGGAGCCAAACCTGTTCTGCTGGGCGGGCTGATCGCGTTTGCCGTCGCGTCCGCGCTGTTTGCGTTCGCCGGGAGCCCCGGCTGGCTGTGGGCGGCCCGACTGGGACAGGGCGCCGCGGCCTCGGCATTCTCTCCAGCGGCGTCCGCGATGGTCGCCCGGCTGAATCCGACCGGCGCACAAGGCCGGGCGTTCGGTAGCTATGGGTTCTTCAAGTCGATCGGCTACACGCTCGGTCCCTTGCTGGGCGGTGTCATCGTGTGGGTGGGAGGCCTGCAGTGGTTGTTCCTGGTGATGGCGGCATGCGGTGCGATGGTGGCGATCTGGGCAGCGATCACAGTTCCCGTAGTGCCGCCGTTGCCACGCGCCCGGCAGACCGTGGTCGATCTGGCCCGCAGGCTGGCCGACCGCACATTCCTCGCCCCGACCGCGGCACTTGCCGGCGCGACTGCCGCGCTGTCCGTCGGGGTCGGATTCCTGCCGGTGTCGGGCGCGGCAGCCGGGCTCGGGACGATCGCGACCGGCGCCGCGGTGTCCGTGCTGGCCGCCACCGCTGCGTTCGTGCAGCCGCAGGTGGGACGCGCTCGCGATGCCGGACGCCTGAGTACGCGTACGGGACTGCTTGTCGGGCTGGCACTTTCCGCCGCGGGACTCGGAGCGGCCATGCTTCCCGGCCTCGTCGGTGTCCTCCTGGCGGCCGCCCTTATTGGCGTCGGCACCGGGATGATCACTCCACTCGGGTTTGCCGCGCTGGCCGCATCGACACCGAAAGAGCGGATGGGCCAGACCATGGGCTCGGCCGAATTGGGACGCGAACTCGGGGATGCGGGCGGACCGTTGCTCGTCGCCGGCGTTGCCACCGTCACGACTCTCGCGTTCGGCTACGTGGCTCTGGCCGTGCTCCTCGCCGTTGCCCCGATGCTGGTGCTGCTGACCCGGTTTGGCGCGAGGCGCGCGCCGGATGATGTCCGGTGATGGGGGCGCAGATCGAAGCGGTAGGCAAATCGCCGGTCAGCGGTGGGGATGTGTCATCACGAGCTTGTGAGTGACCTTCTCATGATCGTTGGCGGGTCCGTCGCTTCGTCACAGCGCGACCGATGACCGAGAGCATCAGCCATGTGGCGGGAATCCAGATATAGCAAGAGACTCCGTACCAGATACTGAAAACGTATATGCCGTCAGATACGTCGAAAAAGGTGCGGTCGACCACTGTGAGCATAACAATCAGAATGCCTACGAAGAGCACGTAACTCACTGGGATTGCCAGAAAGAAGAGTCCCACAGAATAGGGGCGGAGGAATCGTCTCATTGGGTCCTTCAAGGTACCTTGTGGTGTCCCGGCAGGTGGCGTGCGGGCCCCCATGGGTCAGAGGCGTCCGGCATGTACTGGTACATGGGGGTAGTCGTGCCAGAGTTGCTGTCGTCGTAGACTTCCCATGCGGGATAGTTCGTGAGCTGCCCTTCCACTTCTGGGGCGCCGTCCAACGGCGATGTGATGAGTGTTCCTCGGACTGTGGCGCCGACAGTGCTCGCGCCCCACTCGCCGACCTTCTGGTCATCGAACGGGGCATAAGGGTCGGTGGCTTCGAAGGTAACCTGAACGCGTTCTCCGTCTTGTGCCACACCGAACGTAGGCTCATCGACCTTGACTGCACCAGAGGGGATTTCCACAGATGGGTTCTGCCGCATGACGATTACGCCGTTATCGTAGTCGACGTATATCGAAACTCGACTGTCTTCGGGTCCTGCTTTGGGATCGAAACCGCGATTGTCGCCGCGGTTCTGGTGGGGGATGTTGTTAACGCTGTCACGCGGGATGAATGCATTTATCCGTTGAAGCCCCCCGCCTGGAACTTTATCGATCTTCTTCACGACTACTTCTGAGTTCACTCCTCGATAAACTGGGTCGTACGTGTTTGTATCGAGCATCTCGGCCATGCTCCAATCGTTGGGGGACTTGGGTTCTCGATCGAACTGGTCTTGAAATGCCTTTACTTGATTCGCTCGCCGCGTGATGCTACTGGTTCCGTAAAGAGGGTCTACATCGGTAACTGGAAGGTCGCCGTCGGCTCCATCAATCGCGGCAGCCAAATCCTCATCGATGTGTTCGGCATCTGTCAGGAGATTGTCCAGTCTTTCTTGTAGGGCAATCTTGGCGGAGCGGTACTCCGACCTTTCAGATTCGTCCCAATTGTCCCAGTCGGCAGGGAGTGGTCCATCAACTCGACCCTCGGGTGAAATTGTTGATGACAAACGTTCCGCGTCAGCGCGTATTGAGGCGAGCGAGGCTTTTGCTTTGTCGATGTCGTCCGCGGCCAACTGGGCGGCGTTACCTATCGATGCTGCTTCTTCCATGTGCTTTGCGAAATCCTGGATCGTTCCACTGATGGATTCCTTTGCAGCAGTGGCTGTGTCGCCTGACCAGGTCTCAAAGACCGACAGGTTGGTAAACTCGGTGACCATCGTGTCACACGCAAGTATCTGTTCTCTGGTTCGGTGGAAGACTTCTCGTACCTGCTCGGAATTCCATCGATCGATGCCTGCGACGGTAACCATGGGTTGCCCTCAGAGGTTCAACTAGATGATCTGTTCGAATCCTTTGCTATTTCCCGCCCGCTGGCTTCGTCGGTGGTGCGATACTCACACGCGGCAGCAGAGAATCCGCGAGCATGGTGAAGTACTTGGTCCAGCAAGACCTGGTGTCGTCGTTGCCAACGAGTCGATAGCGCTGTCATCGATTCTTTAGAGCTTGCGGCCCAGCCTTCTTCGACCGACCCGTCGATCGCCCGAAGCGAGTCTGCGAACGTGGTTGCGCAATCCTCATGCCATGCGTTGAGCTGCTCCGCTGTGAAGCGCAAATCTGACAGCCTCGCGTTCAATTCCCCCATTTCACGGATGCTACCTGGACTCGTCTGAGTTTGGATCCCGACCTTCGTTGATCCCGACCGCAGTACTGGTCATACCCTGCAAGGCGATTGCCACGTACTTCTCGACTATCGGCCTCCGGATCTCGGGCGCCTCGGGTGTGGTCACCAGCAGCGCGAACAGGCCGAGCAAGAAGAAGACACCGTGGTGAAATGCGTCGGTCTGTGGGGGTAGTTCGCCGCGGTCGCGCGCTCGTTCGAGTTCGGAAATCACCGCGATGATCGCCGGGTGATGATCGCGCTCTTCCTGGGGTGGACGAGTTGTCGAGAAGTGCAGCGCCAGGAAGTCTTTGAACAGTTTGTTGCCGAGCCGCTGTTCCAGGTCCTCGAGTTCGCGCACCATTTGGGTCAGGGTGTCCTCAACGGTGTGCGGTGTGTCGAAGAAGTCTGCCAGGCTCGCTGCGATCCGAAGCTCCTCGCGACGTTCGAGCTCGAGCAGGACGTGCTCTTTGGTGGCGAAGTGGAAGAAGAAGGTCCCGTGGGCGACGCCTGCCGACGAGACGATGGCGCCGATGTCGGCCGCAGCCATCCCGTCGCGTTTGAACTCGGCAACCGCCGCGTCGAGTAGCCGCTCCCGGGTCTGGAGGCGCTTGGCCTCACGTGTCGAAACCTTGCCCTCGACCGAAATGATCCACCTCCTGCTAACCCCCGATTACGGTATTCTATCGATTTGACTGACTTCAGTCAGTCAAAGTGCTTACCTGGATACATGCAGATCCTCGTCGAGGCCGAAGACCTACCGAAGACCACGAACATCCGGACACAATTGGTCGCACTGTGGACGGGTCTGGTATTTGCGGTCGTGATGCTGATCGCTTTCGTCGCGTTCCCGGGGTTCTGGCCGCCGATGTCGCCGATGATGCCGGCCGAAGAGGTCGCCGCGTTCTACAGCGACAACACCGCCTGGATCCGGTTCAGCATGGTCACTTACAACCTCTGTGGCGTCATGCTGCTGCCGTTCTACATCGTCATCGTGGTCCAGATGAAACGGATGGCCACCCAGAGCCACGTTTTTGCCTACTGCTACCTCACCGCGGCGGTCAGTGGCGCCACCATCTTCGCCCTCTCGAACATCTTTTTCCTGGTCGCGGCGTTCCGGCCCGATCGCAACCCGGAGCTGGTCCTGCTGCTCAACGACCTCGCCTGGATCACGTTCGTCGCCCCGATCGGCATGATCTTCGCCCAGTTCTTGCTCCTCGCGGTCGCCGTCTACTTCGACAACGGACCGAACCCGGTCTTCCCGCGCTGGGTGGGCCACTATTCGCTCGTGTCCGCGATCGCGATGCTCCCCGCGGCCGGGGCGGCGGTGTTCAAATCCGGCCCGATGGCCTGGGACGGACTGCTCGCGTTCTGGGTGCGCAACGGAGTCGTCGCAGCCTTTGTGGTGGTGATGTTCGTTGTGCTCCGGGCGGCGATCCATCGCCAGGCAGTCGAGGAAGGCGTGGCGCAGTGAGCATCCTGGCGTCCAACCGTGGATCACTTGACGCCGACCGACCGGCGCCGGTGGGCAAGCCGGACGTCTGGATCATCTACTGGATCTTTCCGGCGTTCTACGCGATTTTCAGTGTGGTTTTCGTGGTTTTCGCCCGGGTCACACCGCCGCCTCGCCCCGACGTCAGCGACGCTCAGGCGGTGGAGTTCTTCGAGGCCCACGGCACCACCATCCAGATCGGATTCACGCTGCTACTGGTGATTCTCGGCGGTGCGGCCCTGACGAACGGCCTGATTTTCTACCACATGAAGCGGATGTCGAGCGGGCCGGTTTTTGCCTACGGCTACATGGCGGGTATGGCTGTCGGGGCAGTGCCGGGATTCCTGCTGGTCGCGGTGATCTTCCTGACCGCAACGTTCCGTGCCGATCGGGATCCGCAGCAACTCGGCATGCTGTACGACCTCGGTCTGCTGTCGTACAACGGGTCGCTGGGCTGTTTCACGGCCGCCTACTTCGCGATGGCCGTGGCCATTCTCTACGACAAGAACGAGATCTTCCCCAAATGGTTTGCCTACGTGACAATTTGGCAGATCGTCACCGAGGTCATCGCAACGCAGATGTTCGTATTCGATTCGGGACCCTTCGCCTGGAACGGCTCGATCTCGTTCTGGTGGGCGGTGGTGGTGTTCAGCGTGTGGCTGTGCGCACTGATCGTGCTGCTCAAGATCGCCACCGCGCGTGAACCCGTCGACTCCCCGCCGCTGGACTGAACACCTAAGGATCTGATCAGTGACAAAACCCTTGCCTTCCACCGATACCGCGCTCGCGGACCGGGAGGACCATCTGCCCGGCGATGGCCACATGTGGGTCATGGTGCTCGGCGACATGGTCATATTCGGTGGCTACTTCATCATCTTCATGGTGCACCGATCGATGTCACCGGAGGCATATCTGGCCTCGCAGCAGCACCTCGACATCAACCTCGGCGTGGTCAATACGATTGTGCTGCTCACGAGTTCGTGGTGTGTCGCACGCAGTGTCCAGGCCACCCGATCCGGTGATCCGGAACGGGCGATACGCCTGATCTATGCCTGCGGAGCGCTCGGCGTCGTGTTCGTTGCCATCAAGGCGTACGAGTGGTGGTCGCATATCTCCGACGGGTACACCAATTCGAATGAGTTCTTCTCGTTCTACTACGTGCTCACCGGCGTGCATCTGTTGCATGTCGTCATCGGGTTGGTGGTGTTGGGAGTTGTTGTGCGCGAACTCCGTAACCCTCGGCGTCGTCGGGTGTCGACGGTCGAATCCGGGGCCACCTACTGGCATATGGTCGACCTGCTGTGGGTGGTCATCTTCGCGCTGCTCTATGTGATGAGGTGACCCGATGACCGCAGACCCGATGACCACAGCACCCGATCCGACCGAGAGCGGCGACCGCTCCGCGCGCGCCATGAACTACGCGTGGATCGTGTTGTGCGCCATCACCATCGGATCATGGTGGCTGGCACCCGGACACTCCGGTGGTGCGGCGGATGCCAACATCGCGATCACGGTCACCGTGATCCTGCTGGGGTTCATCAAGGGCAGGTTGATCATCCGCTACTTCATGGAGGTGCGGTCGGCGCCGCAGTGGCTCAAGTTCGCCACCGACGCCTGGCTGTTCGTTCTCTGGACCGCGATCCTGGTGATCTACCTGTTCTGATGGATCAGCAGGTACTCGGTGCCGGGATCCCGCGGAAGCGTTCATCGAGATAGTTCAGAGCCACGGGTGCACCCAAGACGGCGGTGGTCAGGTGATCGGGGCTGGGGATCTGGGCGGAGTCGACTTTTGTGCCGGCGGCACAGTATCGGCGAATTGTGTTCTCGATCGCCGCAACGGGGATCAGGGCGTCGTTCGGCGCATGCCATTCGAAGATGGGCATTGTCGGGACACCACTGAACAATTCGAGGCTGTTTTCGTTGAGTACGCCGCGGGCACGCGGGTCCGAGGCGAGTGACTCTGACGATGCGACCTGTCGGACGCCCAGGCCGGCTCCACCCGCGAGGATGTCGTTGGTGCACCCGTTGGCGATCTGGTTACGCAGTGCCAGCCCCTTGGCGTTGAGTTGTTCACTGATGGGCAGCCGGTCCGGATATTCGCGCTCGAGTCCGATGGCCGCGGCGAAAGCCAGTCCGAACGCCGGATGTGGTTGATACCCGAGGCCTTCCGCCATCTGGGTGAGGTTCATCGGTACGCCACCCTCCGCGGCACCGACGATGTTGAGTTCGGGCGCGTAGGAAGGATGCAGAGCCGCCGCCCATCCGGTGGCCATCCCGCCACCGGAATACCCGACCATGGCCACCCGGCTCTCGGCCGTATTCGACTGGGGTAGGCGCTGGACGGCCCGGATGCTGTCGAGGGTGATCTGGCCTCCGAGCTTGGCGGCACCGTAGGCGCTTGTCGGACCGAGGTGGTCGGGGAGGACCACGCTCCAGCCGCGGGCGAGGGCGACGTTCAGCCCGGGCGCCTCCCGGATCACGAGATTCGGGTCGGAGGTGTAAAGCTCCTGGGACACAGCGCACTGGGTGCCCAGGCCGTTGATGATGTGCTGATAGGACAGCAGCGGCCCGTTGCTCTGATGGCTACTCGGGGTGAGCAGCGTGGTGGTCGCCGCGATGGGCTTGCCCTCGGAGTTCGTGGACCGGAATTTGATCAATGTGACTGTGACGTCAGGAAAAGCGGGCAAAGCGGGCATCGGCCGGACGGCGAGAACGTCGCCGGGTGACTTGTCCGCGATGTCCGCGGGCTGTCGGTAGAACGCATCCGGTAGTGGTGTCGGATACTGGGGTGCTGCTCCTGCTGGTGCCGGCGACAAGATTGCACCGGTCAGGGCAGCTACCCATAGGACCAAAGCCGCTGTCGACAGGCGTTTTCGATAGCTGATACGTGAATGCGACATGAGCTGATTCCCCCAGGCGTGATCTCATGGTGACGATGTCGCGCACGGGCTGGACGACTTGGCGCACAGGCTAACAGATCTATGTTTCGTCGTCGGTTCGAGTGAGTTTGCCGAGTCGCTAGACTGCAGTGTTCGCGCTGCATGCTGAGATCAGGGGTAGTCCATGAGTGTTCTTGTGTGTTTCCACGCGCATCCCGACGATGAGGTGTTCGGGACCGGTGGCACCATGCGCCAAGCGTCTGACGCCGGACATCGGGTTGTTCTTGTCACAGCCACAGACGGGGCCGCCGGAGAGTTTCCCGAGGGCATCCTCGCCGACGGCGAAACGCTGACCGCGAGGCGGCGAGATGAGCTGGCGAAGTCGGCGGAAGCGCTTGGAGTGCATCGTGTTGTGATGCTGGGGTTCTCGGATTCCGGTATGGCCGGAACGCCCGAGAACGACAATCCGGAAGCGTTCGCGAATCTTTCCGTCGAATCTGCCGCCCAGGCGTTGGCCGACATCCTCGTCGAAGAGCAGGCCGACGTCGTGACGATCTACGACAGCTACGGCGGCTACGGTCACCCCGATCACATCCAGGTTCACCACGTGGGGAAGCGGGCCACGGAGATCGCCGGCACCACCCACGTGTACGAGAGCGTGATGAACCGCGACCACTTCCGTGAGCTGGTCAAGGCCAACGCGCAGTGGGATGAAGAGGACGCCCCCAATATCGAAAAGATCGGCGTCCCGGCCGATCAGATCACCACCGAACTCCAGGTGGGGGAGTTCATCGAGGCCAAGCGGGCGGCGATGGTTGCGCATGCCACCCAGGTCGGCGACTTCGGGCCGTTCCTGGACATGCCCATCGACATGTTGCGGGTGGCCTTCGGCCTGGAGTGGTACCGCCGTGTCGACGGCACCAACTCCGGGCCGATGGAGACCGCCTTACCCCTCTAGCTGCACAGTGAGGGTTGCGCCGGTGGCGGCGATGACGTCGTCTGCGGTGACGCCGGGTGCGAGTTCTTTCAGCACCAGGGTGCCGTCGCCGACGATGTCGATGATGCCGAGGTTGGTGATGATCTGATTGACCACACGCTGGCCGGTCAGCGGCAGCGTGCAGGTCTCGAGGATCTTCGGGTTGCCGGCGCGGTCGGTGTGCTCCATCAGCACGATGACGCGGGCGGCACCGTGGACGAGGTCCATCGCCCCGCCCATGCCCTTGACCATCTTGCCGGGAACCATCCAGTTGGCGAGGTCGCCGGTCTTCGACACCTGCATACCGCCGAGGACCGCGGTGTCGATGTGGCCGCCGCGGATCATTCCGAATGACAGTGCCGAATCAAAGAACGCCGCACCGGGATTGACGGTGACCGTTTCCTTTCCGGCGTTGATGAGGTCCGGGTCGACGGCGTCTTCGGTGGGGTAGCCGCCGGTGCCGAGGATGCCGTTTTCCGAATGCAGGGTGACCCGGACATCGGTGCCGAGATACGTCGGGATCAGGGTGGGCAGACCGATGCCGAGGTTGACGTACTCACCGTCGATCATCTCTGCTGCCGCGCGGGCGGCCATCTGATCGCGGGTCCATCCGGTGACCGTGGGGGCAGACATCACTTGGCTCCTTCGGTTGCGACGGTGCGCTTTTCGATCTTTTTGTTCTGGGGGCCGGTATGCACGATGCGCTTGACGAACACGCCCGGCAGGTGCACGGCACCCGGGTCGATCTCGCCCGGTTCGACAAGGCGTTCGACCTGAACGATCGTGATCTTGCCGGCCATCGCGGCCAGGGGATTGAAGTTCATGGCTGTCTTGTTGAAGACGAGGTTGCCGTCGGTATCACCGAGATCGGCGTGCACCAGCGCGAAGTCGGCGGTGATGCCTTCTTCGAGGACGTACCGTTTGTCGCCGAAGACCCGGGTCTCCTTCGGTGGAGATTCGATCGCGACCGAACCGTCGGGGGCGTAACGCCAGGGCATTCCACCGTCTGAGATGGGGCTGCCGACGCCGGCCGGTGTGTAGAAGCCGGGGATGCCTGCGCCGCCGGCGCGCAGGCGCTCGGCCAAAGTGCCCTGCGGGGTCAGCTCGACCTCGAGCTCGCCGGCCAGATACTGCCGGGCGAACTCTTTGTTCTCGCCGACGTACGACGCGGTCACGCGCCGGATCCGACCCTGGCCCAGCAAGATGCCGAGGCCCTGGTTGTCGACGCCGCAATTGTTGGAAAACACCTCGAGGTCGGTCGCCGTCGTGTCGGCCAGTGCCTCGATCAGCGCATCGGGGATTCCGCACAGACCGAACCCGCCGACGGCGAGCGATGCGCCGTCCTTGATGTCGGCGACTGCGCTCGCGGCCGACTCGTACACCTTTGAACTCACTGCTTCTCCCATTCCGTCCATTCACGCAAACGGTCATCGTCCATAGAACAAACGCCTGCGATGTCGGTTCCCAGTCAACAATGTCGCAGCTCGGGGGATCAAGTAAACCGAAAGAACGTCGCGAAACTGTTCGCGGAACGAAAATCGGGCTGAGGTACGTTCATCAGATGAACGCGCAGTCTCCGACCCGCTCACATGTGGTCGCCCGCGTCGGCGCGCTCCTACGCGCGGTGGGCGCGGCGGAGCCGAGCGGGGCATCGACCACCGATCTGGGACGGGCCACCGAACTGGCCCGGCCCACCGCGCACCGGCTGCTGAGCTCGCTCGCCGACGAAGGGCTGATCGATCGGGACGCGCAGACCGGGCGGTGGCGGCTCGGCCCCGAGTTGTACCTACTCGGTGTGGGCGCCGCCAATCGGTACGACATCAGCGATCAGGCCCGCGACGTCCTGAGCAGGCTCGCCCGCGAGACCGGTGAGAGCGCCTTCCTGTCGGCGCGGCGCGGTGATGAGACCGTCTGTCTTCTCTGGGAGGAGGGCAGTTTTCCGCTTCGATCCCATGTCCTGCACGAAGGGATCCGATTCCCGCTGGGTGTGGCCTCGGCCGGCCTGTCGATTCTCAGTCATCTCCCGGACCGCGATGTCGACGACTACTTCTCTCGCATGAAACCCGAAAAAGATTGGGGTCCAGTGCATTCAGAGGAGAAAATTCGGGAACGCATCAGATTGACCAAGCGCACCGGCTACGCGGTCAACCCAGCCCTGATCGTGGACGGGAGTTGGGGCATCGGCGCTGCGGTGTTCGACCGGACCGGACGGCCCGCCTGGGCGTTGAGCCTGACCGGCGTGCAAACCCGCTTTCGTGATGAGCGAATCCACGAGAT
The DNA here is from genome assembly GCF_000383535.1 of Nocardia sp. 348MFTsu5.1. Lineage (NCBI taxonomy): Bacteria > Bacillati > Actinomycetota > Actinomycetes > Mycobacteriales > Nocardiaceae > Nocardia > Nocardia sp. 348MFTsu5.1. The sequence goes on from NZ_KB911530.1 coordinate 27,642, forward strand.
GGGTGTCCTGCTCCTGGAGCAGGCACACCTGCTGTCCGTAAGGCTCAAATCCTGAAAAAGTCAACAATTGAAATCATCCTGATTGACTGCCGCTCCCGAAGCGGGCCGCAGCATTTGTCGTCTCTATATTCATAGCCATGGCACCCGGCCCACGGTCTTATCTTGTGTGCGCATCTCAGCGCAGTGGCAGCACCTTGCTTGTCGAATCCCTGCGGTATACCGGCGTCGCCGGTGAGCCGGAGGAATACTTCCAGTACCTGCCCAGCACATCGCGTGCACCGCAGCCGAGGCAGTGGTTCGCCGGGGTCGAGGACCCCCAGATCCTGAAACTGCTGGCGCCGTTCGATCCTGGTACCCCGACGACAGAGACCAGCGACGAGTGGCGAACCCGGATCTGGAGCCACGGCCGCACGGGCAACGGAGTGTGGGGTGGCAAGTTGATGTGGAACCAGACCCCGCTGGTCATCGAGCATGCCGCCGGTCTGACGGGTCGCAGTGGCACGGACCTGCGCTCGGCGCTGATCGACGTGCTCGGTGAAGAACCACTGTTCATCAAGGTGAACCGCGAAGACGTGGTGCCGCAGGCGGTGTCGTTCTGGCGTGCGGTGCAGACGCAGGTCTGGCGGGGTAAGGCGCCGCAGGCGCTCGATGACGCCGCGGAGTACCACGCGGACGGCATCGCGCATCTCGTGACCATCCTGCGAAACCAGGAAAAGGGCTGGCGGCAGTGGTTCGCGCAGGAGTCGATCACTCCGATCGAGGTGAGCTACAACGAGCTGGCCCGTAATACCACCAAGGTTGTCGCCGGAATCCTGATCGAACTAGGGCTCGATCCGGCCTCGGCACCACCGCCGGTTCTGGAGCGGCAGGCCAACAGCCGTTCGAACGAGTGGGTAGAGCGCTATCGCGAAGACGCAGAGCAAAGGGGACTGCCCGTATGACCACCGAGATCACCGACGACGTCACGCACGTCGACGAACTACGGATCCTCGAAGCCGAGGCTGTGCACATCATCCGGGAGGTGGTGGCCGAACTCGAACGACCGGTCCTGCTGTTCTCTGCGGGTAAGGATTCGATTGTCCTGTTGCGGTTGGCGGAGAAGGCGTTTCGGCCGTCGCCACTGCCGTTTCCGGTCCTGCACATCGACACCGGCCACAACTTCCCCGAGGTCATCGACTTCCGCGACCGCCGGCTCGCCGAAGGTGGCCATCGACTGATCGTGGGGTCGGTGCAGGAATCCATCGATTCCGGCCGGGTCCAGGAGGTCGGGGGTCCGGCCGGATCGCGCAACCGGCTACAGACCAGAACCCTCCTCGATGCTCTCGAGGCCGGTAAGTTCGACGCCGCGTTCGGTGGCGCCCGGCGCGATGAGGAACGTGCCCGGGCCAAGGAGCGCGTGCTGAGCTTCCGCGACGAGTTCGGTCAGTGGGATCCCCGGTCGCAGCGACCCGAGCCGTGGTCGTTGTACAACGGCCGGATCCGGAAAGGCGAGCAGGTGCGGGTGTTCCCGCTGAGCAACTGGACCGAGCTCGACATCTGGCGGTACATCGACCTCGAAGGCCTGGAACTGCCACCGATCTACTTCGCCCATGAACGTGAAGTGTTCGAGCGTGACGGAATTCTCCTGGCGACCTCGGAGTACACCAGCCCTGCCGACGAGGAGACCGCAAGCGTCGAGTGGGTGCGGTACCGGACAGTCGGCGACCTGACCATCACCGGCGCGGTCCGGTCCCGGGCGGTCACCATCGCCGACGTCGTCACCGAGATCTCTGCGTCGACGGTGTCCGAGCGCGGAGAGACCCGCGCCGACGACCGCACCTCCGCCGCAGCCATGGAAGACCGCAAACGAGAAGGGTACTTCTGATGACTCGCCAACTGTTGCGGCTCGCCACCGCCGGATCGGTCGACGACGGTAAGAGCACCCTGATCGGGCGCCTGCTGCACGACACCGACAGCCTGCCGATCGACCACCTCGAATCCGTGACCGACACCGAGGGTGTGGCCGACCTCGCAGCGCTCTCCGACGGCCTGCGAGCCGAACGTGAGCAGGGCATCACCATCGATGTCGCCTACCGCTTCTTCTCCACGGCCACACGCAATTTCATCCTGGCCGACACCCCGGGGCACGAGCGCTACACGCGCAACATGTTCACCGGTGCGTCGAACGCCCATGTCGCGGTGCTGCTCGTTGATGCCCGCGCCGGTGTGGTGCGGCAGACCCGGCGTCATGCCCGGATCGCGACGCTGCTCGGGGTCCCGCATCTTGTCGCGGCCGTGAACAAGATCGACCTCGTCGACTACAGCGAAGAGCGATTCGCGGAGGTCGAGGCCGAGTTGCACACGCTTGCAGCACGACTCGGAGTCAAAGACCTTGCCGTGGTGCCCTTGGCAGCCAAGATCGGCGACAACGTCGTCACCCGTTCCGACAACACTCCCTGGTACACCGGGCCGACCTTGCTGGAGTACCTCGAAGGTGTCGAACTGACCGCGCCGGCACCATTGCCGACCGAGGTTCGCCTTGCGGTGCAATGGGTTTCGCGCCCTGACGACAAGGAGCGGCGCCGGTACACCGGACGTTTGGCCGCGGGCACCCTGCAGGTGGGTGATCCGATCCTGGTGCTCCCGTCGGGGTCCCGAAGCACGGTCACCGCACTCGACACCCTCGACGACAACCGCAGCATTGCCGTTGCACCGCTGTCGGTTTCGGTCGAACTCGCCGACAACATCGACGTCGGCCGTGGCGACATGATCGTCAGCGGCGCCGACGACGCGCACCTTCCGGTGTCCGCGCGGGAACTCGATGTCACCGTCTGCTGGTTCTCCAAGACGCCGTTGCGGGCCGGCGACCGGATCGGGCTGAAGCAGGCCACCCGCACAGTGCGGGCCACGGTGCAGGAGATCAGCAGCCGACTCGATCCGGAAACCCTTGGCGAAGACCAGAATCCGGTGGAGCTGGTGCTCAACGATGTCGGAACCGTGACACTGCGCACCAGTTCGATCGTGATCGCCGATCCGTATTCGTCGAACAAAGACGTCGGCGCGTTCATCCTGATCGACGAGAACTCCAACGACACCGTCGGCGCCGGCACCATCACCGAGGCCCGGGTCGTCAAACCCGGTGAACGTAAACGCAACGACATCAAGTGGCATCCGTCGGCGCTGGAACGTAGCCATCGGTGGGGTGCTGTCGGCCAACGGGGCGCGGTCATCTGGCTGACCGGGCTACCGGCCTCCGGCAAATCGACTGTGGCCGTTGCCCTGGAGCGGGAACTGGTCGAATCCGGGCGGGTGGCGTACCTGCTGGACGGCGACAACGTCCGCCACGGACTCTCCGATGACCTCGGGTTCTCGGCGGGAGACCGCGCGGAGAACATTCGCCGGGTCGGTCACCTGACCCGGTTGTTCGCCGATGCCGGAGTCGTTGCCATCGCGTCGCTCGTCTCACCGTTGCGCTCGGACCGCGAGATCCCGCGTGCGCTCAGTTCGGCCGCGGACCTCCCCTTCATCGAGGTCCATGTGGCGACCCCGCTGGCGGAGTGCGAGCGCCGCGACCCGAAGGGGTTGTACGCGCGGGCCCGCGCCGGAGAACTCAAGGGCCTGACGGGTATCGATACGCCCTACGAGGCGCCGGAGAATCCCGATCTGGTGATCGATACCACCGATACGGATTCGGAGACCCTCGTCAGTCAGATCCTCGACATCTTGGCTGCTCGCGAGGCCTGAGCGATGAGTTCGGGCGCCGAATCCGGTCTGTTCCGGTATGACTCGCATCATCGCTGACATCTCGGTTTCCGTTGACGGCTATGTCACCGGACCCGGTGCCGGCCCGGACAACGGTCTCGGTGACGGCGGCGAAGCCCTGCACACGTGGGCGTTTTCCGACGATCCCGATGATCGACTGGTCCTGAGCGAGGGGACCGCTCGCTCCGGTGCAGTCATTCTGGGCCGCCGGCTCTTTGACATCGTCGACGGGCCGGGCGGCTGGGACAACGAGGTCGGTTATGGCGCCGGTGAGGTCGGCAGACCGCCGTTTGTGGTGGTGACGAGCTCACCGCCGGAGTCGATGCGGCTCACCGAGCTCGACTGGACGTTTGTCACCACCGGTCTGTCCGACGCCGTCGCCGCTGCGCGTGAGCGCGCCGGGGATCTCGATGTGGTGCTCATGGGCGGCGGTGCCACCATCGGTTCAGCGATCGCCGCCGGACTGGTCGACGTGCTGAGCCTGCACGTCGCGCCTGTTGTGCTCGGCGCGGGGACGCCGCTGTTCACCGGCGGCCCGACACGCACACTCGTTCAGCGAAGCGTGACCGCGACATCGACGGCAACGCACGTGATCTACGACGTCGTCTGAGCGCGGCTGTCGCTACGCCCCGGGGTCGGTCCGGAGCAGGCCGTGCATGACCAGATCGTGACGACGCCCGTTCTTGCCCTGGGCCGCCGACCGCAGGATGCCCTCTTCGATGAAACCGCATTTGCGGGCGACCGCGCGTGATGCGGCGTTCTCCGCGTAGGCGTCCAGACCCACCCGCACCGCTCCGATCTGCCAGGAGTATTCGATGAGAAGCCGGGTCGTCCGGGTGGCGATGCCCCGGCCCCGGGCCCAAGGTGCCACCGCGTACCCGATCGCGGTGATCGCGTCGTCGTCTTCGGCGCGCAGCCCGCACAGACCGAGGAAGCTGTTGGCGTCGTCGACGATGGCGAGGTCGAAGCCGGGCCACACGCGCACCGAGCGGCTGTCCACGAAGTCGCGGGCATCGGCGGCGGTGTACGGGCTCGGCACCACGGTGAACTCCGCGGTCAGCGGATCCTGGCTCGCGGCCTGCACTGATGGCGCATCGCCGCTGGTCAGGGGGCGTAGCGTGATCACCCGATCCGTCAATGTCGGGATATGACGTGGCCAGTCCATATGCTCCAACTTAGTGCGCAAAGCTCTCGATTAAGGTTCTAACCGAACCCGAGAACGACACTTCAACCGAACGAATGGGATCTGCATGCTGCTGGCCGCTTGGGTCACGGTGGTCACCGCGGTGATCATGATTGTGCCCGGCGCACTTGTCGGCCGACGGATGTCGTTGCCCTGGCCGGTGGCCGTCGCGGCGGGAGCGCCTCTCACTTTTGGCATGATCGGTCTCTTCACCGTGCTGTACGGCGCCGTCTCCATTCCCTGGAATCTGTTCACCGCACTGCTCATGGTGGTCGTGTGCTGGCTGATCGCCTGGGGCTGGGATCGATGCGCGCGCCGCCTGGGCTGGCTGGCTCCGACACCGATTGCCGCCGACACCGCGGGCCCGGGCCGGCGGTCGCTGCTCCTGATGTCCGGTGGGGTGCTGCTGGGCGCGGTGGTCATCATGATGTCGTCGATCCGGCGGCTGATGGGTACCACGTTCCTCGGCCTCAACAACATCTCCCAGGTGTGGGATGCGCTCTGGCATGCCGACGCGCTGCTCTGGATTCACCAGACCGGGGACGCCTCGGCGCTGCACATGGGCGAGTTGATGAACACCGACACCGGTGGCTTCAACTACTACCCGGACACCTGGCATGCCCTGGGTTCGCTGCTGTACCCGCTGACCGGCGCCAACACCGTCGAGATCTACAACATCTACTCGCCGGCGGTGCTGGCGTTCACGCTGCCGATCAGCATCGGGGCACTCGCGTACTGGCTGGGCCGCAGCCGGCTTGATCCCGACCGCGCTGCGGTGTTCGGTGCGTTGGCCGCCGCGATCACGGCGGTGTTCCCGTCGCTTCCGTACGTCGAGCTGGCTTTCACCGCCGTGCCGAACGCGGTGGGCGTGTCGCTCGCGCCGGTCACCGCGGTCCTGGTCTGTTCGGCGCTGACCGACCGGCGGCGCATCCTGGCCGCGGCTCTGGCCATCGCCGGAACGGCGGCAACACATCCATCCGGACTGGTGGTCGTCGCCGTCATCGTCGGTCTCTGGTGGCTCCTGCAACGCTTGTGGGCGCCGGTTCGTGGTCGGCTCGGCGACTTCACCGGCCTGGCCGCAATCGGAGCGCTGGCGCTGGTGCTGATCAGTCCGGTGATCGTCGGGACGCTCAAGATGTCGGACAACAACGAGTTGTCCGGTTTTGACTCCCGCGACGAAGGAGCGACAGCCGCACAAGCGATGACCCGCGCTGCTTTCGGCGGCACCGAGATCCTGAGCCGCGATTATCCGCTGATCTACCTCCTGATCCCGGCGTTCATCGGGTTGGGCTGGCTGGTGTGGTCGCGTAGCTGGGGGATGGTCGCGGCCTGGATCGCGTTTGTGATCACCACAGCCAATGCCGTCACCGAGCTCCCGGTGATCCCGACATCGCTCTCCGGTGTCCTCGGTGGGTACTTCTACAACTCGCAGCATCGGCTCACGTTCGTGGTGTCGATCTTCACCGCGACAGCCGCCGGTATCGGCGTGGGTGTGGTGGTGTTGTGGGTGGCAGGTCTGTTCGCCACCCGAGACAGGTTCCGCGGCAACACGTTCCTGCTTCCCGCTGTGGCGGGGATGGGTCTGCTGCTCGTGCTGGCCGGCGGGGTCTGGCGCTACGCCGACAACGGAACGATCGCCACGCGGTACCGGAGCGAGGTGCGGATCGGGGTCGAAGACGTCGCCGCCTACAAGTGGCTGGCGCAGCAACCGGATGCCCGGGGCACAGTGATCCTCAACAACCTCGATCAGGGCACCGGCTGGATGTATCCGGTCGCAGATCTCAAACCAATGTTCCCGTTCTACCGGGCCAACGATTTCAGTCAGCGGCAGACCGACCTGCACTGGAATGTCGCCGAGATCGGCAGCGACCCGGCGATCGATCAGATCGTGCGCGACATGGGGATCCGCTACGTGATCGACGCCCCACCCAGCTACTGGACGTTCCAGGAAGGGCCACCGAGACCCGAAGAGGGCTACTTCGGCGATCCCTACCTGGAACTACGTGAGTCCGGGGCGCCGGGATTGCGGGAGATCTATCGCCAAGGAAACGTGACCATCTACGAGGTCGCCGAAGAAGTCCGGAACGGGACGGGATAATGCGCACATTGGTCACCGGCGGAGCCGGATTCATCGGATCCACCCTCGTCGATCGGCTCCTCGACCAAGGCCACGAGGTGGTCGTCCTCGACGATTTCTCGCGGGGTCGCCGAGGGAATCTTGCCGCCGCGATCGATCGTGGTGCCTCGGTCATCGAAGGCGATATCACCAGTATCGACCTCAACGATGTTGTGGGACAGGCAAAGCCGGAGGTGATCTTCCACCTCGCGGCGCAGATCGATGTCCGGGCATCGGTGACCGATCCGCTGTTCGATGCGCAGGTGAACGTACTGGGAACGATCAGGCTCGCCGAAGCGGCGCGACTTGCCGGTGCCCGCAAGATCGTCTTCACGTCGTCCGGTGGCTCGATCTACGGCTCACCCGAGCACCTTCCGGTCGCCGAGACCGCCCCGCTGGCACCGATGAGTCCTTACGCCGCAGCCAAGGTCAGCGGCGAGGTCTACCTCAACATGTATCGATCGCTCTACGGACTCGACTGCACTCATATCGCTCCGGCGAATGTGTATGGGCCACGCCAAGATCCACACGGTGAGGCGGGTGTTGTCGCGATCTTCGCCAAACACCTGCTCGCCGGAGCGCCGACCAAGCTGTTCGGCGACGGCGGCAACACCCGCGACTATGTATTCGTCGACGATGTGGTCGCCGCGTTTGTCCTGGCGTCGGCCGAAGACGGTGGGGGCCGGCGTTTCAACGTCGGCACCGGAGTGCAAACATCCGATCGGGAGCTGCACACGATGGTCGCCGAGGCAGCCGGCGCCGCCGACACCCCGACCTTTGAATCGGCCCGCCTCGGCGATGTTCGCGATTCGTCGATCGACGGTTCCCACGCCGGTGTGGTGCTCGGCTGGAAGCCGGCGGTATCGCTGACCGAAGGCATCGCGCGGACGGTGGACTACTTCCGCAGCAACAGCTGAGACCTACTCGACCACTTTTTCGGTGGTTGCGTATTTGTTTTCGGTGGCGGCTTTGAGTGGTTGCCACCAGTTTTGGTTGTTGCGGTACCAGTCGATGGTGTCGGCGAGGCCGGTGCGGAAGTCGAGGAATTGTGGTTGCCAGCCGAGTTCGGTGCGTAGTCGGGTGGAGTCGATTGCGTAGCGCAGGTCGTGGCCGGGGCGGTCGGTGACGAAGTCGAAGGCGTCGGTGGGCTGTCCGGTGAGTTCGAGGATGGTTTCGATGACGGTGCGGTTGTCGGCTTCGCCGTCGGCGCCGATCAGGTAGGTTTCGCCGATTTGGCCTTTGTCGATGATGGTCCAGACGGCGTCGTTGTGGTCGTGGACGTGGATCCAGTCGCGGACGTTTTTTCCGTGGCCGTAGAGCTTGGGGCGGATGCCGGAGAGCACGTTGGTGATCTGGCGGGGGATGAATTTTTCGATGTGTTGGTAGGGGCCGTAGTTGTTGGAGCAGTTGGAGATGGTGGCCTGGACGCCGAAGGAGCGGACCCAGGCGCGGACGAGGAGGTCGCTGCCGGCTTTGGTGGCCGAGTAGGGGCTCGAGGGGTTGTAGGCGGTGGTTTCGGTGAAGCGGTCGGGGTCGTCGAGTTCGAGGTCGCCGTAGACTTCGTCGGTGCTGATGTGGTGGTAGCGGACACCGTGTGTGCGGACTGCTTCCAGGAGTGAGAAGGTGCCGACGAGGTTGGTGTGGACGAAGCTGGTGGGGTCGGCCAGGGAGTTGTCGTTGTGGGATTCGGCCGCGAAATGCACCACCAGGTCCGTGTTGGCGGCCAGAGAATCGACGAGCGCAGTATCGGCAATGTCACCCTCGACGAGTTCGATGCGGTCGGCGACGGGCGCCAAGGATTGCGCGTTGGCGGCGTAGGTCATCTTGTCCAGGACCACGATGTGCACATCTGGCCTGGTCGCCAGGGTGCGATGCACAAAATTGGCGCCGATGAATCCGGCACCTCCAGTGACCATTACCCGCATTTGTTGCCTCCATTCGCTGCTGCAACCCTACCGACCTGACCAGGCGTGGGCAGCCGCAGGACCTGCGCCCTAAGGTGTGAACCATGCGCGGAATCATTCTGGCCGGGGGAACCGGGTCGCGGTTGCATCCGATCACTCAGGGTGTCAGCAAACAGCTCGTGCCGGTGTACGACAAACCGATGATCTATTACCCGTTGAGCACCCTGATGCTCGCCGGGATCCGGGACATCCTGATCATCACCACGCCCCATGATGAGGCTGCGTTCCAATCGTTGCTCGGTGACGGTTCTCAATTCGGGCTGTCGTTGACCTACCAGGTTCAGGCCAGCCCTGACGGTCTCGCGCAAGCCTTCGTGTTGGGTGCCGATCACATCGGCAACGACTCGGTGGCGCTGGTCCTGGGCGACAACATCTTCTACGGTCCGGGCCTGGGTGAACAACTCAACCGCTTCCAGAACATCGACGGCGGCGCGGTCTTCGCCTATTGGGTTCGCAACCCCGAGGCCTACGGTGTGGTCGATTTCGACTCCACCGGCAAAGCCGTTGACCTGCAAGAAAAACCAGAACACCCGTCCTCGAATTATGCGGTCCCGGGTCTGTACTTCTACGACAACGACGTCGTCGACATCGCCGCCGGCCTGCAACCCAGCGCCCGTGGTGAATACGAGATCACCGACGTCAACCGCACCTACCTCGACCAAGGACGCCTGCAGGTCGAGGTGCTGCCCCGCGGGACCGCCTGGCTCGACACCGGCACCTTCGACTCACTATTGGACGCCGGCAACTTCGTGCGTACCGTCGAACAACGCCAAGGCCTGAAAATCGCTGTCCCGGAAGAAGTTGCCTGGCGCCGCGGATTCATCGACGACAACCAACTCCAAGCCGCCGCCACCAAACTCCTCAAGTCCGGGTACGGCAGCTACCTTCTCGACCTCCTCGACCGCGGCAAGGACTTCTAGACATGCAGATCGAACCGCTGCCCATCGACGGCGCCTTCGTCATCACCCCCAAGATGTTCGGCGACCCGCGCGGGCTGTTCATGGAATCGTTCCGCGCCGACCTGCTCTCCGAAGCCATCGGCCACCCGTTCGACCTCCAGCAAGCCAACCTGTCGGTGTCTGCGGCCGGAGTCCTGCGTGGTGTGCACTTCGCCGATGTCCCACCCGGACAAGCCAAATACGTCAGCTGCCCCAAAGGCGCCATCTACGACATCGTCGTCGACATCCGCGTCGGCTCACCCACTTTCGGCACCTCGCATGGTGTTCTGCTCGACGACGCCAACCGCAAAGCCCTCTACGTCGGTGAAGGCCTTGGCCACGCCTTCCTCTGCCTCCAAGACGATTCGGTGGTCACCTACCTGTGTTCGGCCGGCTACAACCCCACCGGCGAACACGGCATCTCACCCCTGGACCCGGCCCTGGGCCTCGACCTGCCCACCACCGCCCGCGACGGCAGCGCCCTGACCTACACACTGTCCGACAAAGACACCGCTGCACCAACATTGGCACAAGCCCAAGAATCGGGGCTGCTCCCGGACTTCGACGACGTCACCGCCTTCCTGCAAGCACTGGCAGATCCGACTGTCGGCTGAGCTAGTCGAGATCGCCTGACACCCGGCACCGAGCTCCACTATGGGGACTGTCAGATTAACGGCGGATCCGACCATGGCATCTGTTAGTTGCCGGTCGGGGTAATCCGGCCTTCGAAGGTGATCGCGAACGCGTTGAGCGCTGGCTTCCACCTCATTGCCCATCGTGCCTTACCGCGGCCGGTGGGGTCTAGCGATCTGGTGACCAAGTACAGGCATTTGAGTGCGGCCTGCTCCGTCGGGAAATGCCCTCGAGCCCGGATCGCCCGCCGGTAGCGGGCATTGATCGACTCAATAGCATTGGTAGAACATATGATTCGGCGTATCTCCACGTCATAGTCCAGGAACGGGATGAACTCGGTCCAGGCGTTGTCCCACAACCGGATGATCGCCGGATACTGCCCGCCCCACTTCGCCGTGAACTCGACGAAACGTTCCTTGGCCGCAGCCTCGGAAGGCGCGGTGTACACGGGCTTGATGTCCCTGGCCATCTGGTCCCAGTACTTACGGTAAGCGTAGCGAAAGGTGTTGCGCAACAAGTGAATGATGCACGTTTGTACGATCGCCTGCTGCCATACCGCGGTGACCGCATCAGGAAGACCGGTAAGGCCATCACAGACGACGATGCAGACGTCGGCGGTGCCGCGGTTCTTGATTTCGGTGAGCACCGAGAGCCAAAACTTGGCGCCCTCGCCGCCGTCGCCGGCCCACAACCCCAAAATGTCGCGTTCGCCGTTGGCGGTGACGCCGATGGCCACGTAGATCGGCCTGTTCGTCACCTGCCCGTCCCGGATTTTGACGTGGATGGCATCGATGAACATCACCGGATAGATCCGATCCAGGGGCCGGTTGACCCACTCGGTCATCTCGGCAACGACCTTGTCGGTGATCTTGGAAATCGTGTCCTTCGACACCGACGCACCATAGATATCCTGAAAGTGCGCTGCGACTTCTCCGGTCGTCAAACCCTTTGCCGTTAACGATAATACGATCTCATCGATCCCAGTCAGACGGCGTTGGCGCTTCTTGACGATCTGCGGATCGAACGAGGAGTTCGTATCCCGTGGCACCTCGATGTCGACCGGGCCGATCTCAGTCAACACCGTTTTCGATCGCATCCCGTTTCTGGAGTTGCCGCTGCCGCGACCGACCGGGTCGTGCTTGTCATAGCCGAGGTGCTCGGTCATCTCCGCATCCAACGCGGTTTCGAGCACGTTCTTCGTCAACTGGTTGAGCAGCCCGTTCGGGCCGATCAAATCCACGCCCTGCTCCTTGGCCTGCGCCAGGAGCTGCTCAGCCAACTGTTTTTGATCCACCTCGTTTGTCATGGATTCGAGTGTTTCGGACATCTCTGATCCTTCCCGCCAAGCAATGCTCGGCGTGTCAAACCAAGATCAGATCCACCGTTGTTCTGACAGTCCCCCACTATGAAGTTCTCAAAGATCTTGCTGCGCAGATGGTTCTACGCTGCTCGGGGTTCTCGGAATATGTCGTCGTAGGGTTCTGGTCTTGCGGTTCCGGCCTCGCCTGGTTATGCGGCGGCGAGGTCGGACGTCATGGTCCTGCGGGCGTGGGATCGCAGAGGCGTTTTGGTGGCGTCGTCCGGGTTGATGAACCAGGGGTGCCCGTCGGTACCGATGAAGACTTCCCAGCGAATGTGATGGATGTACCGGTGGTGGCGCCGGCACAGGAGAACGGTGTTGGTCAGGCTGGTGACCCCGCCTTGACTCCACTGCACGATGTGGTGGGCGTCCGTCCGCCCGGGCGGGCAACCGCACCCTGGGTACGCACATCCCCGGTCCCGGGCGATCAAGGCCTTCCGGATCGCGGGTGTGACGGTCCGATGGTCACGACCGACGTCGAGCGGAACCATGTTGTTGTCGACCAAGATTTTCGTGATGACCGAATCGCAGGCCACCATCTGCGCGGTCGATGCGGAGGCCGGGCCGGTCCATTCAAACGACGCCGCCAACTCGGGCGGCTTCACACCACCCAATCCACGCAGTTGTACTGCCTGTAGATGTTCGGGTGACACCGTCAGGTTGACGTGGGGTTTCGCGCCGCCGCGCGTCGGTCGGTCTTCTTGTTCGAGGTAGGAATCGAGCAGTTGCTCCAGCGCGTCCGCGCGCACTTGAGCAGTCGTGCGACTGTCGGGAGATCCATCTGGTTCGGGTACTGGCTTGGACAACGGATCGAGCGCCACCCGCAGTTTCTCGCCCAGCAGGTTGTCCAGGTCCAATGTGCCGTGACTGCGCCCGTCGTCACCGGTCCCGAACGAGAACTCATTGAGCTCGTGATTCTCGGCATCGGGTATCGGCTTATCCGGTGGCGACAACACCAGCGCCATATGCCGTGCCCGAACCGCTACCGCCGACGGACTGGTGGTCAATGCTTCGGCCAGCAGGCCACGCACACAATCAGTCCGATCTGAATCGGGCAGCTCTGGGTTGCGTCGCTCAATATGGCTGAGGCCCTTTACAATCGAGTCAATGTGTTCACCCGAGAGTGTTCCGTCCACCCCGTACGATGCGACCGATGGAATGTCCTTCAGTGCTTTGCCCACCCGCACGTAGCGGTGGGCCACCACTGGCGCCATCCCGGCTTCCTGTAGCAGCTTCGCCGTAGATCCCTTTCCGGATTTCTGCGCGATCCCACGAGTGTCAATTTCACCCACCAGTCGGAAAAGTAGTTGTTCCACTACATGATTGAGTCGAATAACCGCCACCGTACGCGACGACACCTGAGCATCATCCCCGGCGACCAGAGTCGCATCCCCTGCCAGATCAGAAAGTCTGGCGAACATTCCCCCGAAGTCCATGACTCCAATGTACAGACCAAATACTATTCGCGCAAGTGTTCGAATTTCCTTCTTCGGTTGTGCTGCAACATCTTTCGATGTCGCTTGTAGCGAATCGCTCAGTGTATCGTGAGGGTACGACATTCACCCTGTCGAGCAGGCAGATGACTTCACAACTGCACGGTCGAGGATGTGCACACCCGATCGATCAGTGCCTGGTCGTGGCTGGCGACAGCAATTGCCGTTCCCTGGTCGGACAGTTCTCGCAGTAGGGTGACGACGGCGTTGGTGGCGACCGGGTCGAGCAGGGCGGTGGGTTCGTCACAGAGAAGAAATGCTGGTTCGCTGACGAGTATGCGTGCGAGACAAGCACGTTGGAGTTGTCCGCCGCTGACCTGGGTGGGAAACCGGGTGAGTAGTTCGGGGTCGAATCCCACGCGTTCGATGACGGCGTCGAGATCGGCTGTGCGCCCGGCGATATCGGCGGGCTCGGTGATGATCTGAGCCAGCGTCCAATCGGAGTTGCAGGCCAGTCTCGGGTGTTGGTCGAGCATGGCAAGTGAGCCCGGTGTGGCCTTGTCAGCCCCGTCGTAGGTGACGGTGCCCGCATCCGGGGCGAGTAGACCCGCCACGACCCGGAGCAGGGTGGTCTTCCCGCTGCCCGATGGTCCGGCCACGCCGGTGATGTCGCCCGACCTCACCTCGAGGTCGACATCGTCCAGAACGGTCTGATCGCCGAATCGAACCGAAATCGACTTTGCTTGCAGGATATGGTTGTTCACACGATCACTGAGCTGGATTGGCCGGTGGGTCCTGTGGTCGGTGGTTGTTCTCCAGGGCCGCGTTCTGCAACGCCACCGACCGGGCGAGGCGGGCGTACTTGATCTCGATATCGCGGAATCGAAGGTAGGTGCTGATCGTGGTGAAGGCGAAGGCCACCACCAGTCCGTAGAGCACCAGGTCGGTTCCGCGTCCGACGCCCACCCATCCCGCGATGACCGTCAGATCGTCCGGCCGCAGCAGCGCGTACACCCCAAAGGCCAGGAATGCCAGGAAGATCAGCTTCACCCACGCCGAGGCCCGGGCATTGCCACGGCGGGTGAGGAAGTAGCCGACGAGCAGGAGGACGGCGAGGATCAGGAGGATCTGGATGGCCAGCATGGTGTTATCGCCTCATCCGGCCATGGAGCAGGCCGTCGCTCAAGATGTTGACACCGTTCAGCAGCGACTGGCCCTTGGCCATCGAATACTCGGTGTAGAGGATGGTCACCGGCTGCTCGGACACCCGCCACTTGTTCTGATCGATCAGCGCGACGAACTCCGATGCATGGCTCATCCCGTTCATGATCAGGTCGAGTTGATCGGCCACGGTGGAGTTGAACACCCGCAGACCGTTGTGGGCATCGGTCAGGCCCATCCGTCGAGTCCGTGGACTCAGGAAGACGATGGTGCGCAACGCCATTCGCTTGATCAACGGGACGCTTTTGCTGCGGTCGTCGGCGAAGCGGGTGCCGATCACGATGTCGAGCGGTTCGGTCCGGAGTCGTGCCAGCATGGCGACAACGTCATCGACCTGGTGCTGGCCGTCGGCGTCGAACGTGACGAAGTATCGGGCTCCCGGCTTCGCCCGTGCGTATTCGACACCGGTCTGGATCGCTGCGCCCTGGCCCAGGTTCACCGGATGGCGGACGATATCGGCGCCCGCGGCCCGGATCTCCGCGACGGAATTGTCCCTGCTGCCGTCGTCGACGCAGACGATGTTGGGGAACGTGCGTTTGGCGGCGGTGATCACCGAGCGGATCACCGGTGCCTCGTTGAATACCGGAACGATCAGCCAGACGTCGGAATTGGCGGTGGCTGCGGATGAGGGGGCAGGCGGTGAGTCAGTGATGATCACACCTCCACGCGCACATCGGCCGGGTACCGAACGCGGTCCGCGGCAACCCAACCGTCTGCCAGGCCGATAGGCAGTCTATCGGTACCGCGGCTGTACGCTGCGGAGCGTGCGAGCTGTCGACGTCATGTTGCCGTTCTACGGCGACGTGGATCTGCTGAAAGCCGCGGTCCGCAGCGTCCTGGATCAGACCTTCACCGATTTCCGCCTGGTGGTGGTCGACGACCAGTACCCCGATCCCGAACCGGCGCGCTGGCTGCGATCGCTGGGCGATGCGCGCGTGCACTACATCCGCAACGACGTGAACCTCGGGGTCAACGGCAACTTCCGGCGCTGTGTGGACCTCGTCGAGGCTCCCGCGTTCACCCTCATGGGCTGCGACGACCTGATGGCGCCGGAGCATCTGGCGACCGCGATCGCGACACTCGACGCACATCCCGACGCGGCTGTGGTCCAGTCGGGCGTGCAGGTCATCGACGCCGACGACGCCGTGGTCCGGCCTCTGGGCGATCGGGTCAAGGCCCGCATGACACCGGCGGCGCCGACCGTCCTGCGTGGCGAAGCGCTGGTGGCGAGCCTGTTTCGCGGCAATTGGACGTATTTCCCAGCCCTGGTCTGGCGCACCGCGGTGGTGAAACCGATCGGCTTCCGCAGTGGTCTCGAGATCGTCCTCGACCTCGCCTTGCTGATCGACATCGCGCAGGCAGGCGGTGCGCTGGTCCTGACCGAGGACGTCACCTTCTCCTACCGCCGCCATACCGAATCGGTGAGTTCGGTCCAGGCGATCGATGGCAGGCGGTTCGATGAGGAGCGCGCCTTCTTCCTGGGCGAGGCGCAGCGCTGTCTGGAGATCGGCTGGCCGGATGCGGCCAAAGCAGCTCGCCGGCATCCGACGTCCCGGCTGAATGCAGCCACGCTGCTGCCTCGAGCGTTACTCGGCAGGCAGTGGCCGATTGTCTCCTCGCTCACCAGGCACGTGCTCCGCTGACCGCGGTCTCGCCGCCCACAGATGGACGGCCATCCCGATCATCGGTCCGGCGATGAGGGCGATCGACACCCGCACCTCGAGGTCGGCGGGTATGAACAACAACGCGATGCTCGCGGTGGTCGCCACCCACCATCCGGCGGCGTAGAGGCGGTGCGCTCCGATGGCCAGAGCCATCGCGCCGGTGAGCGTGAGGACCGCCATCGCCACCGCGCCGACGGTCAGCAGTGCGATGGTGGAACCGGAGAGTCGGTAGTCGGCGCCGAAGATCGTTTCGAGCAGCCACGGACCGATCAGCCAGGCCGCGAGCGCGCCGACCACACCCACCCCGGCCACGATCAGCAACGGCGCCGTCAGCGACTGCAGCACCCGATCCCGATTCTCGACGAACCGGCTGATCAGGACGCCCTGGAAGCTGTTCAGCGGCACCAGTAGTGGAGCCCGCGTCAGCGTCACCGCCAAGATCACGGCTCCGGCCACCGAATCGAGATCGCCGGATGTGGACAGTTTGATCAGAACCGGGAAACCCATCACCAGAATTGCGCTGGCCAGTGCGGCGGCCATCGCGGTGAAGGTGTTGCGGGCCAAGTCCGAGGCCGCGACATCCCCGTTCGCGCCCAGCGCGGTGCGGGCCGGCCGCAGACAGAGGACAACAACGGCCGAGGAGACCGTGCCCGCGATGGTCATCACCAGAAACGCGAACAGTCCCCAGCCGGCGATGACGGCGATGACGGTGAGTACCAGGCGGATTACGGCATCGACGATGAGCAGGGTGGCGAACGGACCCCACCGGCCCAGTCCGGACAACACACCGCCGAGTCCGGCGTAAATGCCGAACGCCGCGACACCGGCGGCGAGCAACAGCACCGATTCGATTCTGTACCACTCGAATACGGCACCGGCCCAGCCGATCGACGTCACCGCAACCAGCAGCGCCAGGCCCACACCTACGACGGCGTTGAGCGGCATCGGCCGGGTGCCGACCGCATCGCGGATCATCGCACCCCGGACCGCCCGGGTGGTCTCCTGGAGCTGCCCGTTCTGAGTACCGGTGACCAGTCCGTATGCCGCCCAGAACACGGCGAACGCGGCGTAGCCGTCAGCACCGAGGGCGCGGGCCGCGAGCAGGAGGACCAGGTAGCCGGACACCGCGGCGATCACAGTCGCCAGGGCCACCCGTCTCATCTAGAAGACCGGATACGGCGGCAGCGGCTTCTCGTCAAGCCAGCGATGCCACAGGTCGTTCAGGGGCTGCGGACTGTATTTGCCGGCGAGGCCGGTGAAGTCGGCAGACGTGACCGAGCTGTAGCGGTACTCCCTGGTCCACTCGCGGAGCAGGTCGAAGAAGTCATTGTCACCCAAACGCTTCCGCAAGGCGTGCAAGGTGAGGGCGCCCCGTTTGTAGACCCGGTCGTCGAACATGTACTTCGGACCTGGATCGCCGATCACCAGATCCATGGGGGACGCCGCCAGTCGGCCGTAGTATTTGCGAGCCTGGGATTCAGCGGTCGGGCCGCCAGAACGCTCCGACCACAGCCACTCGCTGTAGCAGGCAAAACCCTCATGCAGCCAGATGTCTTTCCATCGGCTCAGCGTGAGGGAGTTGCCGAACCACTGATGGGCCAGTTCGTGGGCGATCAGTCGCTCGGACCAACCCGTCCCGTCGCAGTGGTTGGCCCCGAAGATCGACATGGCCTGGGCCTCGATGGGGATCTCGAGGTCGTCGTCCGTGATCACCACCGAGTATTCCGGGAACGGGTACGGCCCGAACATCTCTACGAAGACTTCCATCATCTGCCGCTGCTTGGCGAAGTCGAGGTCGAGGTTTCTGCGCAGGCGCGGTGGGACCACCGCATGGATGGGAACCGGTTTGGTGCCAAGGGTCTTTCGTGTGTAGGAGCCGATCTGGATGGTCGCCAGATAGGACGCCATCGGCTCGATCTGTTCGTACACCCAGGTCGTCTGGGCGGCCTTGGTGCGTTTGCTCTTGAGGACACCGTTCGCGACCGCCATGAACGGACTGTCGGTGGTGATCGAGATGCCGTACGCGGCTTTGGAACCAGGGTGGTCGTCACAGGGGAACCAGGAGGCCGCGCCGTTTGGTTGGCTGGCGACGAGCGCCCCTTCGGTGAGTTCTTCCCAACCGACGTCGCCCCATTGACCGCGGATCGGCTTGGGATTGCCGGCGTACTTGATCACCACCGTCATCCCACCACCGGCGGGCAGATCGGTGGCGAGCGTGATGTTCAGCTTGTGATTGCGATGGGTGTAGCGGGCCGGACGCTTGCCGTTGACCGTGATGCGTTCAACCTTCAGCGAGGACGACAGGTCGATGCTGAACCGGCCCAGAGTTCTGACGGTGGCCGCGGTGAGAGCAGCGACACCGGCGAGCCGATTGGTCGAGACCTTGTATTCCAGGGTGAGGTCATAGCGCGATACCCGGTATCCGAGATTGCCGTTGGCGGGAAGGTACGGGTCGATTCCGTCCGACGGGTCACCCAGCAGCGCCTGACCGATTCGGGAGGATCGCACGAGTTTACCTGGCATGAATCCTCCTGTTCGGTTCCGAAGTGCAACTTTGAAAGCGTTGAATAGCTTGTGAGTGGACATGTATGACGTCGCACCCCCGATTCATGATCGCTCGTGACGTTACATGGCCGCTCAGGCGATGGCGCTTCAAGACCCATAAGGCACATGGCCACCGAAGTAGTGGTACTTCTCCGCGAGAACAAGGACCGTAGTCATGGGTACATCGAGAAATTTCGCATCCCTGGTCGCACGTGTGATCCTGGGCATAATTTTCATCTTTCACGGATGGCAGAAGTTGAGCACCAACGGAATCGACAAAACCGAGCTCTACTTCAAGTCGCTGGACATCCCGTGGCCACGCGCCGCGGCCTGGTATTCGGCGCTGGTCGAATTCGGTGGTGGCATCCTGCTCATCCTGGGTGTGCTGATGCCGCTGGTGTCGCTGTTGCTGATCGCGGACATGATCGGGGCGATCTTCTACGCCCACATCGACAACGGGTTCTGGTCGACCGACTTCGGATACGAGTTGCCGCTCGCCCTGATCGCCGGCCTGGTCGCCGTCGGGCTTTCCGACACCGGACGCACGGGCGCCGACGGCTACCTCATGCACCGACGGCGCCGAACGACGGTCGAGCGCGTGCCCTAGTTCCACGGCGCGATCGGATTCCCTTGCCAGCGGGTGGAATCGGGAACCACATCGCCCCGCATGACCAGTGATGCAGGTCCGACGGTGGCGCCCGCACCCAGTCCGGAGGCCGGCAGCGCCACACAATGCGGTCCCAGTGTGGCGCCGGGCCCCAGGACGACCTCGTCCATCGCCATCACCCGATCGTGGAAGAGGTGGGTCTGGACAACACAGCCGCGTTGCACGGTGGCGCCATCGCCGAGTGTCACCAGGTCGGCTTCCGGCAGCCAGTACGTTTCGCACCAGACGCCCTTGCCGATGTGGGCGCCGAGCATCCGCAGCCAGACGTTGAGGATGGGCGTGCCGGTGGCGGCATTCGCGAACCAGGGGGCAGCCACGGTTTCCACGAACGCATCGGAGAGTTCGTTGCGCCAGACGAACGAACTCCACAACGGGTATTCGGTGGCCCGGATACGGCCGACGACGGTCCACTTGGCGGCTGCCGCGATGCAGCAGGCGGCGGCACCGGCGATCAGCAGCACGAGCCCACTGACAAGGGCTGCCACGTAATAGTTGGTCTCGATGGCGACGTACTGCAGGGCGATGAGCACCAGCAGGCCCAGTCCGAAGCTGACCATCACCGGGATCAAGCGCATCGTCTCGACGATCGAGCGCGCGATCTTCAGTTTCATGGGTGGGTCGAATGTCCGGGACGTATCGGTTTGCGCGGCGGACCGGCGCAGCCGAACCGGCGGACTGCCGAGCCAGCTCGATCCCGATTTCGCCTTGCTCGGCGTTGCCGACAGAACGGCGACGAGCGAGTTCTTCGGGACCTTGCGTCCGGGTCCGGTCATCCCGGAGTTGCCGAGGAAGGCACGCTTGCCGATCTTGGCCTCGTCGATGTGCATCCAGCCGCCACCGAGTTCGTACGACGCGACCATGGTGTCGTCGGCCAGGAATGCACCGTCGCCGACGGTGGTGAACTTCGGGATGACCAGTGCGGTGGAGATCTCGGTGCCCTTGCCGATGTCGGCGCCGAGCAACCGGAACCACCAGGGGGTCAGCAGCGACGCGTAGAGCGGGAACAGGAAGGTACGGGCCGAGTCCATCAACCGCTCGGTGGCCCAGACCTGCCAGCCGACGCGGGAACGTACCGGGTGATAACCCTTCTGCATTCCGATGGCCAGCAATCGCACCAGGACCACGGTGAGCAGCGCGAACACGAACAGGCTCACCAGGGTGGCGACGGGGAGCAGTGCCATCGCGCGCAGTGTGACCGACTCGAGGTCGTCGGCACGGCCCGCCCAGCTGCCGATGATCGTGAGCCCGGCAGCGAGGGACACCAGCGGAACACCGGCCAGCAAGATCGAGGACACCCCGAAGATGGGAACCCAGTAGCTTCGTCTGGCGGGGCGTTCCTCCGGCCAGGGCCGCTGGGCCTTGCCGGACTTGACCGCGGGTGACCCGGCCCAGAGCTGACCGCCCTTGACCCGGCCCATCACCGCTGAACCCGGAGCGATCTCGGCGCGCGCACCGATGCGGGCTCCCGGCATCAGGGTTGATCGCGATCCGACATTGGCGCCCGCGCCGATCTCGATCTCGCCGATATGGACGACATCGCCGTCGATCCACCACCCCGACAGATCGACCTCGGGCTCCACAGAGCAACCTTCGCCCAGGGTGATCAGGCCCGTCACCGGCGGCAACGTGTGCATGTCGACGCCCCGGCCGATCTGCGCGCCGAGGGACCGGGCGAAGTAGATCATCCAGGGCGCGCCCGACAGATTCGCGGCCCCACTGGCCTCGGTCAGACGTTCGGAGACCCACAGTCGCAGATGCACCGACCCGCCACGGGGATAGTCACCCGGGCGCAAGCCGGCCAGCAGAAGCCGGATTCCGGCCGCGGCGGTGAGCATCCGGCCGAGCGGGGTGATGAAGATGATGAAGGCGGCCAGGACGACCCACCAGCTGATCGGCTGGATCCAGGCGGCGTCGAAAGCCGCCGACAAGACGTTGTTCGCGATGGCCAGCCAGGTCGCCCACTGCAGACCGGTCAATGTGGTCAGTGGCACGGACAACGCGATCTGGGCCAGTCCGGCGCGTCGTGGGGTCGGTTCGACGATGCGTGGCTCGACCACCGCGCCCGGGTTGAGGTCGTCGAGCATCTGCGCCAGCGACCCGAGCCGGGGATGGTCGTAGAGGTCGGCGACGGTGACGGTGGGGAAGCGCTGACGCAGGACGGTCACCAGCTGCGCGGCGGCGAGTGAGCCGCCGCCTTCGTTGAAGAAGTCGGCTTTCGCGTCGGTGATGCTGACGCCGAGGACCGTCGTCCAGTGCCCGGCGAGCCAGGCCTCGGTCGCGCCGAGGTCGCCGAGATCGGCGTCACCGTCGCCCGAGGGCAGCGGCCACGGAAGTGCGTTGCGGTCGACCTTGCCCGATGTCCGGGTCGGCAGTTCGTCGACGAGGACGAGTCGGGGGATCAGCGCGGCCGGGAGCCGGTCGGTGAGCAGATCCCGGGCCTTGTTCACGTCGAACTCGGGGTCCGTCGAAACGAGGTAGCCGACGAGCAATGAATTGCCGGCCGCCGATTTACGGACGGCGGCTGCGGCCCCGCCGACACCGGGGAGGTGCTGCAGCGCGTTGTCGACCTCGCCGAGTTCGATGCGACGTCCACCGACCTTGACCTGATCGTCGGCGCGGCCCATGAACACCAGGCCCTCGGGCTCGAACCGCACCAGGTCACCACTGCGGTAGGCGCGTTCCCAGCCCAGTGTCTCCATCGGCGAGTACTTCTCGGCGTCCTTGACGGGGTCCAGATAGCGGGCCAGCCCGACGCCGCCGATCACCAGCTCGCCGACTTCTCCGGACTCGACGGGCCGCTGGTCGGCATCGACGACGGCCAGATCCCAGCCGGCCAGGGGGAGTCCGATGCGAACGGGCCCGTTGCCGTCGAGCAGGGCGGCGCAGGCCACGACAGTTGCTTCGGTCGGGCCGTACGTGTTCCAGACCTCGCGGCCGTCGACGGCCAGCCGTTCACCGAGTTCTGGAGGGCAGGCTTCACCGCCGAAAATCAGCAGACGCACCGCTTCGAGTGCTTCCGGTGGCCAGAGGGAGGCCAGGGTCGGGACCGTGGACACCACGGTGATGTCGCGCTGGACCAGCCACGGACCGAGGTCCATGCCGGAGCGCACCAGTGATCGCGGGGCGGGGACGAGGCAGGCTCCGTAGCGCCAGGCCAGCCACATCTCTTCGCAGGAGGCGTCGAATGCCACCGACAGTCCGGCCAGCACGCGGTCACCCGGACCGAGGGGTTCGGCCTGCAGGAACATCAGGGCTTCGGCATCGACAAAAGCCGCCGCGTTGCGGTGGGTGACAGCGACACCCTTGGGTGTGCCGGTGGATCCGGAGGTGAAGATGATCCAGGCATCGTCCTCCATGGTCGGCGGGTTGGAGGTCCCGGTACTTTCGCCGCGGGACAGCCCCAGATCCTTGGGCCAGCTCAGCCCCTCGGCACCGAGGACCGCGGCCACACCCGCTTCACCGAATACCAGCGTTGCGCGCTCGGGTGGATCGTCTGCGTCGACCGGCACGTAGGCCGCGCCGGCCGCGAGGGTCGACAGGATGGCCAGGTACAGCTCGCGAGAGCCCGACGGCATGCGAATGCCGACCCGATCGCCGCGTCCGATTCCGCGGGTGCCGAGCCAGGCCGCAGCCTCGTCGACGAGGTCGATCAGCTCGGAGTAGGTCAGGATCGTGTCGCCATCGTCGATGGCGGGTGCATCCGGATGTGCTGACGCGGTCTCGGTCAGAATGTCGATGAGGGTCCGTGCGGTCGGCGCCTGCGCAGATCGGCTGAACTGTGCGAGGGTCGGAGCTGTCACCAAGGGCCCTTTCTCTCCACGTCTGTGGATCAAGTGTTGCAGTCCGGTGGTGGACTTGCGATGCAACGAGACCATATCGGCAGGTGCCGTGTCGTACTCAGGTGGACGCATTGCGGCATGGGAGCTGCAGTTTTCGCCTAGAGTTTTTCTAGAATTTGCCAACTGCAACATTTACCCTGGTTCCGGCGAAGGGAACTCGACGATGTCGGTGACGAGACATGGCAGGCCGAGCCTGCGGTCATACCCGATCTGGCTGGGTTCGCGACTGCTCTTGAAGCCAACTCTTGCGCTCTGGCCGATCGGTGCCCTCGGGCTGCGGCCGCTGTATCTCATCGATGAGATCTTCGCGCTCGGGCCGAAGGCAAAAACCGTCGCGCGGGAGCAGATCACCTTGGCCGGACGGCCGGTGGAACTGTCGGTGCCGGCTCGTCCGAGCGGTCGTGACGAGGCGGCCGCGGTGCTCTACCTGCATGGCGGTGCGCTGGTCGTTTGTGGCCTGGCCACACATCGGGCAGTCGCGAGCCGTCTGTGTCAGGACATCGATCTCGCCGTGTATTCGGTTGCGTACCGGCAACTTCCGGAAGCCGGTGTGGGAACATCCGTCACCGACGCCTATCAGGCCTATCGGGAGCTCCTGATCGAGCGAGGGTTCAAACACGTTGTGGTGGCCGGTGATTCGGCAGGTGGATTCCTTGCCGGCAAGATCGTCGAGCTGGCGCACCGGGACGGCTTGACCCCGCCCGCGGCGTACATCGGATATTCACCGCTGCTCGACCTCGACCTCGGCACCAATCCCGACCGGTCGAGCCGTCGCGACGCCTACCTCCCGATCCGCAAACTTGCTTCGTTGCGAAAACAGTTCGACAAGGGTCCGATCGAACTCGATGGCGTGCGTCGGATCGCGGAGGTGCCACCCGAGGCTTTTCCTCCGACCATCGTCATCACCGCCGAAGACGAGATGCTCGAACCGGATGTGCTGGAACTGGTGGAGTCCCTGAACACCGCCGGTGTGCCGGCGCAGATGCACAGCTATGCCTGGCAGGTGCATGCATTTCCGATGCTGGCGGGTCGCCATCCGGAAGCGCGGCAATCCATCGTGCTGACGGCGCAGTTTGCCAAGGACGCAGTCGCGGCGGCCCGGGTGGGTCGGAGAGGCATTCAACGAGTGGGTTGAGGCGGCTTCGACTCACCGTGAGTCATACGGTTTTCGTCTGGCTGTGCGCGACGTAATTTCGCGGAGAACACATCCACAGCCCGAATTCCGGAAGGCAATCCATGTCTGAACAGATCAGTGTCGTCAAAGTCGGCGGGAACATCGGGGCCAGGATCGACGGTGTCACGCTGTCCGGTGACCTCGACAGCGCCACGATCATGCGATCAATGACGCCCTGCTGGCCCACAAGGTGATCTTCTTCCGCGGGCAGGACCATCTCGACGACGAAGGTCAACTCGCCTTCGCACGTTCACTCGGCGTCCCCACCATCGCTCACCCGACGGTCACGTCGCGCGGCGACACCATCCTGCCGATCGATTCCGATTACGGCCGCGCCAACAGCTGGCACACCGATGTCACCTTCGTCGACCGGGTGCCGAAGGCGTCCATCCTGCGCGCGGTGGCATTGCCCGAGTACGGCGGTTCCACCATCTGGGCGAATACGGTGACCGCGTACGAGCAACTACCCGAACCGCTGAAGGTCCTGGTGGACAAGCTCTGGGCGGTCCACACGAACGTCTACGACTATTCGACGAAGACGGTCGAGGCGGGCGAGCTGAACAAGAACACCGAAGAGTACCGGGCCGAGTTCCAATCGACGTACTACGAGACCGAACACCCGGTGGTGCGCGTTCATCCCGAGACCGGTGAGAAGGCGCTGCTGCTCGGTCATTTCGTGAAGCGTTTCGTCGGCTTCGATTCTTCGGAGTCGACGGCGCTCTTCGACCTTCTGCAGAAGCGAATCACCAAGCTGGAGAACACGGTTCGCTGGAACTGGCAGGCCGGTGACCTGGCCATCTGGGACAACCGCGCCACCGAGCACTACGCGGTCGCCGACTACGACGACAACTACCGTCGCCTGAACCGGATCACGCTGGCCGGGGACATCCCCCGCAGTGTCACCGGCGAGCAGAGCCGGGTTGTCGCCGGGGACGCGGCGCACTTCTCGGATGTCGTGGATCCGCGCGAGTCGCAGCGCGCGATCTCGGTCTGAGGCGCACACAACCAGAGACCTTCCACGGCGCCTCGCCGTCGCACTCACGCGATGGCGCGGCGTTGCTTGTCGGAGGTCAACTTCGTGGATGGAGACAGGTTTTGACGGATTTTGCAGTGCCCGACGGCGCGCGTGGGTACGAGGGATTCACCGGGAAGATCGGCCGGACCGGCGCGCAGTCGGAGCCGGCGTGGGCCGGTGAACCGAAGGCGCCGCAGCGGGCGCCCAACATCATCGTCGTGCTGGTCGACGACATGGGGTATGCCGACATCGAACCCTTCGGTGCCGAGATACCGACTCCCAACCTGAACAGGTTGTCGGCCAGTGGATTTCGTCTGTCGAACTATCACACCACCTCCGTGTGCTCACCGGCCCGCGCGGCGTTGCTGACCGGGCTGAACCCCCACCGGGCCGGTTATGGAACGGTCGCCAACTTCGATCCCGGCTACCCCGGTTTCCGGCTGGAACTTGCCGACGACGTCCTCACACTTCCGGAGATATTGCGGGAGAACGGCTATGCGAACTTCGCCGTCGGGAAGTGGCATCTGGTGCGGGATGTCAATCAAGGGCCCGGCAGGTCGCGTGAATCCTGGCCGATTCAACGGGGATTCGACAGTTACTACGGATCCCTGGAGGGAATGAACTCCTTCTACTATCCGAACCAGCTGGTGGCTGACAACTCGGTGGTCGACATCGAGGAGTATCCCGACGACTACTACGTCACCGACGACATCACCGACCGGGCCATCGGCCAGATCAAGGGGTTGCGGGCGCACAATCCGGACAAACCCTTTTTTCTGTACTTCGCGCACATCGCGATGCACGGTCCGCATCAGGCCAAGCCGCAGGACCTGGACCGGTTCCGCGGAAAGTACGCCGAAGGATGGGATTCTGTGCGACAGAATCGATTCGACGCGCAGAAGCGTGCCGGATTCTTCCCGCCCGAGACCGAGATGGCAGCCCGGAACACAGAACCCGGATACGACGCGCCGGAATGGGCGGCGCTTTCGGCGGATGAGCAGCGTCGCTACCAGCGGTATCAGGAGGTCTACGCAGCGATGGTGCACAGCGTGGACGAATCGGTGGGGCGCATCCTCGACACCGTCGAGGCGCTCGGCGAACTCGACAACACTATTGTGGTCTTCACCTCCGACAACGGCGGCACCGCCGAAGGTGGCGCCGAAGGCACCCGTTCGTATCTCAGCCAGTTCGTCCATTCGCCGGTGCCTGCCGATTGGCCGCGAGACGTGCCGCATTCCGAGGACCTGATCGGGTCGCCGGAGATCGGTACCCACTACCCCCGGGGTTGGGGTCAGGCGTCCAACACCCCGTTCCGGTTCTACAAGGGTCAGACCTTCGCCGGTGGGGTCCGGGTTCCGTTTCTCATCTCGTGGCCGGCCGGACTACCGCGTGTGGACGGCGATCCTGGTTTGCGCAAACACTATTCGTACGTCACGGACATCGCACCGACGATCCTGGACCTCATCGGCGCCCACATTCCCGACGAACGCCGCGGCAAGCCCGCCAAGGAGCGCGACGGTGTCAGCATCGCGAACGTGTTGCGGGACGATTCGGTGCCCACTCCACATCAGGAGCAGTACGCCGAGTTCGGCGGGCACCGGGGCTTCTACCGCGATGGCTGGAAACTGGTGTCGCTGCACGATGATCCGGCACTGCTGGACGACCCGCAGTGGCAATTGTTCGACGTGGTGCTCGATCCCGCGGAGACCCGCGATGTCGCCGGCATATACCCGGAGAAGGTCGCCGAACTGGCCGCCGCCTGGGATCAGGCCGCCTGGCACAACACAGTCTTCCCGCTGCTGTCGGGTCCGGACCTGGCCCGCCGACGGCCCGAGGAGGTGAAACTCGGTGAGCCGGTGCGGATTCTGGCCGGCACGCCGACTCTCGAAGGCTATCGGTCGAGCCGGCTGATCGCCTACCGCGACTTTGTTGTCGACGTCGACCTCGGTGCCTATGCTGTCGGCGACGAAGGCGTCCTGGTGGCGCACGGTGACCCGCTCGGTGGCTATGCCCTGTACGTCGAAGATGGTTTCGTCGTCTTCGACTTCAACTCCTATGGGGTGGTGTCGTCGGTCCGTACACCGATCGCGGCCGGCGCCCGTGGCGTTCGGCTGTCGGCAACTGCGGACGCGTCGGTCCGGTGGGATTTCTCGCTGTCGGTGATCGGGACCGACACGGAATCGGAACCGGTCCGGCTGCCCCGGCAGCTGCAACTCGTCGGGATGGCTCCGTGGACCGGGATCTCGGTGGGGCGCGATGCGCGGGGCCCGGCGTCGCCCCCGTTGCGCACCCGTCGCGGATTGTTCCGGTACGGCGGGCAGCTGAGATCGGTCACCTATACGCCGGGCGAGGTACGGGTTCCGGCTCCGGTCATCGCCCAGATCGAGGCCGCGGCCGAGGCTTCCGCGGACTGAGAAACGACGACGGTGGCAGCAATGGAACAGTATGGAGAAAGTGTTCCATTGCTGCTACGGTCGCGGTATGACAGAAGCAGTCGACACCTCGTCCGCCGGTGATGCCTTCGACCGCCCAGATGCATTCGACCGTCCCGAGATCGTCGGTGCCCCGCTCGGTCCCGGGTCTTTGACCTGGAAATACTTTGGTGACAGCCGGGTGACGCTACTGGGTCCGCGACCGGGTGTGCTCGAGAACATGCTGCCCGAGCTCGGGCAGGCCGTCCTGGAGCACTCGGTGTTCTTCGATGACCCGTTTGCCCGCGTCAAGCGCTCGCTGCCGGGGATCTACGGCACGGTCTACGCGCCGGAGGGCTCGAGCGCCGGCCCCACGGTCCGTGATTTCCACATCAACATCAAAGGCGAGATGCCGGGCGGGGAGCGGTACCACGCGCTCAATCCCGAGACCTACTACTGGGCGCACGCGACGTTTGTCGACATCGTCCTGACCGCGACGGATCGCTTCATCAAGAAGCTCACCGACGCCGAAAAAGAGCAGATCTACGCGGAGTCGGTCACCTGGTACCGCCGCTACGGTGTCAGCGATCGCCCGATGCCGGCCACCTATGCCGACTTTGTGACCTACTGGGACCGCATGGTCGACGAGGTCCTGATCCCGCACAAGACCGCCCGCTACGGCGTCGGATTCGTGACCAAGGGCTATCCGCTGCCACCGGGTATGAATCCGCTTGTCTGGAAGGCGATCTCGCCGATCGTCAATCCGTTCGCGGCCTTCATCACCACCGGCGGTCTGCCGGAACGTTCACGTCGGCAGCTGGATCTGCCGTGGAGCGACCGCAAAGAACGCAATTACCGCCGATTCTGTGCGGCCGTCCGGGCGATCGATCCGATCTACCGGAAGCTGCCCGCCAAAGTTCGCTACAACAAGTTTGCGCTGAAGGGTTTCGCGCAGGCAGGTGTCCGGCCCTGAGGGGTGGTCGTGCTCACTTGATCTGCGCGGAGTTGTTGTCCGAGAACTGGGTTCGATACAACTCGGAGTAACGACCGCCGCGCGCAAGCAGTTCGAGGTGTGTGCCCCGTTCGACCACGCGGCCGTCCTCCATGACGAGAATCTCGTCGGCCGCCCGGATGGTCGACAGTCGATGAGCGATCACGACTGATGTCCGGTCGGCGAGTGCTTCGGCCAGGGCTTCCTGCACCGCGGCCTCCGATGTGGAGTCGAGGTGAGCGGTGGCCTCGTCGAGGATCACCACAGATGGTTGCGCGAGAAGCAGTCGTGCGATGGTCAGGCGCTGACGTTCACCGCCGGACAGGCGGTATCCACGTTCGCCGACCACTGTTTCGAGGCCGTCGGCCAGACTCGCCACCAGACCGTCCAGTCGGGCGCGCCGCAACGCGTCCCAGATGTCCTGCTCGGAGGCGTCGGGGCTGGCAAACAACAGGTTTTCACGGACCGTGTCGTGGAACAGATGTCCGTCCTGGGTCACCAGTCCGATGGAGCGGTGCAGAGATCCGCTCTCGATGTCCCGAATGTCCTTGTCGCCCAGCAGTACCGCCCCGCTGTCGACGTCGTACAGGCGTGTTGCGAGTTGGGCAACAGTCGATTTCCCGGCCCCGGAACTGCCGACGAGCGCGACCATCTTGCCCGGTGGCACCGTGAACGAGACGCCGTGGATCACCTCTTCACCGCCCCGGGTATCGAGGATCGCGACCTCTTCGAGAGATGCCAGCGACACCTTGTCGGCCGACGGGTACGCAAACCGAACGTCCTTGAAGGTCAACGACTGTGGGCCCTTGGGGGCGGCCACCGCGTCCTCCTTGTCGGCGATCAGCGGCGGCAGGTCGAGAACCTCGAAGACGCGCTCGAAACTGACCACGGCGCTCATGATCTCGACACGCGCATTGGCGAGTGCGGTCAGCGGTGCGTACATCCGGGTCAACAGCAGGGCCAGCGAGACCACGGCACCGGCGTCGAGATGGCCGTTCACGGCGAGGTAGCCACCCAGTCCGTAGACCATCGCCAGGGCCAGCGCCGAGACCAATGTCAGTGAGGTGACGAAGATGCTCTGGGCCAGTGAGCGACGGACTCCGATGGCCCGGACCTTGTCGGCGCGGATCGAGAACTCGTCCGATTCGTGGTCGGGACGGCCGAACAGTTTCACCAGGGTGGCACCCGGCGCCGAGAACCGCTCGGTCATCTGGGTGGACATCAGCGAGTTGTATTCCGCGGCCTCCCGCGAGAGTGACTGCATCCGCTTGCCCATCCGGCGTGCCGGAACGACAAATAGCGGCAATAGGACAAGCGTCAGCAACGTGATCTGCCAGCTGATCGACAGCATCACCGCGACGGTCAATGTCAGCGTGACGATGTTGGACACCACGCCCGAGAGGGTGTCGGAGAAGGCGCGTTGGGCGCCGATGACGTCGTTGTTGAGGCGGCTCACCAGCGCGCCGGTGCGGGTTCGGGTGAAGAACGCGACCGGCATCTTCTGGACGTGATCGAACACCGCTCGGCGCAGGTCGTAGATCAGGCCTTCGCCGATCGTCGACGACAGCCAACTGACCAGGAGTCCGGCCGCGGCCTCGGCGAGTGCGATCAGCGCGATCAACACGGACAGCCACACGATCGTGGACGCGGGCCCTCCATCGACGATGTGGTCGACCACCTGACCGGCCAGGACCGGCGTGAGGACGGTCAGGATCGCGATCACCACGCTGAAGATCATGAAGACGGTGAGCTTGCCGCGATGTGGCGTGGCAAAAGCAACGATCCGGCGAACCGTGACGCCGCGGTTCTCCCGGCGCTGTTCGCGGTCGAGGTTGGGCGCGTTCATCGACCGGTACATCGTGTTCCAAGCAACTGACTCCATACTCATGACATCAACTGTAGAAGTTCAAGTTCGCTTTAAGTCAATTCGTGTGTGCGGCGCCGTTGTCCTCAGCCGGTTGATGCCGCCGATGTGGGTTTGTGATCAACTGGAAAGCAAACGTTGCAGATAGAACGAGGGAGACACGGTGGCATTGCGACTCGGGTACAAGGCTTCGGCGGAGCAGTTCAATCCTCGTGAGTTGGTCGAGATCGCGGTGGCCGCGGAAGAGCACGGAATGGATTCGGTTGCGGTCTCCGATCACTTCCAGCCGTGGCGCCACAACGGTGGCCATGCCCCGTTCTCGCTGGCCTGGATGGCCGCGGTGGGTGAGCGGACCAAGCGGGTGCAGATCGGCACTTCGGTGATGACGCCGACGTTCCGCTACAACCCGGCGGTGATCGCGCAGGCGTTTGCCTCGATGGCATGCATGTACCCGGGCCGGATCATGCTCGGTGTGGGCAGCGGTGAGGCGCTCAACGAGTACGCCACCGGATTCCAGGGCGAATGGCCCGAGTTCAAGGAGCGGTTCGCGCGGCTGCGGGAGTCGGTGGCGTTGATGCGCGAGCTGTGGACCGGTGAAGAGGTCAACTTCGACGGCGAGTTCTACAAGACCCAGGGCGCGTACATGTACGACATCCCCGAGCAGCCGGTACCGGTGTACATCGCCGCCGGTGGTCCGGTGGTGGCGCGGTACGCCGGTCGTAGCGGTGACGGATTCATCTGTACCTCGGGCAAGGGTATGGAGCTGTACACCGAGAAGCTGATCCCGGCGGTGAAGGAAGGCGCGGAGAAGGCCGAGCGCAACTTCGAGGACATCGACCGGATGATCGAGATCAAGATCTCCTACGATCCCGATCCCGAGTTGGCGTTGGAGAATTGCCGGTTCTGGGCGCCGCTGTCGTTGACCCCGGAGCAGAAGCACAGTGTGAACTCGTCGACCGAGATGGAACGCCTCGCCGACGAGTTGCCGATCGAGCAGGTTGCCAAGCGCTGGATCGTGGCGTCTGATCCCGACGAGGCGGTGGAGAAGGTCAAGGCGTACACCGATGCGGGTCTGAATCATCTGGTGTTCCATGCCCCCGGCCATGACCAGGCGCGGTTCCTCACCAACTTCCAGAAGGACCTCGAACCCCGCCTGCGCAAGCTCGGCTGACCCGCCCCCTGACACCGAAAGTGTGCCCTTTTGGCGAACAAAACCCAGGTGGGGGCCGCCAAAAGGGCACACTTCCGGGGTTTACATTCGGGCGTAGCGCGCCATCGCGAAACAGTAGAGACCGTAGGCGGCGATCCCGAGCCCCGCGAGGACCAGCAGGAACTGGCCGAACGGTGCCTCGCCGAGGGTTTTGACTGCGCCGTCGATGCCAGTCGCCTTGGACGGGTCGGAATTGATGGTCGCGACGATCACCAAGATCCCGGCGCCGACCAGGACCAGGCCCTTCGCCGTGTAGCCGACGACTCCGAGCGGTGTGACAACTGAGCTTCCGGAGGTCTTCAGGTCGTCGAGGAACTTCTTCGTCACGCCTTTGTAGACGTGGTAGCCGCCGATCGCGATGATGATCAGACCCACGACGATGAGCAGGGCCTTGCCTGCGGTGTTCTCCATGAGCTTCGCAGACAGACCTGCGTTCTGCTTGCCGCTGGATTTGCCGCTGCCGACGGCGAATTGCACCGCGGAGTAGGCGAATGCGAAATACAGAATTGCCAGACCGGCGGCCTTCGCCCGGTCGAAGAGTTCGGATTTGTCAGAGGAGTTGTCCTGGCCGGAATCGGGTTCCGAGGGGTGCGGACCGATGATCATTTCGGCGATGCGCCACAGGGCCATCGCCACAAACGCCACGGCCGCAATCCACAGCACCAGTTTGCCGCCGGGTTTGTCGGTGACTGTCGCAAGTGCACCGGACTGGTCGGCGTTGCCGCCGGATCCGAAAGCGATCCGGAAGATGATGTAGGCGATCAGCAGGTGCAGTAATCCGCTGACGACATGGCCGGCCCGGGCAGCTTTCTCGAAAAGTGGGCTGTCCGTTGCTCGGTCCACGGCGCCGGTCGCTTCGTTGTTGGCCATGGTTCCACCACATCACATCAGCGCGACGTTGTGGGTCAGGCGGCCAAAGGAGTTGCGACCCGATTGCGCAGCAGCTCGGTGATCCGTTCCACGGCCGGGTTGCCGCGCACCGCGTGACGTGTGCGAACCGAGATGGTGCGCATCGGCGTCGGGTTGATCAGCGGGCGGCTCACCACACCCGCAGGCAGTGTCGCCGCCCCGAGCAGCGGCAGGACCGTGATCCCGACGCCGGCCGCGACGAAACTGATGGCGGTCGGATAGTCGTGGGTCTCGATGTGGAATCCGGGGGAAAACCCCACCACCGAGCAGGCGTCGAGAATTGTCTGGCGGCACGGCCCGCGAGAGACGTCGTTGTCGACCCATTGCTCGTCGCGCAGTGCAACGAGGTCGACCTGTTCCCGGGCGGCGAGTGGGTGGTCTTCCGGCAGCACCACCACATAGGGCTCGGTGAGCAGTTGCTCGACGTCGTAGCCGCGCAGCGGGGTGGAGGCAGCGCCCTCGACATAGATCTCGACGTCCGGATCCCCGGAGGCGTCGTGCGCCAGCTCGATCAACCGCAAGTCGACTCGCAGCCGGGGGTATTCGCGGGTGATGGCTGCAATGACCGGGGGTATCCAGGCGGCACCGGCCGAGGCGAAGTAGCTGACCGACAGGCTGCCCACCCGGCCGAGTCGCAGGTCATTGACCAGGGATTCGAGTTCGGCGAGCCGCTCGAGAACCTGTGCGGCCTCTTCGGCCACGGTCAGCCCGACCACCGTGGGTCTGATGCCGCGCCCGTCCTTCTCCACCAGCGCGAGTCCGGTCTCCTTCTGGAGCGCCGTCAGGTGCTGGCTGACCGCAGACGGGGTGTATCCGAGTGCTGCGGCTGCTTCGTTGATCGAACCGGCGGCCACCACAGCTCGGAAGATGCGCAGTCGATGGACATCAAGCATCCTCTCAAGATACAGCCGTACTGAAGTGTCGACAAGAAAAAGTCACTTGTGCTTATGGGTTGTGTGCGTGACAGTGGGAGTCATGAAAGCGGCGATGTCATGAGAGCGGCTGTGGCCAACAACCTGGCTGTGGTCGCGGCTGCGATCACCGTCCTGCTCTGGGCCTCGTCATTCGTGGTCATCCGTTTTGCCGGCGAGACGTTCTCGCCCGGAGCACTGACCGTGACCCGGCTGGCAGTCGGCTCGGCTGTCCTCGTGGTCATCGCGTTGCGCTACCGTCGGCCGTTACCCCGGGGCAAAGGGCTGGCGCTGGTCATCGGTTATGGCCTGGTGTGGTTCGCGGGCTACACCGTGCTGCTCAATTGGGCCGAGCAGCACCTCGACGCGGGAACCGCGGCGTTGCTGGTGAACTTCGCGCCGATCCTGGTGGCGGTTTTTGCGGGCCTGTTCCTGGGCGAAGGCTTTCCGAGGCAGTTGGTGATCGGCATCCTCGTGGCATTTTCCGGGGTCCTCCTGATCGCACTCGGAGGCTCCGGAGGCAGCAACAACGACAAACTCGGGATCATCCTGGGCCTGATCACCGCAGTCCTCTACGCGGTGGGAGTGCTGATGCAAAAGGTGGCATTGCGCACAGTCGATGCCGTCACCGCGACCTGGGTCGGCTGTCTCGCCGGGTTCCTGGCGACCCTTCCGTTTGCGCCGAAGGCCGTCTCCGAGTTGTCGGAGGCCTCGGCAGGGGCAATCGCCGCCGTCATCTTCCTGGGCGTCGGGCCGACTGCCATCGCCTTCCTCACCTGGGCGTACGCACTCTCGCGCACAGATGCGGGCAAGATGGCCGCCACCACGCTGGCGGTGCCGGCGATTGCGATCGTGCTGTCCTGGATCTTCCTCGGAGAGGTCCCGACACTGCTCGGGTTGATCGGTGGCGCGATGGCGCTGGCGGGTGTGGCGATCAGTCGCCGACGGAGCCGGGTGAGGCCGCAATCGCCAGAACCTGCGGTGACCTCCTAATCTCTGGGGTATGGATCGAGATCGGATGGTCGACGTGGCCATTGCCGTCGTGGAGCGCTTCGGCGCCCGGGCGTTGAGTCTGACGTCGGTGGCACGGCATGCCGGTGTGGGTCGGGCGACCGCCTACCGGATGTTCGGCGGCCGCGACGAGTTGGTGCAGGCGATCGTCGAACGTGAGGTCAAAACCCTCGGCGACCTGATCGCCGGCTGGATCGCCTCGGAGACCGATCCGGCGGCCAAGGTGTCGACGATGGTCGTCCATGTTCTCGCCTACATCCGGGAACATGAAGCGCTGCAATATATCCTGCGCAATGAGCCCGAAGAGATCATCGCCACCATCGTCGCCCGTGGACCGGACCGCGATGCGGCGACCACCATCGTCGACATCATCGTCGCGAACAGTGTGGGCAATTTCAGCGCCGAGCCCGAACTGGAGGCCGCACTCATCCCGGACGCGCGACGGGCAACAGAGTTCATGGTGCGGGTTGTCTACTCTTACATGCTGATACCCGGAAGTGCGATGTCCGACGACGACATCGCGGCGATGGTTGTCCGTTCCACCGTCAGAGCCGCCGATTAGCGCTCGGCTGCCGGGGCTAGGGTGGGCCAATGGACGCATCGGTGTCGAACAGCATCTATCTGGCATCACCTGAAGGCGACACCGGAAAGTCAACCGTGGCGCTCGGTCTCTTGCATCTGCTGGCAGCTTCCGGCGGTCGGGTCGGGGTATTCCGGCCGATTTCCAGGACGAACTCCGGTCAGCGTGACTACATCCTGGAGCTGTTGATCGAACATGACTCCAGCGACCTGAACTACGACGATTGCATCGGCGTGACGTACGACCAGGTGCACGCGGATCCCGATGCCGCGCTCAGTGAGATCGTGAGCCGGTTCCACGCCGTGGAGGAGCGCTGTGATGCGGTGCTCGTCGTCGGGTCCGACCACACCGACATCGCGAACCCGTCGGAACTGACCTTCAACGCGCGGATCGCGGCCAACCTGCAGACCCCGATGTTGTTGGTGCTCAAGGCTGCTGACCGCACCGAGGCAGAGGTTGTGTCCCTGGCCGAGTTGTCTCTGGCGGAACTGTCGGCAAATCACGCCAAAGCCGTCGCCCTGATCGCGAACCGCTGCGACCCAGATCGGCTGGCCGAGGTGAAGGCCGCACTCGAGCAGGCCACCGGACTGCCCTCCTGGTCTCTGCCGGCGGACCCGCTGCTGGTCGCCCCGACAGTCGCGGAGTTGATGGCTGCACTCGATGGCGAGATCTACAGCGGCGACCCGGAATTGCTCGGCCGTGAGGCAGTGAACGTGATGGTCGGCGGGATGACCGTCGAGCACATCCTCGAACGGCTCACGGAAGGGATGGCGGTGATCACCCCGGCAGACCGTTCGGATGTGCTGCTCTCTCTGGTGGCCGCCAACGCTGCCGAGGGTTTTCCGAAGCTCTCCGGGATCATCCTCAACGGTGGACTCAAACCGCATCCCAAGATCGCCGCGCTGGTAGAGGGGCTCAACTCAACGTTGCCGATCATCTGCTGCGAACAGGGAACGTACGAAACAGCAAGGGCTGCAGTGCATGCGCGTGCCCGGATGAACATTGATTCGGCTCGGAAGATCGATATTGCCCTGAACCTGATGGAAGAGCATGTGGACTCGGCAGCGATGTTGGCGAAGCTCCAGCTGCCGATTCCGGAAGTGGTGACACCGCAGATGTTCGAGTACCAGCTGATTCAGCGGGCTCGCCAGATCCGCAAGCGGATCGTCCTGCCCGAAGGTGGCGACGATCGGATCCTGCGCGCCGCCGGCCGCCTGTTGCGTAGGCATGTGGCAGACCTGACCATCCTCGGCGACGAACGGTCGGTGCGCGACCGGGCCGCCGAACTCGGGGTGGATCTGTCTGATGCGGTCGTCATCGATCCCGCCACGTCGGATCTGCTCGACGAATTCAGTGCGGCGTACACCGAACTGCGCAAACACAAGGGGATGGACGTGCAGCGGGCCCGCACCATCGTCAAGGACGTGTCGTACTTCGGCACGCTGATGGTGCAGCTCGGGTATGCCGACGGCATGGTGTCGGGTGCGGTGCACACCACCGCCCACACGATCCGGCCCGCATTCGAGATCATCAAGACAGCTCCGGGGGTGACGACGGTCTCCAGTGTGTTCTTCATGTGCCTTGCCGATCATGTTCTGGCATACGGTGATTGTGCGATCATTCCGGATCCGACCGCCGAACAGCTGGCCGATATCGCGATCTCGTCGGCGGCGACGGCGGCCCAGTTCGGTATCGATCCGCGAGTGGCGCTCCTGTCGTATTCGACCGGTGAATCCGGTAGTGGCGCTGACGTGGAGAAGGTGCGCGAGGCCGCGCGACTGGCGCGCGAACGCGCTCCGGAACTGTTGATGGAGGGGCCGATTCAGTACGACGCAGCGGTTGATCCGGAGGTGGCGCGCACCAAGATGCCCGACTCCGAGGTGGCGGGGCGGGCTACCGTGCTGGTATTCCCTGACCTCAACACGGGCAACAACACGTATAAGGCCGTGCAGCGCAGTGCTGATGCGGTGGCGGTGGGTCCGGTGTTGCAAGGCCTGCGTAAGCCGATCAATGATCTGTCGAGAGGTGCATTGGTGTCAGACATCGTCAATACGGTCGCGATCACCGCGATCCAGGCACAGGGGATCGCCGGTGAGTGACATCGATACCGTTCTGGTGCTGAACGCGGGTTCGTCGTCCCTGAAGTATCAGCTGGTGCAGCCTGATTCGGCGTTGGTGATGGCCCATGGAATCGTGGAACGTATCGGTGAGTCCGAAGGACGGGTGGAACTCGTTCGTGGCGACGACGTCACCGAGTTCATCGGTGAGATCGTCGACCATCAGGCCGGGCTGTCCAAGGTGTTCGAGCTGTTCTCCGACGCCGGGCATGACCTGGAATCCGAGGGCATCACGGCGGTGGGGCATCGTGTGGTTCATGGCGGGCCGCGCTTCCATCGGCCCACTGTCGTCGACGACTCGCTGATCGAGGCGATCAAGGACTTGGAAGATCTTGCTCCGTTGCACAATCCGGTGAATCTCTTGGGGATCGAGGCGATCCGCCGACTGTTGCCGGAGGTTCCGTCGGTGGTCGTGTTCGATACCGCCTACTTTCACGGGTTGCCAGAGCATGTGGCCGCCTATGCGATCGATCGTGAGCTGGCGCTCGAGCACCACATCCGACGGTACGGATTCCACGGCACCTCACACGAATACGTGTCGACACGAACTGCCGAGTTCCTGGAAGCAGATCTGGGAACGCTCAATCAGATCGTGCTGCACCTGGGTAACGGCGCGTCGGCGTCGGCCATCTCGGGCGGCAGGCCGGTCGAGACGTCGATGGGATTGACGCCGCTCGAGGGCCTGGTGATGGGAACCAGAAGTGGTGACATCGATGCGGGCGTCGTGATGTACCTGAAGCGTGCGGCCGGTCTTGATGTCGACGACATCGATGTAGTGCTCAATCGGCGGTCAGGGTTGAAGGGCCTGTGCGGGGAGAACGACTTCCGCGCGTTGATCCAGATGGTCGACGACGGTGACCCGGCGGCGACACTGGCCTACAACGTCTACATCCATCGGCTACGCAAATACATCGGCGCCTACATGGTCACGTTGGGCCGGACCGACACGATCGTGTTCACCGCGGGCGTGGGGGAGAACAATGCCAAGGTCCGAGCAGACACCATGGCCGGGCTCGAGAACTTCGGCATTGTGATCGACACCGAACGCAATGCCGCCAGAAGCCGTGAGCCGAGGATCATCTCAACTGATGACTCCGCGGTGACCGTGCTGGTGGTACCGACAAATGAGGAACTCGCGATCGCGCGGCAATCAGTGGAGGCTCTCAATGATGATCGTTGAAGGCGCCAACGTCACGCCGGAGTCTCCGTACGAGGTGACGCAGGCAGGTATCGACGAAGTGGTGGCGGTGATCGGTGGACCGCCGGCCACCTCGGGTGAGGCCCCGCCGACCTTCGTCAATGTGGTCTTGGGACCGGCGATCAAGGCGTTCCTCGATAGTGGCGACACACATTTCGCCGGGGTCGTACACACCGCCGAATCGACAACCTACACAAGATTCTTGAGAGCAGGCGACGTCGTGAACACGAGTGTGACGGTGACAAGTGTGCGGGCCCGGCCGTCGGTCACGCAGTTCGAGATCCTCTCGCTTGTCACCGACCTGGACGGGCAAGAGATCGTGCGAGTCAACTCGTCACTGATTTGCGAGACCGAGGCCACCGAATGAGCGATCTCACGGTCGGCACCGTGCTGTTCGACGTGTCCGAAACCATTGACCAGCAGCGAATCCGCGCCTATGCGCTGGCCTCGAAGGACAACAATCCGATCCACGTCGACGAGAAGGTCGCCGTGGCAGTCGGATTGGCGGGGCCCGTCGCCCACGGCATGTTGACAGTCGGCATCGGCATCGGCCATGTGATGCGATGGCTCGAAGGCAAGCCGCTCCGATTCCTGAGGTACGAAACCAGATTCGTCAAACCCGTTGTGGTGCTCGACGACGTCCCTGCCGAGCTGTCGGTGTCAGGTGTGGTGGGCGCTGTGTCGGACGACGAGAGCCGAATCGACCTACGAATGAGGTTGCAAGAGAGTGGCCAGATGGTGCTGCGCCCGTTCCGGGTGTTTGTGGGTTGACCCGTCAGCACGCCGCACAATCTGGACCACTCTCCGGCCCCGCCGGTGGCCGATTTCACTATGAAGTTCTCAAAGGTCAGGCAGTACACAGCGGTTGCTGTGTTGCTTGGGGTTCTCGGAATATGTCGTCGTAGGCGTTCTGGTCTTGCGGTTCCGGCCTCGCCTGGTTATGCGGCAGCGAGGTCGGACGTCATGGTCCGGCGGGCATGGGACCGCAGATGCGTTTTGGTCGCGTCGTCAGGATTGATGAACCATGGATGCCCGTCGGTACCGATGAAGACTTCCCAGCGCATGTGATGGATGTATCGGTGGTGTCGCTTGCACAGGAGAACGGTGTTGGTCAGGCTGGTGACCCCGCCGTGACTCCAGTGCTCGATGTGGTGGGCATCGGTTCTGCCGGGCGGGCAGCCGCAGCCAGGGTATGCACAGCCTTGGTCCCGGGCGATCAACGCTTTGCGGATCGCCGGTGTCACCGTCCGGTGGTCGCGGCCGACGTCGAGCGGGACCATGTTGTTGTCGACCAAGATTTTCGTGATCACCGAATCGCAGGCCACCATCTGAGCGGTCGATGCGGAGGCGGGTCCGGTCCATTCAAACGAGGCTGCCAACGCCGGCGGCTTCACACCACCCAACCCACGCAGTTGTAGTGCCTGTAGATGTTCGGGTGACACAGTCAGGTTGACGTGGGGTTTCGCGCCACCACGGGTGGGTCGATCTTCTTGATCGAGGTACGAATCCAACAGTTGCTCCAGCGCGTCGGCGGTGCGTTGGGCTGTGGTCCGACTATCGGGTGATCCATCGGGTTCGGGAACCTGTTTGGACAATGGATCCAGCGCTACTGCAAGCTTTTCTCCGAGTAGGTTGTCCAGA
>NZ_KB911531.1:0-42646 GCF_000383535.1 Nocardia sp. 348MFTsu5.1
GTCCTGCCCCGATCGATTCGACACCATCGACCATGCTCGCACCTGGACAGCGCACTTCCTAGGCGCCTACGCCACCGAGCACCGCCACAGCGGCCTGAACTACTACACCCCAGAACAGGTCCACACCGGCAGCGCTGCCGCTACCCACAAGCAACGACAGCGCCACCTCGCCAACTACTACAACGAACATCCCGAACGGTTCCGGCAACCACCGAAACCACCACCACTACCGACAACCGCCGGTATCAACCCACACCTGTCTCAGACAGGTTGACAACTACCGTGCAACGTGTGGTTTTGACTGGAACGGGTGGATTTGTTGCACCGTCGCTCCATTGTCCGACAGCACTGCTCCAATGTTCGAACTCGAACAAAGGAGCGAACCAATGTCCGACTACACCACCGCCGCGGACGGCCTACCGCGCTGGCATCCCAGTCCACTCGTCAACTCGACCATCAAACGAATCCGAGTCCATGGATGGGCGATCACCGCGGTCAGCGGCGAGTGCGAATTCGACTCGCCGGACTGCACGTCGCCCGAATGCCCCTTCGGATACACCACCGGATTCGGATTGCATTCGATACCCGAACTTGCCGTATATGGACTCGACGCCAGGACGAGCGGACGGGTGCTCAACGAGCTGGGGGATCTCCTGCACGTCTACGACTCGCGCGCCATCGTCGACGAGTGCGCGGAGCTGTCACTCCGATCCATCGGCGCCCCGATCCGGCTGATCGAGCTCATCGACAAGGAAGACCTGCTGATCACCAACGAACTCTTTCCGAATTCACCTGCGCTGCAGGTTGTCTGGCCGGATGAACGAGGAAACTTCCCATGGTCGGACAGCTACACGCTGCAGCCCGACCATCAACAGATCAAGGGCATCCTGCCAACAAAGAACAGCCGGCGGCGTGGACCTCGGATCACTCCGAACGCCGGCCCCAACCGGGACCAGCGGCGTCAGGCGCAACGACGCAAGAACAGACCCTGAATCACCGAAACGCTCCACAAACACAAAGACGCTCCACCCGTGTAGGTGGAGCGTCTTTGTAGAAAGTGGAGCGTTTTAGCCGAGGGCTAAAAAATCACCAGCTGCTCTTCTGCACACCGGGCAGCTCGCCCGCGTGTGCCATTTCGCGCAAGCAGATACGGCACAGGCCGAACTTGCGGAAAACCGCGTGCGGGCGACCGCAACGGTTGCAGCGGGTGTAGCCACGCACGGCGAACTTGGGCTTCTTGTTGGCCTTGTTGACCAGCGCCTTCTTTGCCATGTCAGTTGTCCTTCGCGTTGGGGTCTTTGAACGGGAAGCCGAGCTGACGCAGCAGTGCCCGACCTTCGTCATCGTTGGTCGCGGTGGTGACGACGGTGATGTCCATGCCGCGAGGCCGATCGATGTTGTCGATGTTGATCTCATGGAACATCGACTGCTCGTTGAGACCGAAGGTGTAGTTGCCGTTGCCGTCGAACTGGCGATCGCTCAGGCCACGGAAGTCCCTGATACGCGGCAAGGCGATCGAGACGAGGCGGTCGAGGAACTCCCACATGCGGTCGCCACGCAGGGTGACGCGGGCGCCGATGGGCATACCCTCACGCAGCTTGAACTGCGCGATCGACTTGCGGGCCCGACGGACCTCCGGCTTCTGGCCGGTGATCAGTTCGAGGTCCTTGATGGCGCCGTTGATCAGCTTGGCGTCACGGGCAGCGTCGCCGACACCCATGTTGACGACAACCTTGACGACGCCCGGGATCTGCATGACGTTGTCGTATTCGAACTGCTCGTTGAGAGCGTCCTTGATCTCCGCGCGGTAGCGGAGCTTCAGCCGAGGCTGGATCTTCTCAGTGGTGCTCATGTCAGATGTCCTTCCCGTTCTTGCGGGAAATGCGCACGCGCTTGCCGTTGTCGTCGGTGCGGTAACCGATGCGCGTGGGGTTGCCGTCAGAGTCAACAACCATCACGTTCGAGACGTGGATGGCGGCTTCCTGGGTGACAATGCCGCCCGAGGATGCGCCACGCTCGTTCTGCGAGGCGGAGGTGTGCTTCTTGATCCGGTTGACGCCTTCGACCAGGATCCGGTTGCGCTGCGGGTAGGACTCGATGACCTTGCCCTTTGCGCCCTTGTCCTTGCCGGCAACGACGATCACGGTATCGCCCTTGTGAACCTTCATGTCAGAGCACCTCCGGAGCCAGCGAGACGATCTTCATGAACTTCTTCTCACGCAGCTCGCGGCCGACTGGGCCGAAGATGCGGGTTCCACGGGGATCGCTCTCGTTCTTGATGATGACGGCAGCGTTCTCGTCGAACTTGATGTACGAGCCATCCGGACGACGGCGCTCCTTGGTGGTGCGCACGATAACCGCCTTGACGACCTCTCCCCGCTTGACGTTTCCGCCGGGGATGGCGTCTTTGACAGTGGCGA
This sequence comes from Nocardia sp. 348MFTsu5.1, assembly GCF_000383535.1. Lineage (NCBI taxonomy): Bacteria > Bacillati > Actinomycetota > Actinomycetes > Mycobacteriales > Nocardiaceae > Nocardia > Nocardia sp. 348MFTsu5.1. The sequence goes on from NZ_KB911531.1 coordinate 2,421, forward strand.
CGATGACGTCACCAATGCCGGCGTAACGCCGTGACGAGCCTCCGAGCACGCGGATGCACAAGATTTCCTTGGCACCGGTGTTGTCGGCGACCCGCAGGCGTGATTCCTGCTGGATCACTTTTTCTCCTTGACCTGGCTGGTAAATATGTGTGGCGGATTTCCGTCCCGACACACGCGGTCCGTTGCCATCGGTGGCGCGCCTGCCTGCAGTTATCCACCACAGGGGGTTCGCTGCTCGAAGTGCGGGCACAGATGTGCCGCGGGCAACCGGTCAAGCATAGGTGAAAGACCAGGTCGGATACAAATCACCGCTGGTCGCGGTCGGTCACCAGTCGTCGAGTGAGGTGTAGCCGTCCTGGATCGCGCGGGCCAGCAACTGCGACTTGGTCCTCGCCGAGCGGCCGACGAGAGTGTATTTCGCCCGGATCCTGGTGACGTGGGTATTGACTGTCGTCTGCGAGATGTAGAGCGACGCAGCCGCCTCCTCCTTGGAGTCAAAGGCGAACCAGGCGAGCAGGACTTCGACCTCGCGGGCCGACAGGACCGGAATCCGAGTTGCGAGCGACGGGGACAAGGAACTGTCGACACTCATCTGGCGACTCTCTTCTGCTGGTGGCTGACGCCATGGCTCGTCCCCCGACGTCGTTCAATCGTAGAAACCCCAGGCCAGGTCGGTAAGTCCCAGTTCTAGGGGGTCGGAGCCGGCGGTAGCCCACCTCTGGATCAGGCATAGAAGTTAGGTTAGTGTTGGCTAACTACTTGGCTGCTGAGGGGAAACATGAACATTCGAAAGAGCGTGGCTGGTGCGGCCCTGATCGGACTGACCGTGTTCGGCGTCACCGCGTGCAGCGACGACAACGATTCCGACTCCTCGGCAACCACCTCGGCCGTCGCCGATGCGTCTGAAGGCGCCTCCACCGGCAACGAGGAGGCCACCGGCACCGCTCCCGAACTCGAGGTCGGCGCGGCACAGGACGTCGTCGTCGGTGTCCTCTCCCCCGACACCGACCCCGCCACCTACGCCGATCTGGTCGACTCGGACGATCCCGCCATCGCCGGACAGATCACTGGCCTGGCCCACGGCTTCTCCGCGGCGGGGTACACACCCGACAAGTTCACAGTGACGGAAGTGACGTCGGACGGTGAGAACACCGCCACGGCAACAGTCGAAGTCGCCAGCCCCCATACCCCCGAGCCGGTCGCGATGCCGCTGGGATTTGTCTACGTCGACGGCACATGGAAGCTCACGACCGACGCCATCAACTCACTCGTGTCGATGGGCGGCAGTCACTGACAGCTTGCCCGACTGCTGACGATGCCCGGCCGCACTCTGCGGCCGGGCATTTTCATGTCCATCGATCGAACGTGCCACAGCTCATACGGCCGGTCAGTTCGATTCCCCTAAGGTGGAATCAACTCTTCGTCAGAGAGGCAATCATGACCGACAGCAATGGCTTTGCCGATCGCGACCGGATCGACTTGACCAAGGGTCCGGGCAACGCCTCCGGTCACTACACCGCGCCGCTGCCCTCACACGCCTCCGCACCGGAACTTCCGGAGGCCGGCTCTGACTTCTGGCAGCCGTACAGCCCCTACGTCGATCCGCTTGCCTCGCTCGACCCGGCTTATCCGCCGTACCCCGTCGCCTACCCGCAGACGCTCTACCCGACCGGTCAGTACGCGCAGGCCCGGTACTACGCCAATCCGTATCTGATGGCCCCACAGCATGTGATGGTCCGGCCACGCTCGAACGCCATGGCCACCGGTGCGTTGATCGCCTCACTGGTCGCGTACCCCGCGATGTTCTTCTGCTTCGCCGGCGCACTGATCGCACCGGTGAGCGTGGTCCTGGGCGTCATCGCCCTCAATCAGATCAAGGACCGCCCGTACGAAAGTGGCGAAGGCCAGGCCTGGAGCGGAATCATCCTCGGCGGCCTGCTCACCGTGCTCTGCGTCGGCCTGGCCGCGGCCTGGGTCGCGCTGATCGCGGGTTAGCTCACATCCAATGACCGATACGAGCCTTGACCGGGGCAAACGAGAGTTGCTCGACGCAGCCGAACGGTTGATCGCAACCCGCGGCTACGAGGTGCCCTTGCGTGACATCGCGGTTGCCGCCGGTCACCGCAACAACTCCGCGGTGCAGTACCACTACGGCAATCGCCAGGGCTTGATCTCGGCTATTGTCGCAAGGCGCCTGGGCCCGATGGAGGTCGAACGGGCGCGAATGCTGGAAGACTTTGGCGCACAAGGGAAAAGGCCGAGCGTTCGCGACCTCATCAGCATATTGGTCCTTCCGATCCTGGAGATGAAGGGCACGCACTATGCCCGATTCCTCGAGGTGACGCGGCCGTCATGGCCAGACGAATCGATTCCGACCGGGTACACCGAATGGCCCAAGGTTCTCGATCAGCTGAACCAGTCGCTCTCGGGCGATACCGCAACCCGGCATCGACGAGTCGCGGCGGTGGCGACCGCGATGTTTGCATTGATCGCCGACTTCGAACGCCGCACTGAACTCGGCGATCAATCCGAATCGGAACCAGACGAGATCATCGACATGCTGACATCGATGATGACGACACCCATTCAGACCGCGGCCACATAGAGGCGCCGGGGAACTTTCACGCGCGTGGCCGACTCCTATCGGCAACAACACATCCCCACGCGACGGAAAGTTCACGATGATTGAAGCCGGAATCGACTTCGAGCCAACCGATACCCAGGTCGAAGACCCGCAGACCTCCACACTCGGGGAGTGGTCTGATCACGACATCACCTTCGATCAACCGGATGATCCCGAACCATCCGCCGAACCGGAAGAGAATGCCGGCGACGCCGACGAGTACTCCGAGCACTGGTTCCTGCAGGCCGAGGACGGCACATGTGTGCCGGCGAGCGTCGCCCAGATTGTTGCCGAGTACACCGGCGAAGACATCCAGAGCGAAGAAGCCTTTGTTCGGATGGCCCAAGAGAACGGCTACTTCGCCGGCGGCGACGTCAGCAACGGGATGTCGATCTATGCGGCCGCGGATCTGTTGGAACAGAACGGGATTCCCGCCACCGTCGAGACCGGCACGATGTCGGACCTGTCGACGGCATTGGACGAGGGCCGCGGGGTCCTGCTCTACGTCGACTCCGGCGAGTATTGGGATCCCGAGCAGGAGGAAGTCGACGAGGCCCGGGGCCGCGACCAGGGCGGCGACCACTGCGTTGTCGTCAGCGAGATCGACTACGACAAAGGCGTTGTCTACCTCAGCGATCCCGGCCATCCCGACGGCGACCGCATGGAGGTTCCGCTCGATGAGTTCGAGGAGGCCTGGGGCGACGCCGACAACACGATGATCGTCTGCGATGAATCCTCCCCCAACAGCGGCGTCCAAGACGCAGAACCCTCAGACGCCGACGGCACCACCGATCCGCTACTGGATACCGGCGCCGACACCGAGGGCGGCCTGGACGCCGCCATCGACTGGGCCACTGCACGTCCCTGGCTGCTGCTGCCGCTGGTCATCGGTGGACACTGACAGTTGACGGTAGGTTCTGGCCATGGATTGGTCGGCCCTGCCAACATCGGGAATCACTGCACTCACCGGCACCAACCCGACTGACATGGCGATCGCCCTGGACGACCTGCCCGATGACGCGCCCGCGGTTCTTCTGATCCGACTCGATCAGGTCACCGACGTCTCGCAGGTGTTGGGCGACCTCGTGGCCGTACTGGAGAACATCACGTACGACCTCTACCCGGTGTGGCTCCCGGGGGCCGAGGTATCCCCCGGTCGGGCCACCATCGACCGCGCCGCCGCCCGGGCCCTCGCTTCGGAACTGGCTGCACGATCGGACCACTACCGACCGTTCCTGATGGATCTGACGTCCAACGCCATCGCGGCGCACACCCGAGTCGAGCCGCTCAGCATGGGCGACAAGTACTCCACCGCCACCCGGATGTCCGGGCTGATTCGGGTGATCGCAACAAGTTTCGGTCACGAACGGGTGGTCTTGGCGTTGTATTCACCGACACCGCTGCCGACGGAGCAGCAGCGCTGTGTGGCAGCGGTCAGCGATTGGCTGAGCGCCTACGTCGGGGTCTGGCTCCTCGACGACATCACTGCTGCCGTCGACCGCTTCACGACTGTGCGTGCGACGGGCGGTCCTGGTGAGGCCGTGGATGAGGCCCCGTGGACGCTGCCCGCCGCGGCGTTCCCGCCGATCTCCGGACGACCGCACCCCGCAAGCGCGGCCGAACAACGGCTCGAGTCGCACCTGGCCCGCGTTCCGTGGGCCGCGGATCGCCGATGGAACCATCTCGTGCCCACCGGCGATCTTCAACCGTTTGTACGAGCCGATCTGCTGTTGCCGGATGCCAGAATTGTCGTCGAGATCGACGGCGCCGACCATCGCACCGCCACGAAATACTCCGACGATCGGACGCGTGATGTCGCACTGCAACTCGCCGGATACCTGGTGGTCCGCTTCACAAATGAACAGGTGCTGAGCGACACCGCACGCGTTGCAGACATAATCGAGAAACTGCGTTCTGATCGCTTGGCTGCAAAGGAGCTCCCGTGACCACTTCGGACCTCACCGGTACGGAGATGATCGTTTTGTTGGTGTTGATGGCCGAAGGTCGAGGCCTCACCAATACCGAGATCAAGGAACGCGGGCCCGAACTCAAGGCCCCGAGTCGTCGCAAGCTCAACACGCGAGGGCTCATCGACAGCGACACGTCGAAGGTGCCGCACAAGCATGCGCTGTCCGACCGCGGCTGGGCGAAATGCAACGAACTACTCGGCACCGCACCACCCGCCGGCACCACCCCGCAGGGCAAAGCGCTGTTCACCGTGCTCGCCGGTCTCGGCCGCCATTTCCAACGATCCGATCTGCGATTGGCGGATGTCTTTCTGCCATCGGAAGATTCGGACCACGAAGATCCGGTCGAGAAAAGTTCACCCGAACAGTCCGCACCAGACACCGAAACCAGAGTCATCGACGCCTACCGCAGACTCGCCGGTAAGCCGGGTGCATGGGTATCGCTGCGTAGGCTGCGTCCGGAGTTGAGCGACATCAGCCGGATCGATCTCGACGAAGCCCTCGGTGCGTTGTACGCGCGCCCGGGCGTCACGTTGATCCCGGAAGAGAATCAGAAGACGTTGACCCCTGACGACCGGGCCGCCGCCGTCTCGATCGGTAATCAGAACAAGCACCTCATCAGCATGGAGTCCGTGTGACCTCGGTATCGCCTCTCGAAGCGCTCGCAAAGGCGCGCAGCGGATTCTCCAACTCGGCGCATACCCGCGACGATGTGTGGATCTCGCACAACGACATTCACGTCGACGGACTGCACGCCCGGGCATGGCACGCCATCGAACGCGCCGTCGCCGACGCACAGGAGAGTACCGGCCCGAGTCCGCTCGGCGTAGTACTGCAAGGGCCGGCCGGATCGGGCAAGACCCACCTCCTCGGCCAGGTCCGTGAATACGTACAGGCGCATGACGGCTACTTCGTCATGCTCGATCTGCTCGACCCCAGCGACTTCTGGCGCACCCTCCTCAGTTCACTGCTCGACTCTCTGAACCGGCAGATCAAACCGCCCGTCGACAAGACCCAACTCCACGACGTCATGCAGCGCCTCGCCGATCTGGCGGGCACTTCGCGGGTTGCCCGACGCGCGATCTCGGGCGAAACACTCATCACGCCCGCGATTCTCGACGAATTCGTCACCAGCCTGCGCAAACCACTGCCTGCCCTCATCCGCGGTCACCACGCCACCCTGAGGGCGCTGGTTCTCTCCGCGGCGCCGAGTTCACGGCTCAACGATCTCGGTATCGCCTATCTCGAAAACAACATCGACGAGATCGATTCGGCAGAGCGCAACGAATGGCAGCTACCGCCCCGCGCACTCCCTTACGACCAGACCGTGCGAGCGATCTCGGAGTACATGGCAGTAACCGGACCCACCGTCCTGGCCATTGATCAGATCGATACCCTGCTCGCGCAATCTCGTTCCGGCACGGACCCGTCCAACTCGACCTCCGCCTACGCAGATCTCGTGGTCGATCAGTTGGGGCACGGACTGATGTCGGTGCGAGAAGTCCTGCTCCGCACCGTCTGCCTGGTGTCGTGCATTCCCGCAGTGTGGACCATCATCGAAACCCAGGCGTCGGCGACTGTACGTGATCGCTTCCGCGCCAACGTCGTCCTCGAAGGACTACCCGACGGTACCTTCGCCCGAGCCCTGGTCGAACGGCGGTTATCCAAATCGTTTGCCGCACTGGATTTCACGCCTCCTTACCCAACCTGGCCTGTCCAGGATCGGGCATTTGCCGCCGCGGACAAGCTCAATGCCCGACTGCTGATCAAACGCGTCGACCGGCACATCAACGACTGTCTCGACAATGAGGTCGCGACGGAGCTCGAATCGTTGATCGACCAACCGGCCAGCGTTGTCCTCGCGCCGTCGCAGCCGAAGACCACCGTCGGCGGCGAGCCCTCAACCGGCGACCTCGATGAGGTCTATCAACGTCACATCCGAAACGCCCTCACCGCGTCCGCGGTGGATCCGAAGAAGGAAGACGACGTGATGCCGGCGTTGCTGAACGCCGGATTACGGGCTTGGGCAGTCGAATCGGGTTCGGATGACTTCACGATCGATCAGGTCGGCGGTCAGTATCGCCTCCATGCCCGACTGCGGCAGACCCTCGACGCCTTCACGGACGACGAGCACCACTGGGCGTTTCGCGCAATCTCGGCCACGCACGCGGGTGCGGTTCAATCACGTCTTCGGAATGCCTCGATCGACGCCGGTCTGTCGTCATCGGTGCCCCGTCGTCAGCTCTTCATCCTGCGGAACATCGAGTGGCCCGGAGGCCCGAAAACGGTCGACATGGTCAACGAATTCACCGCCAATGGCGGGCAGGTCCTTGCGATGTCTTACGACGACCTCGCCGAACTCAGCGCCCTCAACGAGATGACGAAGAGTATGCCCGCCGGCTTCGACACGTGGCTCCGTTCGCAGCGCCCCGCCCACCAGATCGAGTTCCTCAAGATCGCACTCGGCGATGCCGGTGCCAAACAACAGCGCGCAACGGCACCGGAAGACGACACCAACTGGACCAACCCGGAACCCCTGGCCCTCGACCCCGAAACCGCCGAACCACAAGCCGCCGAACCACAATCACCCGGAGAGCCGACTCCGGAGCGGTCTGCGGAAATCACTGCTGAGATACCGGTTTACGTCCCGGACGATCACCTTGATGTCGCGGTCTCGCCGGCAGTTGAGGCCCCGACGATCAACCTCGGAATCTCGCGATCGGGAACAACCGCGTCCGTCGACCTCGAAGCGCTCCGAAAGCACACCGTCATCTTCGCCGGGTCGGGTTCGGGCAAGACGGTAATGATTCGTCGGCTCATCGAAGAATGTGCATTGCAAGGTGTTTCGGCGATCGTCCTCGATCCCAACAACGACCTCGCACGGCTGGGAACAGCCTGGCCCGAAGCACCTTCAGGCTGGTCGGGCGATGACGCTTCGAAGGCGGCCGAGTACATCGACGCAGTGGAAACCGTCATCTGGACGCCACGACTCAATGGCGGTCGTCCGTTGAGCTTTCAGCCACTCCCCGATTTCGAGGCCGTCCAAGAGAACCCGGACGAGTTCGACTTGGCCGTCGACGCAGCCGTGTCCGCGCTCAAGCCATATGCGGGGGTCAGTGGTGCGAAGGCAGCACTCCAGGAAGCAATCCTGAAGCGATCCATGGCGCTGTACGGTCGGAAAGGCGGCGGGTCCCTCGGCGGGTACGTCGGCCTTTTGTCAGAGATGACGGACGACATGAGCGGACTGACCGACACTGAGAAGCTCGCGGGCATCCTGGCCGAAAACCTCAAGGCCGCCATGATCATCAATCCGATGCTGGGTGGTGGCGGGACACCTGTCGACCCCTCGGTCCTGCTCACCCCAACTGCCGGCAAACGTGCCCGCATCTCGGTGATCAGCCTGATCGGCCTGCCCGACGAAAGTAACCGACAGGGTTTCGTGAACCAACTCGAACTCGCGCTGTTCGCCTGGATCAAGAAGAACCCGGCGGGTGATCGCCCACTCGGCGCGTTGTTCGTCATGGACGAAGCGCAGACTCTTGTCCCATCGGGGCGGGTCACCCCTTGCACGCGTAGTACGGTCGCGCTCGCGTCGCAGGCCCGTAAGTACGGACTCGGTCTGGTCTTCGCGACGCAGGCGCCCAAGGGCATCGACGCCAAGATCGTCGGCAATGCGTCCACTCAGTTCTTCGGTCGCCTCAACACGCCGGTGCAGATCAACGCCGCGAACGAGATGGCATCCGCCAAGGGCAGTCGCATCAACGACATCGGCCGCCTTGGCACCGGAGAGTTCTACGTCGCCCCCGATGGCGCGTCGTTCCAGAAGGTCAACACCCCACTGTGCCTGAGCTACCATCCCTCATCCCCGCTGTCGGACGAAGAAGTCGTCGCGCTCAGCCGACAATAGGACCTAGCTGCGGAACCCGGCCGAAATCGTCCCGCACAGAGGTCACCGAGGGGGGAATACGCCCTCGGCCATGCCTCGCGGGGACGATCTTGGCGCACAACGCAAAAGCGGCCCGCCCCTTTTCAGGGACGGGCCGCTTTTGTTGTAAACGTGTGGCTTACTTGGCCTTCTCGAGGACCTCAACCAGACGCCAGCGCTTGGTGGCGCTGGTCGGGCGGGTCTCCATCAGGCGAACGCGGTCGCCGATACCGGCGGTCTCGTTCTCGTCGTGAGCCTTGACCTTGCTGGTGGTGCGGATGATCTTGCCGTAAAGCGGGTGCTTCACGCGATCTTCCAGCTCGACCACGATGGTCTTCTGCATCTTGTCCGAGACGACGTACCCGATCCGCTCTTTGCGGCGTGCACGCTCCTCGGCGGATGTTTCTGTCACTTCCTGGTCCTTACTCATGCGTCGTCACCGTCCGTAGCTTCGGGTCCGGTGGCAAGGCCCAGCTCGCGTTCCCGCATGACGGTGTACACGCGCGCGATTTCGCGACGCACGGTACGCAGCCGGCGGTTGTTGTCGAGCTGGCCGGTGGCCATCTGGAACCGAAGGTTGAACAGCTCTTCCTTCGACTCACGCAAACGTTCGACCAGTTCTTCGTCACTGAGCTCGCGGAGCTCGGCGGCGGCGATTCCGATAGACATCAGAACAGCTCCTCCCTGGTCACGATGCGGGTTTTGATCGGGAGCTTGTGCTGCGCGCGGCGCAGGGCCTCGCGAGCAGTCTCCTCACTGGGGTAGCTCATCTCGAACAGGATGCGACCCGGCTTGACCGGGGCAACCCACCACTCGGGCGAACCCTTACCGGAACCCATGCGGGTCTCGGCAGGCTTCTTCGTCAGCGGGCGGTCGGGGAAGATGTTGATCCACACCTTGCCGCCACGCTTGATGTGCCGGTTGATGGCAATACGAGCTGATTCGATCTGACGGTTGGTGATGTACGCGCTTTCCAGAGCCTGGATGCCGTAGTCACCGAATGTCACCTTGGTACCGCCCGTGGCCTGACCTTTAAGGCTGGGGTGGTGCTGCTTGCGGTGCTTGACCCGACGAGGGATCAACATGCCTCAGCCCTCCTGGTTCTCGGCCTGCGCAGGCGCAGGCGTTGTCGCTGGAGCGTCGACCGCCGGTGCTTCCGCAGTCGCGGTGGCCGCGCGGCCAGCTTCGGTGCTGGTCGCAGTGGTGCCCGACGAACCGCTCCGCTTCGGACGTGCGGGGCGACGCGGACGACGGTCATCGCTGGGAGCAGCAGCCGAGGCGAGAGCCTCGCGCTTGCCACCGACGATGTCGCCCTTGTAGATCCACACCTTCACGCCGATACGGCCGAAGGTTGTCTTGGCCTCGTACAGGCCGTAGTCGATGTCAGCGCGCAGGGTGTGCAGCGGCACACGACCTTCACGGTAGAACTCGCTACGGCTCATCTCCGCACCGCCGAGACGACCCGAGCACTGGACCCGGATTCCCTTGACGTTGGGCTGACGCATGGCCGACTGGATGGCCTTACGCATCGCCCGGCGGAAAGCCACACGGTTGCTGAGCTGCTCTGCGACACCCTGTGCCACGAGCTGAGCTTCCGATTCGGCGTTCTTGACCTCGAGGATGTTGAGCTGCACCTGCTTGCCGGACAGCTTCTCCAGGTCGCCACGAATCCGGTCGGCCTCGGCGCCGCGGCGACCGATGACGATGCCCGGACGGGCGGTGTGGATGTCGACGCGAACCCGGTCACGGGTGCGTTCGATCTCCACCTTGGCGATGCCGGCGCGCTCGAGGCCGGTGGCCAGGAGCTTGCGGATGGCAACATCCTCTTTCACGTACTCCGCGTACTGCTTGTCTGCGTACCAGCGGGACTTCCAGTCCGTGGTGATACCGAGACGGAAGCCGTGCGGGTTGATCTTCTGGCCCACTACTGAGCTCCCTTCCGGCGGTTGCGGCTGGACGCCGCACCCTTGTCGGCGATGCTCTCGACGACGACGGTGATGTGGCTGGTCCGCTTACGGATCCGGAACGCACGCCCTTGGGCACGCGGACGGAAACGCTTCATGGTCGGTCCCTCGTCGGCGAACGCCTGCGACACCACGAGGGTGCGGCGGTCGAGGTCGAGGTTGTTCTCGGCGTTGGCAACGGCGCTGGCAAGCACCTTGGCCACCGGCTCGCTCGCAGCCTGGGGCGCGAACTGCAGGATGTCGAGAGCTTCGTCCACGTTCTTGCCGCGAACCAGATCGATGACACGACGCGCCTTCATGGGGGTCACACGCACGAAACGAGCGGTGGCCTTGGCGGTCGGATTGGTTGTTTCAGTACTCATCTACCGACGCTTCGCTTTCCGGTCGTCTTTGATGTGTCCCTTGAAGGTGCGCGTCGGCGCGAACTCGCCGAGCTTGTGCCCGACCATCGAATCCGAGATGAACACCGGGACGTGCTTGCGACCGTCGTGGACGGCGAAAGTGTGTCCGATGAAGTCCGGAATGATGGTGGACCGACGGGACCAGGTCTTGATGACCTGCTTGGTGCCCTTTTCGTTCTGAACATCGACCTTGCCCAACAGGTGGTCGTCGACGAACGGGCCTTTCTTGAGGCTGCGTGGCATTCTCTAACTCCCTCCTGGGTTATCGCTTGTTCTTGCCGGTGCGGCGGCGGCGGACGATGAGCTTGTCGCTCGGCTTGTTCTTGCGGGTGCGGCCCTCGGGCTTGCCCCACGGGCTGACCGGGTGGCGACCACCGGAGGTCTTACCCTCACCACCACCGTGCGGGTGGTCGACCGGGTTCATGACGACACCACGGACGGTTGGGCGCTTGCCCTTCCAGCGCATACGGCCGGCCTTGCCCCAGTTGATGTTGCTCTGCTCGGCGTTGCCCACCTCGCCGACGGTTGCGCGGCAGCGCACGTCGACTCGACGGATTTCACCGGAAGGCAGACGCACGGTGGCGTAAGCGCCTTCCTTACCGAGCAGCTGCGCGCCGGCTCCGGCGGAACGGACCAACTTGGCTCCGCCGCCCGGACGCAGTTCCACAGCGTGGATCTGGGTACCGGTCGGGATGTTGCGCAACGGCAGGTTGTTGCCCGGCTTGATGTCGGCGGTAGGACCGCTTTCCACCACGTCGAACTGCTTCAGGCCCTTGGGGGCGATGATGTAACGCTTTTCGCCATCGACGAAGTGCAGCAACGCGATCCGCGCAGTGCGGTTGGGGTCGTACTCGATGTGAGCGACCTTTGCGTTGATGCCGTCTTTGTCGTTACGACGAAAGTCGATGAGACGGTAGGCCCGCTTGTGGCCACCACCCCGGTGACGGGTCGTGATGCGACCGTGCGCATTTCGTCCACCGGTGCTGTGCAACGGACGAACGAGTGACTTTTCCGGGGTGCTACGAGTCACCTCGGCGAAGTCTGCGCCAGACGAGCCACGGCGACCGGGGGTCGTCGGCTTGTACTTACGAATTGCCATGAGTCTTCTTGTCCTCTACTTCTTCTGAGTCCGACCGGCGTCAGCCGACCGGGCCTCCGAAGATCTCGATGGGCTTACTGTCGGCGGCCAGGGTCACGATCGCGCGCTTGGTGTCCTTGCGCTTGCCGTAGCCGTACTTGGTCCGCTTGCGCTTACCCTGACGGTTGGCGGTGTTCACGCTCGTGACCTGCACGTCGAAGATCTTTTCGATGGCGATCTTGATCTGGGTCTTGTTCGACTCCGGGTTCACGAAGAACGTGTACACGTTGTCCTCGATCAGTCCGTAGGACTTCTCAGAGATCACCGGGGCCAGAATGATGTCGCGGGGGTTTGCCTGAACAGTCATTGAACTCAGGCCTCCTTCTGCTCATTGTTCGCACCATCGATGAAGGTGCCGAGTGCTTCACGGCTGAAGACAACCTCATCGGCGTCGAGGACGTCGTAGGTGTTCAGCTGATCGGGAGCGATCGGCAGCACGTGCTGCAGGTTCGCAACGCTCTTCCATGCGGCGGTGTCCTCGCGGCCGACCACCAACAGGAACTTCTTGCGATCAGACAGCTCTTCGAGGAACAACCGTGCCGTCTTGGTCGACGGGGCCTGCCCGGCAACCAGTTCGGTGATCACGTGGATGCGCTCGTTGCGCGCCCGGTCCGAGAGGGCTCCGCGCAGGGCGGCTGCCTTCATCTTCTTGGGGGTGCGCTGGCTGTAGTCACGCGGCTGCGGGCCGTGGACAACGCCACCACCGACGAACTGAGGGGCGCGGGTCGAACCCTGACGAGCGCGACCGGTTCCCTTCTGGCGGTAAGGCTTTGCACCGCCACCGCGGACCTGGGCCCGAGTCTTGGTGGCGTGGGTGCCCTGGCGTGCAGCGCCCAGCTGTGCGATGACGACCTGATGCAGGAGCGAGATGTTCGCCGGCGCGTCGAAGATCTCGGCGGGCAGATCGACGGTTCCGTCGGTCTTGCCACCAAAGCTCTTCACGTCGACCGTGCGGGTCTGCTGCTTCTCAGTGTTGACAGTCATTAGCTCGCACCACCCTTCATGGCGTCACGGACGATGACAACCGCGCCCTTGCGACCCGGGATCGCTCCCTTGATCAGCAGCAGGCCCGATTCAGCGTCCACCTTGTGGACCTTCAGGTTCTGGGTGGTGACCTTGTCATTACCCATCCGACCGGCCATCCGCATGCCCTTGAACACGCGACCGGGGGTTGCACAACCACCGATGGATCCGGGCGAGCGGTGCACGCGGTGCACACCGTGGCTCGCGCCCAGGCCCTTGAAGCCGTGACGCTTCATGACACCGGCGAAGCCCTTGCCCTTGGAGGTTCCGGTCACGTCGACGAGGGCACCGTCGGCGAAGATCTCCGCCGTCAGTTCCTGTCCGACCGTGTACGGCGAAACGTCGTGGACGCGGATCTCGGCAACATGCCGGCGCGGGGTGACCCCGGCCTTGGCAAACTGACCGGCAACCGGCTTGGTGACCTTGCGCGGGTCGATGGCGCCGTAGGCGAGCTGAACGGCGGTGTAGCCGTCGGTCTCCTCGGTGCGGATCTGCGTGACCACATTCGGTCCCGCCTTGACGACTGTCACCGGGATCACCCGGTTGTCCTCGTCGAATACCTGGGTCATCCCGAGCTTGGTGCCCAGGATTCCCTTCACATTTGTCTGAGTCATCTGATGATTCCCGCCACTCACTGGATGTTGACGTCGACGCTGGCCGGCAGATCGATACGCATCAATGCGTCAACGGTCTTGGGCGTGGGATCGAGGATGTCGATCAGTCGCTTGTGTGTACGCATCTCGAAGTGCTCGCGCGAATCCTTGTACTTATGCGGCGAGCGGATGACGCAATACACGTTCTTTTCGGTGGGCAATGGCACCGGGCCGACCACACGCGCACCCGTACGGGTCACGGTCTCCACGATCTTGCGCGCCGACGCGTCGATCGCCTCGTGGTCATAGGCCTTGAGCCGGATGCGGATCTTTTGTCCCGCCACGCTGTGTCCTCTTCCGTCAATTTCGGCTTCACAGATGAACACCTCGCGGAAAACGACTGGGTCGCATCCTCGTGACCAATACCTCACGGCGGTGATCGACGCTGTTCATCTGTCATTGTTCAAAACTCGCTTGCACGAGCCGTCGTACTACGCCCGGTTACCCGGGCCTCCGGTCCACGCACTCGGGTGTGTCGCGATGCTTACACATGGTCAGCCCATGCGCATATCGCTTGTCCGAGTGCATCCAATCTGAACGCGGTCTATCTTTTGCACGTTGTGCACCACGACGGAAGCTCGAACCAGTTCGTAACCGCTTAGTTCGTCCGGTGATGCTCTTCGATCGGCCAGGCGCTCTGTCGCTGATTGGAAGCACATGACTTCCAGCCGAGACATACAGGGCTGCGCTGCCGATCCAAGGCAACCCGACAAGTATGCAATAGATCCGGCTCAGGACCAAATTTGTCCGGTCGGCACCTCGCGAACAGCGTCGGCGGACATCGCAAGTGATCTTACCGATGAGTAAGATAACGGCCATGTCGACCGCCAAAGCCCCGATCACCACCTCCCCGACCTACCGTCTGCGCCAGAAGTTGCCGGCCGGCCGCCTCGGATCCGCGCTCTTCTCGGTCGGGGTCTGCATCAGAGTTCCGTACTTCGCGACGATCCTGCCGTATGTGAAGGTCATGGAACCCGGGCGATGCGAGGTCACCGCACCGAAGTGGTTCGGCATCCACAACCATCTCGGCACCTTCCACGCCATCGCCGCGTGCAACCTGGCCGAGACCGCGATGGGCATGCTCATGGAGGCGACCACCCCATCGACACACCGCTGGATCCCGAAGGCAATGACCAGTCAGTACCTGACGAAAGCCACTACGGGATTGCACGCCGTCGCGACGCTCGGTGACCCACTCGACTTCAGCACCATCACAGAGGGCCGCGATGTGATCGTCACTGTCTCGATCACCGACAAGAAGGGCGTCGAAGTGGTCCACTGCGACATCACCACCTGGGTCACCCCCGCCTGACCCGTCCATCTGGTCGAGCTCCGCTCCGCTTCGTCTCCGCGGGCCAAGGTCGAAAGTCCCGCATATTCTTCCTCCACACGGCATCGCCGCAGCTACAAAAACCGCACGCCACGTGGTGTTTGACCCCACAGCAGGAAAATGCGCATCTGAGTTGCGCAATAACTACGGTGAGTCCCATGCAACTGACTCGATTCACCGACCTCGGTCTGCGGGCGATGATGTTGCTCGCCGCGGCCGAACAGGACGGCCGTCGTGTCACCACCGGCGCGATCGCAAGCAGCGTCGCCGCGTCTGAACATCACATCGCCAAGGCCGTGTCCAGATTGGTGGACCTCGGCCTGGTGAATTCCCAGCGCGGCCGCCGCGGCGGGCTTTCCCTGACCGACGCCGGTCGCCAGGCCTCGGTCGGCTGGTTGATCCGCGAACTCGAAGGCGACAACGAGGTTGTCGACTGCGCCGGGGACAACCCCTGCCCACTTCTGGCGGCCTGCCGCCTGCGACGTGCACTCGCCGACGCAAAGGAAGCGTTCTACGCCGAGCTCGACCGGCACGTCGTCAGCGACCTGGTCAGCGGCACGCAGATACCGCTGCTCCAGATCAGCACGCTCCCCCTCACTTCCACCGAGGAACAGTTGTCACCCACCGAGAGGACAGATTCATGACCATCGCTCCCCTGCCCGACCAGCTCATCGCCACCCGGACCGACGAACTCGAACCTCATCACGCGGAGCTGATCGCCGCGACGCTTCCGCTGGTCGGAGCGAACATCGACGCCATCACCACCGAGTTCTACCGACGTCTGTTCGCCGATCACCCCGAGCTTCTCCGCAACCTGTTCAACCGGGGCAATCAGGCACAGGGCAGCCAGCAGCGCGCACTCGCAGCATCGATAGCCACGTTCGCAACGCACCTCATCGATCCGGCGTTGGAGCATCCGGCAGTACTGCTCGGCCGAATCGGGCACAAGCACGCATCGCTCGGAGTGACGGCCGATCAATATCCCATCGTCCACACCCATCTCTTTGCCGCAATCGTCGAGGTTCTCGGCGCCGAGACCGTCACACCCGAGATTGCCGCCGCATGGGACCGCGTCTACTGGCTGATGGCCGACACCCTGATCGACCTCGAACGTCGGCTCTACGAAGAGGCCGGGGTCGCGGCCGGTGACGTCTTCCGCCGGGCCCGTGTGGTCGACCGAACCGACGATCCGTCCGGGACTGTGGCGCTCACCGTGGTCGATACCGCCGGGACCTTTTCGAATTTCGTTCCAGGACAGTATGTTTCGGTCGGTGTCACGTTGCCCGACGGCGCCCGTCAGATTCGCCAGTACAGCCTGATCAACACGCCGGGAGACGGAAAACTGACGTTTGCCGTCCGCCCGGTCGCCGCGACCGCAAACGGACCGGAGGGTGAGGTGTCGACCCAGATCGCCGAGAATGTGGCGGTCGGAGATCTGCTGGACGTCAGCATCCCGTTCGGCGACCTCCCCGTCGGCAGCATCGGATCGCGGCCCCTGGTCCTGATCTCGGCGGGTATCGGCATCACGCCCATGGTCGGGATCCTCGAGCACCTCGCGGTCCACGCCCCGCAGTGCCCGGTGCGGGTATTGCACGCCGACCGGTCGCCGGAAACACATCCCCTGCAGGCACGGCAGCGTGAACTGATCGGGCAGCTGGCCGCCGGTTCACTCGATGTCTGGTACGAAAACCCCGGCGCGGAGGAGCCGTCGATCCATCGCGGTCTGATGCAGGTCGACACCATCGCGTTCGACGACAACGCGGACTACTTCCTCTGCGGGAACAGCGGATTCGTGCAAGCGGTCCGAGACCAGCTCCTCGCCCGGGGCGTGGCAGACGACCGTTTGCACTGCGAGCTCTTCTCACCCAACGACTGGTTGCTCGGCTGACCTGGTTCCTCCAACCTCTGCCGACCTGAGCGGATGGGCCTACGCTCGGACGGGTGGTCGAACAGGCGCGCAGTGTCGGGATCGAAGAAGAGTTCCACCTCGTCGATCTGAGGACGCGCCGGCTGACCCCGCGCGCCCCGGAACTGTTGGAGGCCCTGCCGGACAACGAGGGTTACGTCGAAGAACTGCAGCGCTGCGTCATCGAGGTCAACAGTGGTGTCTTCACCACGTTGACCTCGCTGCGCAGTGATCTGCTCGAGCATCGCACGGTCCTTTCCCGGACAGCCGGAGAGCTGGGGATCGGCGTGGTGGCCGCCGGTGCGATGCCGCTCGCGGTCCCCACCGAACTTCAGGTCACCGAGACGCCCCGCTACCGCCGGATGCTCGCCGACTACCAGCTCCTGGCCCGGGAACAGCTGATCTGCGGTACCCAGGTGCACGTCGACATCGCCGATCGCGATCAGGCGGTGCAGATCGCGTGGCGACTGAGTCCGTACATTCCCACGCTGCTCGCGCTCTCGGCGAGTTCACCTTTTTGGTCCGACGGCGCCGACACCGGGTACGCGAGCTCCCGCACCCTGGTTTGGCAGCGCTGGCCGACGACCGGGCCGTTCCCGCGGCTGAATTCGGCCGCCGAATACGACCAGGAGATCGGGCGGCTGGTCAACACCGGCGTCATCAACGACCCGGGCATGGTCTATTTCGATGTCCGCCCGTCGGCGAAACAGTCGACCCTCGAACTGCGAGTGTGCGACAGCTGCCCCTCGGTCGACACGATCACCCTGATCGCCGGTCTCTACCGGGCACTCGTGCAACGCGAGGTCACCGCGATCGCCGCAGGTGAACCCGGCATCTTCATCTCACCGACGCTGTACCGGGCCGCGATCTGGCAGGCCGCGCGATCGGGCCTGGAAGCCGACCTGATCGACCTGCTCGCGGCCGCGCCTCGCCCGGCTGCCGACGTGGTTCGCGAACTCGCCGCGATGCTCGAATCGGAGCTGCAGGCAACCGGGGACTGGGACAAGGTCACCGAACTCATCGACAGCGCCATCTCGGTCGGCAGTTCCTCGGCCCGCCAGCGTCGCGCCCTCCGACGTCGCGGGCACCTCTCCGATGTCGTCGATTCCCTCATCGCGGAGACCGCCGGCAACGCACCGATCCCGCCCTCCGTCTCCGATCCCCAGAACCCGATGCTGCACACTTACGACCCGACCGGTGACGGCGACCGGACAGAAGGTTCGGAGAACTACGACGAGACCTTCGCCCCGACCGGCGCCGCCCGCCCCGGCTACCGCCGGATAGTCGACACACTCACCGAACTCGGGCCGGTCACCCTGCGCAATCGGCAGCACCAGATGGAGAGCGAACAAAGTGCCGGCGGCATGACCTTCCGGGTCAGCGGCCAGGCCCGGGCGCAGATCTTCTCGCTGGACGCGGTCCCCCGCATCATCGAGGCGGACACGTGGAACACCATCTCCGTCGGTCTGCGCCAGCGCGCCCTCGCCTTGAACGCCTTCCTCGTCGACGTGTACGGGGCCCAGCAGATCATCGCCGACGGCGTCATTCCGAGCGAGATCCTCGACCGTGCCCCCGGTTACCGCAGCGCCGGGTCGGCACCGCGCTGGCAGCAGGTCCGCACCCACATCTGCGGCACCGATCTGGTGTCCACCGCCCCCGGTGTGTTCCACGTCCTCGAAGACAATCTGCGGGTGCCGTCGGGCATCGCGTTCGCTATGACCAATCGCGTTCTGATGGACCGCTTTCTCGGCGAACTCATCGACCCGGAGGAGATCCTGTCGGTCGAAGAGATGCCGCAGATGATCGCCGAGACGCTCGCCGCGGCCCTCCCGCCGCGAGCCGATCCAGACGGGATCACGACGCTGCTGAGTGCCGGCTGGGAAGATTCGGCCTGGTTCGAGCACGCGATGATCGCCGAACGGGCCGGCCTCACCCTCGTCGACTGCACTGATCTACGGGCCGAAGGCGACCGGGTGATAGCGCAGGTCCGAGGAAAAGACGTGCCGGTCAACGTGATCTATGCACGGATGGACGAGGACATGCTGCTGTCGTCGTCGGGCTCCGACGGCAAACCTCTGCGGCGACCGATCCTGGCCGCACTCGAAGCGGGGACCCTCGCCATCGCGAACGCGCTCGGAAACGGTATCGCCGACGACAAGGCCGTGTATTCGTTCGTCCCGGCGATGATCAAGTACTACCTGGGCGAGGACCCCGCGATCGAGCAGATCCCGACATGGCTGTGCGCCGAGCGGGACCAGCGCGACTATGTACTGTCGCGAATGGACGAACTGGTGATCAAACCCATCGACGGGCTCGGTGGGTCGGGCGTGATGATCGGGCCCGAGGCGACGGATCAGGAGCTGGCCGACCGCCGCAAAGACCTGATCGGTCACCCGGAGCGATTTGTCGCACAGGAGGTCGTACGCCTCTCGACACACCCGACCTTCGATGGCCAGGGCCTGTATCCGCATCACGTGGACCTGCGGGCATTCGTACATCTGCGCGCCGATGCCGAGCAACGGGTCACCGCGCACATGGCACCGGCAGCACTGACCCGGGTGGCACCGGCCGGGAGCATGATCGTGAATTCTTCTCGCGGCGGCGGCGGGAAGGACACCTGGATCAGAACCGAATCACCGACCGGAGGACGATGACGGATGTGCGGGATCTGCGGTGAGATCACATTCAACGGCGATCGGCCCGACGTGTCGGCCGTGGTGGCCATGACCGAATCGATGGCACCGCGCGGGCCTGACGGCGAGGGTGTTTATCTGCATCGCCATGCGGCACTCGGGCATCGGCGACTGGAGATCATCGATCTGACCGCGCGCGGCGCCCAGCCGATGGTGGACACGGCACTCGGATTGTCGTTGGTGTTCAACGGTTGCATCTACAACTACAAGGAACTGCGCGAGGAGCTGTCCGAAGCCGGGTATTCATTTTTCTCCACCGCGGACAGCGAAGTGATCCTCAAGGCGTTCCATCGCTGGGGCCCCGACTGCGTCGGGCACCTGATCGGCATGTTCGCGTTCGCGATCGTCAACACCGACACCGGCGAACTGACACTGGCGCGTGACCGCCTCGGCATCAAGCCGCTCTACCTCTCCGAAAGCGGTGCGCGCCTGCGGTTCGCATCGTCGATACCCGCCTTGCTGTGTGCCGGCGGCGTCGACACGTCTATCGACCGCACGGCGCTTCATCACTACCTGACCTTTCACTCCGTGGTACCCGCGCCACACACGATGTACGAGGGCATCAAGAAGTTGCCGCCGGCAACCGTGCGGACAATCGCCCCCGACGGGACCAGCACCGAAAAGCGGTACTGGGAACCAGTTTTCGAACCTCACCCAGATAGAGTGGGCTGGGACGAGGCACGCTGGGGCAGCGAGCTGATCGACTCGCTGCGGGTGGCCGTCCGGCGACGCATGGTGGCCGACGTGCCCGTCGGCGTACTGCTCTCCGGCGGCATCGACTCATCCCTCGTCGTAGCGTTGCTCGCCGAACAGGGCCAACAGGACCTCGCGACCTTCAGCATCGGGTTCGATTCGGCCGCAGGAGAAGCCGGCGACGAATACGAATACTCCGACCTGATCGCGAAGACCTTCGGAAGCCGCCACCACAAGATCCACATCGATACCGACCGGCTGTTACCGGCGATACCGGGAACCGTTGCGGCCATGAGCGAACCGATGGTCAGTCACGACTGCGTGGCCTTTTACCTGCTCTCCCAAGAGGTCAGCAAATCGATCAAGGTCGTGCAGTCGGGCCAGGGTGCGGACGAGATCCTCGGCGGTTACGACTGGTATCCACCACTCGAACACATCCCCCGGGACAACGTCACCAAGGCCTACGCGTCGGTGTTCTTCGACCGCTCACACGATGAACTCAATGCGCTGCTGCGTCCGGCATACCGACTCGACCACGATCCGAGCTGGCAGTTCGCCTTCGATCATCAACACGCACCCGGAGCCCGGTCCGCTGTCGATGCCGCGTTGCGCCTGGACACCACCGTGATGCTCGTCGATGATCCGGTGAAACGTGTCGACACCATGACGATGGCCTGGGGACTGGAGGGCCGGGTCCCGTTCCTCGACCACGAATTCGTCGAACTGGCGGCCACCTGTCCACCCGAACTGAAGCTTGCCCATGGTGGCAAAGGTGTTCTCAAGCAGGCCAGTCGCGCTCTGTTGCCTGCCGAGGTCATCGACCGCACGAAGGGTTACTTTCCCGTCCCGGGCATCCGCCACCTCGACGGCGGGGTCCTCGAGCTCGTCACCGACACCCTGCGCGCCCGGTCGGCACAGGATCGGGGCCTCTACGACGACGCCGTCGTCGCGGCCCTGCTCGCGGCACCGAACGAAACCCGCACCACGCTCGGATCGAACTCACTGTGGCAGCTCGCGATGCTCGAAATGTGGTTGCAGGCCATGGAAACGGCTGGTGCGGCACCGGTGGCACGATGACGTCGAGAGTCGATGCATCAACCGATTCCACGCTCAGCCGGCGCGACCGGGGTCAGCACAGCTACGGCGCGTCCGTGTCACCTGATGGTCGCGCCTTCGCCTACATCGTCGACGACGGCACCGGCTATCCCCGGGCCGCACAGCGGACCCTTCACCGCGACGGCGCCGGACCGATGCGTGCCGTCGAGCTGCCCTGTCCAGGCCCCGTCCGCACCCTCATACACTCCCCGGACGGTCACTGGCTGGCCTGCGAGGTCGCGCCCGGCGGCGGCGAACACCATCAGGTCTGGATAGTGACCACCGATCCCGACGATCCGGCGGCCATCCGGGTCGGAGCCCCGGAAGACCTGACAGCCGGCGAGCACACCACCGGATACGCCACGGCCGCGCTCATCGGCTGGGATGCGAATCGGGTGCTGCTCAACGCCATCGAGCCCGACGGGACGGCTCACGCGCTGATGGTCGATCCCCTCACCCGGGCGGTGACCGATCTCGATGCGCGGATCGGCGGGCACCTCATCGACTCCTGGAAGGGTGCGGCCCTCCTGCGCGTCGGCCCACGCGGATATCGGGAGATGCTGTTGCTGCGCCGCGAGAGCGTCATACCGTTGCTCCCCAACGATCCCGGCGCCTCCACCGACCAGGGGGTCATCCTCGACCAGGGTTTCGAGCATGCCTCTCTCCTGTTTCCCGGCCTCGGCCTCGTCGGGCAGGACCGCGACCTCGACAGCGTGCAGGCCCTGGTACGCAGCGACTTCGATGCGGTGTACCCCCGATTGCTGGCGATCGACGTCGGACGTAACGGAATCCGATTCACCGTGCTGGCGCAGCGGAGCGGTTACGGACTCGACGAGTTTGCCATCAGCAACGACCAGTCGACCGTCGCAATACTGTGGAACAACAAGGGCCACAGTGAATTACAGGTCATGACGCTACCCGAGCGAACACTGCATCCACCGATCGAACTGCCGGGTACCGTGGTGGGCGAACTATCGATCAGCGCTTCGGGTTCACTGATCGCGATGACCGTGCAGGCCCCCGACATGGCCCCCACGGTGGGACTGATCAATTGGCGGGAGGGGCACTGGACGCCTATCGACCACGGCCGCACCACTCCGACCGACGGTCCCGGGCCCGAGCTGGTCGAATTCTCTGCCCGCGATGGAATGCCGTTGTCAGGCTGGCTGTACCGACCGCAATCACGCGACGCCGATCCACGAGTGTCCGGACAGGAGGTTCCGGGACATCGGGGTGGAGCCGGCCGCGCGCTGATCTACTTCCACGGCGGTCCAGAAGCGCAGGCCCGGCCCGAGTACAGCTTCCTGTTTCCGGCCCTGCTCGAAGCGGGTATCACGGTATTCGCTGCGAACGTGCGGGGGTCGAGCGGTTTCGGCCGGCTGTTCTCCCATGCCGACGACCGGTACGGACGGTATGCGGGCATCAACGACGCCGCCGACTGCGCCAGGTTCCTCATCCGGGAAGGGTATGCCGCGCCGGACCAGATCGCCTGTGCCGGAAGGTCATACGGCGGATACCTGACCCTCGCCTGCCTGACATTCCACGCGGAGCTCTTCACCGCCGGTGTGTCCATCTGCGGCATGAGCGACCTGGAATCGTTCTTCTCGAATACCGAGCCGTGGATCGCGGTCGCCGCGTACACAAAATACGGGCATCCCGAAGCAGACAATGAACTGCTGCGAGACCTGTCGCCGATCCACCGCATCTCCGAGCTCCGCGCCCCCCTGCTGGTGATCCACGGTCGGCACGACACGAACGTCCCCGTCAGCGAATCCGAGCAGATCGTCGAGAAGGCCCAGGCCCTCGGCGCCCGAGCCGAGCTGATCCTGTTTCCGGACGAAGGACATGACATCGTCATCCGCGACAATCAGCGGGCACTGACCGCCGCCCTGCGTGGATGGATCGTCGACGCCTTCAACGCAGCGGCTGCGGCGCGCTGACCACCGATACGCCCCACACCTCGACCCCGGAGAGACCCAGTGCCAGCAAACCAGCCCCATCGACCACTGGTCTCCTACCTCAGCGGTGAACTGTCGGGCAGTGCACAGGCCAGTGTCTTCGACGAACTGCGACGGGTCATCCTCGACGGCAGTGCCGCACCGGGCTCTGCGATCCCGGTCGGAAATGTTGCCGAGCTGTTCGGCGTGAGCGCGATCCCGGTCCGCGAGGCCTTGAAAACGCTTGTCGGCGAAGGCTTGGTGGACCATCGCACCGGCGGTGGGTACTACGTTGCGCAGCTGACGCTGACCGAGCTCAAAGAGATCTACATTGTTCGCGGTGTGCTCGAAGAAGCCGCCCTGACACGCGCCTGCGTCCTGGCGACCGACGCCGATCTCGACCTCGCCCGCGCCGAACACCACGCGCTACAGGAGGCCACCATCGCCGGTGACCGCCGCGCCTACCACGTGCATTCGCGCCGATTCCATCAGGCGCTGGTCAATCCCTGCGGAATGCACCGGCTACTCAACATGTTCGACTCGACCTGGGACATCACCGAACCATTCAAGGTGATGCAGGCAGCGACCGGCCCGACTCAGCTCCAACTGCACGCCGACCACGAGAAAATGATCAACGCCATGGCCCGGCGCGATGCCGCCGAGCTTGTTGCTGTTGCGCAGGAGCACCATCGGCGTCTGGAATCTGTGATCATCGACACCGCCTCAGAACTCGACGTCGTGCGCGAGGATTCCCCGCCGGCCGGATGACATTCGGAGAATATATTCACTCCCCTGGGCCGAACCCGCGTTAATTGTCAAGCATGTAATCCGCGGGAAATATCGAGATCCTAAATTTTCCTCAGTCCCATTCCGAGCCCGAACCCAGGCTCGATTCCGACTCTGAAGGAACGCCCATGACCGATGTTCACGCCCCCGATTCAGAGGTCCCGACAAATCAGCACAACGCTGCCGGCGAGAGCGTCATCAAACTCAGCTACGATCAGCGGCTGACCAACGAGGACCTCGCTCCCCTGCGGAACCAGACCTGGACCTGGTACAACATCTTCGCCTTCTGGATGTCCGATGTACACAGTGTCGGCGGATATGTGTTCGCCGGCAGCCTCTTTGCCCTCGGCATCGCTGCCTGGCAGGTATTGGTGGCTCTGGTCATCGGCATCGTGATCGTCAACGTGCTGTGCAACCTGGTCGCCAAACCCTCACAGCACGCCGGGGTTCCGTATCCGGTGACCACCCGCATCGCCTTCGGCGTCCGCGGCGCAAATCTTCCCGCCATCATCCGCGGACTCATCGCCGTCGCCTGGTACGGCATCCAAACCTACCTGGCCTCAGTTGCTTTCGGTCTTCTGGCACTCAAGTTCTGGCCGTCTCTGGAGAAGTACAGCGAGAGTGGCGAGATGTCCTTCCTGGGACTCTCACCCCTCGGCTGGGCCGGGTTCATGCTCATGTGGGTTTTGCAGGCGATCGTCTTCTGGAATGGCATGGACACGATCCGTAGGTTCATCGACTTCTGCGGGCCGGCGGTCTACGTCGTCATGGTGATCCTGGCGGGTTATCTGATCGCCGAAGCTGGGTGGGACAACGTCAGTTTCGATCTTTCCGTCGGTGATTCGAAGACCGGCTGGGCCTCCGTCACCGCGCTCATCTCGGCGATAGCCCTTGTGGTGTCGTACTTTTCGGGTCCGATGCTCAACTTCGGCGATTTCTCGCGCTACGCAAAGTCGTTCAGCGAGGTCAAGAAGGGCAACTTCTGGGGCCTGCCGGTGAACTTCCTGTTCTTCTCGATCCTGGTGGTGTGCACGGTGTCTGCCGGTGCCACGGTGATCGGCAAGGATGAGGCCGGCAACATCATCACCGATCCGGTCCACATCGTCGACAAGATCGACAACACCACCGCAGCGGTGCTCGGTGTGCTCACGTTCGCCATCGCAACCATCGGAATCAACATCGTTGCCAATTTCGTCTCCCCAGCATTCGACTTCTCGAATGTGGCACCGACCAGGATCACCTGGCGTACCGGTGGCATGATCGCCGCCGTCGGATCGATCCTGATCACGCCGTGGAATCTCTACAACAATCCCGACGCCATCCACTACACGCTGGACACGCTCGGCGCGGTGATCGGCCCGCTGTTCGGCATCCTCATCGCGGACTACTACCTCATCAAGAAGCAGAAGATCGACGTCGACGATCTGTTCACGATGGACGAGAACTCCCAGTACTACTTCCGTAAGGGCGTCAATCCGGTGGCGGTAGTGGCCACCGTCGTCGCAGCGCTTGTCCCGATCGGCGTGGTCATCTGGGGTACCGCGTACCAGGCGAGTTTCACCTGGTTCATCGGCGCGGGCATCGGATTCGTCCTCTACATGGCGGGTATGAAATACCTGCCGAAGCACATGATCTACGGCACCCGGCAGCTCGCCGAGGCCTGACAAACACCAATGATGGGGCCTTTTGGCGAACAGTCGTTTGGGTCGAGCTCCGCCTCCGGCTTCGTCTCCGCCGCAGGTCGCGGTCGCCAAAAGGCCCCATCATTGGGTGAGCATCGCTTCGTCAGGAGGAATAATGCGCATCTGCGTCATCAATCCGAACACGACCGTCTCCATGACCGACCAGATCGCGAAGGCAGCCCACTCGGTGGCCGGACCCGACACCGAGATCGTCGCGATCACACCGACGATGGGTCCGGCGTCGATCGAATCCCACTATGACGAGGCCCTCGCAGTGCCCGGAGTGCTCGACGCGATCCTGGCATCAGAGCGTAGCGACCGTCCCGCGGATGCCTATCTGCTCGCGTGCTTCGGGGACCCCGGAGTCGATGCGGCACGGGAAATCGCCTCAGGCCCGGTGATCGGTATCGCCGAGGCAGCCATGCACGCGGCATCCATGCTCGGGCGCGGGTTCTCCGTCGTGACAACCCTGTCCCGCACGATCGGCCGTGCCGAAGAACTCGCCGAGCGATACGGAATGGCGAAGAACTGCCGCGGGTATCACGCCTGCGAGATACCGGTGCTGGAGCTGGAATCAAACCCCCGCACCGCCGCAATCCTCGTCGACGCGTGCCGCGCTGCGGCGGACCACGACCGGTCCGACGCCATCGTTCTCGGGTGCGCGGGCATGGCCGATCTGGCTCGCACCATCAGCACCGACATCGGGCTACCGGTGATCGACGGCGTTGCCGCCGGCACCCTGCTGTTGCAGTCGTTGATCACATTGGGCGCGCAACCGAGTCGGCGCGGCGAACTCGCTCCCCCGTTGCCGAAGATCTATACGGGGATCTTGTCCGAATTCGGCCGTCATCACTGAATATTCGCTTCGGCTTCGCCTAACGAATTCACAGCAATATCTCATGATCCTCACCCGGAAGCTCTTGGTTGTCGTCGCTACCATCGAGAAGATGAAACGTCGCTCCCGCCCCAGAACCGGTATTCGCGTTCCGTCACGGGACGCGATGAATATCTTCCTGGAAAGCGACAAAGCCGACGCAAACCTTCTTCAGGTTGTCGTGGTCGACTCAGATGCAATCGACGCACCGATCACCCTTGACACCGTTCGCGATTGGGTCTCGCCGCGCATAGAATTACTGCCCGCGCTGCGTCGCCGGCTGCACAGTGTGCCCGGCGACATGGCGAATCCTTATTGGGTCGACGACGAGGGCTTTTCGCTCGATCAGCACATAACTCTCACACGCGTTATCGAGCCGGGCTGGGCTCCGCTCGGACGCCGGCTCGCCGACCTCCTGACCCGTCGGATGGATCTCGCGGAAAGCACCTGGGAACTGCACGTATTCACCAATGTGACCGGCGTCGAAGGCTTTCCCGAGCGAGCCTGTGTGATCGCACTCAAAGTCCATCACGCAATGATGGACGGGGTCGGCCTAGCACACACCGCGAGAACACTTTTCGGCGCAGATACCGGAAAATCGAGTCGCGGAAATACAACCGAAGTCGCCATTGCGGGTGGTTTCGCCGAACTCGTACGTTTTCCGAGAACAATTGGAAAGTTTGTCACCGAGCTCATTCGGCTCCGTCGCCACACGTTTCCGGCAGGTCCGAACGCAACAGCGCTGCCGGCGACGCGGTTCAATCGCCCGGTCGATCCCGATCCTGTCTTGCAGCTCATCCCTTTCGACCTCCATCGCATTCAGCGTATGAAGGCCGTGATACCCGGCGCGACTGTGAACGACGTCATGCTCACGGTGGTCTCGATCGCATTGACGCGCTACCTCTCTGAGCACGGCGAGCCCGCATCACGGCTCGGCACGACCATTCCGATGGACCTGCGATCTGCGGCGGGCACCGACGCGGCAAATCAGGTCTCCACGGTGACGGTCGACCTGCACGCTGACATCAGTGACCCGCTGGCCCGGCTCTCTGCTGTTCACGCGTCTGCAGACGCCGCAAAAGCGTGGGTCCGCAACTTGGCGGCGTCGGACCATCCACGTCCGATGGAGATCGCGCCTCCGGCCGCGCTCAAACTCGTCCGCGTCGTATCCGGCCTTGTCACGCACACAAGTAGCACTGTCGGCTCCAACACAGTGATCTCGAACGTTCCCATGGGCGACACCGACCTCGAGTTCCTCGGCGCCGGTGCCGTTGCCGCGTTCTCACCGATGCCTGTCGGCGATGGTGTCGGGCTGATCCACCACGTCTGTTCACTGGGATCGGTCGTCATGCTCTCGGTATCTGCCGAGCGCAACATGATGGATGACTCCGAGCGCTACGCCGATCTGCTCACAGCAGCCTTCACGGAGATGGAATCAGCAACACAGAAGCCCAGCCGGTCAGGTCGATCACTGGCTTCCTGACGATCTCCGAAGTGCCCCATACGCAAACCTCGCTGCGGTACGGTTTCAACGTCAATCCGCTCTGGGACTATGAGGTCGCACATGGGCTATTCCCGCAGTTCACGGACAGGCGTTCGCATCCCGTCGCGAGACGCGCTCAACATCTACATCGACCGCGGCAACATCGTCGCCAACGTCGTTGCCGCGCTGGTATTCGACACGACCGAAATAGCCGAGCCGATCACGCTTCCCAATGCCCGCACCTGGATGGCGCAACAGCTCGACCAAGCACCCATCTTCCGACGTCGCCTCTGGCGTATCCCGCTCGACCTGGGAAATCCCTTCTGGATTTCGATGGAAAAGACCTCGAGCGACAACCAGGTGTATGTCACTCCGATGACCGAGCCCGGATGGGCACCGGTCGAACAATCCATCGTGAAGATCATGAACCAGCGCATCGACCTTCGTGATTCGGTGTGGGAGCTCCACGCCCTCACCGATGTCACGGGTGTCGAGGGTCTTCCGGAAAAGTGCTGCATCGTGGTGTTCAAAGCCCACCATGCTGCGATCGACGGCGTCGGGATGGCCTACCTCCTGCGCGCACTCTTCGCGGGCGACACCCTCACCGACCAGCGCGGCGGTGACACCACCGAATCCATTCCCCGCGCTTTGCCCGAACTCGCCCGGTTGCCGGGCCGACTGTTTCGATTCCTGCGGGCGATGCTGATCTCACGGCGGATGCCGTTGCCTCCATCGCCTGCACCCAAGTCGGTCCCGGCAACTCGATTCAACGGACCGGTACAACTCGATCCGTCGGTGCGGCTCCAGCGGATCAGCCTGGCCCGCGCCCGGCAGATCAAGAAAGCCGTTCCGGAAGCCACCGTCAACGACATCTTCATGGCCGTCCTGTCGCTGGCGCTGGGCCACTATCTCGACGAGCATTCCGAACACACGGACGAGCTCGCGACCACAATTCCGTTGGACCTGCGTCCCATCAGGGAAAGCGGTTCGGCAAATCAAACGGCATTTCTGAGAGTGAATCTCCACGCCGACGTCGCCGAACCGATCGCCCGGCTTCGGGCCATCCATTGGTCGGCCCTGAACATCAAGGACTGGACAAAAGAGATCGCCGTCGCCGACCGGCCCCGCCCGTTCGAGGTGGTGCCCGCTGCCGCTCTCCGCGCGATGATGCCGCTGGCCAGATTGAACGCCAAGAAGAAGAACACCGTGGGATCCACCACCATCTTCTCGAATGTGACTGCCGGACCGAACAATCTCACGTTCCTCGGAGCGCCGTCATTTGCGGTCTTCTCCCCGATGCCGACGGCCAACGGCCTCGGTTTGATCCATCAGATCTGTTCGCTCGGGGACATCATCCTGCTCACCGTCACCGTCGAGAAGCAGATGATGGGCGATGTCGATCGATACATGCGCAACATAGCCGATGCCTTCGACGAGCTGGAGCAGGCGGCCCTCGCCCACATCCGAACGCGGGTCGACATCGCCCCCGATCTTCGGGCGCCGGGAGCCTGAACCAGGTTCTGCCGGTGGGGTTCTCGACTCCAAGCCCTAGTCCCTCAGCAGGCGATCGATAACCGGACCGATCACAGTGAGCGCAGACTCCGAGGCCATCGCACGGTGCGGCTCTGAAACGTCCACCGCTGTGATCTGCCCATCCACATACGGAGCCCACGATTCGGTGTTGCGCCGACCGGAGGGGTCGTCGACCGTCGAATTGAATGTCACCACGTCACCCTCGAAGACCTCCGGCTCGTGCTCGGACAACAGCATCGAGTTGTGGAACGCCGCCAACATCATTCGGACGATGTGTTCTTGCTCGACGATCTCGCCGATCCCGGGAACGTCGGCGACCGCATGAGCAGCGGCCTCCACCGAGTCGAACTCGACGTCGCCGACGAGATCGGAGTCGAAACCCACCGCATTCAGAATCCAGCTCAATGTGATCACCCGCTTGGGCATGTCGGGGTCGACCCGGGCCGAATTGGTGTCGAGCAGTCCCAGCAGTTCGACGTCGTCTCCGCGCGCCCGTAGTTCGGTGGCCATCGCATGGGCGATCGTGCCTCCCAACGACCAGCCGAGCAGTCGGTATGGCCCTTCGCCCTGCACCTTCTTGATTTCCTCGACGTAGCGCTGCGCAAGTGCCGCGAGTGTCGGCGGCTCAAAACCCTCTTCGGTCAGCGCCGGCGACTGCACGCCGTAAATCGGTGTGTCCGCATCGATGTGTGCGGCCAGCCCCACGTAACTCCAGGCAAAACCGGCGATCGGGTGAATACAGAACACCGGACGCGCCGAACCGGTGGTGCGAATCGGCAACATCACATGCAACGCGTGTTCACCCGAAGTTGCGGCACCACTGACGATCCGGGCCGCCAATGCCTCCGGTGTCGACGCTGTGAACACCCACTGCAATGCCACCTCGGCCGGGCCGGTGCGGTCATCCGTGGTCGGGGCGG
Organism: Nocardia sp. 348MFTsu5.1; assembly: GCF_000383535.1. Lineage (NCBI taxonomy): Bacteria > Bacillati > Actinomycetota > Actinomycetes > Mycobacteriales > Nocardiaceae > Nocardia > Nocardia sp. 348MFTsu5.1. The sequence continues at coordinate 33,047 of NZ_KB911531.1, forward strand.
AGCGCAGAGACGTGATCAATTCCATCGCGCTCAGCGAGTTACCGCCCAACTCGAAGAAGTTGTCGTCGAGACCGATGCGGTCGATACCGAGGACCTCGGAGAAGGCATCGACAACCAGGACCTCTGTAGGTGTCGACGGCGCCCGGTATGGACGGGGCTTGTCCATCTGGACGTCGGGCAGTGCCCGGCGGTCGAGTTTGCCGTTGACGCTCAGCGGAAGCTCCGCCACGACCTCGATATGCGCGGGCAGCATGTACGCCGGCAACCGGGTTCGGGTGAACTGCAACAACCTTTCGGTATCCACAGTTGTATCCGTTTGCGGAACAACATATCCCACCAGTGACGATCCCCCGCCGAATGTCTTCACAGCAGCTGCCGCTGCACTGATTCCCTCGAAACCGGCGAGAGCAGTTTCGACCTCACCGAGTTCGATCCGGAAGCCTCTCACCTTGACCTGATCATCGGTACGGGCAATGTATTCCAGGACTCCGTGCCGGTTCCAACGCGCGGAATCCCCGGTGCGGTACAGCCGGTCGCCACCACCGAACGGGTTGGCCACAAACCGTTCCGCGGTCATACCCGGCCTACCGAAGTAGCCCCGCGCCAATTGCTCTCCGGCGATGTACAGCTCGCCGGTCACCCCGTCGGATACCGGCCGCAGCCGACCGTCGAGGACATACACCGCCACGTTCGCCTCTGGGACACCGATCGGCACCGCACTTCCACTGCCGGCAATCACGGGGTGACTTGTGACGCTGACCGCCGCCTCGGTGGGACCGTAGAGATTGTCCACCGGCGCATCGCAGATCCGCGCAAACGCATCCACGGTCTCCTTCGGCAACGCCTCACCGATACACAACATCTGACGGATCGACGCGAGATCGGAAGGCTTCGCAACAGCTGTGAACGCCGCCAGCAACGACGGCACAAAATCAGCCACCGTGACACCCTCGTCGCGGACGAGACCGGCCAAATATTCCTGATCGCCGTACATCTGGGGTGCCGCAAGCACCAGCCTGGCTCCGGCGGTCAGCGGCCACCACAGTTCCCACACCGACAGATCGAACGTCGGCGCAGTCTTCTGGATCATCACATCCCCGACCCCGAGGTCATACCGGTCTGTCATCCACCGCAGCTGGTTCACCACCGCCCGATGCGATACCCCCACACCCTTCGGTCGGCCGGTGGACCCGGACGTGTAGATGACGTAGGCGAGGTCGTCGTCACGCAGTGGGCGACTACGGTCGCCATCACCCACAATTCCGCCCGAGAATCTCTCGGTGGCAATGTCATCGATGTTGATCCGCACCGCTCCCAGACCATCGAGATCGAGTGCCTGCCCGGAATCGGTCAGTACAACCGACGGCGCCGCATCAGACAGCACGTAATTGGTGCGATCTGCCGGATGATCCAGATCGATCGGCAGGTACGCCGCGCCCGTCCTGGTGACTGCATGCAACGCTGTCAGCATCTCGATCGATCTCGGAATTGCCACTGCCACAAGGTCACCGGTCCTGACCCCCACGGACAGCAGGTACCTCGCGAGTCGATTGACCTCGATACCGAACTGCTCATAGGTGTGCGAGCTCCGACCACTGGTGAGTGCCACCGCCTGCGGTGTGCGGAAAACCTGCTCGTCGAGCAGCGCGGGCAGCGGTCCGACCGGGTATGCCCTGGCAGTCTGATTGCGGTCCACGACCACCGCATCACGCTGCGACACATCGAGAAGTTCGACATCGCCGACGATGATGTCGGGGTCGGCGGTGACCGCTTCGAATACGCGAATCAATTGTGCAGCGAACTCCTCTGCGGTCGACCGATCGAACAGCGCCTCGATGTAGGTCAGTGTGCACCCCAGGCCGGCAGCATCGGCTTCCGATCCCTCGGTCACGATCAGATGCAGATCGAACTGCGACACATCCGGTTTGGCATCGACCGGCCGCAAACTGAGTCCCGGCAGTTCGAACTCGACCGATGCCAGGTTCTGGAACGAAAAACCGACCTGGAAGATCGGATGATGTGCGGTCGAACGTACCGGGTCTACCGTCTCGACAACTTTCTCGAACGGAACGTCCGCATTGGCGAAAGCGGTCAGGTCAACTGCCCGGGCCGCACGCACCAGGTCCGTGAAACTGCGCGTCGCATCGACCTCGAGGCGCAGCGGCAGTGTGTTGACGAACATACCCACCACATCGTCGAGTTCAGGCTCCCCACGACCAGCGGTAGGTGTACCCACAACGATGTCATCGGAACCGGCCAGCTTCGCGAGCAACACCGCAAACGCGGCGTGCACAACCATGAACGGAGTCACCGAAAGCGCCGCCGCACATCGGCGCAGACCCGCGGTGAGGTCGGCCGGAACCGTGAATGTCACATCATTGCCCTTGAGCGACTGCACCGGCGGCCGCGTCCGGTCGGTCGGCAATTCCAGCATCTCCGGAAGCCCGGACAACGTCGACACCCAGTGATTCAGTTGGTGATTCATCACCGACTCCGGGTCGTCCTGGGAACCGAGGACTGTTCGTTGCCACAACGCGTAGTCGGCGTATTGCACCGGCAGCGCTTGCCATCCGGGGGCCTCCCCCGCGGTGCGCGCACTGTAGGCAACCATCACGTCGCGGGCCAGTGGCCCGAGGGAGAACCCGTCGGCGGAGACGTGATGTACAACAATCGCCAGTATCCGTTCCCGGGCTCCGGTGCGTACGAGCATTCCCCGCAGCGGAACAGCTCTGGTCACATCGAAACCGTGAGAGATGAAGGAGACAAGGCGCGTTCGCACCTCGGCTTCGTCCACATCCTCGACCACCAGATCGAGCGCGACGTCGTCGACCGGCAAGATCACCTGTGAAGGACCGTGTTCGCCCACCGGATACACCGTCCGCAGTGATTCATGCCGGGCCAGCACATCTTTCATCGCGTCGCGTAGCGCATCCTCGTCGAGCTCACCCTCGAGTCGGATCGCCAGTGGAATGTTGTATGCGGGAGAAGCAGTATCGAACTGGTTGAGGAACCACATACGTTGCTGCGCAAGCGACAACGGAATCTCCGGCGGACGCTGCTGCTGAACCAAAGCCGGCCGATCACCGTCCCGTTGAGCCTGATCGGCATGGACCGCCAGGTCGGCGACCGTTGTGTTCTCGAAGATACTACGAACCCCGAGGCGCACCGAGAGCCCGGTGTTGATCCTGCCGATGACCTGAGTTGCGGTCAGCGAGTTGCCACCCAGTTCGAAGAAGTCGTCGTCGACACCAACCCGATCGACACCGAGGACGGATGCCACCGCCTCGGCGACGATCTCCTCGGTCGGCGTCGACGGTGCCCGGTACTCGCGCACCACACCGAAATCTGCGGCCGGCAGCGCCCTTCGATCGAGTTTTCCGTTGACCGTCAGTGGCAAGGAATCGAGCACCAGGACCCTCGTGGGGACCATGTAGGCGGGCAGATGCTCCGCCGCCGCTGCCCGAATGGAGTCCTCGTCGACGGACGCGCCGGCAGTCGGAACCACGTACCCGACCAGCATCTCGCCGGCATCGGTCGGTTGCACCAGTACCGCCGCGGCACCCACCGAAACATTCCCGGCCAGAACGGATTCCACTTCACCGAGCTCGATGCGGAAACCTCGGACCTTGACCTGTGCATCCGAGCGGTCGATGTAGTCGAGGTCACCGTTCTTCGTCCAGCGAACCACGTCGCCGGACCGGTACATCCGTTCACCTGCGACGAAAGGACTGGCGACGAACCTGGTCGAGGTCAGATCGGGACGGCCGAGATATGCCGGTGCGAGTTGGCGCCCGGTGACGTACAACTCACCGGCGGCGCCGATCGGTACCGGCTGCAACCTGTCGTCCAGCACTGCCACACCCAGCCCCTTGATCGGGCCACCGATCAGGCTTCCCATCGCGGCCCCGACCAGTTCCTTCGACAACTCCTGGAAGGTCACGAAGACGGTCGTCTCGGTGATGCCGTACATGTTGACCATCAGTGGCGCATCATCGGCGTGGCGCTCGTACCACCGACGCATCTGACCGAAGTCCAGCGCCTCGCCACCGAAGATCACATGCGTCAAAGACAGATCGGCACAACCATTTCCACCGTCGTACTGCCGGTCCGCCTCGGCCAGCTGGTAGAACGCGGACGGCGTCTGGTTGAGCACGGTGACCTTTTCGCGAACAAGCAGTTCCAGGAAATCCGCGGGCGAGCGACTGGTCCAGTGATCGACCACCACAAGCGTCGCACCGGTGGCCAGGGCGGCCCAGATCTCCCACACGGAGAAATCAAATGCGTACGAATGGAACAGCGTCCAGACATCGTCCTCACCGAACTGATAGTGCTCGACAAGATTGTCGAGCAGGGCGGTGACGTTCGAGTGGACGATGATCACACCCTTGGGGCGGCCAGTTGATCCGGAGGTGTAGATCACGTAGGCATTTGTCGACGCGAGTGGTCCCACCGCCACCGTGCCATCTGGGGTGACCGGTTCTCCATCGGCACGGATCTCGGGCCCATCGATGACCAGCACGCCGATGTGCGAATCATCGAATCGGTGGCGGTAGTCATCACTTGTGATCAGAAGCGCTGCACCGGAATCGGCGAGGATGTACTCGACACGATCCTGGGGATGCTGTGGGTCCACCGGCACATACGCACCTCCGGCCTTCATGATGGCCAGGAGGGAGACGATCAGGTCGATCGAGCGGTCGAGGGCAACCCCGACCATCGATGCGCGTCCGACTCCCCGGGCGGCCAGGACTGCGGCCAGCTCATCGGACCGACGGTCGAGTTCTCCGTAGTCGATCCGGTTGTCGCCGAACACAACTGCGGTCGCCGCTGGATTCACTGCAGCACGCTTCGCGAACAGCGAGACAATGGTCTCTTCCGTGGCCGGCAGGCCACCCGGGTCGACGACCGACCGCAGTCCGATCGCCCGATCGGAATCGTCGAGAACATCGAGGTCGCGCACCAGGGTATCGGGATCGGTCGCAACTGCAGCGAGAACGGTCTGGAGACGAGTGACCAGACTTTCGACCGTGCTGCGGTCGAAAATAGAGGTGGCGAAGGTCAGCACACATTCGAGTGGCTGATCACTGCCGATGGTTCCCGAGTCGGCACCGATCGCCAGTTGCAGTTCGAACTGCGCGATTCCGGCGTCGATACCGAGATCAGAGATCCGCAGTTCGGGCAGGTTCGCGTCCAGCGGAGCGAAGTTCTGGAACGCGAACGACACCTGGAAGATCGGCTGATAGGACGTGGAACGGATCGGGTTGATCGCTTCCACCACCTTCTCGAAGGGCACGTCGGAATGCGCGAAGGCCTCCAGGTCAACGCCTTTGGCGGTATCCACCAGATCACCGAACCTGATGTCCGGGTCGACATCGAGCCGCAGGCCGAGCGTGTTGACGAACATGCCCACCAGGTCATCGAGCTCTGGTTCACCACGCCCGGCGACGGGAGTACCGATGACGATGTCGCGGGCGTTGGTGATCTTGGAGAGGGCCACGGCAAATGCAGCGTGAAAGACCATGAACGGCGTCGCGTTCCGGCTTGCGGCAAGGTCGTTGATCCTGGCGGCGAGGGACGCGTCCAGTTCGAACTTGACGGTGTCGCCGACCATCGAGGCGACGGTGGGCCGCGGACGGTCCAACGGCAAGGCGAGCGCCTCATCGAGTCCATCGAGCTGATCAGTCCAGTACCCGAGTTGTCTGCTCATCAGCGAACCGGGGTTGTCGTGATCGCCGAGCACCATCCGCTGCCAGATCGAATAATCGGCATATTGCACCGGTAGCGGCGTCCAGGCGGGTGTGCTGCCCTCGACCCACGCCGAATACGCGATCATCACATCGCGGGCGAGCAGGCCGAGGGAGAAACCGTCCGCCGAGACGTGGTGAACGACCAGGGCGAGGACATGTTCGTTCTGTCCGGTCTCGAAGACGCGGGCGCGAACCGGCAGGTCGACGGTGACGTCGAAGCCACGCGAGAGGAACTCGATGACGAGGTCCCGCAACGAATCGGCCGCCACCGGTACCGCGGTCAGATCGAGCGTCACCGCATCGGACGGCATCACGACCTGGAACTGTCCGGCATCGGAGCCCGGATACACCGTCCTCAGCGACTCATGCCGCTCCAGCACATCGCGGACCGCGTGTTCGAGGGCAGCCTTGTCCAGGTTCCCTTCGAGTTTGATCGCCAGCGGGATGTTGTAGGTGGGAGACGATGTGTCGAACTGGTTGAGGAACCAGATACGTTGCTGCGCCGGGGACAGCGGGATGTTGTCCGGTCGGTCTACGGCGACGAGTGGGATCCGGTCCACACGTTCGGCGGATTCCACACGGGCCGCGAACGCACCCACAGTCGGCGACTCGAAGATCTCGCGGATACCGATTCGCGTCGCGAGGCGGGCATTGACACGCGCAACCACCTGCGTCGCCGACAACGAGTTGCCGCCGAGTTCGAAGAACCCGTCGTCCAGACCGATCACGTCGGTTCCGAGGACAGCTGCAAAGGATTCGGCGACAACCTCTTCCACCGGGCTCGACGGGGCCCTGAACTCGCGCGGGGCAATCGGTCCCACAGACGGCAGCGCCCGCCGGTCCAGCTTTCCGTTGACGCTCAGCGGAACCCGATCGATCGCGACGATCTGCGCAGGAACCATATAGCTGGGGACCAGCGTTCCCACGTGGGCGATGATCGCCTCGCGATCCAAGTCGACGCCGGCCGACAAGACCACATAGCCGACCAGGAGTTGCCCACCGGCCGCGGACCGGATGTCCGCCGCCGCGTCGACAACACCTACCGCCGACGCGAGCGCGGCCTCGACCTCACCGAGTTCGATGCGGAAACCGCGGATCTTGACCTGAGCATCCGAGCGGTCGACGTAGAGCAACTCGCCGTCGGGTGTCCATCGCACGACGTCACCGGTGCGGTACATCCGTCCGGTACCGAATGGGTCTGCCACAAATCGTTCTGCGGTCAGATCCGGGCGTCCGATGTACTCACGTGCCAATTGTGTTCCGGCAAGATACAACTCACCCGGAACTCCGGTGGCCGCCGGGCGGAGTCGCTCGTCCAGCACGTACACCGCGACGTTGGCTTCCGGCACACCGATCGGCACCGGACCGCCCGCGCCCGGCACCACCTGGTGACTGGTCACGCTGACGGCCGCTTCTGTCGGCCCGTACAGGTTGAAGGTGGTGGCATCCGAGATCGCGGCGAAAGCTTGTATGGTCTCGCGGGGAAGGGCTTCGCCGATGCAGAGCACCGCCCTCAGCGTTGTCAGATCTTTCGGGTCCGCCACGGACACAAAGGCTCCGAGCAGCGACGGAACGAAGTCTGCAACGGTCACACCGTGCTCGCGGGTCAGCCGGGCGAGGTACTGCGGATCCCGGTTTCCGTCGGGTGCGGCGAGCACGAGCTTCGCACCGGAGGTCAGCGGCCACCACAGCTCCCACACCGACAGGTCGAAGGTGGCGGGCGTCTTCTGAATCATGACGTCACCCGCCGACAGCGCAAATTCCCGGGTCATCCACGACAATTGATTGGCCACGGCACGATGCTGCACGGCAACACCTTTGGGCCGGCCGGTGGAGCCCGACGTGAAGATCACATACGCCAGGTCCTCGGGCCGCAGCGGTCGGATTCGATCTCGATCGGTGACGGGTGTTGCGGCGTGCCCGGACAGATCGATCGACGTGACATCGAGAACCTGCGCGTCGGACTCCGCCACGAGTGGCCTGTTCCCGATCAGGATCAGTCGCGGGCGGGCATCGGAGAGCACCGTTGAAGTTCGTTCGGCGGGGTGGTCGAGATCGAGCGGCAGATATGCCGCACCACTTTCGATCACGGCATACATCGCCACCATCGATTCGACGGAGCGATCGATGGCGATCGCCACGAGATCGCCTGTACCGATACCGGACCCGATCAGATATCGGGCCAGCCGGGCGACTGCCGAACCGAACTCGGCATATGTCAGGGAGGTGTGCTCGGACACAAGAGCCGTGGCGGGCCCGTGGTCGACGACCGCGCTGTCGAACAGCGAGACGAGCGTCTGCGAGAACCCGGGCACCCCTGTGTGGTTCCGTTCGACGATCAGGTCGTGGCGTTCGTGGGTGTCGAGGATATCGATATCACCAACCGACACCACCGAATCAGCAACCACCGCCTCCAACACCCGCACAAACCGACGACCGATCCGCTCCACAGACGACTGATCAAACACCGCAGTCGAATACGACAACGACCCACTGAGCCCCGCCGAATCACCAACCCCATCACCCACACTCAACATCAACTCGTACTTGGCATCAGGCACCTCCACATCCAGCGCCTCCACCACCAACCCCGGCAACTCAAACCGCACCGGCGCCAAATTCTGAAACGAAAAACCCACCTGGAAAATCGGGTGATACGCCAACGACCGCTCCGGATTGAGCTTGTCCACCAACTGCTCAAACGGAACCTCAGCATGCCCGAACGCAGCCACATCACCTTCGCGCGCCGAAGCCACCAACTCCGCAAACGACACATCAGGATCCACATCAAGACGCAAAGCCAACGTATTGACAAACATCCCGACCAAATCATCAAGCGCACGCTCACCACGGCCGGCCACCGGCGTACCCACAACAATGTCCCGAGACCCGGACAGCTTGCCCAACAACACCGCCCACGCCGCATGGACCACCATGAACAACGTCGACCGAGACCGACCAGCCACCTCACGCAAACCCGCAGCCAACTGCTCGGACACCTCAAACCTCACCGACGCACCCGCCGACGACTGCACCGCAGGCCGCGGCCGATCAAACGGCAACTCCAACCCCCCCTCAACCCCGGCCAACCGCTCCCGCCAAAACGCCACCTGCCGACTCACCAACGACTCCGGATCAGACTCCGACCCCAACAACTCCCGCTGCCACACCGCAAAATCGCCATACTGCACCGGCAACCGAGCCCACCCCGGCACCTCACCACGCGCCCGCGCCGAATACGCCACCATCACATCCCGCGCCAACGGACCCAACGACGAACCATCAGCCGACACATGATGAACCACCAACGCCAACACAAACTCACCAACCGAAACACCCTGCCCCGAAACAACATCAAGCAACAACACCCGCACCGGCACCGCAGCCGACACATCAAAACCCGCACCCACGAACTCCACCAACCGAGACTCCAACCCCGCCTGCGACACCACCTCAACATCCACATCCACACCCACCTGATCAGCCGGCACAATCACCTGCGACGGACCATCAGCAGACCCCGGATACACCGTCCGCAACACCTCGTGCCGACCCAGCACATCGGCAACCGCCAACCGCAACGCCGCCACATCCAACTCACCGCGAAGCCGCACAGCCAACGGAATGTTGTACGCCGGCGACGACGTATCAAACTGATTCAAAAACCACATCCGCCGCTGCGCCAACGACAACGGCAACGGATCCGGACGAACCACCTCACCCAACACCACACCCGCCACACCCACCGCAGACTCCACCGCCACCGCAAAACCACCCACCGACGACGACTCAAACATCGCCCGAATACCCACCCCAGAACCCAACCGCGCATTCACCCGCGCAACCACCTGCG
>NZ_KB911532.1:0-22032 GCF_000383535.1 Nocardia sp. 348MFTsu5.1
GGGAACTGTCGTGATGCTCAGCCTCGCCGGCGCCAACCGAGATCCTCGAAAGTTCGAGAACCCGAACGAGTTCCGCCTCGATCGCAAGAATCTTCACGATCATGTCGCTTTCGGCCGTGGATTGCACACGTGCGCGGGCGCACCACTGGCCAGAATCGAGGGCCGTGTCACCCTCAACCGTCTCCTCGACAGGATGCAAGACCTCAACATCAACGAAGTGACTCACGGACCGGCCGACAACCGCTCATACGAGTACGAGCCGTCGTTCCTGTTGCGCGGACTCACCGAACTCAACATCGAGTTCACGCCCGCACCGTGATCCCACACGTGAGCAGCTGCCTCAGGGCTCGAGTGGTCGCAACCAGATAGTCGATACCCAGATCGGCAGCGATATCCTTCAGCGCGCTCCCCGTTCTGCGCGTGATGACGATCTGCGCGCCACTGACGTTTCGGAACGGCGAAGCCACCGTCAATCAAATTGAGCATGGAAATCGGCCTGGCCGGTGGATGATGCCGGTGTTTCGCGTGGTCGCACTCCGTCGAGGAAGAGCCGAACACCGAATCTGATACTTTCCTCGATCTCTTCTTCGTCGAGAGCTGTGCCCCAGATCGCGCCACGCGCAAGACCGCTGACGACCAGGCTCAGAAAGGCGTTGCCCAGCAACTCGGGTTGATCGACCTCGATCGCGCCCGCCTCTGCATGCCTTTCGAGCACTTCCGCGATGTAGGCGATGGCAGGCAGAGTGCCCTGCTCGTAATACAGCCGGGAGATATCGGGAAACTGGTAGGCCTCCGCATCGAGGATGCGCTGAATTTGCACACCGCTCGGGCTCATTGCGGACTTGACCCGGATTCGAGCTATCGCGGTCAGAGTCTCTTCGAGGTCATCCGTTTCAACCGCACGCATGGTCTCGATCGAGACTATCCACCGGTCGACCGAGCGCTGGACGGCCGCCCGGAACAACGCGGCCTTGTCCTCGTACCGGGCGTACACCGTGCGTTTCGTCATGTGGACCGTGCTGGCGATTCCGTCAATGGTCGCCTGCTCGAAACCCTTCTCCAGAAATATTTCGAAGGCCCGGTCGAGCAGCAACTCGTGGCGCGCTTCTGCCTGCGCTTTGGTAGGTCTACCAGGCCCTTTGGCCTGCAGCGACCCGGCGGGCAACCGTGTCATCGCCGTTGGGTGGTCGAGGTGGTCAGCAACAGAATCTCCAAAATGAAACGCTCGTGGGCCATTAATGCTTTACTCGGAACCACGATAGATCAAGCACCAAGGACCAAGGGAGAACTGCATGTCCACGCCAACGGAAACCGGACCGGCCCTGACACGGCTGACAGACATGGTGAACGCGAAGGACAGGTACGACGTGCCGCCTGCCGACCTGCTGGACACTCAGCTGGAAGCCGCGAACGGCATCTTCCAGGATCGGCTCGACAAGATCCCGCTGCTCAAGAATCGCGCAGAGGAGGGTGGCATCACATCGGTCACATCGCGCGAGGATCTCGTTCCCCTGTTGTTTGCGCACACTGCCTACAAGAGTTACCCCGAGGGCTGGCTGCTGGAGAAGAAGTGGGATCGCCTTGGCCGATGGCTTTCGACGATCTCCACCAACGATGTCAAAGATGTTGATCTCGAGGGAGTCTCAGATATCGATGACTGGCTGTCCCGGCTGGAGCAGGTAGGCCACTTCCTGAGCTGTTCCAGTGGCACCACCGGAAAGTCCGCGATGATGAACTCGACGCAGGCAGACCTGGTCTGGAACCGCAAAGAGGCGATGAGCTCCTTCGCATGGGGATCGGGATCACAGATCGGCGAGAAACGCATGATGTTCGGCCTCGGGCCGGGGTCCACCGTAGCCCGCAACAACGCGATCCGAGACGCCCTCATCGAAGGATTCAGCGACCCTGACCTCGAGCCGTTCCTGTATCCGGTGCCACCCATCACGATTGGGCAGATCACCGGTATGGTGGCGTTGCGAAAGGCCATGGCCGACGGAACCGCGCGGCCTGGTGATATGGCCCAGTTCGAAGCAACCTCCGCTGCCCGGCAGAAGTCGATGGATGACGCATTGTTGCTGTCGGTAGAGGCCCTGGTTGCCAACCGTGACAAGAAGCTGTTGCTCACCGGAATGTATGCAAACCTCTACAAGATTGCCGAAAACGTCCGGCAACTCGGGTACAGCGCCGGCGACTTCGACCCCGAGAACACGATCTACATCGGCGGTGGCCTCAAGGGGGCCGAATTGCCCGCCGACTACCGCGAATACATCGCCGAGACCTTCAACCTCGCACCCGAACGCACCTTCCAGATGTACGGCATGCAGGAGATGAATGCAGCGATGCCGCGCTGTACGTCCGAGCGTTATCACGTCCCGGCCTGGCTGATGCTGCTGCTGCTCGATGAGACCGGTGAAAATCTGCTCCCGGATTCGACCGGTGAAGTCGAGGGGCGTGCAGCCTTCTTCGACTTGTCGGTGCACGGCCGGTGGAACGGTGTCATCTCCGGCGACAAGATCGTGGCGGACTACAACCCCTGCGCCTGCGGAAACCGCAGCCCATCCATTCGCGACAACATCAGCCGATACGCGGACACGCCCGGCGGCGACAAGATCAGCTGCTCCGGAACCACCGATGCCTACGTCCGGGGGATCTCATGAGTGTCGACACCACCACTTCGCCGATCGACCAAGAACCGGCCGTCGCGGCGTACTTTTTCGTCAGAGGCAAACTGGTCACCGATGCTGCGGTGCTGCACCGGTCGCGCGACCTCGGCGTCGACTTCACCACGCCGAGAATTGATTTGAACCAGCTGATTCAGCCGCGGTCCGAACTGCCGCCCTTGCTGGACGTCAAAGTCGACGACATCATCGACTTCCTGGTCGAGACCGGCAAACGCCTCAATCTGGACAGTAATTCATACATGCAAGAAGCACTCGAACGCGTCGTGGCAACCAATCCACTACCTCGCCGAGTGGTCGAGAATCTGTATCGGGGTGCCCCGTATCTACTCCAGAAGGACATGCTCACGTCCATGGTCGAGTCGAACTTCGCGAACCCGGCAGCCCTCGACGGCTGGGTTTCACGGACCGACGTTCATGGCAACAGCGGCGCGGTTCGCGCATTCCCACCCCGCATGGTCCACATGCTCGCCGGCAACTCCCCTGCCGGCTGCGTCTCGTCGATTGCACAGGGCGCACTGGTCAAAGCAGTCAATGTATTCAAGATGCCTTCGAGTGACCCGTTCACCACCGTGGCGGTCCTGCGGACCATGGCTGACATCGATCCGGACCATCCGGTCGTTCGTTCGATGTCGGCTGTCTACTGGCGCGGCGGCGACGAATCCATCGAGCGCACCCTGTACCGGCCGCAGTACATCGACAAGATCGCCGCCTGGGGTGGCGGTCCCGCGATCGACAACGTCATCCGCTACCTCGGCCCAGGACTGCAACTGGTTTCGTTCGATCCAAAGACCTCGATCTCCATGCTCGGCAAAGAATCCTTCGCAGACACCGCGACCATCGATGCTGTGGCCGAACAGACCGCGCAGGATGCCACACTCTTCAACCAGGAAGCCTGTCTGGCAAGCCGTTTCGTCTATGCCGAAGGTGATCGAAAAGGCATCGAGCAGTACTGTGCAACGCTCGCCGAACGCCTGGGTGTCGATCGGGAGACAGCGTCCGCCATCGCGCCACCGATTCCTCCCGAGATGCGCGAAGAAATAGAGATGCTGAAGATGGTGGGTGGGGAGTACAAAGTATTCGGCAAATTCGACGGTGCCGGAATGGTCGTGCTGTCCGATGAACGAGTCTCGTTCCACCCCAGCGGAAAAACTGTCAACGTCGTGCACGTCGAGTCGCTCGACGATGCCGTTCCATTTGTGAACGTCGCCACTCAGACAATTGGGATCTACCCCTATGAACGGAAAGCGGCGCTACGGGATCGGCTCGCATGTGCCGGCGCGCAGCGCGTGGTGCGTTTGGGGTCGGCGGCCAGCCACGTCCTCGGCAGCCCTCACGACGCGATGTATTCCCTGCAGCGTTTCGTGAACTGGATGTCCGACGAGGATGTCTAGGGACATGGCCGTCGTCAGCACGGACGGCCTCGGAAACGCTGACATCGGGGCAAACCAGCTGATCGACAGTGCGCGGCGTAACGCCCGACGACGTTACCTCCGACCTCGGCTTGCAGTTCTGGGGTCGAGCATGGCTGATGTGGTCGAGCACGCCGGAGGCTTCGTGTTCGATCGCGTGATGGCCGGCTGGGATGTCACCGTCCTGGTCCCAGGGAGTACGAATCATCGGGCAACACGGATCCTCGGATCGGGGTTTCTGAACCTGGACCTGGCACTGACACGCGAAATGAGATATGCGATGTCTGCGACGGCCGGCGACCCGTGGCCCCACGCAATCGCGCTTTCTCGGTATCTCTATGAGAGCGAACCGCGAATCCGCATCGGGTTGGGACAGCAGACCATCGAGCGGGGGCTCAACAAGGTCCTGCTGTGGGGCAACAGATCTGAGTACGAGCGTCATCGCGGTGACTCTATTGACCACCGACTCAGCATCGCGGCGCTCGTCTTCAAAGCTCAAGCTCTTTCGGCGGCGAAATCCATGCCGACCGAAGATGTCGGCCGCATCGAGACCTTTATCGAGCAGCCACCTGCCGCACACGCATTCGCGCCCGACCTCGCCCCCGCAACGTGAACACATATAGCCACCTCAACCCATTCACCGAAGGAAACGCCGAATGAAAGACCAGTGGAACGCCACTGATGTTCCCGATCAAAGCGGGAGGGTCGCGGTGATCACCGGGGGTGGTGCCGGCCTCGGATACGAACTGGCGCTCGTACTCGCCGGCCGCGGTGCCCACGTGGTGCTCGCAGTTCGCGACACCACCAAGGGCAAAGACGCGTCCGAACGGATCACAGCCGCACACCCGCACGCACAAGTCACCGTCCAGGAGCTCGATCTCGCGTCACAGCAATCGGTGAAAGACGCTGCAGCGGCGATTATCTCGACTCACCCCCAGATCGATCTGCTGATCAATAACGCAGGGGTGATGTTCCCACCCAAGACCGTCACCGAAGACGGTTTCGAACTGCAGTTCGCGACCAACCACCTCGGACACTTTGCGTTGACCGGACTTCTCCTCGGCCAGATGCTGCCGGTCGAGGGTTCACGCGTGGTGACCGTCAGCAGCCTGGCTCACAAGGTTCGCGCCGCCATCAACTTCCAAGATCTACAGTCCGAGAACGAGTACTCACCGAGCGCCGCCTACGCGCAGTCAAAACTGGCCAACCTCTTGTTCACCTACGAACTCAACAACCGTCTTACCGCCCAAACGAATTCGATGACCATCGCGGTAGCGGCACATCCGGGCGGCGCCAACACCAACCTGACGCGTCACACTCCTTCGAAACTCCGCTGGATCCAAGATCTGGCCGCTCGGTTCATGTTCCAGAGTGCTGACATGGGTGCCCTACCAATACTGCGTGCCGCAACGGATCCCAACGTCGAGGGCGGCCAATACTACGGACCCAGCGGCTTCATGGAACAACGCGGCCACCCAGTCGTGGTCAAATCCAGTGCCAAATCCCACGAAGAGGGACTCCGGCGCCAGCTGTGGGAAGTCTCCGAGGGCTTGACCGCCGTCAGTTACCCGGTCTGAATCGTGCGCCACAACTCTTGACCAACGTATGAACCTCACCATCCGCCCCGATCAGCCGACAGGCCTCAAACCGAAGGAAATCATGGACAAGTTACGCGTCATCCAATGGACCACCGGCAAGGTCGGGAAGCTCAGTCTGCGGGGCATTCTCGACGATCCGCGGCTCGAACTGGTCGGTGTCTACGCCTACTCCGAGGACAAGGCCGGCACCGACGCCGGACCCCTGTGCGGACGACCTGACACCGGCGTCCTGGCCACCACCGACATCGACGCGCTGATCGCCTTGGGTGCCGACACCGTCTTCTACAACCCGTTCATGGCCGACCTCGACCACACCGTCCGTCTGCTGGAGAGCGGACTCGACGTGATCAGCACCAACCTGTTCCTCAACGTCGGTGGTATCGCGGGTGAGACGGAGAAGGCGCTGGCCGCCGCGTGCGAGCGTGGCGACAGTTCGCTCTACATCTCCGGAGTCAATCCGGGCTGGATCAACACGATGGTGACGGCGATGACTGCCGTCTGCCGTGACGTGCAGCAGGTGTCGGTCTTCGAGTCGGCGGACTGCTCGGTGTACGAGTCGGCCGAAACGTGGCAGGGGCTGGGCTTTTCGCTGCCGGAGGCGTCCCCCGAGGTGCTCGAGATGGCGAAGATGTGGTTGAGCCCGTTTCACGATTCCGTCGGACGCATGGCTGTCGCGCTGCACTACGACCTCGACGACATGGAGTTCTTCATCGAACACCAGACCGCGTCGGAGGACGTCGATCTGGGCTGGCTGTTGATGAAGAAGGACACCATCGCCGCGATCCGTGCCGGGTGGAATGGCAAGGTGAACGGAAAGACGGTTGTCCAGTCCAACGTCGCCTGGTATCTGACGAAGAAGCTCAACGGGGACTGGGTGTTTGACGACGATCACTATCACGTCGTCATCAAGGGTGAACCGGAAATCCAGACCCGCATCCGGTTCATCCCGCCCGAGCACTGGGGCAATCACGAATGGGACACGATGACCGCCATGCCGGCGGTCAGCGCTGCGTTCAACGTTGCCGCCGCGCCGGCGGGCATTTTGACCCTGAAGGATGTGGGCTTGCCGTGCGCGCCCGCAGGAATCTGGGACACCGAACGGAGCCAGGGACATTCGGTAACGGTCTGACGCGGCCAACATCGCATCGGTGGTTGCGGAACGCGAGCCTGATCCGATGAGAGCAGCTGTATGCGAAAATGTCTGCGATACAGCAGACTTGAAGCATTCTGAAGAGTCTTTGATAGGAGAACCCAGCCGATGGTCAACCCCTCGCAAGGTGCGTCTGAAGCTCTCGTGCAGGTGAGGTGGGCCGATATGGATGTCAACCGGCACGTCAACAATGTTCAAGTGGCCCGACTATTCGAGGAGGGAAGGGTTCGGATACTCCGCGAATGGTTTACGCCCGATATGCCCGGCACTGGCGCCGCGCACGTAGCACGACTCGAGATCGAGTTCGTTGCGCCGATGTACTACACCCCCGAACCGGCTACGGTCCGGCTGTGGACATCGCGCGTGGGAACGTCGTCGTTCGATCTCGGAAGTGAATTGCGCGATGGGCACGGCAACGTGGTCGCGTACTGCGAAATGACCACAGTCACAGTCGATGCCGATTCCGGCCAGTCACGCCCATTTGCCGCAGATACACGGGATTTCCTGCAGTCCAAACTGGGTGAGCCAGTGCCACTTCGTCGTAGAGCATGACCCACGAAGTTACCGCAGGCCAGAGATCCACAATCGCCTACCTACCCTCGGCAAACTCGTCAAAGGCGACCTGAAGACACGCTTCGCAGTCGGAATCAGCGGTGCGGGGCTATCGCTCCGCACCGCAGATCGAGTATCGGCGTTCGATTCCCGCAGTGGCTCTTCCCCACTCACTTGCGGCAACTCTGTCCTGATGGATGTTGAATGCCGCAGCGTCGGCAAATCGTTCGTCGACTTGCCACACATACGGGTCGTCAGTCCGGAGTACCTCGAACGAAATGCAGCCGGACTCGGCGCGAGTCAGTTCGGTGTGACGTGGCAGATGTAGCAGGACAGCCGTCACCTCAGCATCACTCGCGCAGACCAGCTGCCCAGTGAGAACGACCTGGGGCGTCACTTCAGATAACCTTCCCTATTGCGCGTTTGCTGGCGTTGCGGCTTTGCGGATTCGCGAGTATCCGCAGGTCACGATTGTTTGCTGCAGTTACCACATCTTGGCACGATTGGGACTACTGCGGACGGTGCATTGGCCGATGGATTTGCTGCCGTCGCACATCGACAGGAAAGCGCGCCACAAGGCGGCGACCGAGGATGTCCCGATCACGGAGGCTTCACCTCCAATCCGGATTCTCGGGCGCCGCACCCACATTTAGTTCCTCAACCACATTTCTTCAGGCAATGGCGAACCGAGACCGTACATTTCGATACCCTGCACGTTCTTGCCCGCAATCACCGCGGGTGTGGATCGGACATAGAAGAGGCCCGGAACCACTTCAGCAATTCGCTTCTGCACGATGTCGTACGCTGCTTTGCGTTCCTCTTGTGTTGTGCCGACGCGACCGGCGTCAAGTGCTGCATCGAGTTCAGGGTCACTGATCCCGGTCATGTTGCCTTTGGACTTGGAATGGAAACTGGTCCACAGTTCGGTATCGGGATCGAGCACATTGGCCGACGACACCACCATCTGGAAATCACGCCCGGCCACCACCGACCCGATCGCACTGGAATCAAGGGCCTTGATATTGACTTTGACATTGTCGTAGGCGCTCAGCTGCGCTTGCACAGCTTCTCCGGTCTGCTTGTTCTCCGTGGTCGAGAACGAGGTGAAGTCGAACGTGACGGTCTTCCCCTCGGCAGCCAACTCGTCGAACAGTGCCTGCGCTTCCGCTTTGTTGTACTCCGCCAACGTGATATCGCTGTAGAACGGCGAGACTTCCGGGAACAGGGTCGTCGGCACCACTCCTGCGCCGTTGTAAACCACTGCATTGATCGTGTTGAGATCCAAGGCCATAGAGATCGCCTTGCGCGCCCTAGGATCGTCAAACGGTGCGCGACGGGTGTTCATCGCCATGTAGTATCCGCCACCGGTCTCCACCAGTTCGGACTTGAGTCCCGAGTCTTCCGCCTTTGTCAGATTCGCGGCATCGGATTCCGAGGCGAGGTCGACGGCGCCACTCATGACGGCGTTGAATCGCTGGGCGGCGTCAGGCACAAACTGAACCGAGAGGGTATCTAGGTAGGGCTTGGGTGCGTCCCAGTAGCCCGGGTTCTTCGCGAATGTCATCTTGTCCTGCCGGGTCCAGCTGGTCAGGGTGAACGGACCTGCACCGACCGGCGCTTCGTCGAACTCCTGCTTCCCTTTCTGCAGAGCAGTCGGCGAAGCGATCCAGTTCAGCGCTGTGGTCACCACCGCCTGAGCGAAATGCGAGTTCGGCGCCACCATCGACACCTTCAGTGTCGCGGGGTCGATCACCTCGGTTCCCGCGATCTGCGGGCTCACTTTGCTCGCTCCCGATCCGAGAGCCGGATCGCGCATGCGCTCCCAATTGAACTTGACTGCTTCTGCATCGAGCGGAGTGCCGTCGGTGAACTTCAGCCCCGGCCGAAGTTTCATCGTGTAGGTGCTGCCGCCGTCGGTCGTGGAGAAGTCCTCGGCCATCTTGTACTCGATCTCGAGGGTCTCTGCGTTGTTGATCATCAACGTCCCGTACAAAGCGTTGCCCAACTCGGGTTGGGTTGCCCACACATTTCCCAGTGCGGCCGGGTCGAGGGTGCGTGGCTCGCTGACCTGGATGATGCGCCCGGCACCACCGGCCACCGGATCACCGACGTCGTCCGTCGATCCACTGGAACTCGGTGACCCGCAGGCGGTTACAAGCAGGGTTGCAGAACACACGGCGGCAATCATCGCCGTGAGTAATTTCTTTTGTCGAATCATCGTCGACCTTTCATTGGAATCGATAGTGGGTGAGCACAATTGGGGCGCGGAAGGGTAAAGAATCTCTGTTGCCTACCGCACGTTGTTCACATCGATTCCCGATGTGGGCCGGCGAGCTGCCCGCCGTCGACGACAAGAGATGTTCCGGTGCAGTACGAGCTCTCGTCAGAAGCGAAGAACAGAACGGCGTTGGCGATGTCCTCAGGCTTACCGAATCGGGCGATCGGCTGTTTCTGCACTGCCGCCTCGAGACGAGCGCGCACCTTACCGCCGTTCTTGAGCACCATCGGTGTCTCGATGAACCCGGGATGGACCGAGTTGACCCGGACGTTGCGTGGACCGCCCTCGAACGCCACGGTTTTGGTGAGTCCGGTGACTGCGAACTTCGACGCGGCATAGGTTGTCATTCCCTCAACCCCGACGAGGCCGTCGATCGACGAGATGTTGACGATCGACCCACCGCCGCTGTCACCCATGATGGGGAGGGCAGCACGCATGCCCATCCATACCGATGAGACATTCAAGTCCAGGATCGCACGATGCCCCTCGTACACCTCGTCCACGATCTTGCCCACGCCCCGCCCGCCACCGGCGTTGTTGACCAACACATCGAGTGGCGCGAATCGTTCGCTCGTCATCTCCAACAACCGATCCCAATCCATCTGGTCGGTGACGTCGGCATGCACGAACAAGGCGTCCGGGCCCAGTCCCGTGGCGACGATTTCCCCCAACTCGTCATTGACGTCAGCGATCACCACACGTGCGCCCTCCCGGACAAACCGCCGCGCCGACGCCTCTCCGATGCCGCTCGCCCCACCCGTTACCACCGCGACTTTGCCCTCAAGCCTCAGACTCATGAATTTCGGTCCTCTCCTCCGCCAACGCGGATTACTTTTTCCCGCACGCATATTCGCGCCGCGGATTCGTACCGGACGTCCATCTCATCGTGCGGGAGCATGGTCATGCCATATACGACCCACCGTTGATTCGCACCACCTGACCGGTGATGAAAGAGCCTGCTTCAGAAGCGAGTTGCAGCGCCGACAATGCGACGTCGCGGGTGGTGCCGACGATCGACAGCGGAGACGCCGTGGTCATCATCGCGATGTACTCCGCGCGCTTCGTGTGATCGACGGTCCCATCGGAGTCTGTCCAGTGCTGGTTGGTCATCCCCGTCTCGACCCAGCCCGGCGCGATGGCATTGACGCGGATGCCGACTGGCCCCAACTCCAGCGCAAACGTTCGGGTCAGTTGCGCGACTCCGCCTTTCGAGATCGCGTAGGTGACGCGCCCTGGACTGGCCCGGTCGAGGATGGCCGACGTCAGGTTGATGATGCTCCCACCTGATGACATGACCCGACCTGCAGCCTGGCATGCGAAGAACGTACCGCCGACGTTGACGCGAAGTACCTTCTCGAGTTCCTCGGGCGTCACCTCGAGGGCTTTTCGCATGATCATGATGCCGGCGGCGTTGACGAGGATGTCCAACCGACTGTATTGGGCGACAACATCATCGACTAAATCTGCCACTGCAGCAGGATCAGAGACATCCAGGTGCCGGGTCTCGATCGTCAGCCCTTGCTCCTCGCCTCGCGTTCGCGTCTCCAGTAGTCCTGGTTCGTTGACGTCCGTGGCGATCACCCGCGCGCCCGCCGCAGCGAGCACGATCGCCGTTTCCTGACCGATGCCGTTTCCGCCACCGGTGATGAGGGCGACCTTGTCGGTCACGAGAAAGGCGTCTGTCACTACAGGACTGTGGGCATTGAGCATGGGCTACGACGTCGCGTTCGAGAACGCGGCGTTGCGCTCGATCTGGTCTTCGGTCATGCGCCACGGGCTCTGGATGACCGCGCCACCGTCGACCACCAGGGTCTGGCCGGTGATCTTCGCGGAGAGACCAGAGGCAAGGAACAGGACTGCATCGGCGATGTCGCGACCGCGGGGCGGTGCGAGTGCATTGACCACATCCTCACCGAACGGGATCTCCGGGAGATCCCAGTTTCCCCCACCGACATTGCCGGGCGCGATCGAGTTGACCCGCACCCCGTGCTCGCCGTATTCATCGGCGAATGTCTTGACGAGCGAGATGACGCCGGCTTTTGCCGCACCGTAGCCGGCATGGAAACGAGATGAGCCGATGCCATCGACGGAGGTGAGCGCAATGAGCGAGCCCCCCTTCTCGTTCTTCACGAGGTGTGGGGTCGCTGCCTTGAACACGTAGAAGACCTGTGTGAGGTTGACCAAGATCTGTGCATCCCAGTCCTCATCCGAGATGTCCGCGGCCTTACTCCATTTCGCGCCACCGACGATGTCGACGCAGACGTCCAGCCCGCCCATTCGTGCCGCGGCGTCATCGACCGCACGGCGGGCTTCGCCTGAGTCGAGCACGTCGGCGACGATCGCAAATGCCTTGCCGCCCCCGGCCGTTATCTCCCGGACAATCTGTTCGCCGCGCTCGGCATCCTTATCGATGCAGGCGACGGTGGCGCCGGCCCGAGCGAGTTGCAGCGCAGAGCCACGCCCGTTCCCGGCACGCATGGGGATGAATCCCGCGCCGACCACGATGGCGCGGGCGCCGTTCAGTCCTAGATCGATCATGCTCACTTCTCAACTTTCTTCGGTGTGGCGGTGTGTGCCGGAAGCATCAGGCCACCGTCTCGAGTTCGTCGGTGTCATCGGAGTCGTCCACGTGCGACGAGCCCTGTGCGGCAACGGAGAACGTGTAGTCGGCGCGATTGAGATGGAGCAGACGCGTCGCGAGTTCCAGTCCCGACATCGGTGTGCTTGTTCCGAGGCGCCCGTGTTCGTTGACGTAGTAGTTCCGCTCGGGGTTCGCCGCGGGATCGAGCCAGATGAGCTTGCTCGCCTCGTCGTCGATCGCATTGTTGAATTCCCAGAACGCCTCGTCGGTGACCTCGGCACAATCGTTGCCGTCCTCGGTCACGGCTACGATCACCCGGGCGATGTAACCCACCCACGACTCCATCCACGCGGGGAGTCCGCCGACTCCGATTCCGCCACCGGTCGCCGGCTGCGCATTGGGTCCGTACAGTACGAACAGATTCGGGAACTCGGGGATCGCGAGGCCGAGGTAGGCCCGGGGGCCACCCTCCCTGTTCCAGCGTTCCTCGATGTGCACACCACCGCGCCCGCGGAAATCGATCGGCCACAACCATTTGGTCACTTCGAAACCGACCGCGGTGAGTGCCAAATCGATTCTTCTCTCGGTTCCGTCGACTGTGACGATCCCCCGCGCGCTGAACCTTTCGATGCCGTCGGTCACCAGTTCCACGTTGTCCCGGGTCAGTGACCGATACCACTTGTTGTCCACCACTGGGCGCCGGGCCGCGGGAGTGTAGTCGGGAACGAGCTTCTCGACGAGATCGGCGCGGTCGTCGACCTGCGACCGGATGTACTGGGTCAGGTTGTCGCGCAGCCTGTCGTTGCTCTTGCTGAAGATGCCGCCGGCAGCGCGCCATTCGGGATCGGGCTGGATGGTGTCGCGGGGATTGTTGGGTTTGAGCGCCGTGGTGCGGGCCCAGTTCCAGTAGTGCGGGATGTTGTCGAGCACCCAGCGCATCTCCGGGCTCACCGCTTCGCCGTAGCCTTCGCGGGGTGCGATCCACTGCGGGGTCCGCTGGAACACGTGAACCTGCTCTGCGTCCTCGGCGATCCTCGACAGAATCTGAACACCGGTGGAGCCGTTGCCGATGATGGCGACCGATTTGCCCTGTGCGCTGTGCGCGTCAGTCCACTCCGTCGTATGGATCACCTCACCGGCGAAACCCTCGATGCCGTCGGTGTCGAGCTTCTTCGGAGTCGAGAACAAACCGGTTGCAGTGACGACGAAGTTGCTGCTGACATCCCAGGCCACACCTTCTGCATCGGAGACACGCAGCGCCCACGACGACGATCGATCGTCGAACTCGGCAGCCTGCACTTCGTGCTCGAACCGGATGTTCTCGAACACGTTGTACGTCTTCGCCACCATCTCGAGGTAACCGCGCACCTCGGGTTGGCGGGCGAACTGCTCGGTCCACGGGTAGTTCTTGACGAAGCTGTACTCGTACGTGGTACTCGCGGTGTCGACTCGCGCATCCGGATACGTGTTGATGGCCCACGTCCCACCCACATCCGGCCGTCGTTCGTAAATGACATACGAGATCCCGAGCTGCTCGAGTTGCACGCCCATCGCGATGCCACACAAACCCGCTCCGATGATGACCACAGAGATATCGTCGGCGCGGTCCGGGCGCTCGCCGGTCCACTCGGCGAAGAGGGGGAACTCGTCGACGGCCGGCATCGTCCGGGCCACCGCGAACTCCTCGTCGGTGAGCTCTTGGCCCAGAGCGAGTTCCATCATCTCGCGGATTTCAGCGTCATCGAGGTCCCGGGGGATGTAATCGGCGGCCTTGTGGGCCACGAACGCTTCGGCTTTTCGGAAGAGATCCTCGCGTGATTCCTCGGCGATCGTCATCTCGAAGGCGGCACCACTACGGATCGGCACCAACTCGAGCTTCATGGCCGCCAACTCCGGGTCGCCGGTCGCGTGCAGCAAAGCCAACCGCAACGCGTGCAGATTCGAACTCGCCAATGCTTGTCTCATGAAGTCACCATTCACCATTTCGCTTCTCGTTTTCAGCATTTCGAAAATGATTTCGTAACTTGGTGCGTTACGCTAGCCTGAGGCGAAGATCACGTCAACGTTTTGGACACAGAAGGAGTTCGATGTCCCTCTCGGCGCGGCGCGCAATGCAGGTGCTGGACTTTCTGACCGTGAACGAGCGGGGTACCTTCACACTCAGCGAGCTCTCGAAAGCGCTGGATGTGAGTCCAGGTTCGATGTTCGCGGTGCTCAAGGTCATGAGCGACGGGGGTTATGTGATCCGGCACCCCCGCCACAAGACGTACACACTCGGTCCCGCCGTGGCTGCCGTCGGTCATGCGGCATCGGGCGCCCATCCGGTCATCGACCTGGCTCGCGCCGAGATGACCAGCTTGGCGGCGTCCACCGGCCACGAGTGCTCGGGCACCGTCATGGTCGGCAAAGACATCCTCTGTATAGCCGTCGAAGGCAAGCCGACCGGGCGACAGCTAGAACTCGCGCCAGGGCAGCGCATACCGCTGCAACCCCCTTTCGGCCAACCCTTCATGGCATGGATGGCACCCGCCGAGTTGCGGGACCGGATCATGGAAATGCCAGTCGATCTGCGGGCGCGCGTAGACGACTATCTCCGGTCTTACGGACCCGCGGTACGCCGACGGGGTTACACGGTGGGCCTCGAGGATCCGAGTCCCGAACGGCGCTCACTGACCCAGGATCTCGCCGAACGCCCCAACGACGCCGGTCTGCGCGAAACGCTGCTCGGGAAGTTCTTTGACGACCAGCCCAATTATGCTGTCCTAGAGGTTGATTCCGACATCGAGTACGACGTCGGCAACATTGCCGCTCCGGTCTTCGACCCCGATGGCCGCGTGGCTTTTTGCCTCACGCTGCTTCATCTCGGCACCCTGCACGGCAACGAGATCGCTGCGGCTGCACAACCGGTCACGGCTTCGGCGCAGTTGCTGACCAGAAAGATCAGTGGTCGCGCGCCGACTCACGACTGGAACGAAACTCTCTGACGGAGGGGGACCGAGTAAGGCGCCGCCACCCACACCCCACGAAAGCTTGAGCACCCGAAAGGCGACAATGACCGACACACAACCTGCTGTCAACGATCGCGATGCCACCGTCGAGGTCGAGCAACTCGATTTCACAGGTGTCCCCGTCCTGCGGATCCGGCCAGCCCGCGCGCGTGCCCACACCGCCCTGCTCCACTTCCATGGAGGCGGCTACCGACAAGGATCTCCACAGATCTTCTCCGACAGCGTCGCTCGGATCGCGGTCGCCTGCAGGACCCAGGTATTCTCCGTGGGTTATCGCTTGTCGCCGCAGAGCGCGTTCCCCGCGGCAGTGGACGATGCCGTCACCGCCTACGTGTCGATCACCGAACAGATCGCGCCCAACCGCCTCGTCCTGTGGGGGGATTCCGCGGGAGGTGGTCTGGCCGCGGCGCTGATGCTGCGACTACGCCAACTGCAGATCCCGGCCCCCTCCGGCGCATTCCTGTTCTCGCCATGGGCCGACTTACGCAACACCGCCGGCAGTTTTGCAGAGAATGCGATGACTGACGAGCGCTTCTCACTCGACAAGGCGACCGAGGCCGCTGCGAGCTACCTCGCCGGGCACCCGGCTACCGATCCATTGGCCTCTCCGGTCCTCGGAGATTGGGCTGGCCAACCGCGAATTGTCCTACAGGCCAGTGATTCAGAGGTGCTACGAGACGACTCTTTGCTTCTTGCCCGGATCGCCACGGACGCCGGGGTCGATGTGCGGCTGAAGCTTCACAACGGGGTACCGCACATCTGGAACCTCGCCTACCCCTCGACACCCGCTTCGGAACAGGCCATCGACTACATGGTCGAGCAACTCGGTGAGATGCTCGATCCGATCGTGCGAGCCTGAGCTGTCGGCGCGTCAGGGGCGTGGTCGAAATACCGGCAGTACCGCGCCCTCTTCGACCGTTTCAAAGACCACTTCGACCGGCATACCGACCCGCAGGTCCGTACCTTCGGCATCGATCAAGTTCGTATGCAGCAGGGGCCCCTCGTCGAGCTTCACCACCGCGACGACAGTCGGTTTGTCCGTGAACGACTTACTGTATTTCTGATGGACAACGGTCCAGGTGTGCAGGTGACCTGTCCCCGCGGCCGGGACCCACTCGATGTCGCGCATTCCGTGTGCGGTACACGATCCCGCGGGCCAGTACGACGTCGCGCAGATATTGCAGCGGTAGACCAGCAACACGCCATCGTTGCACGCGTCCCAGAACGGCTGGTCGATCGCGTCCTCGACGACATCGCCCGGTAGCGGGCGGCCGACGCTCACCGGTCTGCTCCCAGCACGAGGGTGGCGTGTGACCAGGATCCTTGGATCCCGCCATTGCCTCCCGATCCGCTGACGAGACATGTCCGCGCATCTGCGATCTGACTGCTCGGAGCTTGACCGCGCATCTGGAGTATCCCTTCACTCAATGGCGTGAAACCCGTTGCATAAAAACCGGACAACTGCCCGCCGCCGGTGTTTGTCGGTATCGTGCCGGTCGGCCCGGTGTGACCATCGGCAACAAACGCGCCTCCTTCGCCCGGTTTGCAGAAGCCATACTCCTCGAGCTGCATGAGGACGGCAATGGTGAAGGGTGCGTACAGCTGCGCCACGTCGATGTCACCGATGTTCATCTGCGCCTGCCCGAGTGCCGTCCGGGCCGCGCGGTCGACGTTCATCGACTCGAACATCGTTCCATCCCACCATGTTTCGATCGCATGCGAGGTTCCGCCGCCGAGCACGCGCACCGGATGATCGGTCAGATCGGCCGCACGGTCGGTCGATGTGACGATGATGGCGGCGCCACCGTCAGTCGGTCGAGAACAGTCCAGGAGCCGCAGAGGGTCAACGATCATGCGCGACTCCTGATGATCCGCAAGCGTGATCGGCTGCCCGTACCCCTGGGTTCCGGGCCGGATCGATGCGTACTCGCGCTCGACCACAGCTACCCGGCCCAGGTCTTCCGAGGTGGTCCCGTAGAGCTCCATGTGGCGACGCGCCGCGAGCGCGTACGTCGACGCCGGTCCCACCATGCCGTACAGGTAGGGGTAGCCGTAGCTGTAGGCCCTGATATCCCGCTCAACACCACCGGTGGTGTGCGGGACCAGTTTCGGAGGCTCCGACGAATACGCCTCCCCGTAGACGCAGGCGACGGTTTTGGCCTGGCCGGTGGCGATCGCCCCAGCTGCCACCAGAACGCTCGCGGTTGGCGAGGCACCTCCGGTCATCAACGAATAGGCGAAGGCCGGAGACAGTCCGAGATAGCGGAGATCTTCGAATGAAGCACCGATCAGGATGTAGCCATCGACGTCCGACCGTTCGAGGCCGGCATCGTCCAGGGCGAGGTCGAGCGCTTGTCGACGCAATTCGCGCCGTGAAATACCAAGGTGCCGACCCTGTTCGGTCAGACCGATACCGGCGATTGCAGCGTCTGGTTGGGGGGCCACGTTTGTCCTCCGTAGTGATCGACAGTCGTCCGTGCCGGATGACGCCGAAGAAGGTCCGCCGCCGGCGGACCTTCTTCAACATTCACGTTGCTAATTGATCCACAACTCTTCAGGTAATGGGGATCCGAGGCCGTACAGGTTGATGCCCTTGGTCTTCGACGCGGCTGTCACCGAGGGTGTGGACCGGATATAGAAAATGCCTGGTACGACCACGGCGAGTCGTTCCTGAACGGTGTCGTATGCAGCCTTACGCTCTTCGACCGTCGCGCCGACACGGCCGGCATCGAGTGCCGCATCGAGTTCGGGATCGCTGATCCCCGTCATGTTGCCTGAGGACTTCGAGTGGAAGCTGACCCAGAGTTCAGTGTCGGGGTCGAGGATGTTGGCCGAGGTGACAACCATCTCGAAGTCTCGCTGCCCGATGACGGACTGGATGGCGGTGGAGTCGACATTCTTCACGCCGACCTCGACATTGTCGTAGGCACTGAGCTGAGCCTGGACACCCTCTGCAGCCATCTTGTTTTCATTGCTCGAAAAGCTGGTGAAGTCGAACCTGACCGGCTTTCCTTCGGCGGCAAGCTCGTTGAACAGAGCCTGTGCCTGCGCCTTGTTGGGCTCTCGCAGAGCGATGTCGTTGTAGAACGGGGACTCCTCGGGGAACAAGGTGTTGGGCACCTCACCCGCACCGCTGTAGACGACGGTGTTGAGAGCGTCGAGATCGAGCGCCAGCGAAACCGCCTGGCGTGCTCTCGGGTCATCGAACGGAGCGCGCCGGGTGTTCATGGCCAGATACTGTCCGCCACCGGGCTCCACTACCTCGGTTTTCAGATTCTGGGCCATCGCATCTTCAATGCTTTTCGGGTTCGACTCCGCGCTGATGTCGGCACTGCCACTGACAACCGCATTGAAACGCTGAGCGGTGTCCGGCACGAACCTGAACGAGATCGAGTCGATGTAGGGCTTGGGCGCGTCCCAGTAGCCGGGGTTCTTCGTCAGCGTCATCTGATTCTGTCGACTCCACTCCGACAGCGTGAACGGACCGGCGCCCACCGGTGCGGCGTCGAAGTCCGCACGGCTCTTCTGCAGCGCGGAGGGCGAGGCGATCCAATTCAGCGCACTGGTGACCACAGCTTGATCGAAGTGCGAGTTGGGAGCGACCATCGTGACCGTCAACGTGGACGGATCGACGACCGTGGTCTCGGCGATCTGTGGACTGACCTTGCTCGCACCTGATCCCAGTTTCGGGTCCTTCACGCGGTCCCAGTTGAACTTGACCGCCGCGGCGTCCAGTGGTGTGCCGTCTGTGAACTTCAGTCCCGGACGCAGTTTCATCGTGTAACTGGCGCCGCCATCGGTTGTGGAGAAATCCTCGGCCATCTTGTATTCGATTTCGAGTGTCTCGGGATTGTTGATCATCAACGTGCCGTACAGCGCATTACCCAACATCGCCTGGCTCGCCCACACATTTCCCAGCGAGGCGGGATCGAGGGTGCGCGGTTCACTGACCTGGATCGCGTTGACCGCACCGCCGGGCACCGGGGCACCCTCGTCTTCGGACGATGCACCAGTGCTCGAAGGTGAACTACAGGCAGTCAAAAGTAGTGTGGCCGAACTCAACACCGCGATCGCGGCGGTGAGCAGACGTCGTTGTCGAATCATCCTCGACCTCTCGAGAGTAGTGCTATTGGGCTGGTGAAAAATGCTGCAGAACTGCTGAATCGGGGCAGGCCGGACGGCTCACATGACAGCGTGACGCTCTTTGAGCTCGATGATGTTGCCCCAGTCGAAGCCGAGTTCGAGGAGAATCTCTTCCGTATTTGCGCCGTGCTCGGGGGCCCGACGCAGGTCTGGTGGGCCCTCGTCGAATTGCACCGGCCCGTTGGGAAAGGTCAGTTCGGCACCGTTGTCGGATTCCACCGTCGAGAGGTAGCCGTTCGCGACCACCTGTGGATCCACCAGGACTTCCTCGACGGACTGGACCGGAGCCCAGGGCATGTCCGACTTTTCGAAGCGCACCACCCAGTCCGAGTAGGTACGGCTCGCGAAGATCTCGTCCAGCGTCTTGAGGCAGTCGACCCGGTTCTCCGCCCGCGTCGTAATCGTCGCAAAACGACTGTCGCCGAACAGCTCCGGCTGTCCCAGAACGTCACAGAGCTCGGCCCAGTAGCGATCGGGCTGGAGCAGCGCGAGAGTGATGTGGCGACCATCCTGCGTGCGGAAGACATTACCGAGCGGGTTCGGACCCTGACCACGCGACGACCGGGCCCGGGGCTCCTGTCCCTGGAGTGCGCCCAGCATGTCGGAACCGAGGGTCCACATGGCGCTGGCCAGCAGGGACACGTCCACGACCGAAGGTTCCCCGGTCCGTTCCCGCCGGAACAGCGCGCCCGAGACGCCGAACGCGAGATTCATCGCTGCCTGTCGGTCACCGAACGCGCCACGCGGTGACAGTGGATAGTCCAGGCCTTCGGGTGTCAACACGTGCGCCATTCCGCCACGCGACCAGAAAGCGGTGTTGTCGTAAGCCGGTATGTCTTTGTCCGGCCCGCGAACTCCGAACCCGTGACCACGCGCATAGATCAACTGCGGGTTGCGCTTTCGCAGTTCATCGACGCTCAATCCCAACCGGTCCAGGGCAGACGAACGGAAGTTGGTGAGGAAGACATCCGCTTCGGCGATCATCGTGTAGAAGATCTCCCGACCTTCCGGGTTCTTCAGGTCCAGGCCGATGCTGCGCTTACCCCGATTGGCCAACTCGATCGAGTAATTCACCCGCTCGGTACCGGTGGTGACCCCTTGCTCTACGAGACCACGGTAGGGGTCACCGGCGGTCGGCGACTCGACCTTGATCACGTCCGCGCCCCAGTCGGACAGCAACGCGCCGGCCACGGGTACGAACACCCATTGAGCCAGTTCCACCACTTTCACGCCGTCGAAGACGTTGGTTCCCGCCGTCGCATCCACCCTGATTCTCCTTCGTTCTTTGACCGATTACGTTGGTGCGGCGTCTATGTGAGGTCGGGGACGGTGGGGGTGAAGCGGTACAACTTCTCGGCGTTACCACGAAGAAGCTTGTACTGGGTGGCCTCAGGCAGATGCTGGATCTGCTTACGCGCCACATTGATCGAATCCGGCCACGTCGAATCCGAATGCGGATAATCGGTTTCGAACATGATGTTGTCCTCACCGATCAAATCGATGTTCGCGATACCGGCCTCATCCTGAATGAAACAGCCATACACATGATCTTTGAAACGCTGCCGGATATCGAGATCCATCGGAACCTCGGTAGCAGCATGACCCTCATACTTCACACCCTTGGCAGCCCAAAAACGCTGCTTGTCATACACCTGCTCCGCCCGCTCCAGAAAATACGGAATCCACCCGATATTGCCCTCCGACAACGCGATCTTCAGATTCGGGAACTTCTCGAAATAATCACTGAACAACCACTGCAACATCGTGCCGGCAGTACGGGTGGCACCCCAGGTCAAGTTCGCCATGAACGGCGCATCAGAGGCGATCGTCGGCAACCGCGACGACGACCCCACATGCATCGAAATGACCAGATCATGATCAGCCGCAGCAGCCATCACCGGATCCCAATACCGGCCCGGATCGTTGATCGTCGGCAACCCCAACGGCTCCGGATTCTCCGAAAACGCCACACTGCGCGCACCCAGGGCCGCAGTACGTTCGATCTCCTTGACCGCCAGCTGCGGATCCCACAACGGGATGATCACCAACGGAATGAACCGGCCCGGATCGGTGGCGCACCACTCCTCAAAAATCCAGTCGTTATACACCTGCAAACACCGCAACGCCAGATCCTTGTCCTGGGCCTCATAAAAGATCTGGCCACAAAACCGCGGGAACGACGGAAAACCCAACGACGCCAAAATCCCGGCCTCGTTCATATGCTCCAAACGCGCCTTCGGGTCATAACACCCCGGATGCATATCGGCATACGTGATCGCCTCAGGACTGAACTCCTCCCGCGACTTACCCACCACCGCCGACAACCCACTGGTCGGCACCACCCGACCCTCATACACCCAGGTCTCCTTGTCACCGGTCCGCACCAACTTCGGCGCCCGATCACGATCCTTCGCCGCAATCCGGTCCTGCCAAATATGCGGCGGCTCCAAGATGTGGTCATCAACAGAAATCAACCAATTCAAATCAAGGGCACTGTGCTGCGCAGTCACTGTCATCTCCATTCACGGTTCAAAGGGATGGACACGGAACCGGTATGGACCGCCGATCTCCCTGTAACTAGAATCACACTCTCGTACAGTATAGAACGACGTTGCCGTTTGCAACGAAAACG
>NZ_KB911533.1:0-19757 GCF_000383535.1 Nocardia sp. 348MFTsu5.1
CGGACTCTGGCCCACCGAACACCTCCCCACCCGCCGCGCCGCAGCCCAACACAAACTCGCCACCCACCTCGAACACACAGCAGCCACCTACTGATGACAACCAACCTCTCCGGAAAAACCGCGCTCGTCACCGGCGGAAGCCGAGGCCTCGGTCTCGAGATCGCCCGCGCCTACGCGCTCAGCGGCGCCGACGTCGTCATCGCCAGTCGCAAAGCTGACGTATGTGCCGCCGTCGCAGCAGATCTCGCAAAAGAGACCGGTCGCGACATTGTCGGATTGGGATGCCACGTCGGGCGTTGGGCAGACTGCGACCGTCTCGTCGACGACGTCTATGAGCGCTTCGGCCGCATCGACATACTCGTCAACAACGCCGGCATGTCGCCGACATATCCCTCCTTGACCGATGTCAGTGAGGAGTTGTTCGACAAAGTCATGGCAGTCAACATCAAGGGACCTTTCCGTCTGGCGACGTTGATCGGAACTCGCATGGTCAAGCATGGCGGCGGCTCGATCATCAACATCAGCAGCATCGCAGCGGTGCAGCCAGGGGACGGCGAAGTTCCCTATGCGATAGCCAAGGCCGGGGTGAACAACCTCAGTTCGGCGCTTGCTCACGCGCTCAGTCCGACGGTGCGCGTCAACACGATCATGCCCGGGCTCTTCCTTACCGACATCTCGAAAGCCTGGGATCCGGCTACATTGGCCGACATGACACGTACCAAGATTCCGCTGCAACGGGCGGGCAATGCCGAGGAGATCACCGGCGCCGCGCTGTATCTGGCGGGCGACGACTCGAGTTACACCACGGGTTCGGTGATCAAAGTCGACGGTGGCGTTGCCTGGGCAGCGGGCTGATATGTCGGCCCCCAGCGAAGGCGCGCGGTCAACGCTCCTGGTCACCGCCAAGAGACTCTTTGCCGAACGAGGACTGGATGGTGTAAGCCTTCGCGAGATCATTCGCGAAGCAGGCATCAAGCACGCCACCGCGATCCAATACCACTTCGGAGATCGCGATGGTCTGATCGCTGCGATCTTGGCGAGTCACGAGGCCCGTGTGGATACGCGACGGGAGGCCATGCTCG
This sequence comes from Nocardia sp. 348MFTsu5.1, assembly GCF_000383535.1. NCBI lineage: Bacteria > Bacillati > Actinomycetota > Actinomycetes > Mycobacteriales > Nocardiaceae > Nocardia > Nocardia sp. 348MFTsu5.1. Next base: position 1,083 of record NZ_KB911533.1, read on the forward strand.
ACAACTACGAGGCCAACGCAACCCCCAGTGCCCGGGACATCGCCGCCATCATGGTCCGGCCACTCGCGCGCGAGCTCGAAGACCAGGACGGTCGATACTTCCTGCGGATTTATTCCCAGGTGATCCAACACCCGGACGGGATGTTCGTCGACACGGGTACGAGCATCTGGCGCTGGCGGCGTCACGCCGACGAAGTCTTGCCGCCAGGCGCTGCTGAGCTTCACACCAGGTACTCCGCACTCACCTTCACGACAGTGGAGTTGGCGCGTCGTGCAACCGAGAGGCCCCACGCAGACGATCAGCTCTTCGTCAGCCGCATCATCGATGTCGTCTCCGCCATCGTCGAAGCTCCCCTCTCCCCCGAAACCGAACGCTTGTACAGCGAACGACACCAACGCCAGCTCTTAGACGCAAAGGACACAACCGCGTGAAACCCACTCTCGACACCACCGACGGCGTCGATCTCGACATCCTCACCACCTGGATGACCGAACAGGGCCTCGGCGATGGTCCGATCTATGATGTTCAACGACTCGCCGGCGGAACGCAGAACATCCTCCTCAGTTTCGCGCGCGATGGCCGAACCTACATATTCCGCCGCCCACCGTTGAGCAAGCGCAAGAACAGCGACGAAACGATGCGCCGCGAGGCACGGGTCCTGGAGGCACTCAACGGCACCGATGTTCCTCATCCCGACCTCATCGCCGCCTGCCCGGACACCGACGTCATCGGGGCCGCCTTCTATCTGATGGAACCCATCGACGGGGCAAGCCCGCTCCCGCTGCCTGATCGCATCGCCGGCGATCCAGAGCTGCAGCGCGAGCTCGGTGAATCGATGATCGACGCACTTGCGGCACTTGGCCGGGTGGATCACGTCGCGCAGGGGCTCAGCACGTTGGGGAGATCGGACGGCTGGCTCACCCGCCAGGTATCCCGGTGGCGCGCTCAGCTCGATTCCTACAGCGATATCCCGGAGTACCCCGGCCCGCAGTTGCCCCACCTGGAGCGCGTCGCAACCTGGCTCGACGACAACATTCCCGACACCTGGAACCCTGGACTCATCCACGGCGATTTCCACTACGGCAATGTCATGGTCGCCCGGGACGAACCACGGATCGCCGCCATCGTCGATTGGGAACTGTGCACGATCGGCGATCCTCTTCTCGACCTCGGTCACCTTCTCGCCAATTGGCCCGACCCCGCCTTTCCCGGCCGCACCGGCGTGCCGGTCGCCACCGGGATGCCGACCGCCGCAGAGGCTGTCGAGCGATACGCCCGGGCCAGCGGCCGCGATGTCAGTGACTACAAGTGGTTCGCCGTGCTCGCCTGTTACCGGCTCGCAATTCTTCTCGAGGGCTCTAATGCTCGCGCGCACGCCGGAAGTACTACCAAGGAGATCGGTGACATGCTCGGGTACCGCGCGAAAGAGCTGTTCGAGCAAGCCAACGCACTCCTGGATTCGGCCGACTTCAACTAGCCATCACATTCGACACGCTTCGATTACCGGAGGGATGAGAGCGCAATGGAACTCAACGCGCTGAAGACATTCATTGCGGTTGCAGACGAGCGGAACATCGCCCGCGCGGCGGCGCGTCTGCACCTCACACCCTCCCCCGTGAGCCGTTCGATCCGGCAGCTCGAACACCGGATCGGAACACCGCTGTTCCTCCGAAACCATCACGACCTGCAACTGACTCCGGCCGGAAAGATCTTGTTGTCGACCGCTTTACAGATCTCGGACGAACTCGCGCTCGCGGAGAGCAAGATTCGCAATCTGATGGACGCAGGCGATCGCTGGCCGAACATCACGATCGGCGCAACACAGCGGGTCAACCCAGAAATCATCGACGACGTGATCGAACGGATCTCAACTGCCAGCCCTACCTCGACGGTCTCGGTCTCCACAGGTGAGTCGTCCAAGCTGCTCCTCAACCTCAAGAATGGGACCCTCGATCTGGCAATCGTCCACCTCCCCGTCAATGACTCGTCGATCTGTACCGCGAACATCGCCGAGTACGCCTGCGGGGCGGCGATGAGAGCCGATGATCCGCTCGCAAGCCTCGATGTTCTCACTCCTGGCGACGTCAGAGGCCGGTCGATCATCTTTCCACCTGCCGGTGTCCAACCGTTGGCCATGGCCGAACTACGGCGCGCGCTGCTCGATTTCGGGTTCGCCGCCGCCGACGACTCGGCACCCTCAGATCCGGTTCTCGCCTCGAATCTTGTGTTGCGCGATACCTCGCGGCCACTGGCGCTGACCGGAAACCACACTCCGGGTGGACGGGTATTCGCAGACCAGAAGTTCAGAGTTGTCCCGTTTACGGGAAACGCGATCACGCTCCGGGTCGGTCTTGCGTGGAGCTCTCCGGTGCGGGCACCCTGGGTGACCGCGATGATCGACGCCGTTGTCGACGCCGCCGGGGTCGCGACCATCCAGGCCGGCTGAGTTCGATCACACCAGAGCGGCAGCCAGTCGACGCCATTGCTCGCGGGGTAGTTCTTCCTTGCCGGTCAAGACCTGGACGCACACCTGGTCGGCGCCCGCGGCGACGTGCTCGTCAATGCGTGCCTTGATCTTTTCCTCGCCGCCCCACACGACCATGGCGTCAAAAAGCCTGTCGCTCAACGTCTTCAGATCTTCGGGAGTGAACCCCAACCGCAACAGGCTGTTGGCGTAGTTTGGGAACTCCAGATAGTCGCGCAGCCACTCGGTTGCTATCGCGCGGGCCTCGTCGGCGGTGGAACACAGGATCACCGTTTGTTCCGGAAGTACGAGTTTGTCCGGCCCAACTGCTTCGCGGGCGAGCCCGGTGTGTTCGGGCGTCACGAGGTACGGATGAACCCCACCGGTCCGCTCGGCGGCCAAACTGAGCATTTTCGGACCGAGCGCGGCCAAGATCCGGCCGTCGACAGGGATCGGCGGGTGACCCTTGTCGAGCTCGTCCAGAAACGCTGCCGTCGACGCAATCGGACGCCGATAAGTACCCGGGTCCCGGAGTTTGTCGACCACCGGCGCATGGCCGACCCCGATCCCCAGGAGGAATCGGTCCGGATAGGCCGCGGTGACCGATGCGTAACCGTCGACCACGTACTCGGGCTCGTGCATCCAGAGATTGAGGATCCCGGTCGCGACCACTGCGGTGCGAGTCGCTCCGAGGAGATTGTTGACGGCGTCGAAAATCGGGCCACCGCCGTCCGGAACCCAGAGTGATCCGAACCCGAGTTCCTCGAGTTCTGCGGCCGACTCGGCAGCTTCGACCGGATCGCCGAAACGCAGTCCGGCACCCCAGATACCGACCTTTGAGAAATCCATCATCTACCTCAATCCGGTTGGGTAACTCAGATTATCGTGTGTTCCTCGGTGAAGAAGATGCGTGACCGAGTCAGATCGATGAAGGTTCGCTCATCTTCCAGCAACGCTTTTCCGGCAGTCCTGCCGGCATCGCTTCCGCGGACGGCAGCGAGATCGTCAGTACTGTCCCACCAGAGTTCGGCAACTCCGTCGTACGGCTCTCCCTCGCAACCCCGCGCAGCGAGTGTGGACGCGAGACGCGGATCGTCGAATGTGTGGCACTGGACGTATCGGCGGATCCCCAACGCAGCGGCATGCCGGCGAACCAGCGGTGCATGTTCCTCCAGCCAGTAGCGAGAAAACTCCTCCTGCGACAGTCCTGACTTCCTCCGTAGGCAGAATACGATCTTGATCATTCGCGTCTCCTCGACTTCATCAGTTGGCCGGTTGGTGAGTCACTGCGCCACGCGGACAAGGAGTTTGCCGTCGTGCGCCCCGCTGAAAAGTCGCGACAGTGCGTCCGTGGCATTCTCGAGTCCGTCCACGATATGGTCTTTCCAGGTGATTTTGCCGTCGGTGATCCACTGTACGAGGTCGCGCCGCGCGTCCGCGGAGCGATCGAGGTGGTCGATGACCACAAACCCCCGGATGGTCAGCCGATTCATCAGAACCCGACCGAAGTCGGTGGGGCCGGCAAGCGGACCTTCAGTGTTATAGCCGGAGATCATCCCGCACAGGGCCATCCGCCCGCCTTTGTTGAGCCGCGAGAACACCGCATCCATGATCGGACCACCGACATTCTCGAAGTCCATGTCGATGCCATCAGGGCACAGCCGGTCCAGAGCGTCACCCACAGCCTCAGACTTGTAATCGATTGCGCCGTCGAATCCCAGCTCGTCGACAATCCAGCGACACTTGTCCGGGCCGCCCGCGATTCCGATGACCCGGCAGCCCTTGATCTTTGCAATCTGACCGACGACCGAACCCACGGCACCGGCCGCAGCGGACACAACCAGTGTTTCGCCCTCGCGTGGTTGGCAGATGTCGAGCAACCCGACGTACGCGGTCAACCCGGTCATACCGAGGACCGACAGATGGGACTGCAACGGCAAACCTTCGACGGGTCGCAGCCGCCGCGCGGCCGAACCAGGTGCGACGCTATGTGTTTGCCAGCCACCCTCACCGAGCAAGACCGTGTCACCGGCATCGAAACGGTCCGATCGACTCTGCTCGACCACACCGATGGTGGTGCCGCGCATGATCTCGCCGATCTCCACCGGCGGCAGGTACTGGTCCCGGTCACTCATCCACAACCGGTTCGTGGGATCGAGCGAGAGGAGTAGATTCTTGACGAGAATTTGTTCGTCACCCAGTTCATCGACCGGCGACGAGACGAACTCGAGATCATCGGGCCCCGGCGCGCTCTCGGGTCGTCGCCGCAGGACCCAGCGCTGGTTGTCAGTGTGGTTCATTTCATTTCCTCTACATCAGGTACGGGACCGAAAACTGGTACGTACTCGTGTGATTCGTCGGGTCCAGACTTCGGAAACAGGGCCTGCACCCGAAAGCCTTCGGCTATATCCGATGGTTCGACGTCGACAAGTTGGGTCCACCACCACGGGCCTTCATCGAGCTCGACGATGACGATCGTGATCGAGGCGATCTCGTCGGAGTCCACGACTGGTTTGGGGACGAACGCCCACGACACCACCGCGCCGAGGCCGGACGCGGGAATCCATTCGAGATCGGTGTTCCCGACGCTGTCCTGCTCAACAGGTGGACTCAGGATCTCGCCGGTGACAACCGATCTGCGCAAGAGCAGAATTCCCTGCGCGGCGCCGTCGAAAAATGCTGCGGTCGCGGCGTCTCGGACCACGGGTTGTAAAATCACGGTGTTTCCATCCCTAGTCGGCGCAATGTCTGCCGATTCATGAGCTCAGCACCAACGTCGAATGATGGTCCAGGATCCCACCATTCCCTGAGACCAACACCAGATCGTGCTGCTCCTGCTGACGCTCGCCGGCCTGACCGCGAGCCTGAATGATCGCCTCCGATAGCGGGGTCATTCCCCACATGTAATACGAAGACAGCTGTCCTCCACCGGTATTCACCTTGAGCTTTCCGCCGGGGCCGATGTTGCCCGGTGTGGCGACGAACTCGCCGCCCTCTCCTTTTGCGCAGAAGCCGTAGTCCTCGAGGCTCACCAGCGCGGTATAGGTATAGCAGTCGTACAGTTCGACGATGTCGATGTCTTCGGTGGTCACACCAGCCATGGCCATCGCCGCAGGCCCCGACCTCGCTGCGCCGGTCACCAAACCGAAATCATCGTTGCGGCGCAGAACAGTGCCCGGGTGGCTCTGCGCCCACCCGAGAACGTTGACTGGGGGCTGCTGTAGGTGCGCTGCCCGCTCTGCTGTCGTAACCACCACGGCCACACCACCGTTGGACACCACGCAGCAGTCGAACAGATGGAACGGGTCACTGATGATCCGAGACTTCTGATGATCGTCGACGGTGATGGGCTTGCGCATCTGCGCAAGCGGGTTCATCATCGCCCACTGTCGCTGCGCGACAGCGACTGCAGCCAACTGCTCCGATGTCGTCCCGTACGTGATCATGTGACGCCGAGCCGCCAGCGAATACAGCATGTTGGGCGAGGCGGCGCCGGTCGACCGCTGCAACCCGCTCCACCCACTCGGTGCGCGGCGCTTCGCGGAATACACATCCCCGGAAGCTTTTCCCTCCTTGAGAGGAGCGTCGCCGAACGCGCACACGATGACCTCGGCCATCCCTGCTTCCACGGCCATCGATGCGAACTGAATCATCGCGCCGGCTGACGAACCGAATGCATGCATCGTGCTGAGAACATTGAGATCTCGCAGATTTAAATCAACCTGCAATTCGAGGCCGACGTCATTCGTGACGCCCGCGGACACCAACAGACCATCGACGTCCGCAAGGGCGAGACCGGCATCACTCACGGCACGCCGGGTAGCCTCCGCAGCGAACTGCCGAGCACTCTTACCGTAGACCTTCCCCATCTCTGTCATCCCGAGGCCGACGATGACCGGGGATCGCGGGGAGCGATGCTTCTGGTTCATTCGCCAGTCCATTCCGGGGAGCGCTTCTGCGCGAACGCGCGTGTTCCCTCTTTCGCATCGCGCGAAGCCATGACGCGTCTGGCCTCGTTTCGGTTGCGGCTCCAGTCGTCGTCGTCGCGGTCCACTCGTCCGTCGGCGATCCCGCCGGCAATTCGCTTGCTTGCCTGAACTGCGAGAGGAGCATTGGATGCGATGGTGTTGGCAAGATCGATCGCCGCGTCTAGTGCCTGACCCGCAGGAACAACTCGATTCACGAGCCCGAGGTCATATGCTCGATCAGCTGAGATCGGTTCCCCGGTGAGCATCAATTCCAGTGCAATCTTTCGCGGAATCTGTTGTGGCAGTCGGAATACTCCGCCGGCAGCGGCGACAAGGCCCCGTCGGACCTCGGGAAGCCCGAACGTAGCCGACTCCACCGCGACCACCAGATCACTGGCCAGGGCCAGCTCGGTGCCCCCGCCCAATGCGAAACCGTTGACGGCAGCAATGGTCGGCTTGCTCACGGGATGGCTCACATACCCGGCGAATCCCCAGTGCGCCCGGTTACCTTCGGGCATGATGCCCTCGCCACGGGAGATGGCTTTGAGGTCAGCGCCCGCACAGAACGCCTGGTCGCCGGCACCTGTCAGAACAATTGCCCGCACCCCAGGATCTGCGTCTGCCGCTTCCAGCGCGTCACCCAACGCTTCGGCGACAGCTTTGTTGACGCTGTTCCGCGCCTCGGGGCGATTGATCGTGATCACCTGAACATGACCATGCTGTTGCGTCGTGACAATCTTGATCCCCGCGACGTTATCCGACTCCGATGTCATGCCGTCCCTCTTTCCGATTCCAATGCAGCGACCGACTCTGGTACTTCGAGGATGCCGTCTGCAATCAGCTCCGCGATCTCGGCCTCGTCCATCCCGAGGACCTCAGCACACACTTCAGCTGTGTGCTCGCCATGGATCGGTGCTGCCCCGAATTGCGGGACCCCGATACTGCTGAACACCGCCTCACCATTCTGCGCGACCAGCGCACCACCAAACTGTGGCTGATCCTGAAAACGCAGAAAGCTCCTGGCACTGAACTGAGGGTCCTCATCGAACTCGCTGGCGCGCTGCATGAACCCACACGGCACACCGCGCTTCTGCAAGAGCGTCATCACCTCGCGAGGTGCTTGGGTGCTGATCCACGATCGCACGTGCTGTTCGATCTCGTCCCGGTGCGCAACACGCCCCTGTGCCGAGGCGAAGGCTTCGCGGTCAAACCACTCGGACATGTCCACAGCCTCGGCCAGGGCACGGAAGTGTTCATCGGTCTGCACGTCGATCACACACCACTCGTCGTCCCCGTCACATCGAAAGATTCCGCGAGGAGCATCGCCGCCACGGAAGTTGCCTGCGATGGTCAAGGTGCCCGGATGAAGCGACTCGGCCATAAACCGATCAGCCATCTGTCCGAGCAATACATCGATCTGCGCAACGCTGGCGGTGCCACCGAGCCCGGTCTGCTCACGGCGAATCAACAATGCGATCACTGCGGTGGCCACAAACCGTGACGCGACATGGTCGGGATAGATGGTGATCGCGTCGCTGAATCCGTCATCATCGCCGGGATACGACCACAGCCAACTCAAACCTGTACTTGCCCGCACCAACGGCCCGTATCCCATCCGCCGACTCCACGGCCCGGCAGGGCCAAAAGCGCTGCTGTCGGCCATGATCAGCCGAGGATTCGTCTGCTTCAGCGTGTCGTAACCGATGCCCAGAGACTCGAGAGTTCCAGGTTTGAAGTTCGACAACAGCACATCAGATTTCCGAACCAGGTCGAGGAAGAGTTCCTGTCCGCGCTCCGAGCGCAGGTTCAGCCCGAGGCTTCGTTTGTTGCGATGTCCGCGCGCGAAACTCTGGGTGACGTCGTTCGGCCCAGCACTCTGCCGGTTCCCATCCGGGTATTGCCGGTTCTCGACCTTGATCACGTCGGCGCCCCAGTCCGAGAAAAGTCGTCCGGCCTCGGCTCCGGCGACGATGACACCGAGATCGAGCACCCGAAGCCCCGCGAAGGGGCTGTGCTGCTCGCGTGTCGATCGTCTCGGACGAGGTACCGGATCAGCGACCAGGACGTCTGCGGTGTGTTCACCCACCGAGGGCGCGGGCGTCCGGTAGCCGATCCCCACACCGTCAATCTCGAAGTAGTTCTGTGGCATCTTCGCTGTACGTGACCCGACGGAAACATCAACAAAAGTATTGCGCGCAAGGTAGTGCGGCGCGGTGAAAACGTCTGACGGATAGAGCAAACCGGCCGCCGGAACCCCGAACTGAACACTCTCCTCAACCACCTGCGCCCGCGTCCGCGTCGCAAAGAACTTTTTGAGAACGGGAGTGATGATCGCCTCCGCCTTGTGACGCTCTCGCAGCACGGCGTACTTCGGATCGCTGAGTTCTTCGGGCCTGCCCATCCACTCGAACATGTTGCTCCATTGACGCGCACTCAGAAGGCAGATACGCACCCACCCATCCGCACACGCGAACATGGGGTACAAGTGCCGCGCGTCAGGCCGACCGCGCGGCAGATCCGATGCCGCGCCACGCGCTGACCCGCTGATGCCGAAGGCCGGATCGAGACTGACCGCAACAGCCTCGAAGACGGAGAAATCAATCAGCTCACCGAGTCCGGAACTGGCCTGCTTCCAAACAGCGAGCATCGCGGTCCACGCCGCCTGCGATGATGCCGCGGCATCGACGAGATGCTCCGGGGGCAACAGCGGCTCGCGGTCAGGAAGGCCCGACTTCGCGAGTAGGCCGGTGACTGCGGCCAGAACGTCATTTGTCCCGATCCAGTCGCGATAAGGCCCTGTCTTGCCGAACCAGCTCAACTCCAGCACGATCAACGCCGGGTTCTCTTGCAACAGCTTTTCCGGCGTAACTTCCGCCGAAAGCTCCTGAGCCCCAGGACCACCCGCGATGACAAGGTCGGCGTTCCGCGTCAGGCAGAGAAAATCTTCGCGCCCATCGGCTGTATCGAGGTCGATGACGGCGCTACGCTTGTTCACGTTGGCGGCGGCGAAGGTGAGGCTGATCCCGTCATCTCGCACACCGAGCAGACGTGACGGCGCACCGGATGGGCTCTCGATCTTGATGACGTCGGCACCCAGATCGGCCAGAATTCGGCCTGCGCCCTCACAAAGCCCATCAGAAAGGTCGAGCACCCTGATGCCGCTGATAGGCAGGGCTGGCGTTTGGTCACCGGTGACCATGGAACCTCCACGAAATGTGCGTCTTGAACGAAGCGTCGAATGCTGTCGGGCAATTATCTGACCACGACCGACCACATGACCAGTGCAAACAATGGTCGTTCGACCGGCCAAAAGTTGCATGATGGACAGGCTTTCATTTGATCTCTGGCGATGGTACGGATTTAGTGTCCGCTGTGTGTCGTCGAGACCTCTTGAGAACACACTTACTAACACCTGCCTACTGTCGATCGACCATTCGGATGGTCTCCCGACGAGGATTCTGACGAGAAGATCGGCTGATTTTCACGGTCGATGATCCCGCAGACTCCATCCCTATCCTTGGAGAAACGATGTACCCCGGCGCGTATCTGAATACCTTTCCGAACAAGCCCGCGGTGATCACCGCCGAGACCGGCGAAGTGGTCACCTATGCCGAGTTGGAGTCCAACTCCATCCGGATCGCTCGTCACCTCTACGGATTGGGTCTGCGCCCGGGCGACCACCTCGCGGCCGTGGCCACCAACACTCCCAAAGTATTCGACATCTACTGGGCAGCAATGCGATCCGGCCTCTACATGACGATGGTCAACTGGCACCTGACCGCCGGCGAGGCCGCCTACATCGTCAACGACTGCGGAGCCAAGGCCGTGATCGTCGACGCCGCGCTCACCGAACTCGCCGGCGCACTTCTCCCACTGACGCCCGACACCGAACATCGCCTCGCCTTCGGTGGAAATGTCGACGGATACTCCGACCTCGATGCGGCTGCAGCAGCCGAATCCGATGTGCCGATGGAGGATCAGCCTCGGGGCACGGACATGCTCTACTCCTCGGGGACCACGGGGCAGCCGAAGGGCATCAAGCCTCCATTGCCGGGCCGCCAGGTATCCGAGCCCGGTGACAAACTGACCGAAACAAACCAAACAGTATGGGGCGTAGGCCCGGACACCGTCGCCCTGTCCCCGGCGCCGCTATACCACTCGGCCCCGCTGAGATGGTTCGGAGTGGTCCAGGCGTTGGGTGGCACAGTCATCCTGGTGGATCGATTCGACGCAGAAAAGACGCTGCAGTACATCGCACAGTTCGGGGTCACCCACAGCCAGTGGGTACCAACCATGCTCATCCGGATGCTCAAACTGCCCGAGGACGTCCGGCTCGGCTATGACGTCTCCAGTCTCCGCGTCGCGATTCATGCCGCGGCTCCATGCCCGGTCGAAACCAAGCGGCACATCATCGAATGGTGGGGGCCCATCGTGTGGGAATTCTACTCGGCCACCGAGTACAACGGAATGACGATCGTCAACAGTGAGGAATGGCTGCGCAAGCCAGGGACCGTCGGCCGCGCCGCCCTCGGTGTTCCGCACATCTGCGATGGCGACGGCAACGATGTCGCGGCGGGACAGATCGGAACGGTCTTCTTCGAGCGGGACGCCCTACCATTCGAGTATCACAACGCGCCGGAAAAGACGCGTAGCGCCCAACATCCGGCCCACCCGGCCTGGACCACCACCGGCGACCTCGGCTACCTGGACGAGGACGGCTACCTCTTCCTCACCGACCGGGACTCGTTCCTCATCATCTCCGGTGGCGTGAACATCTACCCCCAGGAAATCGAGAATGTCCTCGTCGAGCACCCAAAGGTACTCGACGCCGGCGTCATCGGCATGCCTGATGCCGAGCTCGGCGAGATTGTGACCGCCGTTGTCACCCCGGCGCCGGGAGTCGAGGGCGACGAAGGTCTCCGCACTGAGCTGATGGATCATCTCAGCGAGCACATCGCCCGCTACAAACTTCCTCGAAGCATGGTGTTCAATGCCGATCTTCCCCGCACACCGACAGGGAAGCTCGTCAAGCGCAAGCTCAAAGAGCAACTGCTCGCCGGGACCGTCGACACATCGGCGTGAACGACATCGACATCGCTACCCCGCCCACTCCGGGTAGTTGACAACAGAACAGGCGGCGGCCCATTGGGCCGCCGCCTGTTCTGTGTCTCAAAGTGTATGTGTGTGGTTCTCTCACACCCGGAAGGGTCCATCTGCCATCGGACCCATGGCGATCATGGCACTGAATCCGGTCACCAACGCTCGCATTGTCAGTTCGAAGGACTCGGCATCTGTGATCGCATCGTTTGCGATTGCATTCCGGAGCGCCGGGTACTCCTCAGACACATCACCGAAGCCGTCGTTGTCGGAGTACTCGCTGAATATCGCGCCGGCGAAAGCCAGCATTTCGCCCGATCTGATCAGAGACATCTGCATTTGCTCGTGTACTCCAGCATCTGACAAAGCCTGGATCGACGTGTTGATGACCTCATGGTCGAAAGATCTCCACGGTCGCGTAATGAGGAGTGGCGCCGCGTTCGGATGTTCGATGAACGCATTTCGATAATTGACGACGGACTCGACAATATATGACTGCCAGGACCGCACTTCTTCAGAATCTCCTGGAACCGATGGCCTGACTCTCCTCAGGATATATTTGATGACCTCAGACAATATTTCTTCTTTATCCGCAAAATGATAATAAAGAGATGCCGAAGTGACCTCGAGTTCGCGTCCCAGCGCGCGAACGCTCATCGCATCCAAACCGTCCCGATCGATGATCTTGACCGCCGCTTCGATGACCGAGCGTCTGGACACGACCGGTTTCGTGGGCCGCCCGCTGCGGCGGCTCGCCGGCGATTCATTCGGCGCCTCTGACACTTGTTGCCTCCCGAAATCTCGGTCTAACCGCCTGCGAACGCCTTGCGCCCGGTTCCGCGCACCCAAGGCATCACGCACTTGTGATCCACGACCGATTGTCCCTGACGCACGGGCGCTCCTTGCACAGCGCCTGCCTCACGACGGAACCCGTGGTCCGCTATTTCGCTTCTGCCACTTCGACCACCTCGGGTGCCGTGGGTGCCGCGCCGTCTTCTGTCTTGGCAACCTTGGAGCGGAGAATTCGACGCCCTGTCGAGACTCGGTTCTGCCGCCAGGTGGCGAATGCCACGGCCACCAGCAATGCCACGCCGTTGAACATCTCGTTGAGCCACTGAACGTTGGTCCAGAACTGGATACCCTGAACGCCGATCGCAAGTACGTAAACTGCGATGATCGTGCCCCAGACGTTGAATCGACCCGGTTTCACCTGTGTCGATCCAAGGAAGGCCGCAGCATAAGCCGGCAGGAGCATCGCATTACCGAAAGTCAGAGATGCGCCGATGAGCGAGGCATAGAAGACCCCGGCAAGCGCCGAAAGCGTGCCCGCGGCGATGAACGACAGCCATACCCAGCGTCCGACTCGCACACCGGTGAGTCGGGCGGCCTCAGGGTTACCGCCGGATGCATAGATGTAACGACCGACAGGCGTGTGTGCCAGTACCCACCAGATGATCACTGCGAGGATGAACAGATACACAACGATGATCTGGAAACCGAAGACCTTCGTCTGAGTCAGGGACAGCCAAGCACTGGACGTCGGCGGTAAGGGCTGCGAGTTATCGGTGATGATCTGCTGGACCGCAACCAGAATTGTGCCGGTCGCAAGCGTGGCGATAAAGGAACTGATGCCCAGCTTGACGACAAAGAATCCGTTTGCAATACCGATCACACACCCCATCGCCAGCGCGATGAAGATAGAGGTCCACATTCCAAAGCCATTTGAGCTCTGTAGCTGCGTGACTGTCACCGCGGAAATGGTGATGGTCGCACCAATGGAGAGGTCGAAGACACCAGCTGCGAGAGGAATGATCACGGCCAGGGCAAGCATCGCTGTGATGGCCTGTTGCGATGCAATCGTGTGCATCGTCGCCGTTGTGAAAAAGAGGTTGGGCATCGAAATACTGAAGACGATGATGAACAGAACGCCTAGGTACAGCCCACTGAATCGATCAAGACCAAAGTTGGGAAGGGCTCGAGACGACACGGGATATCCTTACTGTTAAGAATGAGATATTGGAATCAAGTCGGTTGAGGTGGGGCTGTTGTGACCTAGCAAGTCTTTGGCGTCCGGTAACAGCGACGACAAACAACAGATGCACTGCTTCGAGGTAATTCCGGGGAGTAGGCGGGGTGCCGGCCGGCCTTGACCGGCCGGCACCCGCCATCATTGATGAAGTCGACGGACAAAGAGCTCGTCACGCGACCATGTCAGCTGAGCAGCTGGTTAGCTACTGACCAGCCAGAGCTTTTCGAATTGGGTGCCGAAATCAGCGGGTTCGTTCAGACTGGCCTCGATCTCGAAGTCCTGGCCTTTCGTCAGCAGACGCGTGGGCGACAGAATAGTGTTATCGATAGGGAGACCCTGGTCGTGGCGAAGGGCACCGTCCATCGCATGCCACCCGTTGTAGGCCGTATTCGTCTGAGTCCAAGCACTTTCGGTGCCGGCCTCAAGAGCATTCAGGTTCTGAACGCTTCCACCCTGCCCGAGGATTTTCACCTTGCCCGTCATTCCCGCTGCCGCGAGCGCCGCCGGTACACCGGTTGAGAAGTCTGCTGCCGGGAAGATGACGTACTTGATCGACGGATCCTTCTGTAGCGCACCGACGAGGATCGGGGGAAGTTTGCCACCCACCAAGTCGGAGTAGCTCATCGCCAGCGGTTCCACTGAACAACCGGAGCAGTTCGACTTGATGAACGTCTGGAAGTGATCCGTCTGATTCTTCAGCGCCTGAACGGAATCCACCGTGACCACAATTCCCTTGCCGGCACCATTGCTGTCAGCGATGAACCAGTTGGCCAGGATTTCTCCCATCGCAATCGAGAAATCGGGGCCGTCGTAGTTCGAGATGATCGGGCCGGTCGGCTCTCCGTCGCTGTAGGCGTTCAGTAACACCGCCCCGGCCGCCTCGTACTGCGGAATGATCGATTGGAACTGTGCCTTCTGGAAGCCCGATGTGCCGACGGCGGTGGGATTGAACTGCAGCGCCTGGAGCAACGCCGCCACCTGCGTGGCGGGATCGGCCAAAGAGTACCCAAGAACCTTGAAGTTCCAACCTGCAGCCTTCGCAGCGTCTTCCGCGCCGTCGCGCTGAATCTTGCACACCGGAAGGTCACACTCAAGCCACACGAACGTCTTACCTGCCGCAGGCTTGGTCTTGAGTGGTGTGAAATTCCCGATCGTGGTGACCGGTTGCTCATTCTTCGCAGTGGCGTCTTTCGCTGCGGACACCTGAGCGGGGTCGCCGCTCGCATTCGAGTCCGTGCTGCTCGACGCGTCTGAACAGCCCGCGACAAGGGCTGCAATGGTGAGCAACGACGCCGCACCGATCCCGAGACGTTTCCATCTACGGTCGCGTGAGCCCGCAGACCGGGCCACTCGAGTGTTTACGTTCATCTACATAACTCCTATTCGATGTGAACTTCAGGAACATTGCTGTGCGGAAGATGGGCAACAGGCCCAGTCAGGTAAGAGGTTGCGGTCCACCACCTACGAAGTCGTCAGGTCGGCGGGGGCATCTTCGCCGAGGGCGGCATGAGAGATCGCCGGAACGGTGATCTGGGGTCCGCTGAGATCAGCGGTGATCCGGCCGTTCTTCAGAACGATCACCCGGTGACAAAGAGACGCGAGTTCGTCGACGTCAGACGAACTGACGACCACCGCTGCTCCGCCGGCCGCGGCCTCGATCAATTGATGGTGCAGCGAGCTCTTCGCCGCGATGTCGACACCCTGGGTCGGCTCATCCAATAGAAAGAGAACAGGATTGCGCCGGAGCCACTTGGCAAAGATCAGCTTTTGCTGGTTGCCACCGCTGAACGTCGACAGCGGTCGCTTCTCACCGCCGCGTGGCCGAACATCCAGGTCATCGAACCACTCGGTGGTTTCGGCGGATTCGCGCTTAGGCGATATCCTCCAGTTGTCCCATAGCGGCGCGAGATTCGACAGCGACACATTCTCGGCAGCACTCAGTGTCAGGACAGCGCCCGCTCGACGATCAGGCGGGATATAGGCAACCCCGGCTTTGGTGGCGAGGTCCGGACGCATAGGGCGAAGCCGCTTTCCCGCTACATCGACTTCTCCGCCGTACCGCCGATTCGCCCCGTAGATCGAGCCCAGGATTGCCTCACGCCCGGATCCGGTGATACCCGCGATCCCGACGATCGAACCCGCCGCCACGTCGAAGGACACGTCGTCGACTGCGCTCGCCTCGAGGTCACGAACCTGAAGGACGACTTCACCATTCGTCACCCGAATGGCCTCAGTTTCAGCATGCGCTTCATCGAACTCAGATCCGACAAGCAGGTTGACGAGTTGCTTCCTGTTCAGGTCACTACATGGCACCGAATCCACGATGTTCCCGTCCCGCAGGATCGTGATGTTCTGTGCGATCTCGAAGACCTCGTCGAGGCGGTGGGTCACGTATATGACACCAACACCGGCAGAAGCGATGTGCCGCACGATCTTCAGAAGCTGTTGCACCTCGTCGTCAGGAAGTGTCGCAGTCGGTTCATCAAGAACCAGCAGTGTTGCTTTTCGGTTTTCGTCTTCACGAATTGCGCGGGCTACCGCGACACCGGTCTTCATCGCCGGCGTCAATGTCGAGACGGAGACCCGCGGGTCGATGTCGAGGCCGACCTCGGCGAGTATCTCCGACGCCCGGTTCCTCGCCGCCCGCGTGCGAATCGTCCCGAATCGCGTCGGGAAGCCGACATCCAGATACAGGTTGTCGAGTACCGTCTCCGTCTCGATCAGACCGACATCCTGATGGACGAATCGGCAACCCAGGTCACGGGTCGAATGTGCAGAGCCTGTTTCCAGATGCTCCCCACCGATATAGATCTCGGCTCCAGGATCAGGATTGTGGTAGCCGGACAGAACTTTGATGAAAGTTGATTTGCCCGAACCATTTTCACCGACCAGCGCGTGAACCTCACCTCGCTTCACCTGAAGACTGAAACAGGCGAGGGCAAGGCCACCCGGGAAGCTCTTGCTCACGTTCTGTGCGTCGAGTGCCAGCGTCATCTCAGGACTCCTCAAGGATTGGATCAAAGTGGCTCGGCGCTCAGATTGTGCGCCACATCACTAGGTACTCATGGAGTGTTATCTATCACCTATCAATAAGTCAATAGGGATTCGCACTCAATTTCGCCAAGTCCGCCAGCGTAGGATCAGCTCATCGAACCTTAGATGGAATGGGTTAGAAACCCTGTGCTTCAGCACTATTCGTGCGGATACGGCACGCCCGACGACTGTTCAGTACACGGCCCAACGCCCCACGGTCTACGGTCTACGGTCTACGGCGAGGATTGCCCATAGTTGCTGATCACCAACACTTCTCGATATGCCACGATGATGTCGAATGTAGGGCACCGACAAGATCTACTTCTGTGCAGCGTAATTCGGCCGCCTGCACTGCCGGACAGTCCACTGGACAATCCAGATCACACGACGCCGCAATGGGTGACAGGCTGCAGAGTTTCAGATTTATCTATCATCGATCAATTACTGCTCGAACAGCTGGTTTCATTCGAACGGGGTTCTGTGCAGGCAACATTCGTTCAACACCAACAGCTTTCGGGAACGCTCGGTGGACGGCCAACCTCACGATCGGACCGCCCACCGGGTCACACTTTCAGGAGACAGACCTCAGCCTGCGGTCTGGCCGCCTTCGACGGGCAGCGAGATTCCCGTGATGTAGGACGACTGGTCGCTGGCCAGAAACAACATTCCGTTGGCGATTTCCTCAGCGGTTCCGACCCGGCGCATGGGCACCAAGTCCCTGAGGTACTCGTATGCCCCGGGATTGTCAGCAATACCTTGATCCATCATCGGAGTCTTGATCGTGCCGGGGCACAAGGTATTTGCCCGAATCTTCCGTTCGGCATACTCCAATGCCACCGTCCGAGTCAGACCGAACACACCACTCTTCGCCGCACTGTAACTCGCCAGCTGCGGCGTACCGATCAGCGCCGCCGTCGACGCCACATTCACAATCGAACCGCCACCCCGGGCCAGGAGTTCCGGAATGGCGAACTTCATCGACAAGAACACCCCGCGCAAGTTGATGTTGACCATCTTGTCAAAATCTTCTTCCGACGACTCATGGAACGGCATCATCGGCGCATTGGCCCCAGCGATGTTGCACAAGATGTCCACCCCGCCGAACTCACTGACAGCAAGGTCGACCATCGCCTTCGAATCCGCAGTCTTCGAAACATCGGTCTGGATCGCAACCGCCCGCTCGCCGAGCTCCTTCGCGGTGGTCTCCTGTGCACCGGAGATATCGGCGAGGACCAGATTCGCACCATGCTCGTGAAACAGTCGGGCCGTCGCCAGCCCCATACCCGAGCCGGCACCCGTCAGAATTGCAGTCTTACCTTCGAGCAACTTATCCATATTCCCTACTCCTCATGTTCGTTGATCTCGTGTTGACTTGGTGGGTTGTTTTCCACGGCCGCGTCGTCAAACGCATCGCAGTTGTTCCTGCGCCAGTGGAGTGTCTGGGGGGTCTGAAATCTCAGTTGTGCAAATACTCTCGAAAACCTCCCACCGGGAGGCATCGGGGAGTGTTCATTTTCCGACGATGGCTCGTGCTCAGACGTAGCGGCCGCATTCACGGCGGCATCACCCGACCCACCGCGGTAGCCGCATCGACCAGCTCCCCCGGCCTCTGCGGACCGTTGATATCGACGTCCACCACGGTCGCCATCTGTCCTCCATGAAATAAGCGCTGTACCAACCAACTCGAGCCGACCGACTGACGTGTAGGTCGATGCTCCACTTACTGGTGCGGCGGGTAACTGACAGGACAGAACTGACTGTGGATCTCGCTGCTCGGCACTGTGATCCGGGATACATTTTTGAACCACGGGAGATATAGTGCACTTGTACGCACGCTCCTGTCAACCGCACTACTTGCATTGCCGCAGCCCCCAGAAAGGCCACGTGATCGTTGACAACGCCTTCAAGTTGCACGCCCGTGCTCTCCAACTCGAGCAACCCGAAAGCTCCTCGATGAAACAGACCGGGTAGTGCACTTGACACATTTGGTCGTACATGTGCACTATCGGAGCATGGTATGGGCCTTTGAAACTGATTCCGACTTCCAGCTCAAGCTCGATTGGGCCAACGATTTCGTGCGCAAC
>NZ_KB911534.1:0-19114 GCF_000383535.1 Nocardia sp. 348MFTsu5.1
CTTCGATTACTTCTGAGTGACCGGTGACGACAACGACGTTGTGGTGGGGCTCGCGGTAGACGGGCCCCAGTTCTCGGAGAGCATCGAAGTACTCGAACGGGCTCTGAGCCAGTGCCGGGTCGGTGAAGTAGTCGGCGGAAGCGATGTCGGTCATGAGACTAGGGGTCCCTTCGGGTTGTGGGGGCAGTGCGAAGTGGGCTGGTTTGTGCGTATCGGCGGTCAGGGTCTGTCGACCATGCTGATGGCCTGACGTGGGCACCCGCTGATGGCGGCCTTGACGTCCGGCAACAGGGCTTCTGGCGGATCTTCGTCGCAGGTGGCGACGTCGGCGTCGTCGTTGAGTACGAACACCTCAGGTGCGATCTCGACGCACAGCGCGTGCGCTTCGCACAGCTGAGGGTCCACTTGCAGTCTCTTCTTTGATGACGTCATCTGGTGTCCTCTCGAGCAGTGTGCGATCCGGTAGCCGTCAGCTGCCGAACCGGTGTAGGTCCCGGACGGAGCCATTGACTGGCGCCCTGCATGCCGGGCGACCGGGTTGAGCCGCGCCTGCAGACGACCAGAATCGGCAACCCGGTTCGGGCGCGGAAATCGGTGAAGTTCTTGAAAAACGGATGGAGTGTCTGTCCGTCAAGTATTGCATGTATAAAAGTAGGTCACAAGACTTATTCTTCAGTCGCACGATATGGAGGTAGGTCAGAGGTGCTCTTCCGGCAATGCGTGTAGGTGGTCGTGGTGGATCCACTGTGATCACCAGTTCCACCGCCGGCCTGAAAGCAGCTGCGTCGATGTTCGCCAGGTATGGCCTACGCCTCGGCGAATGGGACTGGTTGCTCTGATGCAGGGGCTCGCGAGTTCCCTTGCTTCGGAGTGGATTTGCGTGCGGTTGAGGAGAAGTTGGGTGAACTGATCACCGGTGGTCACCGCATCGGTAAGTGAGTCGTCGACCAAAAACGGGGCCGAGATCATCGCGCCCCCGTTTCGTTGTCAGCGGGACATTGGCCGCTTGGGACTTACGCCGTAGAAACTATGCCGGCGCTTGATGGCACCTGTCCGGTCAGGTATTCGCCCCGCGCTGCACTCATCAAGTCGTCGGTTCGGACCAGCTTGATCCGCGGGCGACCGTCGACCTTGCCGGTCTCGCGTTCGTAGCGGTCGATGTTCGCCCACTCGGACTTGCCGAGCACATGCGCACCTCGTCCGGCTGCGATGTGCGCAATGTCCGACAGCGTGTCGGTGGGTTCGGGCAGGATACCTGCGACGAAGTCCGCGATCACCGCCCGGGCGGTCTCCTGACCGCAGAGCCGGTTCATCCCGATGCCGCCACTTGCGCCGCGTTTGATCCATCCGGCGACGTAGAGTCCGGGGACGACGGACCCATCGGGGGTTTCCGTAACTCGGCCAGATTCATTCGGGACCACGCCACGGGCAGCGTCGAACGGCAAGTCGACCAGAGGAACTCCGGTATAGCCGATCGCCCGCATCACCAGTCCGGTGGCGAAAGTGGCGGACTCCCCGGTAGGAGCGACTTGCGCAGATTTGCCGCCGCCATCGCCTACGAAGGCATTTCGCGCACATACAAGAGTGTCCGCCCCCGTCTCGGGTGTTCCATAGATTGCCACCGGGGACAAGAGGTAGCGGAACACCACACGCTTCCGCCCTGGAGTTGGAGTGCGGGCGGCGAACTCTTCGGCAATCCGTAATTTCGTCGCGATGGTCGAATCGAGCGTGCCCTGCGCCCTTGCCCGTGCACTGTCGGCGTCGAGCACCAGTTCGGCGGGGTCGATGACGACATCCACATCCGCAATGTCGCCCATCGCCAAAAACTCGCCGATCGTGTACGCAGCCTGCGCGACACCACGACGCGCCAACAGCACGACCTCCCGAATGTTGCTGGCGCGCAACGCGGTCAGTGCGTGGTCGGCGATGTCGGTCGACGACAGTTCTGCGGGATCGCGGAGGAGGATCCGCGCAACGTCCAAAGCGACGTTACCGTTGCCCACCACTATCGCTCGCTCTCCAGATAGGTCAAATCGTCGACCCGAGTAGTCAGGATGGCCGTTGTACCACGCCACAAAATCTGTCGCCGCGATACTGCCGGGCAAGTTCTCGCCGTCGATTCCGAGTGGTTTGTCGGTAGAGGCTCCGTGCGCGTAGATGACTGCGCCATACCTGTCAGCCAGTTCGGAGTGGAATACATGGGTACCCACCTCGACTCCGAGGTGATATCCGAACGCAGGATTAGCAGCGACCGTGGCAAACGTTTTGTCCACCAATTTGGTCGACGGATGATCAGGAGCTACCCCTGCTCGAACGAGACCGTACGGGGTTAGCAGTCGATCGAACATGTCGACCGTCGTGGTCGGGTGTTTCAACAACTCCTCGGCAGCGTAGAACGCTGCGGGCCCGGCGCCGACGACCGCCACTTTCAAGTGCCGATCATCGGGTAGCTGTACGCGTTTGGGCCGCGCCATCAGCCCCGCGTCTACGCTGTGATCGTCGTAGTAGTCGGCGTTGATCTGCAGATATCTTTCCTGCTGCTCGGTGAGGACCTCTTCAGGGAAGATTGCTTCGACAGGACATGCATCGATACACGAACCACAATCGATGCACGTCTCAGGATCGATGAACAACATCTCAGCGCTGCCGAACTCGGGCTCATCCGGCGTGGGATGAATGCAGTTCACCGGGCACACGCTGACACAGGTGGCATCGTTGCAACAAGGCTGCGTTATTACGTATGCCATTTCTGAGGTCCTTCTCTCGGCGGGGGTGGTTTTGGAGCGCGGCATAGCCGACACCGGATCCAGCGGTCGCTCATTCAACGAAATCGGCTAGCGCTGCGTATGTTCAAATTCAGTGGGTGGTCGATGGTGCTGATCGGCTGACGTGGGGCGGGCGGCGATCGCAACTCGAACTCGTCGGTTGCGTTCCGCAAAACTGTTGATCGATTGATCAGAATGCTAGCGTAAGCCATGGATAGCATGGGCCGCAAAGGATGGTCAAGTGGACGACCGTCGATCTCGCGATCGTATAGTCATGTCGCTCATCGCGATCGGCGAGGATGCGGGCAGCCACGGCCGGATAGACGACTTGTGACAGCAGTTCCCGTGAGCTCGGATGGATGGATGAACTGATCGATCGATCAAGTCGACGTCCTGATGGTCGAACTCGTGAGTCGAATCCACTCGGCGCTTCCTCGACGGAGTGCGCGAGACACCGACTCGGTAATCGACGGATACATGCGCCACGAATGTGGCAGACGCCGACGAAGACAAGTGGCCGACAACGACTCCGATGGTGGTGGAAGTCGAGATCGGCCAGATGTAAGTGGGTGTTGTTCCCCGGATCAGCTTTCCTCGAAGAGGCTGATCGCCTGGCGGGGGCAGGCCGCGATCGCGGCACGGACCTCTTTTTCGGTACCTTCGGGCGGATACTCGACCCAGACTGCCAAATCATCGTCGCCGATGTCGAAGATGTCTGGTGCGTTCTGTGCACACAGTGCGTGACCCTCGCATCGGGCTTTGTCGACCTTCAATCGTGACGTGCTCATTGTCTTTCCCATCAAGCGGCCGGCGGGGTGAACAGGAGGTGAAGTTCGGACAAGCCGCGCAGGAGGTAGGTCTTTTCGTAGCTGTACCGGCGATTGCCGGCCGGACCGTGCTTGTCCTCGTTGATGGCGATGTTTCCAGTGTTGGCGAGGTATCGATCAACGGTGGTGGTGGCTTCCACGCGTGCCAGGGGCGCCCCGGGGCAGGTGTGCGCGCCGCGGCCGAATGCGATGTGTTGGTTGTTGTTTTCGCGAGTGAGGTCGAACTCGTCGGGGTTTTCGAACTTGCGGTCGTCGCGGTTGCAGGCGCCCGGATGCACCATCATCGTGGTTCCTGGCGGAATGTCGACGCCACCGAGGTTGACGGCCGTCTTGGTGAACCGGAAGTCGCTCTTGGTGGGGCTTTCGGTGCGCAGCACTTCTTCGACGAACGGCGCGATGAGCTTCTTGTCTTCGCGCAGTTTCGCTTGTAGTTCTTGATCTTCGGCGATGATACGAAGGGCTGAGCCGATCAGGCGTGCGGTAGTGTCCTGGCCGGCGCCGAATAGGAAAGATGCCAGGCGTACGACCACGTCGGGCTCCGGGGTGGAACCGTCGGGGTACGTGGCGGTTGCGAGTTGCGTCAGCACGTCCTCCCGCGGGTTCTGGCGCCGGTCGATGACGTATTCCATAAAACGTTCTTCACAGTACTGAAGCAGGTTGGTCTCGACGGTCTGTGAACTTCCAAGGGCGCCAACTACTTTGGACTTGAAGTTGCTCATCCGCAGGTTTTCCCGGTCTTCGTCCGGCATGCCGAGCAGGTCGGCGATGACCAGCGTGGTGAACGGCCGGGTGTAGTCCGCGATGATTTCGCTCGACCCGGTGCGTACATTGTCGACGAGGCATTGGTCGGCGAGGGCTGCCATGGCGTCGGCGTTCTCCTTGAGGCGACGCGGCGTCATGATGCGACGAAGGAGGCCGCGTTCGCGCTCGTGTGGCTCACCGTCCATGGTGATCAGGTATTCGAAGAATCCCCAGTGCTCCCGATTCTGTTCCACGTAGTCGCTGATGTCGTCGCCTTCAGGCTGACCCTCCAGTGGGGGGAAGGGGCCGGCGACCGAATTACAGGCCGAGAACACTTCTGGGTCCCGGTAGACCTCGATCGCTTCCTCGTATCCCGTCACTGCCATGACACGGGGGGTCGCGATCGGGTGCACCGGGCAGCGGGAGCGCAGCTCGTCGAAATACGGATACGGATCGTCCGCCAAGGCGGGGTCGCTGAAGAAGTCTGCCTTTGTGACATCAACCATTAGAGGCCTTTCAAAGAGTTGGATGTTGAGCTGAGGTAGTCCCTAAAACTGATCGACTGATCAGAATGTTACATTGAGTCATGGGTAGCACGTGCGCGAACGACCGGTCGAGGCCACTTCGGACGCCGAGTTCGGGCACCACCGGTCTCGGGAGGAATTGAGATGGCGACCTCGCGGACAGACGGGGGCAAGAACGTCAACGCCCGGACTCGGCTGTTGGAGGCCACGGTCGAGATCATGTACGAGGAGGGGTACGCGGCGGCGACATCGCGCAAGGTGGCCGCGCGTGCGGGAGTCAAGCAGGCGTTGGTGTACTACTACTTTCCGACAATGGACGATCTCTTTCTCGAGGTGGTGCGCTCCGGTGCGGAAGTCACGCTCGAACGCCAGCGCCGGGCCTTGGAGGAGAACGATCCACTGCGCGCATTGTGGCTGGTCAGTGGGGATGCCAGGGGGACAAAGCTCAATACCGAGTTCATGGCCTTGGCGAACCATCGCAAGGTGATCGGTGCGGAAATGAAAGCGTCGGCCGAGCGAGTTCGTGACATCGAGACGGCCGCGGTCACCATGGTCCTACGTTCGCAGGGCGTTGACCTCGACAAGTACCCACCGATTGTGATGGCGATGGTACTCACCGGCATGGCTCGCAACCTTCGCAATGAACAAGCGGTCGGACTCACTGCTGGGCACGCCGAACTCACTGCCTTCGTCAACCGCATTCTCGACGAGTTCGACTCAGCGCGGACTGCGAACACGTAGGTCCGCGACCGCGTCGGTCTTGTGGTCTGTTCTGATCGAATGACCAAATCCGTGCATTCGCGGCGTTCCGGCTGCACGGGCCTGGTCATCGGGCTACTTGAGGAGGCTACCGGCGTCGACGGCCAGAGTGGCCCCGGTGATGTAGCGGGCTTCGTCCGACGCCAGGAACAGAACTGCATAGCTGATGTCCCTCGGCTCGACCCGGCCGATCGGCAGTACGTGCATCATCTTCGCGACAACCTCGAGGTCGTCGGGCCCGGGGTTTTCGAGGTCGGGGCGGAACATTCGCATGGTGCCCTCGTTCACGAACATCGGGGTGTTCACGTTGGTCGGACACACAGCGTTGACTCTGATCGAGTGCTCGCCGAGTTCGACGCCGAAACTGCGCATCAGGCCCACCGCTCCGTGCTTGGCGGCGATGTAATGTCCGGTATGCGGATAGGCTTTGAGGCCGCCGACTGAGCTGGTCAGAATAATCGATCCACCATTGCCGGCCGATATCAGATGCGGTACACCGGCTTTGACTGTCTTCCGAACCCCGGATAAGTTGACGTCAATCATTTCCTGCCCGTCGCGCTCACTGGTTTTGTCCAAGGTCGCGCCGCCGTTGCCGATGCCGGCGTTGGCAACGATGACATCGAGCTTCCCCAGTTCCTTGGCACCGTCGTCCACGGCGGTTTTGAGGGCGTCGTAGTCGCGCACATCGCCTTCTCGTCGGAGATCGGCCCACAGACGTCGACGGCGATGATGTCGGCACCTTCCTCTGCCAATCGCACTGCGTGACTGCGCCCTTGGCCACGTCGTCCCGCGAAGTGATGATTCTCTTCGCGTGGGAGGGCGGTTTTTCCGCCTATTGACTCCCGCGTGGCCACACCGACCGTCGTACAGGTGGTCAGCTTGCGCTGGTTACGCCTTCGTCGGACCAGGCATCCAATGCCGCCAACGTCTCTTCAGACGGTTGTGTTGTAAGCGTCGCCATCAAACTGTCGAGCAGCTGACTTACGTGAACTGCGTAGGGCGGAACGGGTGAGCCAAACACTCGGGTTTGGTGGCGGTCGGCGCATGCGTGCAAAGCTGCTGCGGAAGTTTGCTGAATCCTTAGGTTTCGCAGTGGTTTTGGAATCTCAGGCAGCAACGCATCGACGCGCTCATAGTAGGCACGCTCCGCGTCGAGGTTGTGGGCCGGGAGTGCATGAATCGGGTTGGCCTTGCGTGCCAGCTGTTCAAGGAACTGCAGATAATAACAATTGTTGTCCTCTGCAAGTTCGATCAACGGCAATTGGTGAGCCTCCAACACCGAACGCAAGTCGTGCGCCGGCGCGCGTGCCAGGAGCAGTTCGCGGCGGCGATCCAGATCGTCGAGCCGGTTGATCAGGATTGCCTCGATCAGACCTTCTTTCGATCCGAAGTGGTACTGCACCGCGGTCTTGTTTGCCATACCGGCCTCAGTGACTATCTGACGCATCGGCACACCGTCGAGTCCGTGGATTGCGTAGAGACGCTCGGCAGTGAGTACCAAACGCTCTTTGGCGGGCGCGCTGAACCGGGGGCTGGACATCTTTCAATGAAACCATGGACAAAAGTAGGTCGCACGACTTATTCTTCAGTCATACGATCTGAAGGTAGGACAAGCAATGGAATCTTTGGCCCCCGCTACTTATAGCGAGATCATGATGGCAGATCCACCTGCCGTGACGACGCCCTTTGTCGACGCGCAGCGCGATTTCCTCGTAGGTCAGGTGTGGTCCCGACCAGGACTGAGTCGACGAAACAGGCGATGGGTGACGCTGACCTGCGTGGGTGCAGCGGATGCGCAACAGCCGATCGAAGATCATGTGCGTGCCGCTCTCACCAGCGGCGACATCGATATCAACGAAATGCTGGAGTTTGTTCTTCACTTTGCTGTCTACAACGGCTGGCCGAAGGCCTCCCACCTGGAAGGTGTCATCCGGCGGCAGTGGGCGACGATGGAGATCGCTGAGGGACGATCAGGTGCATTGACGGCCCCCGACCAGGCATCGCTCGGTCCGAACGACTGGGACGAGCGGATTGCCCGGGGCATCAAAGAGTTCACCGACGTCAACCTCATCAACGCTCCCAAGCCTGAAACCCCCTACATTCACGCCGGCATCTTGAATTTCGTGTTTGGGCACGTCTGGCAACGCCCCGGGCTGACCCGACGGGACCGTAGATTCATCACGGTTGCTTCCGTGGCCGTGTGTGATTCGCTGATACCGCTGCAGTCGCACACCGGATCGGCACTCGAATCGGGCGATATCACCAAAGCCGAGATGGATGAGGTCGTCCTTCAATTATCCGCCTACTCCGGATTCGCCAAGGGTGAAGCACTTCACGCTGTCGCAGAGGATGCGTGGGCTCGACTCGGTAACTGACGCACACGGTCGAGGCCGCTGATTGCTCGCCCAGGCCGCCGATCCCGAGCTTCTCCCCAATATTTGTTCGACGGCCGTAGAGCCAGAAAAGGAAGTTGTACCCACATGTCAGGACTTGAAGGTCGCGTTGCATTCATCACCGGCGCGGCGCGTGGTCAGGGCCGCGCCCACGCGGTGCGCTTGGCCCAAGAGGGCGTCGACATCATCGCTGTCGACATCTGCGAAGACGTCGCTTCGATGACTTACCCGAACGCAAGCGAAGACGACTTGGCAGAGACGGTCCGTCTGGTCGAGAAGGAAGATCGCCGAATAGTTGCGCGGAAAGCCGATGTCCGAGACTTCCAGGGTCTCTCGGAGGCATTCAATGCCGGATTTGCAGAATTTGGTCGAGTGGACATCGTTCTGGCGAATGCCGGAATCATCCGCATGGGATCGGAATCGGACGACTTCCTGGCCGACTGGAATGACGTCATCGACACCAACCTCACCGGGGTGTTCCACACCGTCAGAGCCGCCCTTCCGGCATTGCGCGAAGGCGGTCGCGGTGGATCAATCGTGATCACCAGCTCCACCGCCGGCCTGAAAGCATCTGCGTCGTTGCACGCGAGCGGTATGGCCTACGCGTCGGCAAAACGGGGTCTGGTTGCCCTGATGCAGGGACTCGCGAGTTCCCTTGCTCCCGAGTGGATTCGCGTCAACACCATCCATCCGACCGGTGTGGCCACTGGCATGACGATGAACGAGGCAATGATGAAGTTGTTCGAGGAAGCGTCCGCCGGAGGCGCCAACTCGATCTCCGGGATGCAGAACGCATTGCCCATCGAGATGCTTCAACCCGAAGATGTCGCCAACGCAGTGGCGTTCCTGGTCTCCGATGAGGCGAAGTTCATCACCGGCACCGAGTGGGCGCTGGACGCCGGCTTCATGATTCGCTGACATCGGTCTGCGAAGACGATGTCTGACGTCGAGGACGACATGATCTCAAATACTGTATTTGCACCGCCGGCCGAAGACCTGCCCACCGCCCTGCTCATCGGTGGTGACCGGGTGACCGGCTCATCCGGCGGCACGTACGACCACATCTACCCGGCCACCGGAGAATCCAACGCCACCATCGAGCTGGCCGGCGATCGCGAGGTCGACCGCGCCGTGATCGCGGCCAAAGAGGCTCAGCGCGAGTGGATCTCGATGCCGCCGGAACGTCGGAGAGATCTGATGTTCGACCTTGCCGATGCAGTCAAGGCGGATGTTGATCGTCTGTCCCGCTTCAACGTCCACGACTTCGCTGTTCCGGTCCGGACGAGCCCCGGCCACGTCATGCTCGCCGAGGGGTTCATCCGGTATTACGCCGGGTGGGTGGACAAGGCCTCGGGATCCAGTACCCCGGTGTCGAGCAAGTTCGACGTCAACCTCATCGAGCGAGAGCCGTTCGGCGTGGTCGGCATCATCGCGCCGTGGAACGGCCCGATGGTTGTGGTCGGGCTGAACGTGGCTCCCGCCTTGGCGGCCGGGAACGCGGTGATCCTCAAGCCATCCGAGCTGTCCCCGTTTACACCCCTGCGGTTCGGAGAAATCTGCGTAGAAGTCGGATTGCCGCCAGGGCTGGTGAACGTCTTGCCGTCAGGCCCAGAAGGTGGTGCCGCACTGGTCCGTCATCCGGGCATCGGCAAGATCCACTTCACCGGTGGCGGCGACACCGCGAGGAAGATCATCACCGCAGCAGCTCCGAACCTGACACCGGTGGCAACCGAGCTGGGTGGCAAATCTGCCAATCTGGTCTTCGAGGATGCGGACCTCGATCAGGCGGCCATTCTGGCAGCGTGGCAGGGCCCGCTCGGTCAGTCCGGGCAGAGTTGTGCATGCGGCAGTCGAATTATGGTGCAGGACAAGGTCTATGACGCTTTCCTGGAGCGATTCTTGAAGGTGATCGATTCTGCACCGATTGGTGACCCTTTCGATCCCAGCGTCATGCTGGGCCCCGTGGTCAGCCAGGCCTCCACCGAACGGATATTGGCGATCATCGATCGTGCGGTCGATGAGAACATGGGTGAACTGATCACTGGTGGCCGCCGGCTCGGCGGAGAACTCAGTTCCGGTTTCTATATTGAGCCCACTGTCTTCGGCGACGTCGACAATCGGTCGCCGCTGGCGACCGTGGAGACGTTCGGTCCAGTCGTGTCGGTGATGCGGTTTGCCGATGAAGCTGAGGCAGTTGCCATGGCCAATGACACCACCTTTGGGCTCAATGCGTTCGTGCAGACCGCGAATCTCACTCGCGCACATCGGGTTGCCCGCCAGCTGGAGTCCGGTTCGGTGTGGGTCAACCGAAACAGTGATATTTCGCCGCAGGGCCCGTACGGAGGCTACAAGCAAAGTGGTACGGGCCGAGCCGGGGGACTCGAAGGTCTCCATGAGTTCCAACAGGTGAAAAACATCCGTATCGGTATGTGAGCTGTGCCGGACATATTCGAGGAGGAAGAATGAAATCACATCGCATGCTCATCGGTCTGATGGCAGCAGTGTTGCTGGTTGCTGGTTGTAGTGGACGCAGTGGCGACGGGGGTGAAGACGATCAGGGTGGCGGTGGATCGGCCTCATCCGCCAGCGACATCGCGAGTGGTTTCGGAGATCTATCCGATGTATGTCAGGGAGGATCGGCTTCTTCCGCGCCTACTCAGGGCGTTACCGCCCAGGACATCAAGGTTGGCGTCTTCTCGGATGTCGGCTTCAACAAGAACGCCGAATTCGTCAACGCTGCCAACGTTTTCACGTCGTGGTGCAACGAGCTGGGGGGCATCAACGGACGCAAGGTCGTTGCCAATATCCGCGACTCCAGACTGATGGACGTGCGCAAGCAGATGTTGAACGCGTGCCGTGACGACTTTGCGCTGGTTGGCGGAGGGGCCGCGCTCGACGGTCTCGGGGTGAAAGAGCGCGTCAGCTGCCTGTTGCCCAGCTTCCCGGCCCAGGTAGCTCAATTGACGTCCGTGGGTTCGGCTCTCGAGGTCGCCGCTGATCCCACACAGGTTCCCGGATATGACCCCTACTTCGGGTTCCGGCAGTGGCTGATCAAGGATGCGCATCCGGATTCCGCGAATGCTGTCGGCATCATCAACGGCGATTCGCCGGTGACGAAGGTACTTGGCGAGCAGGCGGTCGAATCAACCGAGGCTGCGGGCGGGACGTTCGTCTACAACGACCTGTATCCGGGGATGGGCGTTTCGGATTGGACTCCGTACGCCCAGGCCATGAAGAGCAAGGGAGTCAAGGGCCTCATCTTCTATGGTGAATTCTCGCAACTGGCCAAACTCGAGTCCGTTTTGACGAGTATGGAATACAAGCTCGACTGGATCGATACGAATAGCAGCGCTTACGGAGAACAGTTCGCAGACCTCGCGGGCACCTCAGCCGGCTACCAGAGCAACTACGTCGATCTGGGCGGCAACCTTCCCCTGAGTAGTGATGCCCTGCCGATGAAACAGCTCAACGAGTTGTGGGAGAAGTACGCGCCGGGTGAGAAGCTCACCTTGCCGGCGGTCCGCGCGATGTCAGCATGGTTGCTGTTCGCCAAGTCTGCGTCGGCCTGTGGCGATGACCTGACGCGAACTTGCTTGCTCAGCACCGCGACCGCCGAAACAGCATGGACAGGCGGCGGATTGCACGCCTCGGTGAACGTGTCTCAGCCGGCCCCGCCGTCAGGGTGCTTCAACATCGAGCAACTGACCCCGGAGGGTTGGGAGACAGCCGATTTCAAGCCTGACGCAGGCCCGTTCCGGTGCAACGTCCCGCCCTACAAGTACACCAAGAATTACGGCACACCGCTCACCTTGGCCGACGTCGGCAAGACCATGGCCGACGTCAAATGACGAGAACGGTCATCGAGCAGTACGTCGGCACCCGCGTTCCGAGGACTGAGGATCCTCGACTGCTCACGGGAACCGGGACCTACGTGGACGACGTGATACGTCCGGGCATGTGGCACGCCTGCTTCGTTCGAAGCCCGCTACCTCGTGGACGTATCCTCGGGATCGATATCTCCGAGGCAGTGGCACTGGACGGCGTGGAAGCGATATTCCTCGCCAATGACCTCAACCCCCTCGTGCACGAGGTTCGGTACTCGCTCGATGGCCGTTACTTTCCGACGTTTCAATGGCCGCCCCTCGCCGATGGAGAGGTCCGATTCGTCGGAGACCCGGTTGCTCTGGTCGTGGCCCGCGATCGATACGTGGCCGAGGATGCGGCGGAACTGGTTGTGGTGGACTACGACCCACTGACGCCGGTCGTCGATTACACGACTGCGGATCAGTCCGAGAACCTGGTCCATCCGCAGTATCCGGGGAATAGCGCCGGCGAGTTGGGTGGAAGGCCGGCGGAAGATCTGGCTCCCATCTTCGACGGCGCGCGACACGTTGTTACGCAGAGCATTTACCAGCAGGCGTATATGCCGATGCCGATGGAGACCCGCGGCATCATCGCCGAATGGTCTGCGTCGTCCGGGGAGATGCAGATATGGACGTCAACCCAATCGCCGCACGAAACCCGCCTCGTATGCGCTCGTCTGCTGGGCATCGACGAGCATCGCGTACGTGTCGTGGTTCGCGATACGGGCGGCGGCTTCGGTCAGAAGGTGGCGCCTCAGCGCGAGGACATGGCCGTGATGCTGGCCGCAACGAAACTGTCGGCGTCGCTCAAGTGGATCGAGGATCGACAAGAACACCTCATGTCTGCGGGAATGGCAAGGCAAGAACACGGCGAAGCCCGAATGGCTTTCGACGAGGACGGGCACATTCTCGCCGCGCAACTGCAGCATGTCCAGAACGTGGGTGCGTACCCGATCACGTCTCCGCTGACAGCGGCCTCGGTCGTCGGGATGCTGTTCCCCGGTCCGTATCGGGTCACCGACGCCACCTTCAGTCTGAAGTTGTTCTACTCGAATACTGTTGGACGTGTCGCATACCGGGGGCCATGGCAGTTCGAGTCCATGGCCCGCGAGGTGCTCCTCGACACGGCCGCCCGTCAGATCGGCATCGACCCGGTGGAACTACGCCGACGAAACATGTTGAGCAGCAAAGACATGCCGATGATAAGCCCCAACGGCATGCCCTACAGCGATGCCACTCCGTCGGAGACCTTCGAGCAGGCCCTGTCGATACTGGACTATGAGGCATTTCGTGCCGAGCAGGAAGCGGCCAGGGCGGCAGGGCGATACCTGGGTGTCGGTACTTGTACCTATCTCGAACCCACTGCCGGCGCCGCTCCGTTCCACGTCACCGAAGGCGCAACAATCCGGATCGAGCCGTCGGGCAAGGTCAACGTGTATGTCGCCGGTGGATCTGCCGGCAACAGCCTGGAGACCACCGTCATCCAGTTGACCGCTGACGCGCTGGGTGTGGACATCGGCGATGTCAACACCATTCAAGGCGACACCGCGGTCACCCCTTTCGGTGGCGGCACGGGAGGCAGTCGTTCGGGTTCGATGACCGCGGGTGCCATCAACGAGACAGCAGCGGGCCTTCGCGAGCGAATTCTGGCGATTGCAGCGCACCGCCTCGATGCCCAGGTCGACGACATCGAGTTCATCCGGAGCCGGGCAACCGTTCGCGGCGTTCCCGATGTTGAACTGTCTTTGGCCGAGATCGCAGACATTGCGTACTTCGGTGTTGAAGGGCTTCCCGCCGGTGTACCGGCCGGACTAGAGGCGAGTGGACGCTACCGATCGCCACTCCCGATGATCTGGGCCAACGCGACCCACGTATGTACCTGCGAGGTCGACGTCAACACCGGCGCAGTCACATTGCTGCGCTACATCGTCAGCGACGACTGCGGCCCGATGATCAACCCCAGCGTCGTCGAGGGTCAGATCTGGGGCGGTACCGTGCAAGGAATCGGTGGTGCACTCTACGAAGAGTCGGCCTACGACGAGAGCGGAAATCCCGTGACCACAACATTCATGGACTACCTGTTGCCAACAGCAACTGAAGTGCCGGTCATCGAACTCGGACACGTCGAGACACCGAGTCAAGGTCCGGGTGGGTACAAGGGCGTCGGCGAAGGTGGTGCAATCGGGTCGTCTCCTGCGGTCGTGAATGCCGTGGCCGACGCGCTGGCTCCGCTGGGTGTCGAGATCAGCCGTCTGCCCTTGTCGCCGTCGAGAATCGTCGGCCTGATCGAGGCCGCGCGAGCCGGGGCGGGTGACAAGTGAAACCGGCTGCGTTCGACTATCACTCACCGGCCACGATCGATGAGGCCGTACAACTGCTGTCGGAACTCGGTGATGATGCGAAGATCATCGCCGGCGGGCAGAGTTTGATGCCGATGCTCAATCTGAGGCTGGCCGCCTTCGACCACCTGGTGGATTTGAGGCGTATCAGTGACCTGCGCGGCATCGAGGTTCGCGACGACTCGGTGTGGATCGGAGCCGGAACCACGCATACGGCGATCGGCAGGTCGGCGCAGATCCGCTCGAACGTGCCGCTGCTGGCCGAGGCCACTCCGCTCATCGGTCATTTCCAGATTCGCAATCGAGGGACGATCGGCGGATCCATCGCCCATGCGGATGCTGCGGCCGAGTATCCCGCAGTGACTTTGGCGCTCGACGCCGAGTTCGATGCAATTTCTCCTCGTGGTGTGCGCAGGATCGCGGCGACGGACTTCTTCAAAGGATTGTGGGGTACCGAACTTGCCGAGGACGAAATCCTGACCGGCGTCATCGTACCGATCCGAAGCGGTCGAACTGGATATGCCATCGAGGAATTCGCCCGGCGCAGTGGAGACTTCGCAATCGCCGGCGCTGCGGTGAGCGTCCGTCTCGACGCCGACTCACGGGTCGAACATTGTGCCATCGCCTTGTTCGGACTCGCCTCGTCGGTGGTGCGGGTTCAGACAGTAGAACAGTCCGTGATCGGCCTGCGCGCTGATGACATTGAGCCTGACGGGATCGGAGTCGACGCATTGGCGTCGTTGAGCTCGATACCCGCCGATCTGCACGGATCGGCGGATTACCGAAAACGTGTGGGTTCGTTGATGGTGGCGCGCGCCTGGCGTCGCGCCGTAGAGGGAGCGATCAATGACCAACATTGATATTGAAGTACGTGTCAACGGTGTGCCGCAACGGCATTCGGTGCCGCCGCGGCTGACACTGGCGGATTTTCTGCGGGTCGACTGCGGTTTGACCGGCACGCATCTGGGCTGCGAGCACGGGGTATGCGGGGCCTGCTCGGTGATGCTCGACGGTGAGGCTGTACGCGCCTGTTTGGTGTTTGCAGTCCAGGCCGACGGTGCCGAGATCACCACGATCGAAGGTATCGCGTCGAAAGACGGCACCCTGTCCACAGTTCAAGCCGCATTTCGCGACAATCACGGACTGCAGTGTGGGTTCTGCACTCCGGGGTTTGTCATGACGGCAACTGCGCTACTGAAAGACAACCCACGACCGTCAGATGACGAGATCCGAGAAGGCATCTCCGGAAACCTGTGCCGCTGCACGGGTTATCAGGGAATCATCGCAGCGGTGCGAGCCGCCGCAGAGGCCGACGACCAACCGCACTGAAGGACAGAACATGAAGCTCGAGAACAACTTCAACATACCGGTGCCCACTGCCGACGCCTGGAAGGTACTGCTCGATCTCGAACGAATCGCACCGTGTGTACCCGGTGCCGAGGTCACCTCGCGGCAGGGTGATGAGTTCAACGGCAAGATGAAGGTCAAACTCGGTCCGATTGGCCTGACGTACAAGGGTGTCATCAAAATCGTCTCCCGCGATGAATCCGCTCACGTGGCCGTACTGGAGGGTGGGGCCAGGGAAGCTCGCGGAAACGGTACCGCCAAAGCGCTCATCACCTGCAGGTTGGCGGAATCCGGTGACACGACAGATGTTTTTGTGGAAACCGATCTCGACATCACCGGCAAACCGGCGCAGTTCGGACGCGGCACCCTCAACGAAGTGGCAGAGATGCTCATCGGGAAGTTCGCGGACAACTTGGCCGAGGAACTTTCCGCGGTACGTCCAGACGCAGCTGGAGCGGTGACCGAACCGGAGGAAACGTCAACTGGTGCTTCGACTGCATCACCGGACCGTGACGGCAACAGCGAAATCGCCGACGCCGGACAGTCGAGCGCGCCTAAGGTGTCGCAGCCGTTGGACTTGTTGCAGGCAACCGGGTTTGATGCCGGTCTGAAGAAGGTGTTGCCGGCGGTTGTGCTGGTCCTGACGGGATTCTTGGCTGGTATTGCGTTCGCGCGCAGATCGCAAAATTGAGGTCTGTGCACGTTCCGATCTTGCGGCGAAGGGTGTCGCTACTGGAGTTCCTCGACCAGCCCGATGACGATGCCGTCGGGGCCGCGTAGGTAGCAGTACCGGTAGATGTCTTCGTATTGGGCTACCGTGCCCACGAGTTCGGCGCCATGGGCGTGCAGGCGGTCGAGGACGTCCGCGACGTCGTCGACGACGAACGTCAGGCGAGGGATGCCCGGGGTGTTCACCGGTGCCTTCGGCGCCGTGCCGGCGGTCGCCGGCGAATGGAACGTCGAAACCTCGACCTTGGCATTGCCGTCCGGAGTCCGCAGGACGGCGATGTCTGCTCGGACCCCGTCCAGTCCGAGGAGGTCGTCGGCCCACTGGCCACCGACTGTTGCTTCGCCTTCAAGTTCCAGGCCCAGTTCGACAAAGAACGCGATGGCAGCCGCGAGATCCTCGACCACAATGCCGACGTGATCCATCCGGCGGATCGCCATGAGATTCCTCCTTGAATTCGCTGCGGCCCATTCTGGCCGGGTTGATCGTTTCACGCGCGCTGACGTTCGGCCCGCTGCTGGATCAGTTCCTCGACCGCGGTGGGGAGCGTGGTTTCGAAGTCGATCAGTTTCACCCAGGTCGGAGTGATCACGATCCGGACCATGCCGTCGTAGAGCGAGCGGACCTCGGCCTCCCACTCGACGCGTTGTTCGGGCGTCATTTCGTAGCTGCCGTTCATCTGCAGGTACTCCTCCGGGATGTCGTCGACGACGTCCAGCTCTGCCCGTCCGCGGATGAGCAGGAGCTTCGGCGGATGTACCTCGCTGTCGATCGTCAGCGCGACCTCGGGGTGGTGGCGCAGGTAGGGAAGCTTCGCGGCATTTTTCGTGGTGCAGACGACGATCTGTGAGCCGTTCCAGGTGAAGGCGATGGGGATGTTGCGGGGTGTGCCGTCAGGCGCGACGTAGGCCATGCGCAGCAGGTCGCGTGCCAGAAGTTCCTGGCTGATCGGGAGGTTCAGGATCTCGGCGATCTGGTTCGGTTGCATGATCGCTCCTTCGTCGGTGTCATCGAGGCCCGTTTGGCTGCTCGTACCCCTGGGACGGAGCCGCCCGGGCGTTCTCGACATCCACGGCGAATGACGTTCCAGACATGCGGACATCTCGGTCCAAGAAACCTCAAAACGCGTCCCTGAACTCCGGTGGCAGGTAGCCCATACTTCTGCCCGATGACTGGGTGTGCTTAGTTGAAATGGGCGGCGACCGGGTTGTGAAGTGCTGCCGTCAACTCCGCTCCGGAGGCAGCCGGAGCATGGGCACGAGGAATTGACGCGCGACGGCAACCAGTTCTTCCTCGGTATCGAGGTTGACGACGTGACTGCGGATCGTCAGGAACGAGGCCGAGATGCGTACCAACACTTCGGCAGTGAGATCAGTGTCGAGATCTTCGGCTATGTTCCCGACGAGTTGTTCGCGGCGCAGCTGACCGGCCACAAATTGTCTTACCGCGGCAAGCATTCTGCCGTCATCGCCGACCATTGCGCCGACGGACAGGTTGGGTTCGGTGGCGATGAGGCTGCCGATCAGCGGATTACTCCTGAAAGCCTGAAGCGAACTGACGAAGCCGACCACGAGGCGGTCGGCCGCCGTCTCGGCGCCTGTGATGTCGATACGAAATTGATCGAAGTACCGCCTGATTTCCCTCAGGATGACGTGCTCGACCAAGGCGTCTTTGGTCGCGAACCGCCGGTAGACCGTGATGCGCGACATCCCTGCCCGCTTGGCCACGTCTTCAACGGAGGAACGCTGAATCCCGGTGCGGCAGAACTGCTCGTATGCCGCATCGAGTAGTCGGGTCCGGGTGGCGTCGGTGTTGGCGCTGCACTCTCGAGCCTCGGTGAACGCGCGTTCCAGTAGAGACTGCGGACCCGACGGACCACCTGACAACCATCGAGCTGAGTTCTCCAAGGGCCAATCCTTTACCTGTGATATCGGACATTGGTGCCTGATCTTGTGATTGCTGCCACAGGCGTGTACCAATGATACGAAGTTACTCACTTTGTATCAATGGCGCATGATGGGGACGGGGATTCGAGATGGACAAATTCAATAGGCGCAACATGCTCAAGGCCGGCGGGGTGGTCGGGGCGGCGGGTGCGTTCAGCCTGATTGCCCCGGCAACTCCTTGGACGTGGTCGCCGGCCGGCTCGGTCCCGGGCATTGGTAGCGGCGCTGATCCGCGCGGGGTGTGGGATGTCGAGGCCGATCCCGTCGTTGCCGGATTGCTCGATCGTGGAGAAGTGCCCAAGGTCAACGAGTTGCTCAGGGGCTGGACCAAGAACGCTCAGCCATTGCCCGCGGGCCTGCCGTCCGAACTGCGGGACTTCATGGAACATGCCCGGCAGCTGCCGTCGTGGACCGATCAGGAAAAGCTTGTCAGCGCAGTCAATTTCAACCAGAAGCGCGGAACCTACCTGGGGGTCTTGTACGGCTTCGCCAGCGGCATGATGAGCACCGTCATCCCCAAAGAGGCCCGCGCGGTGTACTACTCCAAGGGTGGCGCGGACATGAAGGACCGCATCACCAAGACCGCGAAGTTGGGGTATGACATCGGGTCCCTCAACGCCTATCAGCCCGACGGCGAAATGGTTGTCACCTGCGTCAAGACCCGGTTGGCACATGCCGCGGTGCGCCACCTGCTACCTCAGTCTCCGCACTGGGTGAACTCCGCACCCGAGGATGTCCCGATCAGTCAGGCCGACATCATGGTCACCTGGCACAGCCTGCCCACTACCGTCATGCGCAATCTGAACAAGTGGAAGGTACCGATCGCCGCCGACGAATCCGAGGGCTTTCTGCACTCCTGGCAGCTCAGTGCCCATCTGCTGGG
>NZ_KB911535.1:0-9297 GCF_000383535.1 Nocardia sp. 348MFTsu5.1
ATGGACACGGAACCGGTATGGACCGCCGATCTCCCTGTAACTAGAATCACACTCTCGTACAGTATAGAACGACGTTGCCGTTTGCAACGAAAACGGAAACCCCAACCAAATAGCCGACCGCCCGGACCCGGCGAGCGTTCGCTCCACGTCGATTCACATATTCGCAGCCGTGGTCAAATTGCTTGTCTACGAACATATTTGACAGACTCGCACGTGACCTTCAGTGACACACAGCAGCGGCACACCGCCCACAGCGATGCGCCGCCACACCAGGCCCGTGCATCACAGGCCACGCCGTTACGTACGGTTTCAGGTTGACTCAGTGGCCGATTTCGCGGCCATGTCAGCCGTCCTTTGCATCGCGTCCATGCACTGCTGCAATGCGTACGCGGGATTGAACTCCAGATGATTGGTCGGTTCGCTGTACTTCAGGACGTGGCCCGCCGGAATGAAGTAGACCTCGCCCGCCGAGATCACTTCGTCGGGCTTGCCGGTGTTCGGGTAGACCGCTGTGATGGCACCTTCGAACACATAGCCATAGTGGGGACAAGGGCACACGCCACCAGGTAGTCCACCGATCCTGTTCAGCTCGGTGGTGTCAACGGGGGTCGAGGTGGTGGTGTAACCCACCTCCAGGTCTCCCCACTGCACGGATCGGAAGCGATCGTTGGATGCGGGCCATCGCCCGCCTCCACCGTTGGGGAGATCAGCCGGCTTGGCATGTGGCATGGTGTTGTCCTTTGGTCGACTCGGTATTCAGTGACCCCACGCGGGCGGTCTGCGAGTTCGCGACGAGGGTCTGGAATGCGGCGGAACAGCCGTCTCGCCAGAGCGAGAATGCCATACCGATGCGCACCATACCGCCACATCAATCGATTTTGTCAAGGCGGGCACCGGATCTCGTCCACGCACATGCGCCGAACGGATCTGCGAACAGAGATTTCGCGAAACACTCTGATTCTAACAATCACTAGAGTATGGTTCTCGTCATCGGAGAGAGCACGGTTCTCCCGACTACTCCGCACTGGCCGTAACACGGATCCAGACATCGGCAGGCGCCGTCACGCCCTGACGGACAAGAAAACGCTGGTGTCACTTGATATTTCGAAGGGAGATCGAACAATCTCATGCGAACTATTCCCGCTGAGCTGACCCGGCGATATGAGTCCGAGGGGTGGTGGACAGACGAGTCCATCGGGACGATGCTCGCGGGCGGACTTGAAGCCAACCCTGACGTCACGTTCCGGGTGCATTCCACGGTGCGCCCTTACGAGGGAACATTCCGCGAGGTCGAACTGGTGGCCCGAAAGCTCGCCGCGGGGCTGAAAGCCCGCGGCGTGGGTCCCGGTGACGTCGTGGTCATGCAACTTCCCAACTGGATGGAGGCGGCGGCGACGTTCTGGGCATCGTCGTTTCTCGGCGCCGTGGTGGTGCCCATGGTGCACTTCTATGGCCCGAAAGAACTGCGATTCGTGCTCGCAGAGACCAAACCACGGGTGTTCATCACCGCCAAGCAGTTCGGTCGCATGTCCTATGACCCCGATGTCAGCGCGAACGTGCCCATAGTCGGTGTGGTGGGTGCCGGATTCGACGACCTTCTGGATGACGAGCCCCTGATCGGCACCCTCGAGGTGGACCCCGCGAATCCGGCTGTCATCGCTTTCACCTCCGGGACCACCCGCGACCCC
The DNA here is from genome assembly GCF_000383535.1 of Nocardia sp. 348MFTsu5.1. NCBI lineage: Bacteria > Bacillati > Actinomycetota > Actinomycetes > Mycobacteriales > Nocardiaceae > Nocardia > Nocardia sp. 348MFTsu5.1. The sequence continues at coordinate 1,689 of NZ_KB911535.1, forward strand.
AAAGGTGTCATTCACAGCCATCAGACACTCGGATTCGAAACCCGCCAACTTCTGGCGAACTACCCTGCTGACCGTGGCGCCCAGCTCACGGCGCTACCGGTAGGACACTTCATCGGGATGGTGAGCGCTCTACTCACCCCCGTGCTCGAGGGTGTGTCTGTCGATCTGCTCGACCAATGGGATCCGGCCCGGGTGCTCGAACTGATCGACAGTCACGGAGTGGCCATTGGTGGCGGTCCTCCCTATTTCGTGACGAGTCTCGTCGATCAACCCCACTTCAATCCCGAACACCTGGACTACCTCAAGTACATGGGACTCGGCGGATCCTCGGTTCCCGGAACGGTCACACGTCAACTCGCGGACCTCGGGATCTGTGTCGCGCGCTCTTACGGTAGTACCGAGCATCCCTCGATCACCGGTTCACAGTTCACCGCGCCAGAGGGTAAGCGGCTATATACCGACGGTGAACCACGCCTCGGCGTCGAGATCAGACTCGGTGAGGACGGTGAGATCTTCAGCCGGGGTCCAGATCTGTGCCTCGGTTACACCAACGACTCACTGACCGAGATTGCCTTCGACACCGACGGTTGGTACCGCACCGGCGATGTCGGCGCGCTCGACGAAGATGGTTACCTGACCATCACCGATCGCAAGTCGGACTTGATCATCCGAGGTGGCGAGAACATCAGTGCCGTGGAGGTCGAGGACGTCCTGTTGTCGATGCCCGCGGTCGCGGAGGCGGTGGTCGTCGCCGGCCCCGATGACCGGCTCGGCGAACATGCCACCGGGGTTATGCGACTGCGGCCGGACCACGACGCCCCCACCCTCGAAGATGTGCGAGCCCATTTCGAGCGGGCCGGGATGGCCCGGCAGAAATGGCCCGAAGAACTCTTCGTGGTCGACGAACTGCCACGCACCGCCAGCGGCAAGGTGCAAAAACATGCTGTGCGCCAAAGCATCCCGGACCTCCGGGCAGCTGGCGATGAGGTTGGTCGCAGCAGTGGAAAATCGGCTGGACGAGTATGAGTCCGATAGACGAAGCCATAGCAGGATAGAGGTAACAATGAGCGATCGATCAGCACCGGCCGGCGTACCCACGAGGGTCCTGTCGTGAGCACCTCCGTGGCCGTCCCGGTTCCGGAGACCCTTGACACGGCACAGTCACCGGAATGGCTCACTGCCGCACTACAACGGCGATTTCCGGGGATCAAGATCCTCGGAGTCACACCGGGACCGGTTGTGTCCCGAGTGTCCACCAACGCCAGATTCACCATCGAGTATTCCGGCACCACGTCGCCGGGTCCATCACGATCACTATGCGTGAAGGGCTATTTCAACGAGATCGGTCAGGCCGCCCGCTACATCGGCGAATCGGAGACATACTTCTACCGCGATCTGGCCGACGCTGTTGGTGTTCGTACGCTGACCTGCCTGTATGCGGAGGTTGACCCCGTCACCCGCCACGGTGTGGTCATCACCGAAGATCTTGTCGCCGAGGGCGGTGAGTTTCTCGACGCCAGTAGCGCTTACACACCGGAGCAGACCGCCTCGACCCTGGGCGACATGGCGCGGCTACATGCGGCGACGTGGAACAACCCCGACTGGGCGGACCAACCATGGCTGGCGTCCCGAATCGGCAAGACCCTGACCCTCTGGGGTGACGACGGCGTGATGTCGAGGATTGGCGCGAATATGTTCGGCGCCAATGCAAGTGGTGTTCCTCAGGAGATTCGCGACCCGAAACGGATAGTGGACGCGTATCGGAACGTGGTTACTCATTCCAAGGCAGCTGTGGCCGATAGAACGTTGCCCTGGTGCGTGATTCACGGCGACAGTCACCCCGGAAACCTCTTTCTCGACCCCGCGGGTCGACCGTCGTTGTTCGACTGGCAGCTCGTGCAGCGTGGAATGTGGTATCTCGATGTCGGCTATCACATTGCCGCCACTCTCAGTGTCGAGGATCGTCGTCGATCTGAAGACGAACTGCTGCGACATTACCTGCAGAGCCTCGCCGATCTCGGGGTCGAACCGCCGCCGTTCGAGACGGCACGGCGTGCACTTGGTCTCGGAATCGTGCACGGGTTGTATCTGTGGAGTATCACTGCCGAGGTCGAGCCGCGACTGATCGAGATCCTCCTGCATCGCCTGGGCACAGCAGCCGCCGATCAAGAAGCACTGACGCAGGCACTCGCACTCCACTAGAAACCGACTCGCCGACATCGAGCTGCTCGATGTCGGCGAGTCGGCTATGGGGCGATGAATTACCAACTCCCCCAACTTCTTCCCTCAGGTCACCTGTCGTTTTGCCGTGGTCCGGCGGCGCGGCGTTGCCGGGGCCGGTGTGGGACGCCCACGGTCCAACGCTGCCTTGCAAAAGCCCCACAGGTACTCGGTTGTCTGTTCCGGATCGCCGGTGAAGACCCCCAGAGCGAACTGGTGGTAGAAGGACATCACGAGGTTCTGGACGATCTGCGCATCGCGTTCGGCGTCGATGATGTGAAGGGCGCCGGCTTCGGAAGCGGCGCGGAGGGCTTCCTCCAGCAGGATGAAATATGGCGCCGTGACCAGGGCAACATCGGCGGGGTGATCGACCTGTAGGCGAAGGTGTTCCCGGACGATTGCCGCACCCATCAGACTCCGCTCACGAGAGGCACGGCCGGAGGCCGGCGCAACGATCAGGGCGTGGACCTTTTCGAGCGGATCTGAGATCTCGGCGATAGCTTTTTCGATGAGTTCGACCGACGACCGAATCTCTTCTTCCAGGATCGCGAGCACCAGGAGGTCCTTGGTTTCGAAATGTCGATACACCGTCTGTAGCGCCACCCCGGCCCGGACGCTGACCTGTTTCATCGTGAACTGGAAACTGCTTGTCTCATTGAACAACTGTCGACCGGCGGCAATGATCTCCCGCGCTGTCACAAGCTGGCGGGTCGCGGTCTTCTCTTGTGCGCGAATAGCAGAGCGATCGAGCGCACGCGTCTCCCACGTCGCTTGAGCCTGACCTTTCGAAGCGTCTTTCACCCTTGACCACCCTTTTGGTTGTGTTCCCCTCGACCCTAACCCGTCAGATACAGCTGTTGCGCCAGCAACCGCCGAACAGAGTTACACTACCTAGTTAGAGCTGCTCGGGGTCGGTCGCCTCCGCGTCTCACCTCGGCGCTGCACCCGGCTCGGCGAGACGTTGCTCGTCGATGATGACCTGGAGTTTTGCGAGGGTTTCGCCCAAACCGGCACCGAGGCGGGGCCCAGGCGAAAACGTCGCGGGAAGTTGGCGCATCCCCTGGATGGTGCCGACGGACTCGTAGTGCACCGCACCTTCGGGATCGCAGAGGTAGTCGGGCATCCGATCGAGCACCGCGAGCAGCATCCGCTTGAACAAGGTGCGGGCCAGGTTCGAGCCGATGCAGCGATGAATTCCCAAGCCAAAGCTGAAGTGCCGGTTCGCCGTCCGAAGAAGGTCGACCTCGTTCGGGGCGTCGAAGAGTTCCGGATCGCGGTTGGCCATCGTCCAGGACAGCCACAACCGCTCGCCTTCGCGGATCTCGACACCGTTGTACTCGCAATCGGCGGCGAAGGTGCGTCCGGCGCCGGCCAGCGGCGTGTAAAAACGCAAGAACTCTTCGGTTGCCGAGTTCAGCATCACGTCGCGGTCCTCGCTCAGGAGAGTGCGTTGATCAGGATTCTGCGACAGCCATTCGAAAGCATGTGAGGACAGCGCCGTCGTGGTGTCGAACCCGCCACCGATGAGCAGGCTGAGGATGCCGAGCACCTCGGCGTCGTCGGGCTGCTCACCATCGACCTCGGCCCGCACGAGCGCATCGATCATGCCGGGACGTGGCTTCTCCCGGATCTCGGTGACGCTGGCCCGGAGGTCAGCGCCCATCACCTTCTTGAGCTCACCGATCCGCTCCATGTCTGGCGAGTTCGGCGGGGTGTAGATGGACGCGTGGACCGGCTCGCAGTAGACGGACCACTTCTCGATCGGGATGCCGAGCATCCCCAGGGTGATCACTGCAGGCACGATGTTGACCAGGTCATCCACAAAGTCGATGGAGCCGGACTCGATCTTCTCGTCCAGGGAGGCCCGGATCACCTCGTCGATGATCGGATGCCACTTCTTGATTCCCGCAGGTGACAGGAAGGGATTGAGAATCGCGCGATACTTCCCGTGCTCGGGCTCGTCCATCTCGGCTATACCGCCTCGAATACTCGTCACGTTCGCTGCGGTAGGGATGGTGACGCCCTTGTACCCGTTGCGCTTACCCCGAACATCGTGGTCGCTGGAGACGTCGGCCGAGCGCGCAAACGTGAAGTTCGCGTCGGCGGTGGCGGCAACCCAGTGTCCGCCGTGAGTATCCGACCATGCCACCGGACATTTGGACTGCATCTCTTCGGTGATGTCCAAGAAGCTGTCGCGAAACTCAGGACCGTGACGCTCGAAGTGAAACGTCGGTTTCCTGCGGGCAGTGACCGCTGCATTGTCGTCGCTCATGATCTCAATCCTCTTCTGCGATGGCTTGTTCGGGGCAGGAGCTCCGGGCGTCGCGTACTTGCGATTCCATACCTTCCGGGACCGGGTCGGTGATGACGGAGGCGTGCCCGTCAAAGTCGCTGAGCTCGAAGACTTCTGGGGCTGCCATTGCACACAGGGTGTGCCCCTGGCAGCGTTGCGGGTCGACTCGTACCTTCATGATTGTTCTCCCGGTTATTGTGTGGGTGTCCGTCGGAGGACGACGACGGGAATACGTCGGTCGGTCCGCTGTGCGTATACGTTGTAGTTCGGCCACGCGTCGGCGGCGAGGTTCCACAGTCGGGTGTATTCGTCGCCCTCAGCAACGTGCGCGTGCGCCGGGAAACGTTCTGCCAGAACCTGAACCGTGACCTCTGGCTCAACCAACAGATTCTCGTACCAGTTGGGAGCTTTGGGAGCTCCACCTTTGGATGCAATGACGATGAAATCCTCGCCGTCCCGTGCGTAGATGAGTGGGGTCTCGCGGGGCTCTCCGCTCGTGCGTCCGATGGTGGTCAGCAGCAGACACGTCACCCCGTTCCAGATGTGCCCTTCTTCACCGTTGGTTGCCCGGTAGAGCGCGGTGTGCTCGGCGTTGCGCAGGGTCAGGTTCTGTGGTTGATACTGGGTCTCGTTGCTATCTGTGGTCATATTCGCTCCTTGGGCTATCGCGCGACGTATCCGCCGTCGACCGGCATGACGACGCCGGTGATGTTGCGTGCGTTGTCGGTGGCGAAGAAGAGCGCCGCTGCCGCAACGTCTTCCGGAGTAATGTTCCGGCCCAACGGATGTTGTTGAGCAACCCTTTCGAATGCGGCCGTCTGGGTGGCCTCGTCGGCGGGGATGTCCATGAAGTTGGTCGTGGGCATCCCGGCCGGACAGACGGCGTTGACCCTGATGTCGTGCGGCGCAGATTCGATGGCAACTGCCCGGGTGAGCTGGATGACACCGCCCTTGGTGGCGCCGTAGACGGTGCCGCCCCAGCCCACGAGGCCCGCCACGGAGGCTGTGTTGATGATCGATCCGGGTGAGCCCTGGGCTCGAAACTGCCGCACTGCATGTTTGGTACCCAGGAACACGCCCTTGAGATTGATCGACATCAGTCGATCGAAGTCCTCGACGGTGTGGTCCTCGAACCGGAGGCCGGGACGCGGGGTGGCGACACCGGCGTTGTTGTACATGACGTCAAGGCGACCGTATTCGCGCACGGTGGCCTCGATGGCTGCGATCACCTCGGCCTCCTGCGTGACATCACAGTGCACGGCAATCGAATTGCCGCCCGCCGCCTCGATCAGCCGGACCGTTTCCTTGGCCCATTCGTCGTTGACGTCTGCGCACACGATGTTGCCGCCCTCGCGGGCGAACAGGAGTGCGGCAGCCCTGCCGACACCTGACCCCGCCCCGGTGATGACAATTGACTTACCTTTGAGCTGCATTACTGAGATCTCCTAGTGGTGGTAGGTTTTGCGACGCGAATCCCGCGGTCACCAATTGCTCACACTGAGATGCTTGATCTCCTGGTACGCGCGCAGTCCGTCGACTCCGCGCTCGCGCCCGAGACCGCTCTGTTTGTAACCGCCAGATGATGCGAACGCACTCGCACCAAGCCCGTTCACGTTGACCGCGCCGGCCCGAATCCGGCGCGCTACTGCTGTTGCCGCAACCAGATCGGGGCTGTAGACCTGCCCCGACAACCCGTACGGCGAGTCGTTGGCGATGGCGACCGCCTCATCGACCGTGTCGTAGCCGATCACCGTGACCACAGGCCCGAAGATCTCGTCCTGCGCTGCGGGGTTGGAGTTGTCCGGGACGTCGAGGATCGTCGGTTCGAAGAAGTAGCCGCGGGGCAGTGACTTCGGGCGCTGTCCGCCGGTCACCACACGTCCACCGGCTGCCACCGAACGCTGCACATACGATTCGCACCGATCCCGCTGGGCAGCGGAAATCAGTGGCCCCATCAGGGTGGAGTCGTCAGCAGGGTCGCCGATGGTCAACCGGGAGGCGATTGCTGCACCCTTCTCCAGGACCTCGTCCTTGCGGTCATGCGGTACAAGCATGCGGGTCGCCGCCACGCACGCCTGCCCGGCGTGATTGGCGAAAACGGTGGGGAAACCCATGGGGGCCCGGTCCACCGCGTCGGGGAGATACAGCTGGACGGACTTGCCGCCGAGCTCGAGCATCACGCGCTTGGTGGTATCGGCGGCCTGCCGCATGATCGTCTTTCCGACCTGTGTCGAGCCGGTGAAGCTGATCTGGTCGACCGCCGGATGTGTGGTCATCAGCGCAGAACCCTCGAAGCCGGCCTCGACGACCACGTTGAGAACACCCGGCGGCAACCCTGCGGCCTCGGCCGCCTCGCCGAAGACCAACGCGGACAACGGTGTGAACGGACTGGGACGCAGCACCACGGTGTTACCGGTGAGCAGGGCGGGGATCGCCTTCCACGCATTGATCCAGAATGGGCAGTTGTACGCCGAGATGCACGACACCACACCCACCGGCTCGTACGCCATCACGCTCAGCCCCACCGAGTTCGCCGCAATCGCGAGATCGAGTGGCCGCGGGCTGTATTCCTGTTCCGGCAGCGACAGATACAGGTCGACCGTCTGCCGCATCTGAACGATCGCGTGATCCAACTGCGCCGAACCGAGCATCCGAGTGGTTGCGCCGGCCTCCTGCTGGATGGTCTGGCCGAGTTCGTCGCGATGCTCTTCGAAGTAGTCGAGCATCCGGAGAACCAGGCGAACCCGGTCCCGGCGATCGGACCGCGCCCAGTCGTCGGTGTCGAACGCCCGGCGGGCGGCGAGAATGGCTGCCTCGACCTGCCCCACCGAAGTGGTCTCGACCTCGGTGACCGCTTCTTCGGTCGCGGGATTGAGAACGGTCAGCGGGTCACCCTCTCCGACAGTGAATTTGCCGTCGATATACGGCGATCTGGTGCTGATGATCTTGCTCATGGGTCTCTCTTCCAGATTCGAGCTCGATGGGTCAGGCTCGGACGGATGGGACGGTGGGGGTGAAGCGGTACAACTTCTCGGCGTTACCACGAAGAAGCTTGTACTGGGTGGCCTCAGGCAGATGCTGGATCTGCTTACGCGC
>NZ_KB911536.1:0-6791 GCF_000383535.1 Nocardia sp. 348MFTsu5.1
CTTCGATTACTTCTGAGTGACCGGTGACGACAACGACGTTGTGGTGGGGCTCGCGGTAGACGGGCCCCAGTTCTCGGAGAGCATCGAAGTACTCGAACGGGCTCTGAGCCAGTGCCGGGTCGGTGAAGTAGTCGGCGGAAGCGATGTCGGTCATGAGACTAGGGGTCCCTTCGGGTTGTGGGGGCAGTGCGAAGTGGGCTGGTTTGTGCGTATCGGCGGTCAGGGTCTGTCGACCATGCTGATGGCCTGACGTGGGCACCCGCTGATGGCGGCCTTGACGTCCGGCAACAGGGCTTCTGGCGGATCTTCGTCGCAGGTGGCGACGTCGGCGTCGTCGTTGAGTACGAACACCTCAGGTGCGATCTCGACGCACAGCGCGTGCGCTTCGCACAGCTGAGGGTCCACTTGCAGTCTCTTCTTTGATGACGTCATCTGGTGTCCTCTCGAGCAGTGTGCGATCCGGTAGCCGTCAACCGCCGAATCCGCTGTGTAGATCCCGAACTGACTGCGCCCTGCGATGCCGGGCGACCGGGTTGAGCCGCGCCGGCAGACGACCAGAATCGGGAACCCGGTTCGGGCAACGGATTTCGATGAAATTCTCGGAAACCGTTGGAGTACGGTCCGACGAGTATTACATTCTGATTATGAGAATACAACGTTCTACCTCATGCAGGACACTCAACGATCACAAATCCGAATTGCGTGTAGCGGCCAGGCCGACTGACGTCCTGTCGAAGGCGGCTCGCTCATGAATGCAGGGGTCCCCGACACTCTCGAGGAGGCGCTGTCTCCGCAGTGGCTGTCTGCTGCACTCGAACCTCGTTTTCCGGGAATTGCCGTGCGCGGGGTGACCCTGGGACCGATCGTCGATCGGGTATCAACCAACGCGCGTTTCACCATCGAGTGCGAAGGGGGAGTCCCGGAAGGGCTGTCTCCACGTCTGTGCGTCAAAGGGTATTTCAACGAACAGGGGCGAGAGGCTCGGTTCGTCGGTGAGCGCGAGGCCTACTTCTACCGGGATCTCGCTGCGGAGAGTGGAGTGCGTACGCTGCGCAGCGTCTATGCGGACTTCGACACCGAGGCACGTCACGGCGTGGTCGTGACAGAAGATATCGTGGCCGACGGAGGGTCCTTTTTGGATGCCGCCAGCCACATCACCCCAGATCGCGCGGCCGACAGCCTGAGTCAGTTCGCCAAACTGCACGCCTCGACCTGGGGCAATGACAAGTGGTCTGAAAAGCCTTGGCTGGCTTCCAATTTGGCGGGTGCACTGAGGGCCTGGGGAGAGGACGCGATCACCGCTCGAATCGAGGGTAACTTCCACGGTCCCAACGGTCGGCGTGTCCCCGACGAGATCAGCGACGCGCCTCGGCTGACCCGGGCGTACAGCTCGCTGGTGACGACCCTGGAAGCCGAGCAAGCATCGTCGGATTGGTGCGTCATTCACGGCGATGCCCATATCGGGAACACGTTCCTGGATCCTTCGGGAGCTTTGAGCCTGGTTGACTGGCAACTCGTACAGCGCGGTATGTGGTACCTGGATGTCGGAACGCACATCGCGACCGCTCTGACCGTCGAGGACCGTCGGGCCAGCGAGAGGGACTTGCTGTGGCACTACCTCGACTGCCTCGAATCCCATGGCGTCACCCCTCCGTCGAGGGATGTTGCATGGCGAGCGATGGGCCGCGGGATACTGCGTGGATTGTTCCTCTGGGGCATAACGACGAAGGTTGCGCCGAACCTCATCGAGATACTGTTGCATCGGCTCGGTACTGCAGTCGCTGACCACGACGCGCTCTCGCCTGAGATGTACCTTGCGCCACTGTGAAAGAAACAGGGCTGCAACAGATCTGCGTGGCGGTGCTGCCGATGGTGCGTTGAACGGCTCGCGCATCGCGTCGGCCGGCGCGGACGACGGCTAGAATCCGCAGCATGTCCCGTGCTGAGGAGAGGTCACCTGTGGTTCAGCGATCGCGCAAGCGTTCGGCGGAGCAGGTGCATTCCATATTGGGGGCCGCTGTGCGGCTCATCGAGAAAAAGGGAGACACATTCACGACCCAGGAACTGGTCAAGGAAGCCGGTGTTGCACTCCAGACCTTCTACCGATACTTCACGAGCAAGGACGAACTGCTGATCGCCGTGATCGGCGACCAGATGGCAACGGCCACTGCGCAGTGGGAGGCGGCAGCTTCTGAACTCGACGACCCGTTGGACAGACTCCGATTCTACGTCGGACACGTACTGGGCACGCTGGGGCAGGATCCTCGTCGCGACGCGCTTGCCCGATTCGTCATAGGCACGCATTGGCGGCTCCACCGAGTCTTCCCAGAAGAACTTGCAAAAACTGACAAACCGTTTGTGGGCCTGCTGCACAAGGAGATTCAATCTGCGGTGGACAGAGGGCAGTTGACCACTGCCGACGCAGAGGGCGATGCCTGGTTCATCGCCGAACTCGTCCGGTCTGTGTACCACTACTGGGCCTACGCTCCGGGTGACCGCGATGATGTGCAGGACAGGTTGTGGGAGTTCTGCCTCCGCGCACTCGGTGGAACATCCGAGTAGGCAAAACATCTGCCCGGGAACATATTTCGCGATGAATTGAAAATCCTTGTGTTCCAGTACTTGTCTTGAGTGTCCGGTCGAGCATATGGTGTCCTGGATCACGTTGCTTGGTCAATGCATTCCGAAGTCCTTGTCCACCGGGATATTTCACTGATTCGCACGGTACGCCGAAGCGGTCACCTCCAATTTCTGATCGTCGCCCGCTTCCGGCGTCATCGACCACACCAATCGAAAGGCCGTTCCATGTTTCACCACACTCGCTCTCGGAGGTTGACGCTCGCCGTCCTCTTCGCGACGACACTGATGCTCGTAACTGCCTGCGGGGGTGGGGGCGACGTCGCATCGGGTGGCGCACCTACTGCGGAAGGTGAACCGGTACCGGGCGGATCAGCCCAGATCATCCAACTCGCTGAACCCCAATCACTCGATCCCGCGGCATTGTCGAATACCTGGGCGCATATGGCCACGCTCGGCAACGCGCTGTACGGGACTTTGATCACCAACGACCAGGCCACGCTGGAAACCCAGTACAAAATGGCTACCGACTTCGTGACCACGGATGGGGGGAAGACCTTCGATTTGACGTTGCGCCCGGGATTGACATTCACCGACGGCACCCCGCTTGACGCGGCCGCGGTCAAGTTCAACTGGGACAGGCTGAAAGACCGCTCGCTCGGATCAAATGCAACCCGCTACGCGATCCTGGTGGAGAACACGGAAGTTGTTTCGCCCAACGTCATGAAGGCCACGCTGGTTGATCCAAATCCTCAGTTCGCCGAGACCCTGGTTGCCTCGTCGATGAACTGGATCGCTTCCCCGACGGCTCTTCAGAAGGGCAGTCAGTCCTACGCGGAGCACCCAGTGGGAGCCGGGCCCTTCTCTCTGGTCAACTGGACTCGGCAAGCGGAGATCGAACTCGAGAAGAACCCGAACTACTGGGATGCGCCGAAGCCTTACCTCGACCGTTTGACCATCCGTACGGTCCACGACGCCAGCCAGCGTCTCAATGCGGTCGCGACCGGTGGAGCCGATCTCGCTTCGGAATCCTCGATGAGCACGATCGAGGAGGCCGGCGCACAGGGCTTGCACTACGAGATCGTTCCCACAGGCGGCGGCCAGATCGTCGCCATGAACCACAGACGGGCACCATTCGACGATGTCCGGGCGCGTCGTGCGGTCCAAATGGCTTTGGACACCGAGGGTTTGAACACCATCGTCTTCGCCGGTAAGAACGAGGTCCCGCAGACTCTCTTCAACAAAGAGTCGCCGTACTACGCGGACATTCCGCTCCAGGATTCGAACCGCCAAGAAGCGCAGCGACTGTTCGATGAACTGGCTGCCGAGGGCAAACCGGTTGCGGCAACATTCATGGCGTACCCCACGAGCGATTCTCGAATGCTGGCAGAGGCTGTCCAGACCCAGCTGAGCACCTACGACAATGTCGAGGTGAAGCTCGACGTCCGCGACATCGCCGGGGCCACCAAGGCGACAATGACCGGTGACTTCGACTTGACGATCTCGGCCGCGATCGTGCAAGGCCCCGACTTCGCACTCTGGACTGCGTTCCATTCGACGTCGGCCGGTAATCAGATGGGTGTCAACGATCCGGAGTTGGATGCAGCACTGGACAAGGGGCGGGTCGCAACGACTGAAGCCGAACGAATCGAGGCGTATACCGACGTCCAGAACCGCATCAAGGCAGTGGTTCCCGGGGTGTGGTACACGCGCGCTGTTCCCGCTGTGATCTACGGGAAGAACGTGCGTGGTGTTCAGATGTACACGCTGGGATCGCCATTGCCGGAGGAGCTCTGGATCGTCCAGTAGTAGTCACGACAACCGCAAGTTGGCCCTCGGCCACGATTTGCAGACAGGTGCCCGACATGGAAAGACGTGTCGGGCACCTGGCGGTTGCCGTCGAGATTCGGCGTTCGGCTCTTCCTCGACGGTGTGCGGCCATGTTGGACATCGATTGCATCCACCGGCCAGGCCGATTCCCATGATCAATATGATGGACGGTGGGCTTCGCCGTTGATCGTGAAGGCCATTCGCCATTTCGGCACGATCCAATGAACGGAGGGCACATGCAAATTCTCATAACCGGCGGAGCCACGGGTATCGGAAGGGCAATTGCCAAGGAGTTTCGAAACGTCAGTGGGGCGCAGATCGTCATCACGGGCAGAACGGAGAGCGCGCTGAAGGATACCGCTGCCGATCTGGGTATCGACTATCTGGTTTGCGACCACTCGAGCCCTGAGGATCTATCGGTTGCCGCGCAACAACTCCCGGCTGAACTCGACGTCATCGTGAACAATGCTGGGGGTATCGCCGGATTCGACGAAGCCCGAGCCGGACTTGCCGGCGTCAAGGATGTGTGGCTCGAGAACTACGTTGCAAACGTCCTCACCGCCGTGCTGACGGTCAGCGAGTTGGGTCGCCGCATCAACAACGGCGGAAGAATAATCAACATCGGTTCGATCGCGGCGGAGAGCGGGGCCGGCTCTTACGGGTCCGCGAAGGCCGCTGTCAGTTCGTGGACGGTGGGTCTCGCAAAAGAGTTCGGGCACAGGGGAATAACTGCAAACACCATTTCGCCGGGGTACATCGCCGACACAGACTTCTTCAAGGGCGGGCTGACTCCGGAGAGGGAGCGCGACCTCGTCTCCAAGACGCAGAACGGGCGACGAGGTGCCCCCGAAGACATAGCCGCACTCGCCGGATTCCTCGCGTCACCGGGCGCTGCCCACATCACTGGTCAGACCCTCCACGTGAATGGCGGAACGTACACCACACGCTGAAACCGACTCCGCCTGCTGCAGACAATGTCTGACAGCAGGCGGAGTCCGGCGTGAGTTTTGTCGGGGTTCGTCTGCTACTTGAGCATGCTGCCGGCGTCGACCGTGAGCGGAAGGCCGGTGACATAACGGGACTCGTCCGAGGCTAGGAACAACACGGCATTGCTGATGTCCGAGGTCTCTACCCAGCCCACCGGAAGCACATGCATGAACTTTGCCGCGACTTCCATGTCATCCGCAGTGGGATTCTCGAGGTCGGGGCGGAACATCTTCATCGTGGCCTCATGCATGAACATCGGTGAGTTCACGTTCGTGGGGTGAACCGAGTTGGCGCGGATGGAGAATTCGCCCAGTTCGACCGCAAATGATCGCGCCAGTCCCACCACACCGTGCTTGGCAGCGACGTAGGGTCCGATGTTCGGATGGGCTTTCAAACCGCCCACCGAGCTCGTCAGGATGATCGAGCCGCCTTTGCCGCCCGCCAAGATATGGGGAACGCCTGCCTTTACCGACTTCCACACGCCCGACAAGTTGATGTCGATCATCTCTTGCCACTCGTCCTCCTCGACCCGGTCCAGACGGGTGCCACCGGTACCGATGCCGGCGTTGGCGACGATGATGTCGAGGCGGCCCAGCTGTTCGACGCCACTGTCCACTGCAGACTTCAGGGCGCCGAAATCGCGGACGTCCACCTCGGCAGTCACGATGCGGCGATCGAATGCCTCTACCAGTCTTACTGTTTCGGCCAAGTCTTCCGGCGTTGCTCCGGGAATGGCCGAATCCGGATGGATCGGTTTGCAGATGTCGATCGCGATGATGTCCGCGCCTTCCTGCGCGAGGCGAACAGCATGGCTTCGTCCCTGACCCCTGGCCGCGCCCGTGACGAACGCGACCTTTCCTTCAACTCTTCCTGGCATGAAAACCTCTCTTGTTACTCATCGCGCACGTCGCCCGATGTGATGTTTGGACAGCTCGATGTCGAACGCAAGCAGCAGCGACGTCGTCCGCGATGACGCCATCTATGGTGCGCACCGCATGGACACGGATACAGGTCCTGGCAAATGCAGGTTTGTCGCCGGGCGCGGGAGCTACTACAGCTCAGCTGCTCACGTGTGGGATCACGGTGCGGGCGTGAACTCGATGTTGAGTTCGGTGAGTCCGCGCAACAGGAACGACGGCTCGTACTCGTATGAGCGGTTGTCGGCCGGTCCGTGAGTCACTTCGTTGATGTTGAAGTCTTGCATCCTGTCGAGGAGACGGTTGAGGGTGACACGGCCCTCGATTCTGGCCAGTGGTGCGCCCGCGCACGTGTGCAATCCACGGCCGAAAGCGACATGATCGTGAAGATTCTTGCGATCGAGGCGGAACTCGTTCGGGTTCTCGAACTTTCGAGGATCTCGGTTGGCGCCGGCGAGGCTGAGCATCACGACAGTTCCC
>NZ_KB911537.1:0-5981 GCF_000383535.1 Nocardia sp. 348MFTsu5.1
GACGTTCTCAGGAATGATGGGTGCATATCGTGAATCGACCAACATGTGAGTACCGAACGATCCATTGACCGAGTAGCCGCCATTGACTTGGTCGGGACACAATGTCTCCCAACCAGTCTGGCAGTATTCACACTCACCACAGGCACTCCACAGCCACGCGTTACCCACCGTGTCGCCCACCGCGAGGCGGGTCACCTGATCGCCGATCGCAACCACCGTGCCCACACCCTCATGACCGGGTACAAACGGCAGAGTTGGTTTGACCGGCCAGTCACCATGCGCGGCATGCAAATCGGTGTGACAAACCCCCGAGAACTGAACCTTGACCAAAGCCTCGAAGGGACCCGGAGCCGGAATAGGCAACTCTTCGACAACAAGGTCATCGGTGAAGCTGTGTACGACCGCGGCATTCATGCTGTTCATCGCTTCGGCACTCCATTTTTCGATGTTTGAATGTCCATCCTGGCTCAACGGGTGACGACCACGCTATGAATTAAGTGAATTCTGTGTGCATTTTGCGATGGCCGGCGACTTCCCAAATCTATCGTTTAACGATATATTTATATCGTCTCTCGACCACGCTGGGTCGAGCAACGTGAGGAGTGGCAAATGGGCAAGTGGGCTGTACTGGGGCTGCGCGTGGTGATCGCAATCGCACTCGTCGGATCGCTTGTCGTACAAGTGGTGATGATGCCGCTGCTGTGGATCGACATGGACGATGCCCCTCCAGGTGTTCGGGTGTCACTCACGGTGATAGGGGTGCTGGGCGTGGCGTGCTTGCAGGTGATCGCAGTGTGTATCTGGAGATTGCTGACGCTGATTCGCCGAGGAACGGTCTTCTCCGACGCGTCCTTCCGCTACGTCGACGGTGTCATCGGCGCGATAGCTACTGGGGCGGTCTTGATGTTTTCCGTCGCGGTTGTGGCACGGTTCGCCAATCTCAGCACGCCCGGTGACGAGGTGGCGCCCGGAATCGTCGGCCTCATCTGCGGCCTGTCACTGGTCATCGGTGGGGTTGCCCTGGTCGTCTACGTATTGCGAGCACTTCTGGCCCAAGCGGTGGCTCTCGACTCCGAGGCCAAGCACCTCCAGTCCGAACTCGACGAGGTGATCTGATGCCGATCATCGTCGACATCGACGTCATGCTCGCCAGACGCAAAATGCCGGTTGGCGTTCTCGCAGAACGGATTGGCATCACGCCGGCGAACCTGGCCGTGCTCAAAAACGGACGTGCCAAAGCCATCCGGTTCACAACCCTCATCGCCCTTTGCGAGGTGCTCGAATGTCAGCCGGGCGATCTGTTGCGCTGGGAACCCGACCGCGTTCACGAGCCTGCGGCGGTCGCAACCTCGTAAACGAGCCAGAAATACGAAGACGAGCCACGTGTACGCGTGTATGCGGCTCGTCTTCGTACAGCTGGCTCGTTTGAAGGCCGCGGCTACGACATCCCCAGGCGTCAGGGCAATGTGTGCCCAGCCGCCTTGAAGAGGCGGTACCAGTGTTCACGGCTCAGCACGATGTCCGACCCCGCAGCGGCTTCGGCGACGCGGCCCGGATTGGTGGTGCCGAGAACGACCTGGATGTTCGCGGGATGGCGGGTGATCCAGGCCGTGGCGATTCCGATCGGTGTGACGCCGTACTCGTCAGCCAGCTCGTCGATCAGGTCGTTGAGATCGGGATAAGCCTCGCGATCGCCGAGGAAGACCCCGTTGAGGTAACCCTTCAGGAATGGCGACCACGCCTGCAGGGTGATACCCGCAGTGCGTGAGTAGTCCAGCAGGCCATTGTCGCGTCATTCGACTGCTCGAGATTCGCCATGTTGACGGTCAGACCGGCAGCGATGATCGGCGCATGGGTGATGCTGAGCTGTACCTGATTGAACACAATCGGTTGCTTGACAGCGGTTTTCAGGAGGGCAATCTGGCCGGGGTTGCAGTTGGATACACCGAAGTTCCGAACCTTGCCCGCCGACTCGAGGACATCGAATGCGGCCGCGACCTCCTCTGGTTCGACCAGTGCGTCCGGCCGGTGCAGCACCAGCGAATCAAGATAGTCGGTCCGCAACGCAGTCAGTGATTCATCGACCGCCTGCAGGATGTGGTCGGTGGAGAGGTCGTAGTAGATCCCGCCCACGAGGCCGACCTTCGTCTGGATGATCACGTCCTCGCGTTTGATCGAGCTCGACGCCATGGCGTCACCGAAGCGGCGTTCGCAATTGTGCCCGCCACCATAAACATCCGCGTGATCGAACATGGTCACGCCGACGTCGAAGGCCGATTCGACCAGCCGGCGGATCTCTTCGTCTTCGAGTTTGAGGATGCGCATCAACCCCAAGATGATGCTCGAGGCATGAAGGGATGTCTGGGGTAGGTCGTAGCTCTTCATCGTGTCACCTTATTCCGGACCGAAATTGGTGACGGGACGCTGCGCGCGGAGCTGCTCTGCGAGGATGTCGGCGTGCCCGGCATGTCGCGCGACCTCAGCGATCATGTTCACGTAAATGAATCGCAGGCTCACCGTCCCGGCGATGCGGTGCTGAGCCGTGTCGTCAAGGCTGTAGCGGGCCGCACATTGCCGCGACCGGTCGCAGGCCGCTTTGTATTCGGCGATCACGCCGTCGAGGGTCTCGTCATCGGCGACGTGGAAGCTGGCGTCTCCACCAGTGGCGGCGAAGCCATCGATGTCGTCGACGCTGATGCCCGCGAGGGTTCGTTGGAACCAGATGCGTTCTGCCGCCGCACAATGCTTGATAATCGAGATCGGTGTGGTCAGTGATGGGACCAGTTTCTCGCGCGCTTCTGTGTCGGTGAGGCCCGCGACGGCTGCCACGATGCCGGCCCGGTTGAGATCGAGGGTGTTCTCCAGCAACTCTCGCTCGCTGCCGGTGAACGGCCGACCGGGATCCAGGGCGCTTGTCATCGTCTCCTCCGTACATCTGCTGGACAAGTTTAGATCCTCGGATTCATCTGTCCTGCGGACAGTCTGCGCACTCACTCAGCGTTACTTCAGCACCCCCGCCCTAACGTGTGCGGCATGACCTCCATCAACGGCCTTCCGCTTCACCCGCTACTGGTGCACTTCGTGGTCGTTCTCCTGCCGCTGGCAGCGATATGCGCGGTGCTCAGCGTGGTGTGGCCCACCGCCCGACGAAAATTGGGTGTCATAACACCCATACTGGCCCTTGTTGCGCTCGTCCTCGTCCCACTGACCACGAGCGCGGGCGAGAGCCTCGAGCAAAAGGTTCCGCCCAATGCCCTGGTTGAAAACCACGCCGAACTAGGGGATCAAGCACTCATATGGGCAGCGCCGTTGTTTGTGTTCGCTGCTATTTGGTGGGCATTGCACCACAAGTGGACCGAGTCGAGACTCGACGGGCTTGATGCTCGCGCCCGTTCCGGGGTAACTGTGCTCACCGGCTTGGTGTTGTTGATCTTCGCGCTGGGATCAATGGTGATGGTGTACCGGATCGGCGAGAGTGGTGCACAGGCCGTATGGCATGCAGGCACCTGAATCAAACCTCTCGTTGATTGCATGTCGTCGATCTGAGGAGCATGCTCACAAGAACCCGCGAAGGAGTTGTCGCGACAACAACCCGGAACGATCAGTGTAAAGGGGAAACTGTTATGTCACTAGCTATTTCAACCGTTCTGAACCTCCCGTTCGAAGAAGCCGTCGCCAAGACGCGCACAGCTCTGGCCGATCAGGGATTCGGTATCCTCACCGAGATCAACGTCAAAGAAACCCTCAAGACCAAACTCGATGTCGATATGGAGAACTACCTGATCCTTGGAGCCTGCAACCCACCCCTGGCCCACCGTGCACTGGGGGTCAACCGCCAGATCGGGCTCCTGCTGCCCTGCAACGTCGTCGTCCGCACCGACCCCGACGACAACTCGTCCACAATCGTCGAAGCCATGAACCCAGACCTCATGGTCGACGTCTCAGGCGAGGCCGGACTCACCCCTGTCGCACAAGATGCAACCGAGAAACTCAAAGCCGCCATCGCCGCCCTGGACCGAAACACATCAGCGCGAACTGATCAGAACCCTCATTCTGACAGCTGCTGACTTCGTTGTTCAACGACCCACTGGTACAACACCATTCGAGGTGAACCTCCATGAGCGATCCACGGACACCGCAGATGAAGATATTGGCCTGCACCGTGGCCGCCGCAGGGGCGCTTTGGGTTGCCGCGTGCAGCGACAACGACGGCGGTTACGAGATGGGCCAGATGCAGGACGGCATGGGCCAAATGTCGAACAGCACTGCAGCCTCCACATCCGCGGGGGTCTCGTCGCAGTTCAATCACGCTGATGTGATGTTCGCCGAAATGATGTATCCGCACCATGCCCAAGCAGTGGAGATGTCCGATCTCGTCGAAGGCCGGACAACCAACTCGCAGCTCATCACCTTGGCTGCCGCCATCAAGTCCGCTCAAACGCCAGAAATGGAACAGATGGCGCAGTGGCTCGCAGCATGGGGCATGCCCGCGCCCCACACCGAGTCCGGAAATTTGGGCGGAATGGACCAGGGCGGCGGTTCTATGAACGGAATGATGTCGCAGCAGGATATGGACAGCCTCGCCGCCAAGACTGGAACCGATTTTGATCAGGCATGGCTGACGATGATGATCGAACACCACCAAGGTGCGATCGATATGGCCAATAGCGAAGTCGCCCACGGTCTCAACCCTGAAGTCAAAGCCATGGCTGCGACGATCATCACCACTCAGCAGGCCGAGATCGCCACAATGACAACGATGTTGCAGCCCTGACCTGAACTCACACGCCGAACACTCACACGCTGGTCAGCGCTCCGGCTCCTCCCCGAACTGCACGTAGCGGCCGGTCATCTCGTGGGGTGTGATCTCGACGACGTTGAATTTGGTTGTCGGTACCCATGATCGCAGGGAGAGTGCATCAGCCGCCGCGATCTCAGCAGAGGTGCTCAGTGTGTGCGCGGTCCCGTGGACAACTACGCTCCATCCGGAAGTGGTGTCGACGTGATCGACTTCGAACACGACCTGATCGACGATGGTCAACTCGACCAGTTTGGTGCCTTCGGCGGTGCGGAAGAGTATCCGGCGCTGGTCCACCAGGTAATTGATCGGAAAGATGTCGATGCGCTCGCCAACGGAAACGACCAGCCGACCGAGCTGCTCGCGCTGGAGCAATTCCCAGCAATCATCTTCGGACAGCTTCTGGACAACATCTGCCGAGACCGATGTATCAATTGTGGACATGATTCGTGCCTTTCTGTTTTCCGCCCGTCCAGCGCGATTGAACGCCAACTCAGGTGAGGTCGAGGACGACTCGCCCGTTGATGTCTCCCTTGCCCATCTCAGTGAAAATGTCATTGATTTCGGGCAACGTCCGCACCGTGTAGGTGGGATGGATCAGGCCGCGGACGTAAAAATCCAGTGCCTCGGCCATGTCTTTGCGAGTACCGACAATCGAACCCCGGATGGTCAGACCGAACAGCACGGTGGTGAAAATGTCGAGAGGAAACTCCTCAGGCGGCAAACCGACGAGCGATACCGTCCCCCCGCGCCGCAGACTCGCCACCGCCTGCGGAAAGGCATGAGCGTTGACCGCGGTGACCAGCGCTCCATGGACACCACCACCGGTGCGCTCGATGATCTCTGCAGCAGGATTGTCGACCGTTGCGGCATTGACCGTCACCTCGGCACCATGCTGCTCGGCCAACTCGAGTTTGCTGTCATCGACGTCGATCGCCACCACCCGCCGGCCCATCGCAACCGCATACTGGACCGCGATATGACCCAAACCTCCGATGCCCGAGATCAGCACCCACTGACCTGGCTGGGTGTCGGTCACCTTCAACCCTTTGTAGACCGTGACACCGGCGCACAGGATCGGTCCGACCGCCGACAGGTCGACGTTCTCAGGAATGATGGGTGCATATCGTGAATCGACCAACATGTGAGTACCGAACGATCCATTGACCGAGTAGCCGCCATT
>NZ_KB911538.1:0-5880 GCF_000383535.1 Nocardia sp. 348MFTsu5.1
GATTCGATGACATCGACCACGCGCGGCAGTGGACCGCACAGTTCTTGGACCGCTACGCCCACCACCACCGTCACAGCGGTCTGGGCCGTCACACGCCGGCCTCGGTGTTCGATGGCACCGCCATCGAACACCGAGCCCGCCGCCAAAGACGACTCGACCAACTTTGGCAAGCCAACCCCCAGCGCTACCGGCGACCGCCGATAGCACCAGCGATACCTGACCAAGCAGGAATCAACATCAAGCACCTGTCTCAGACAGGTTGACAATTACCGAATATGTGGCTCGTCTTCGTATAGGTGGCTCGTGTGGAGGGTCAGGCGGTGGGGTCGTAACCCATCGGCAGGATGACCGACTTGTGTTCGACGTAGGACTCGAGGCCCTCGGGTCCGTTCTCGCGGCCGATACCGGAGTTCTTGTAACCACCGAACGGTGAACCGGGATCGATTGCGTACCAGTTGACCCCATAGGTTCCGGTGCGGATCTGGGCGGCGATCTCGAGACCACGTTCGACATCGGCCGTCCACACGGTGCCGGCGAGACCGTAGTCGGAGTCGTTGGCGATGGCGATCGCCTCGTCCTCGGTCTCGTAGTCGATCACCGAGATGACCGGGCCGAAGATCTCTTCCCGGGCGATGACCATGTCATTGGTGACACCGGTGAAGATGGTGGGACTCAGGAAGTATCCCGATTCCAGCCCGTCGGGCCGAGTGCTCTCGAGGACGGCGGTGGCACCGGCGTCCTTGCCCTTCTGGATGTAGTCCTCGACCTTGGTGCGCTGCTTTTCGGTGATCAGTGGTCCGAGTTGCGCTTCCGGGTCGTCGGGCAGTCCCGGCTTCAGCAGTTTGGCAGCCTCGACCATCGCGGCGACGATCTCGTCGCGCTTGGAACTCGGGACCAGCACCCGGGTCTGGGCGACGCACGCCTGGCCGGTGTTCATCAGGCCCGTGAACGTGAGCATTCCGGCGATCTCGGCGGGGTTGGCGTCCGCGAGCACGATGGCAGCGGACTTGCCGCCGAGCTCGAGCGAGCAGCGCTTGAGTTGTTCACCGCAGGTCGCAGCGATCGCCCGGCCGGCCGCGGTTGATCCGGTGAAGGTGATCTTGTCGACGTCGGGGTGGGCCACCAGGGCTTTGCCGGTCTCGGGTCCGCCCGGGACGACCGACAACACACCTTCGGGCAGTCCGGCCTCGGTGAACAGTTCGGCGATGTAGTTGGCCGACAGCGGGGTCTCGGGCGCGGGCTTGAGGACCACCGAACATCCGGCGGCCAGCGCCGGGCCGAGCTTGTTGCAGATCAGGAACAGTGGCACGTTCCATGCGGTGATCGCACCGACGACACCGACCGGTTCGCGAGTGATCTGAGACTTGCCGAACAATCCGTCGCGATACTCGAGCCAGCTGTAATTGATTGCTGCTTTGGCGTATTCACGAAGGACGCCGGTGGCGGGGAGTTGCTGGAGAGTCGCCACCGCGAGCGGTGGAGCGCCCATCTCCGATGCGACGAGGTTTGCGATCTCGGTGCCGCGTTCGTCGATCAGATCCGCGACCTTGGTGAGGACGGCAGCCCGGTCTTCGGGCGAGGTGCCTCGCCAGACGCCCGAATCGAATGCGGCCCGCGCGGCTTTCACCGCGGTGTCGACGTCGGTGGCATCGGCCAGCGGTGTGCTGCCCACGCGCTGCCCGGTGGCCGGCGAGAAGACCTCGAGAATGTCGGCGGAATGGGAAGTGGTCCAGCGCCCGCCGATCAGCAGGTCGCTGTGGTCGCGCGAGGTGGGTGGTGCCGCGTGGGCGGTGTCCGTCATTGGTCCTCCAGTTGGTGGTTGCCTCTGGTTACCAATGGTAGAACACGTTCCAGTTTTGCGGCAGGAAAATCTGGCCTGCACTCGGGCGCGAAGCCGCGAACTGCGGAGATCAGCCAGATGAGGCGATCTCAGCAGTTGGTGTCACACGTTCTCTCAGGTGGAGGGGCGGGCGTCGATGACAACCTCGAACTCGAGGAGGCTCGCGCCGGAGGAGACGGGCTTGGCGTGTTCGCCGGCGTGGGCCGCACGAGCGGGTCCGGCCGACCAGGCGGCGAAGTCCTCTTCGGTCTCCCACTGGGTGACCACGAAGTAGCGGTCGTCGCCCTTGACCGGGCGCAGGAGCTGGAACCCGAGGAACCCCTTCGATCCGTCGACGGTGTGGGCGCGCTGGGCGAACCGCTTCTCCAGTTCGGGGCCGGCGCCCTCGGGGACAGAAATCGCGTTGATCTTCACAATTGCCATGTCGCTCACCCTACTGCCGTCGATCGTGCGGGTGAACCCCGTCGACGGCCTCTCAGATATCCCGGCACGCGGGCCTATCGCGGCTAAGGTTCTACCTCGTGAGCGCGGACATCGGATTCATCGACTACGGCGGAAGGCCGGACGGCGCGCCGATAGTCCTGTTGCACGGACTGATGGGCCGGGGCCGGACCTGGCGACGGCAGATCCCTTGGTTGCGCGGCTATGGCCGGGTATTCACCTACGACGCTGCCTGCCATCGGGGTGCCGACGACGCCGCCGGGGCCGGTCCCGACGAACTGTGTACCGAACGCTTTGTCGCGGATCTGGCCGAGGCCCTCACCTGGATCGACATGGGGCCGGCAGTGCTGATCGGCCATTCGATGGGTGCCCTGCATGCGTGGTGCACGGCGGCGGAGTATCCGGAGTTGGTCTCCGCGTTGGTGATCGAAGACATGGCTCCCGACTTCCGCGGGCGGACGACGGCCGGCTGGGAACCGTGGTTCTCGTCGTGGCCCGAGCGATTCGATTCACTCGAGCACGCGCAGTCGATGTTCGGTGAGGTCGCGGGGAGGTACTTCTTCGAGGCGTTCGACGACGGTGTCCTGCACGGCCGGCTGGAGGTCTGGGCGGAGATCGCCGAAGAGTGGGGGCGGCGGGACTTCTGGCAGCAGTGGCAGGCGGTCAAGGTCCCGACGCTGCTGATCGAGGCGCAGAACAGTGTGACGCCCCCCGGGCAGATGGCGAAGATGGCTGCCGCGGTGAACAATTCGATCCTCTTGCAGGTGGCGGGCTCCGATCACCTGGTGCATGATTCCGCCCCCGACGAATACCGGGGCGCGGTGGAGGCATTTCTCTGTGGCCTGCAGGAGACCGTCATGGTGCAGCGCCCGCGGGTTCAGTCCCCTTCGCCCGCCAGGGCGTAACGACCATCGGACGTGACCTCGGCGAGTCCGTCGACGAGGAGTGAATCGAGCGCGCGGTCGCGCTGCGCGGTGTCGGTGGTCCACACGATGTCGAGTGATGCTCGCGGAACCGGACTGTTGCCGGCGCGCAGAACGTCGAGCAGCAGCCCGCGAACCTGGCGGTCGGTGCCGGCGAACTTCTGCACCTTGCGCGCCGGGCCGGTGTGGGCAGGCCGCCCGGTCGCCACCCACCGGCAGTCGGTCAGTGGGCAGCTCTGGCATCTCGGGTTCTTGGCGACACACACCAACGCCCCGAGCTCCATCAGCGCCGCCGAGAACCTCGGCGCGCGATCGTCGTCGGGCAGCAGTGCCTGTGCGTCACCGAGATCTGCCCGCGCCGGGTTGCCCGGTTCGGCGCGGCCGTGCACCGCCCGGGCGATGACACGCCGCACGTTGGTGTCGACGACCGGCACCGATTGCCCATAGGCGAAACAGGCGATCGCCCGCGCCGTGTAATCACCGATTCCCGGCAGCGTCAGCAGCACGTCGACGTCGGCGGGAACCACATCCCCGTGTTCGGCCGCCAGGACCGCCGAACAAGCGTGAAGGCGCATCGCGCGCCGCGGGTAGCCGAGCTTGCCCCACGCCCGGACGACCTCGCCCACCGGTGTCGTGGCCATCGCTGACGGCACCGGCCACCGCGCCACCCACTGCTCCCAGATCGGGGCCACCCGTGCGACCGGAGTCTGCTGAAGCATGATTTCGCTGATCAGGATGTGCCAGGCGCTGACGCCGGGCGCTCGCCAGGGGAGCTCGCGCTCGGCTCGATCGAACCAGGAGAGGAGCTTGCCCGGCGGGACCGAACCGGAGGAGGGCAGAATGTCAGGCATGTCCCTAACTACTCCGGCTCAAGCATGGGCGAACCTCCGCGAAGGCAACGAACGATTTGTGGCGGGCAAGTCGAATCATCCCAGTCAGGGTATCGAGGACCGTGCGCGTCTGGCCGAAGGGCAGCACCCGCAAGCTGTGCTGTTCGGTTGCGCTGACTCGCGAGTCGCGGCAGAGATCATCTTCGACCAGGGCCTCGGCTCGATGTTCGTCGTCCGCACCGCCGGGCACGTCATCGACTCCGCGGTTCTCGGTTCGATCGAATATGCCGTCCAGGTGCTCGACGTGCCCTTGATCGCGATCCTGGGGCATGACAGTTGTGGCGCGGTCAAGGCCACGCTGGAAGCCCTCGATGACCTGCAGATCCCGGGCGGATTCATTCGTGACGTGGTGGAACGCGTGACCCCGAGCATCTTGGCCGGTCGCAGTGAAGGTCTCACCCGGGTCGATGAGTTCGAGGCGCGTCACGTCAAAGAGACCGGTCGTCTCCTGGTCCAGCGGAGCCGGATCATTTCCGAGAAGATCGACAGCGGTCGGCTCGGGATCGTCGGCCTGACGTACGAGCTCGCCGAAGGTGCGGTCAGTTTGCGCGGAACGCTCGGCGAGGTCCAAGACGATCCGCGCATGCCCAGCCTGGCATCCTGACCTGGGGGTGAGACCTCGCGCACAGCATCGTCTCGCGACACGCCGCCCGAGGTCAGACAGCCGACGGCACGCTCCGATTAGCGTCGGGGTGTGTTGGATCCTCAGGGCCCCTTGCCGCCGGAAATTTACTGGCGCCGTCGCGCACTCGCGGCCGGCGTGCTGGTGGTTGTTCTGGCGGTCATCGTGGGTCTGGTCTTCTGGGTCACCGGTGGTGACGAGAGCAACAAGAACACCTCCAACGGCAGCGACCTCTCGAGTTCGTCGAGCTACGTCCTTCCGTCGGCCTACAGCGATTCGTCGGCCTCGGCCTCGGCGAGTCCCGGTGGGAGCGGCGGCACGGCCGGTGGCGGCGGCGGCGACGTTGCACTCGGTCAGGTCGACGCCTCGGGTGCGCCCGTTGCACCAGGTGCGGTACCCGCGGGCCAGACCCCGGCGCCGGTTCCGGCGAGTGGTCTGTGCCCCGACCAGAACATCTCGGTTGTCCTCTACACCGACAAGCCCGCCTACAAAGAGGGTGAGCAGCCGATCTTCACGATCGCGGTGACCAACGCCGGACTGTCCGAGTGCACGCGGGACGTCGGCAAGGCCATGCAGAGCGTGACCGTCCTGAATCTCGCCGGTGATCGCCGGATCTGGGCTTCGGGTGACTGCGCTCCGGTCGCCGGCGTCAACAACCAGCTCCTCAAGCCGGGCCAGCAGGTCCAGGACACCATCCAGTGGTCGGGCACCACCAGCACCCCGGGTTGTCAAACCCCGCGAGAGCCAGTGGTTCCGGGTGCTTACCAGGCCATCGCCAAGATCGGCGAGAAGCCAAGCGCGCCGATCACCTTCAACATCGATCGCGCGAACGCGCAGTAGCCTCAACGCAAAACCACCCGTTCCAGCCAAACCCACACGTTGCACCCTCCCTGCCACCCTGGTTGTAAGACACCAGGAGTGGTAAGGGTGGTGGGGATGGAGTGTGCAATGGATTTGTTGAATACCCCGATCGATGTGCCGATAGGGAGGTCAGCGAAGGGTTATCGTTCGTTCCCGGTCGCGTTCCGGATTGAGTTCCTGCAACGCTGGGACCTAGCGGTGCAGCGCGGCGCCAAGACCCGGTTGATGCGTGAATACAGCCTGACCCGGGCGACCGTGCGAGAGTGGTTACAGGCCCGCGAGTCCGGTGCGTTCAGCGACTCG
>NZ_KB911539.1:0-1681 GCF_000383535.1 Nocardia sp. 348MFTsu5.1
GGTCGTCGGTTTGTGCGGGTGTTGGAGGCGGTGGTTGCTGATTCGGTGGTGTCGGTTGGTGATATCGATATCCTCGACACCCACGAACGCCACGATCTGCTGTCGCGAACGGGTGCACCGGACACACATCCCGTCGCATTTGCCGAGCTGCTCGAGACTGCGGCCGCCAACCGGCCAGATGGGCTCGCGGTGACGCAGGGCGACCTGCGCTGGACTTACCGGGAACTCGATGAGCGGTCGAACCGCCTTGCCCGATTGCTGATTTCGCAGGGTGCGGGTCCGGAGACGCCGGTGGCGATCGCGATCACCCGGTCCCCGGAGTTCGTGCTCGCGGTGTGGGCTGTTGCGAAATCGGGCGCCTACTACGTGCCGGTCGATCCGCGTTACCCGGCTGAGCGCATAGCTTTCATGCTCGAGGACTGCGATGCCACCATCGGTATCGCGACCGCTGGCGAGTTGCCAGATGCGATCGGTCATCTGCAATTGACCGTGATCGGTGATGCGGTCTTCGACGCGCGGGTGGCCGAACTGGATTCACGGCCGGTGACCGATGCGGAACGGACCGGCGCGCTGAGGCCGGCCAACGCTGCACTCATGATCTACACCTCGGGATCCACCGGCCGTCCGAAGGGTGTCGTGGTACCGAACTCCGGGCTCGCGAACGTGGCCGAATCCCAGCGGCAAACACTCGGAACAGGCCCCGAATCACGCGTGATCGCCGTGTCGTCGCCGAGCTTCGACGCGGCGACCTTCGAGATCCTTCTGGCGGCAGGTGTATCGGCGACGTTGTCACCGGCGCCCGCAGATGTCTACGCGGGACCGGAGCTGGCCCGGTTCATCAATGCCGAACAGGGAACTCATCTGGTGATCACACCGTCGGCATTGGCGATGATGGAGCCGTCAGATGTGCCATCCCTGGAGTTGGTCATGCCGGTCGGGGAAGCGCTTCCACCGCAACTGCTTTCGGCATGGGCTGCCGACAAAGCCGTGGTCAACGGTTATGGTCCCACCGAATGCACCATAGTTCTGTCGACGGCAGGCCCGATGCGCCCGGATGAGGCCGTGACCATCGGCAGGCCTACTGTCGGGGTGTCGGAGTACGTCCTCGACGAGCGCCTGCGGCCTGTCCCCGTCGGTATCGCCGGGGAACTGTACGTCGGCGGATGCGGGATCACGCGGGGCTATTACAACCGCCCGGCACTGACCGCATCCCGATACGTACCCAACCCCTTCGATGGCTCCGGATCCCGGCTGTACCGAACCGGCGACGTGGTGCGCTGGACTGATGAAGGCCGGCTCGAATACGTGGGTCGCAGTGATTTCCAGGTGAAGATTCGTGGTCAGCGAATCGAGTTGGGGGAGATCGACAACGCCCTACGCGCTGCGGTCGGCGTGGACTTCGCGGTGACTGTCGGTCACCGTTGGCCCACGGGCGGAACCGATCTGGTGTCGTACGTCGTTCCCTCACCCGGCTACGACCTCGACATCCCCGCATTGCTGACATTCGTCGGCGAGACGTTGCCCGCTTACATGGTTCCGGCCGCAGTGGTCGAAATCGACGCGATTCCGCTCAGCCCGGTGGGGAAGTTGGACCGGCGAGCGCTTCCCGAACCCATGTTGTCAACTCGCACCAGTGAATATCGGGCGCCGTCGTCGTTGGTGGAGGAGGTTGTGGCGGGGG
>NZ_KB911541.1:0-1545 GCF_000383535.1 Nocardia sp. 348MFTsu5.1
CGGTAATTGTCAACCTGTCTGAGACAGGTGCTTGATGTTGATTCCTGCTTGGTCAGGTATCGCTGGTGCTATCGGCGGTCGCCGGTAGCGCTGGGGGTTGGCTTGCCAAAGTTGGTCGAGTCGTCTTTGGCGGCGGGCTCGGTGTTCGATGGCGGTGCCATCGAACACCGAGGCCGGCGTGTGACGGCCCAGACCGCTGTGACGGTGGTGGTGGGCGTAGCGGTCCAAGAACTGTGCGGTCCACTGCCGCGCGTGGTCGATGTCATCGAATCGGTCAGGGCAAGCCAGGTCGTATTTGATTGTCTTGAACAGTGATTCAGAAAATGGGTTGTCGTCGCTGACCCGCGGCCGCGAAAACGAGGCGGTGGTGCTTGCCGTGCCTAATGCGGTCATCAGGTCGGCCGACCGCATCACTGTTCCGTTATCGGCGTGCAGTACCGCCGGAGCGCCGTGACGGGCGAACGCAGCTGTGAACATGTCCACCGCCAACGGGGTGCTCTCGTGATACTCGATACGCCACGCCACCGGGTAGCGGGAGAACACATCGATCGCCAAGGACAGTTTGTACCGGTCGTCGCGGCCCGGGCCACGCAGTTCGGTGGCATCCCAGGACCACAACTGGTTGGGTTCGGTCGCGACCACCACCGGTCGCCGCCGACTCACACCGCCACCGCCACCGCGGCGCCGGCGACGATCACCGACCAAACCCTGGGCAGTGGCGATGCGGTAAGCGGTCCGTTCTGAGCAGCCGACTTTCCCGTCATCGAAGGCACGCCAATACGTTTGCACCACCGACAAGTCCGCATAGTCGTCGTCGGTCAGGACCTCGATCATCTGGTGCCGCTCGGCCGCTGACAACGCTGCTGGTTGATGCCGATCAGCGTGAGCGATCGGGTTCGCGACCGGTGTGTAGTGCTTATAGTCGCGTGAAATCCGGTAGTGCGTCGATCGCGCGATCCCCACCAGCCGGCACGCGTGGGCCACTGCCATTCCCGCAGCGGCGAGTTGGTTGATCACTGCGATCAGGAAATGTTGTTGCGCTCCAGCCACAACGCGTACTGCTCGGCGCTCATCAACGCCGGCGGGATCTTGGGATCGAGCTCCTCGGTAGAGCTCTTGGTGATCCCGTCCAATAGCTCGAATGCTTTTCCCAAGATCTCTTGCGCGGCCTCGGCCTGAACGACTTTGCGTTTGAGCCGTTCGTTCTCCTTGCGCAGCCGCAGCAACTCGGCACGATCACGATTGTCCATCTTGCTCCTCGGGATCTGGGTCGCCGCAGCGGTCATCGCTGCAGTGAATTGTCCCTGATCCCGAGCTTTGATCCAACGTCTGACCGTGTTGTGCCCAAGGCTGTTCTCCCGCAGCAACCGCGTCTTGGCACCCCGCTCGACGGCCTGATCCCAGGCCTGCAAAAACTCGATCTTATAAGCGACGGTCATGGACCGCCTGCCCGTTGTGGTACGACCCACTGGCTCACTGAGCATCACATACTCCGATTCCCCACACCGGTCACCAGGTGTCTCACAAACATCCTGGCAACCGGCG
>NZ_KB911542.1:0-1334 GCF_000383535.1 Nocardia sp. 348MFTsu5.1
AAACGCCCACCGCGACCCCACCAACTCCCGCTCAACACCATCCAAAACATCAACATCACGAACCAACACCAACGAATCAGCAGCCACCGCCTCCAGAACCCGCACAAACCGACGACCGATCTGCTCCACTGTCGACCGATCGAACAGCGCCGTCGCGTAGGTGAGCGCAGCACTCATCCCATCGCCGGTCCCATCGCTCAGCGTCAGCATGAGTTCGTTCTGGGCCTCGGTGACATCCACGTCCAGCGCCGAGACCGACAGATCTGGAAGTTCGAACTCCACCGCAGGTTGGTTCTGGAATGCGAAGCCCACCTGGAAGATCGGGTTATAGGCCATCGACCGCTCCGGATTGAGCGCCTCGACCAGATACTCGAACGGCACATCAGCGTGGCCAAATGCCGCCACATCGCCCTCGCGCGCCGACGCAAGCAGCTCGGTGAACGACACATCCGGATCCACCTCGAGCCGCAACGCCAGGGTGTTGACGAACATCCCGACCAGATCGTCGAGTTCGCGCTCGCCCCGACCGGCCACCGGCGTACCCACAACAATGTCGTGAGACCCGGACAGCTTGCCCAGCAACATCGCCCAGGCGGCATGGACCACCATGAACAATGTCGACCGGGACTGCCCGGCGACCTCACGCAAGGCCTGGGTCAGCTCCTCCGACACGTCAAAGCTCACCGACTCGCCCGCGAGTGACTGCACCGCAGGCCGTGGCCGGTCAAACGGCAAATCGATCGCACCTTCGACACCGGCCAACCGCTCCCGCCAGAACGCCACCTGCTGACTCAGCAGCGACTCCGGATCAGACTCCGACCCCAACAACTCCCGCTGCCACACCGCAAAATCGCCATACTGCACCGGCAATGGCGCCCACCCCGGCACCTCACCACGCGCTCGCGCCGAATACGCCACCATCACGTCCCGCGCCAGTGGTGCGAACGACAGTCCGTCGGCAGAGACATGGTGGACAACAATCGACAGGATGTGCTCGGGAGCCGAAACGGATTCGGTATCGACACTAAGCAGGAGAGCCCGCACCGGGACCGATGCCGACACGTCGAAACCCTGTGCCAGGAAATCTATGATCCGCGGTGCCGCCCCAGCTGCTGTCGACACCTCCACGGAAAGCTCGACGGCGGCATCGGCAACCGGCAAGATCACTTGGACCGGGCCATCCGGCGATGCCGGATACACCGTCCGCAGCACCTCGTGCCGACCCAGCACATCGGCAATCGCCAACCGCAACGCCGCCACATCCAACTCACCGCGAAGCCGCACAGCCAACGGAATGTTGTACGCCGGCGACGACGTATCAAACTGATTCAAAA
>NZ_KB911543.1:0-1301 GCF_000383535.1 Nocardia sp. 348MFTsu5.1
ACGATCACCTTGGCGGACGGTTCGACCACATCGATCGCCGACTCTGGCACCCCCAAGCTGCGCGCCGGACCGAACAATGGCAGGTCCTGCGTCTCAAAGAAGTAGTAGTCGGTGTCGCCGTGGGTGCCTTGGTAGGCGGGAGATGTCGTCGGGTCGGGAGGCAGACTCACATCGAACCCGTACGCATGCACATAGACGGTGCCCAGAACCGCGTTCAAGTCGGCGACAAGATTGAGCGGATACAACGGGAAATCGGCGAAGCCGTCATATTGCCGGTTGATCTCGACCGTCTCGAACTGGGTGTCGGTGGCTGCAGGGCCATTGAAAGACCAATCGAGGATCGGGAGGTGAAGGTCGGGGAACCTGGCAAAAAGGCCCCCGTTGGGCAGATTGGGATCAGCGCTCACCAAGAAGTCGATATCGGGGGCCTCGGTTCCCGCCGGGTACTGCGCGGCGAGCTTGCGCTTCTCCACGTTCGCGACGACTGCGCCCTGCGAATAGCCGGTTATCACCAGATCGTCGTTGCCGTTCTCGGCCATCGCCGCCTCCAGATCGCTGACCCCTTGCTCTACCGACCGATCGAAGGTGAGGTCGAAGAGCCCCGAGAGCTTCCACAACGGCTCGTCGGGCCACGCCGGACCATCAAAACCGAAGATCGGGGGCCCGAGCGAGAACAGGACGAGGCGAAGGAACCCGGTGAGGGGCCAAGCCTCCTGGGGGGCGGTCACTGCGACGGGCTTTATGTTCTGGTGCGGATGGGTCGGCTCGATGAACTGGTTCATCGCAGCATCGATCAACGCGGCGTCAGGCGTTGGGACGGTGGTCCCGCCCATGATCAAGGCCGTTTTACCAGGCAGCGATACGTCCGAAGACGCCGACGCCGACGCGGGCGACAGCGGCAGAACCGTGGCCATCACCACCAGCACCGCGACACCGATCGACACGCTCATCCAAGTGGAAGTCAAACGGAGACTCCCGAGTCGCGGAGCGATCAGACTCGAACCAATCATTTGCCGTTCACCCCCTCGCTGCAACTACGGTGCGGGGATCGTCAGCAGCGGCGACAACCCCGAGAGGGCCATGGCGTTGTTGACGCCCGCACCAACTGCGTCGACAAAATCGGTGACCACCGACGCCGGGTCGAGCGTCGGGAACCGCGCCGGGGTGGGCTCCCACGCCGGGATGCTGCGGTCATAGCCCTGGTCCACGATCACCTTGGCGGACGGTTCGACCACATCGATCGCCGACTCTGGCACCCCCAAGCTGCGCGCCGGACCGAACAATGGCAGGTCCTGCGTCTC